>DKAT01000054.1 GCA_002450905.1 Spirochaetia bacterium UBA6919
ATTAAATAATAAAAGAGTTGTGGAATTAAGAGATCTAGGTTGGTTTGGTTATGAATTGTTTTCAAAGTGGAAATCAGAGGAAAGGTATTTTATAAGCCGTATTCAAAAAGGAATAAACCCTAGGATATTAAAAGTAAACAAAGGTGATAATACATTATAGGGTATTAGATTCCAGGAGGTCGACTGGGATAAATATGATGGAGAGATAGAACTGGAAATAAAGCCGTATAGATGCAGTAAAGGTAGTGTTTATCGTTTGAAAGACGGTACGGTTCTTACATTAAATATGTGAGGTCGTAAAATTCCCTCTCAGAATAAGTGGTATTGGTATATCTATTGCTTGCCAAACAGAGAGATCCTTTGTTTCAATGATATACACAGTCTGTATCGTGCAAGATGGAAGATAGAAGAATGTTTTAGAGAGATAAAACAGACTTTGGGAGGAGCTAATATCCGTTTACGACATCCAAAATCAATTGTGAACCATATATTGATGATGCTATTAGCTTATTTGATCTGTAAAGGATATTTAATGAAGATATCCTTAGTTCATCGTAAGAGTGTAAAGGGATTTATGCTGGACACATGTTTAAAAAACAGTCTAGGAGAGCTTTTTAAAGGAATTATCTTTGCTCTGGTGAAGAATCCTGATTTGTCCAATAGGAAATTAAAAGAGATCTCTGAGGCATTTTGTAATGCCGCTTACTCAGCAAGGCGAGCCAGGAGTGAGCGTATAATTAGTTTGGGAAAAGCTATGAAAAAATTAAATTCCTGAGAATGCACATTTATACAAAATATAGCTTAGATTTTGAACAAGGAAACTAAGTTCTATACAACAAATTGACCCTTAAGATTAGAAGTAAGCCCTCTCCCCAAGGAGAAGGGACCCTTTCGAATGATTTTTGCTGAGTAAAATTATGGTTCTATTGCTTTAATTTACTTATGGTTTCTCTATCATTTTTCCCATGATTTTCCCATACTTTTCCCATGAGGGGGTATTATGGGGGATTGTTTAAAGTGGAATTATAGATTTTTATCTCGAGTTGGAATATTTTGTTTGCTGATGAAGATTGTTTGTATAAAGATTTGTTAAATTTTTGTGGAGTGAAGTTTATTGGTTATATAATTCTTGTTTTGTTGTGTTACTCACTCTTGCGGGTATAAATGAATATGGGTACACCGTTGAAATGGAAGGTGTTTCTCAATTGATTGGTGATGTAGTCCTTATAATTCTTTGTCATTAATTCAGGACGGTTGATGAAGAGGAGGAATCGTGGAGGGGAGTTCTTAATCTGTGTACCATAGTATATTTTCAGTCTACCCTTCTTGGTTGAGGGGATATATTTTTCCTGGGCTTTCTGTAGGAGGTCATTTAATTCATTAGTATCCACCCGAAAGGTGTATTGTTCGTAGATTTCGATTATTTTCTGGATGAGTTTCGAGACCCTGAGACCCGTTAAGGCAGAGATGCTCATGACTGGCATATAATTGGCGACTGAAAATTTGAACCGAATATAATCCACGTATTCAGTGTATTTCACCGAAGAGTCGATGAGATCCCACTTATTCACAGCAATGATCACAGCACGACCCCGGTCAATGGCAAGTCCAACGATCTTCTTATCCTGTTCAGTAATACTTTCCGCTGAGTCAATCAACATGATAATCAAATCACTCTCTTCGATGCTTTTCACTGCGCGATTGACACTGTAATATTCCACGTCATTATGGACACGGCTTTTACGTCTCATACCCGCTGTATCCATAAATTGGAGTTCAAATCCAGAATAGGTCAGAGTGCCTTTGATGGGATCACGAGTGGTTCCAGGGATGTCTGAAACGAGACTTCTTTCTTCATTGAGAATACGATTTAATAAAGAGGATTTCCCTACATTGGGACGTCCAACAATGGATACGCGAATGATATTTCTCTCTTCCTCACTGTATTCCATAGCAGGTATCTTCTGACAAATGGTATCGAGGAGTTCATAAAAATTGCTCCCATGCATTGCTGAGAGAGGAAATGGGGTGCCTAATCCCAGTTCGTATCCCTGTAAAGCAACTTGTTCGTGGACTGGATTATCGCACTTGTTCACCACGAGAATGACATCTTTCCCTGATTTTCTTAATGTTTCAGCTATAGAATAATCATCCTCTGTGAATCCACTCATTTCAACAATAAATAATATCAAATCTGCTTCAGAAATCGCAATCTCACTTTGAAGTTTAATACTATCAGCAAATACATCTTCATTGTCATAAGTAATTCCACCGGTATCCACAAGGAGAAAGTGATGGTCACCCACTTCTACAAGACGATAATGTCTATCCCGTGTCACTCCAGGAGTAGGATCGATAATTGATTCCCTCTTACCGATGATCCTATTATAGATAGAAGACTTACCCACATTGGGACGTCCTACGATAGCAACTTTAGGGAGTTCGTTGATTTTCATGATAACCTGATCGAATAATAATACGATATAATATACTCATATTTATTGAAAAAGAAAGTTATATTGAAGGGTAATTTAGGAAAGATTTTGTTCCATAGGAAAAACATTCGGTATAGATCATCTCAAGTTTGGATATGGAAAGAGATCTATTTTCTATTAGAACTGGTTTAATTTCTGATCTATTATTTCAGTACTTTACAATCCGGTAATGCTTTTCTGAACTCTTCTACGCCAGCATCAGTAACCTGAGTTCCTGCCAGGTCTAATTCCTTAAGATTCTTTAGTCCCATTAAATGAGCAAGACCTTTATCCGTGATGCTTGTATTCCGTAAATAAATGCTATTAAGGCTTTCCATGGTCTTTAAATGCTCTAAACCTGCATCAGTGATCTTTGTCTTATTTAGTCCGAGGATTTCAAGTTTTCTCAACCACTTTAAATGGACTGCCGTTGTGTCATCCACAGAATCCTCATCGAGATTCAGCATCTGTAATTTTTTTAAACCATCATAATTTAAGCTATATCCAATGCTCTTAAGCCAGAGGTGAGTATCTACCAAACCCCTGTCATCCTTGGTATAATTTGCCGACATAATTAAAACTCCTTGCTGTGTTCTGGAATGATCTATTCAGTTCATTGTATTATTTTGTTATTCTATATTTTATAAGAGGATTGTATTTCAGGTTGAATCCATTTCGTCACATCCTCTACCCTATAAATAATTGTAAAATTGGATGGATTCGGAAAGCCCCTTGACCCATTTTTTAGTGGGAAATATTGGATAACTTAGTTCTCAATGTTATATTCCTTTGCGTGGGATATACCCTCAGATTCCTTGATTAGAAACAATAAAATAAGTCCTAATATAAATAATATTAGTGTAGATAATAATGCCAGTCTCTGAGAGTTTAATATATAGCTCAACAAACCAAATGAGTATAGTCCAAGAATAGAAGATAGTTTCCCAAAGAACCCCCAGAACCCATAGAACTCAGCTAACTTATGGGAAGGACTAAATAATCCAACCAGAGCTCTAGTTGCCGACTGAGTACTCCCTATTCCTATCCCAGCTATATTCGCCATAATCCAAAATCCCGTTTGAGTTGTTGTATAATATATCCCCAATATAGTCCCAACCCAGAGCAGAACAGATATAATAAGACTAATCTTAGCCCCTATTTTGTCCTGAACATATCCAAATAGAAATGCACCCACCGAAGAAGTGAGATTGATAACAATAATCATAATTATGAGCTCTGTATCCTTAAAATGGAAGACCTTTTCAGCATAGATTGCAGCGTAAGAAATCACTGTCATCAAACCAGCATAGTAGAAGAAATACGCGATAAGCAGCTTGATAAGCTCTTTAAAGTCCTTTAAATGGATTAAAGTATCTTTCAGACGTTGATATCCGATCTTTGTATATCCAGACATCCCTGTCAAAACACCCATTCTAAGTCCCCTTTCTTTCAACCACAGGAAACTGGGGAGGGCAGACAATCCAAAGAACACACCTATTAATATGCATGTCACCCGAACAGCGTATTCACCCTCCTCTATCCATTGTAATATCAATATAGATATAATAAGAGAAAGAATTCCACCGAAATAACCAAGCCCCCATCCAAATCCAGAAACCTTCCCTATATTCTCACTTGTTGTAATCTCAGGAAGAAAGGATGAAATTAGATTCTCAGTCATAGAATACCCAAAGTTAGAAAGGATAATAAATAGCATAGCAATATATAAATCTCCTCTCTCAATGAAATAGAGTAGCATTGTAAATACAATACACCATAAGGCAGCGTATATCAGATACTTTTTCTTATTTCCACTATAGTCAGCAATGGCTCCAACAATAGGAGAAAATAGCACAACCAATGCATACGAAATAGAAAGGGTCATTCCCCATAAATACTCCCCATAGTTCCCACTGGAATCATCAACCACCACTTTCACAAAATACCGACTGAACACAACCGTTATAATAACTGTAGTATAACTGGAATTAGCAAAGTCAAATAAGCTCCACCCCAATATCTCCTTATTCAGAAAGCCTTTTTTCATAAAACCCCTTGTTATAATTCAATAACTAACAATATACATAGAATTTCTACCTACACCCTACACATGACGATCAATCAAAATCAATTTGCATTACGCTATAATTATAATTCAGAAAAATTCTTAACATATCATCTAATATATTAAATTATTTATTACATAATTCAAATTATTATTTTTTTTTTCCGATTCAAAAATTGACTATTGAGTTATTTGAAACTATGCCGAAAAGATTTTTTAAGAGTTCATCCAATATAAATGATTCACTGCTAAAACTCTTTAGGACAATAAATACATACGATTTAAAACAAGGTTTCATAACTTTCAAGTTGAAATAAACACAGGGGGACAATTCCATGAATAAAAAAATATTAGGTGTGATCATACTCATTTTGACCACCGTTATGCTCAGCGCTAAGGGAACAGTTACCAACGTCACCGATACAAAAATCCATTACTATACTATCGATGGTTTTGAAAGACCAGGGGAATGGAATGTTCACTTCTCTAAATTCCGTGCTAGAAAATGGAATCGGCTTGATGAAAAAAAGGATAACAAGCGTGATAAAGATACTGAGTGGTATGACTGGTTTCAGGTTGGAAAACCATTTACTGCAAAAGAAATATTACCTGATTTCATTTATAAAAATCAATCAAATCCCAAAATAAAAAAAGAAATTACTATCCTGGGTATCAAAGCACGATGGGATGTCCAAGGATACAATTGGATATCTATTTTACCAAACAATAATATTAAAAATCCTAAAGCTGGAGACAAAAATCGTTATGGTGGCAATAAATTAGGTAGATACGCCGATGAAGTCATCTCAAATGATTCCCTTGCTGACGAAGAATACAGAAATTACGACGGCGGAAACTATATCCTCCTCCCTGGAAACACAAAAGATCTTGCTATCTACGTCTGGGGAAGTATGTATGATTACAATCTCGAATTCCATGTCGAGGATTACAAAGGAAAATTACATACACTCAATGCAGGGAGCATTAAATTTAAAGGTTGGTATCGTGTACAAGCTGTTGTCCCTGAATATGTATTACAATTAACTAGTCACCTCCCTCGTCCAAAACCATTAAAATTCAAAGCAATTAAATTTGTACTCAACCCCTACGAAAGAATTTCAGGTACATATATCTATATTGATTACCTCCATGGTAAAACAGATACCTATCTTGAAAGCTTCTTTGGTGAAGGTTTAGAAAATAGTCAAAGAATCTGGAAAAGAAATAAAAAATCCGAAACAGGTCTTGAAAAAGATACAAAAGAAACTGACAAAGAATCTAATAAGGAAACAGATAAATAATGAAACGACTGATCCCCTTATCCATTTTACTTATCTTATTGTTGGGTGGAGGAAAAATCTTTCCATCCAACCAAACGAAAGAAGAGGAAATAACTTATGTTCTCGTCGATGGCTTTGAAGTCAAGGGAGAATGGGAATTATTCTTCTCTAAATTCCGTTCAAGAGCATGGAATCCGGAATTACGTGGATACGAACCCAATAGCAAATGGATTAAGTGGATCACATCTAATGAAAATAAGCCCAATTTCTCAAGAAAATTTATTCTCCCACCCGATATCTATAAAAATGAGAAGTTTAAGAGTGAAAAAACTATTATTTCCGTACGAGGAAGTTGGGACAGACAGGGGGACAACTGGCTGGCACTGGCTCCCTCAACAAAACGTCTTGCAAAAAATCCTATAGGAACCCAACCCATAAAAAAACTCATTGAAATAACTGGGGGTGCAAGTATCAACTCTAAAAACTTTATTATCCTTCCCGGTGAAACCCAAATCATTCAATGTTATTTCTGGGGCATGGGATATGATTATAAAGTAGAAGCCCATATTCAGGATTATAAGGGAAATTATGTTATTATTCCAGGATCGTATCTCAATTTCCATGGCTGGAGAAACATCCAATTCCCTGTTCCAAGATTTGTTCATCAACGCAGTAAAATTCTACCAGTTCTCCGACCTCTTCGATTCATACAATTTAAAATTGTAACCACTTCCCATGAATTAAGTACCGGGTTTTTTACCTATGTCGATTTTCTCCACACAAGAACCAATATACATGATAAATCATTTTTTGGTAATTCTCTAAGAGAAAATAATATATATTGGAATGAATCAGAAGGTAAGAAAAAATAAATCAATTCATTTAATAGTACGATTATATCAATAAGAACTGCATAATACCTTCGTAACGAATCAATATCGGAATCAAATATTTTAGTTCCGATTGTTCTTCTATTAATGACTCATATATTAGCAATTATTTTATAGATATTAATGTTATAATTTTATGAAATATGTTTTCTTTCTATTTTGAACATATTTTGGGAATGCAGGACGTTTCATTCGAAAATTGGATTTACATTTTTATGGTATGATATCGACGCATTTTAAAATCATAAGGATATAAATAAGATCTTTAATGTCTCATTGTATGCTTGTCTTCGATATGGGTAGCAAGTTGTCCACAGGCTGCAGATATGTCTCTCCCCTTACGCTTCCTCTGAACCACCTCAATTTTTGAGTATTGAAAATATCGTGTAAACTCCTCGACTTCATCATGACTGGGGGTTTCATATTTGCATCCGTCGATGGGGTTGTATGGAATGATATTTAAATTAAACTGGAGATCATCAAAGAGCTTTATAATGGATTTGGCATCTTTCTTTGAACTATTAATTCCTTTGAACAAGACATATTCGAATGTTATCCGACGTTTTGTCTTTTCCTGATAGAATTTGCAGGCATCCAGAACTTCTTTTAAAGGGATCCTCTTTGAAAAGGGCATAAGATTTATTCTTGTCATAGGATCAGGAGAATTCAGAGAGACCGCAAGATGGATATGTAAGTTCTCATCAGCGAGTCGACGGATATTTTTGGCAACTCCTGCAGTTGATATAGTAATCCGGCGTATACCAAAGTTCAGTCCTTCTTTCGAATTGAGAATCTTGATGGTATTTATCAAATTATTATAATTTAAAAGGGGTTCGCCCATTCCCATGAATACGATATTATCGATTTGGCCGTGTTTTCCTTTCAGAAAAAGAAATTGGCTAATCATTTCTCCACTGCTGAGGTTCCTCTTCATTCCCATTTGTCCTGTGGCACAGAAAACACAATTCAAAGAGCATCCCACCTGTGAAGACAAACATAAAGTATTTCTAGATCCCTCATTAATGATTACTGATTCAACTTTCATGTTATCCATAAGGGTAAACAGATATTTATGAGTATCCTTTCGCTCACTGATAATATGATTCTCTTCCTGAACTCCCAAAATATGAAATTGACTGACGAGGTATTCAATGAGTTTTTTAGGAAGATTATTCATTTCGGAGAATGATTTAACGTTCTTTTGGTAGAGGAAATGAAAGATCTGTTTAGCACGAAACGACTCAAATCCTTGTTCTAATAAAGAATTTTGCAGTGATTCAAGAGTATATGAAAGAATGGAAGATTGATTCATAAAGATTTATCTGATTTTCGTTATATAAATAAGCCCATCTTCTTTTCCAAGACTATAAATATAGTGTCCATCAGGAGAGAACCAGAGTGATTCTATAAATTCTTTGTATCCACCAAACTCAAACTTCCTATTGCGGAAAGTATCCCAGATCCCAACTGATTTATAACCTGCGAATGCAATATATCTACCATCTGAACTAAATGCTACTGGAGCTTTACCAAATGAACGTTTGGGCATGTCCCTTACCTGTCCTGAGTCTGAATCAACGATGTGGATCATATTTCGAAATCCACCAATAGCTACCCAATTACGTGTAGGGCTGGTTGCGATGGTATAGGAACCTCCTATATAGGAATAAAGGCTTTTCATATAATTTCTTTTCATGTCATAAAGGATTACGTCACTATTTCCTATAATTAATTGCTTTCCAGAATGATTAAAGCTGAGACAGAGGGCTGGTGTTTCCAGTTGAATAGACTTTACAATTTTCTTTTGGTATAAATCAAATAACAGAACATTATTTTTTGAAGTACTCATTGCTAAAATATCATGATAGGGGCTTGTAGCCATGGAGAGAATCTTACCAATGGAGGGATGACGGAATGTGTAATCCAGTTCAGCAGATGAGAGATAATAAGATGATAATTTTCCCTTTCCTCCAATGATAAATAAATTACGTGTGATATGAAAGACGGATTGAAGGGCTTTATATTTATTCTTAATAATCTTTGTAGAGTTATCTTTTAATCGGATCAAGCGAATTTGTTCATTTATAAGCTGACCTGGTATCCCAAGAATATAATCTCCGCCACTGCTGAGTGAGAAAGATCCGAAGGCTGAGTGGTTTTTTAAATACTTTATTTTTCTGTCAGATACAGTAACAATTGCTATATTATTTCCCTCGGTGATATAGGCTACGGAATTCCCTGTGGGATGGAATGCTACGGAGTTATTATTTAGAAATCGGGATGAAAGTCTTTTTCGTGGATTTATTTTAAGGATAATTCTATTTGTATTCAAATCCCATAATATAAACTTGTTTTTTTTCGTTTGTGCCGCTAAGTAAGAATTATTTTGGGATATATCCATGGAATAGAATGGAGATGTACTTAATTTAAAAGTATTGCTGTTCCCGCTATTTATGTTATATATAATGAATTTTCTGTCATCTACAGCGATGAATAAGTATTTTCCATCCGGACTGAATGCCAAAGATGTGATGGTATCATCCGTTGTAAATAATATTTTCTCTTCTCTTGAATCCATGGACAGGAGTTTAATTTTATTATCCCTTCCAGCCGAAACTATAGATTTACTACTGGGATGGAATGCTATGGATGTAATGAAATTATTATGTCTTAAGATATTTTCCATATGATTTGATTTGGTGTGGATAAGATTTACAAAGAATTGTTGACCGCTTACTGCAATATAATTTCCATCAGGGGAATAGATCACCTGTCTTGGGATAATCCTAGTCTTTCTGAGTAATTTTACCTGATTTGATTGAATATCCCATGATTTAAATCCATCTCTGCTTACGGTAATAATTTGTTTTCCATCGGGACTCATGGTGGCATCCCGTATCATATCATTGGTATAAATTCTTTTAATTAGCTGATTATCTTTATCATATATTTCAACTCCAAAAGATGTTGCGAGAATCAGAAAATTTCCATCTTTGGAATATTCGACACCGTGTATATATCCATGCCCAATAACACCCTGGATATACGTATATTTCTTTCTCTGCTCCCACACGATATCTTTTGAGTCCCGAAAAAAAATATTCTGGGAATCATCAGCGATACCTTTTACAACAGGAAATAATATCAATATTATTAAAAATAATATGTTCAAAATTCTCATAAAATCCTCAATTAATTAATTTCTTTCGCCCTCGGCGACAACGGATATTGAGTCCGCATTCTTGAGAGCTTGTGGTTTGTCAACTTCCACCCTTGCTTTTAAAACCCTTTTTTCTTGCATGACGAGATTTAACAACTTATCAGCCAGGGTCTCTACCAGATAGAACTTTGAATCTCTGATTAGTTTGGTAATTTGTTGGGTAATGGTATCATAGTCAATTGTCTGTTCGATTTGATCTGTCTCAACTGCTTTTGTGCCGTCAAAATGAATTTCAAGGTTAATAATTATGTCCTGTTCCTGCACCCTTTCGTGATCATATATTCCTATAATCCCTTTCAATCGGAGATTCTTAATATGAATTATCATAAGATTGTTGATAATACTTTAGCAGTATTCACCTATTTTTATAAAAATCCCATTCAGGGGGTATGAAATATAATGAAAAACACTTAAATAGGTTAGTTATTTATTCAGATAATTTCAAATTATTTTATAACAGACTGAAAGAGTTATTCAAGAATATTATGCGAAACTCAAATTCGCGTGAGCCTCAGCCAGTTGTTCTTTAATATTCACCCCGTACGCACAGGATGACTGACAGGGAGATTCACAGCCATCACAATTATTTGCCCTCATGGATGCTGGGAGGAAACTATATTTCTGCATGGCATATTTTTCCTGATCGTAATAATTGAAATATATGTTATATCTTAGGATGTCAGCAATTTTCACTCCCTTAGGGCAGTTCTTTTCGCAATCAGTACAGCCAATCTGACATTCTTTACTTTCTAGGGATGCTTGTTTGAGCAATTGATAGTCGTTATACGTAAATTTCTGACCTGATGCCTTAACATATTCTTCGATCTGGCTCATATTTCTCATAGTAACAACAAGACATCCAACAGCAGGATTGGATAAGACCCATTTAAATGCAGCCTGAGCAAATGTCCCTTTGCCTTTCAATTCTTCTGAATCCAGACCTCTTGCACCATTCAAGGTTTTCATGGCAACAAATGCAACACCTTTTCTATAGGCCTTTTTAGACATATTCACAACGCTTTCGAGTGTTTGTTTATCAGGTGATCCGCCTCTAAAATTATATGCAAGCATGATGAGGTCAAAGTTTCCGCTATTAATGGCATAATCTATCCCTCCTTTCATTGCAGCAGTGTAATTGTGACAGGAGACCGCCAGATGACGTACCTTACCCTGACTCTTTAATTCACGGAAGGCTGCTAACATGTTCTGATCCTTCAACCGATATGTTTCAGGTGATCCAGAGTCTTTTTCACCGAGAGCATGGACAAATACAAAATCTATATAGTTTGTCTGAAGACGTTTTAAGCAATCATTTACTGCTTTCATATATGTCTCTTTGGATTCGTTATACATATGACCAGGATATCCTGTTTCATAGCAGAATTTAGTAGCGATAACAAGACGACTTCTTGGTACACCTGATGCTTTAATAGCCTGTCCTAAAACTTTTTCAGATCGTCCCCCCACATAATCGGGAGCAGTATCAAAATAATTAATACCTAACTGGATGGCACGGAGAGCTACACGATAATTAGTTAATCCACCCGCTCCAAATGATATATCAGATACCCGAAGCCCTGTTCTACCAAGACGACGATAGGATATAATTCTGCTTGCACCGGGTTCTTCTGATCCTGTAGCAGGTTGTTTGGTCATTGGTTTCTGCTCTAGATCATTTTCCTTTGTACTGCAATATCCTAATCCAAGAGAGCCTAAAGAAATAGCCGATGCCATTTTTAGAAATCCTCTTCTATCCGTAGAATTATTTATATTCTTGTTATCGTTTGAAGACATATAATTTCTCCTTTAAAACAAATAAAATAGCTGATTCTAGTTTACAAATATCGGAGGAACTAGTCAAATAATTTTTAAAAAATCTTGTTCTATCCTTAGTAAAATTAATAATGGGGATTGAATATTAACTGGGGAGGAATCGAAGTATTATTATGTAAATTTATATGTTGATAAAGGATTTAACTTATAAGAACAGATATTTATATGGAGATGGGAATTTGATATGAAATTTAGAAAACTTGCCACCCAGATGGATGACAAGATTGTTATTAGATATTAATACGGAGCAAATGATTTAGCTATTGATGTTACAAGTCGGGTATTTACTGAGTTAGTTCTTGGATTGCTCCACCATGCAAATCGAACAAATAAGTTTGCATTACTATTAGGGTGAACCAGACCTAAAATACCAAAATATAGCCATCTTCCATTTTGTTTTCCAGTGCCATATATGATATATCCCTTTTCAAAATCACTGCTTAGATTTACCCAGCCTTTCTCAAGGATTCTTTTATTGCTAACTTGATTGAAGCCATAGAAAGCTCTGGAAGCAACTTTATCTGCCCCATCATTTCTTTTGCCAAACCAAGGCCCAATCCATATTGATAGTGAACGGGAAGTATTGTGTGCAAAGAATTTTTTAGAGTGGTTTTCTGAGACTCTCCAATCAGATGGAAGATTAAATTTTACTTTATAGGTAGGCCATGTCCATTGTTTCCATCCTGCAAAGGAGTGTACACTATCTAATTGAATGAGGGTAATACTAAAGAGTATTAATAAAATAGGTAAAATAATTTTTTTCATTTGATATCCTTAATTAAAAAATATATTTGCTCAACGAGCACTCTTTATTATAACGCAAAAAAAATTACCCGTCAATAAAATTTAATCATTTATTCATTAAATTAATGTATAATTGGATATAAAAAAATTGTTTTAGGGAAAGATTTATTAGCGGGTGAAGGGAATCGAACCCTCGTCAACAGCTTGGAAGGCTGAGGTTCTACNNCTACCATTGAACTACACCCGCAGAAACATTTAAGAAACGTAGAAATAAGTTAACGAATTTCTGTTAAAAGTCAAATGATTTTTCCCATGATTTTCCCATCTTTCTCCCATGGGGGTATTGTTTATTATAAGGTTATTGGAATTTGGCGGTGCTAATCTTTCGACTGCTTTTGTTGGGAGTGACAGGGAAGGTATTTATATAAAAGACTATTATTTTATGAGATTGCCATGTTGTTAATTTCTTTGTGATGGTGTTACCATTCCATTTTTTATAACTACCCAGATTTTTACCGATATTAGATAATATCAATTTAATTTATTGAACAATGTTTCAGCATTAATATTGTGGTTAAATTATATTAGAAATTATATATTTTGATATGGGAGTGCAATTTCACCTGTGCGAGCCATTTCAAGGATTTCGAATTTGGTGGACAGTGTATTGATTAGCGCTCTCACTTTCCTGCTGACAGAAGAAATATCAATTAATAAGGTGTTTTCTGTCATGTCTTCAACATTTGCACCAAAGACATTAACGATTTCCATGACAAGACCTAGTTCTTCTGGCTTAAATCTTACTAAAATAAGAGCTAGTTCACGATTTACAGATTCATTGTATGGAAAGTCCCTTATGTTAATGACATCAACGAGTTTTCTTAGTTGTTTATCTATCTGACGAATGACTTTATCATTTCCCTGGTCATCGATGATGATTGTGATAACACTATCCAAATTATTTTCACGGGTTCCTACTGCTATGCTATCGATATTATATCCCCTACGTGCAAAAAGTCCTACCACATGAGCCATTACCCCAGCATGGTTTCTTACATTCATTAATATTGTGTGTTTCATTTCTATATCCTAATCTTCTAAGTCCATAATATCATTATAAGTGGCTCCAGCAGGTATCATTGGATAAACCTTTTCTTCTTCAGGGATCATAACCTCAAGGATAGCAGCTTTGTCGCTTTCTAATAAGAATTGGATACCCTCTTCCACTTCGTCTTCCCGAGTAATTGTTTTTCCAGTTAGACCATAAGCATCGGCTAATTTAACGAAATTAGGATTAAAATCAAAGCTGACATGGGAAAATCTCTTTTCAAAAAATATATCCTGCCACTGACGAACCATTCCGAGGTATCCATTATTTAAAATGACGATCTTTACATTGACTCCATACATTGATGCGGTCGCCAGTTCCTGGATATTCATTTGGAAACTACCATCTCCAGCGATTACAAATGTGGGACGATCGGGACAAGCTAATTTAGCACCAATCGCAGCTGGAAAACCAAATCCCATAGTACCAAGACCACCAGAAGTGAGAAAACTTCTTGGATGAGAGAAGTTATAATATTGAGCTGACCACATCTGGTGCTGTCCAACATCTGTGGAGAGGATTGCATTTCCTTTGGTTATCTCATTGAGCTTTTCCAGAAAGTATTGTGGCTTGATGATATTTTTTTCCCGTTTGTATCTCAAGGGTAAATTCTTTTTCCAATCATTAACCATATTAATCCATTCATCTCGTGGCTGGAATTTAACTTCAGAAAGGATAGTTTGTAAAACCGTTTTCAGATCGCCAGCTATTGGGAAGTGACCTTCGACAATTTTTCCGATTTCAGCACGATCGATATCGATATGGGCTATGGTAGCCTGCTTTGCAAAGGCATCGACCTTTCCAGTGACACGATCATCGAAGCGAGCACCGAGGGCGATTAGCATATCACAATTACTTACTGCATTATTGGCATATCTTGTACCGTGCATTCCCATCATTCCCAAGGATAATGGGTGAGTGCCCGGGAAAGCTCCTAATCCCATGAGGGTCATTGCTACAGGTATATTTCCTTTTTCTGCTAATTGAAGGACTTCGTTGTGTGCAGATGATGTCAAGGCACCGCCACCCACATAAAGAAGGGGACGTTTTGCTTCATTTAGTTTTTTGACAAATCCATCGAGATCCCCTTCAATATCCAAAAGATCTTTGAATCGTTTAATGACACGTGGATCACATATAAATTCAGTATTTTTAGTTGATAAATTTTGAACGTCTTTAGGTATATCCACAAGGACGGGACCAGGTCTTCCTGAGGTTGCCACGACATAAGCTTCTTCCAAATAAGATGCCAGGTCATGGACACTTCTCACCAATCGATTGTGCTTTGTAACGGGGATACTAATACCATAGATATCTGCTTCCTGAAAGGCGTCAGTTCCGATAAGAGTTGTTGCGACCTGTCCAGTAATAGCAATAATGGGGACAGAATCCATTTTAGCATCAGCCAGGCCTGTAACGAGATTTGTTGCTCCGGGACCTGATGTTGCCATGACAACTCCAACCTTACCGGTAGCACGGGCGTATCCTTCTGCTGCGTGGATTGCACCTTGTTCATGTCGTGTTAATATGTGTTTAATTCCAGATTTATATACTTCATCATAGATAGGGAGTATGGCTCCTCCGGGGTATCCGAAGACGCATTCTACGTTATGATGTCTTAAAAAGTCAATTACGATTTGGGCTCCTGTTTTTTCCACACTGAACCTCACTTTATTCTATTTATTTTTTCAGGGATATCACTCATAGGGGATTATAACAAAACCATGGGGGTGTTATTTAAATCTCAGAGGGATCCCAGTCTATACGATGTAAGTTTAGAAGTATAATGAAGAAATCTAAAAAAGTCAATATGAAGTCAAAAATGTTTTATAAGGAGTTGAATTCTATGGATTGGTAATTTAATTTTTTGGAGATAACATGGGTATTAGAGGTGGATTTTTTGGTAGTAATAACAGACGGATGTGATATCCGCCTGCCGTTATCACCACTTAATAAATTATTTAATCTTCATCGTCGTTATTATCATTTTTTGAGTTAATTTCTTTTTTTGCTCTCTCAACTATATTTTTATCAGGTTTTGCATTTTTATTTGCTTTGTGTACCAGTACTAGTTTTCTGAAGAAATTACTTTTTTCACCGCCTGGGGCTTTGAGGAAGTTGGAAGAATCATCGAGAGAATTTTTTAGATCGTCAGAGACACTAAGTCCAGTGCTGTTATCAATTTTACTAGCCAATTTTTCTAGTTTTCGGATAGGTTTAGTTGAAGCATAAACATAGAAGAGTTCAACACCTTTGGTAGTATCAAATTCATAAGCATCATCTTCACTTGGAGGGAGATTATATACCTTTCTTTTCTTTAATGGATTTTTGTATCGTATATCTTTTCTTGGAAAGATTGAGTAGAGTTTATTACTTGAATCTAAATTAAATACATAGAGATGTGTTTTTTTAATGGGTTTGATACGAACGATATATTGTGTTCCAGAATAGACTTCATCCATATCTTTTAAATTGGACTCGCTATTTATGTTAAGGATTTGGAAGTTATCATTACTAATAAGTTTTTTTGAAGATAACTTGGTACCACGTTTTGAAGCGAAAGTCAGGTTTGTATCCTGGTCTTTATCGTTGCTTAGATCATCTGCGCTAATAATCCCGGATAATCCGACTAGAATTATTAAAAGTATCAAATATTTTACTGAAGATTTAATCATATTTTACCTCCTTAATTAAATCTAGAGATTAAAATTAATCTCATAACATAAGATTGCTCACGATATTTGAATTATCGTGTTATTTTTTTATAGAATAAAAAATATATTATCGAATTTAACACGTAAAATAATAAATTCAATTAAAATACATTTTTTATTTATAATTTTATTATTTTTTTGAACCTGATTCTTTTTCTGCCCGTTTTAATAATTTCTTGCTAACTTCCTCTTTTGCAGTAGCCTTATGGATGAAAACAAGTTTTGAATAATGTTGAGCGACGCTTTTTCCTGGTGCTCCAAAGCTTTCAAGATATCTTTTGATTTTCTTACTGGCATAATAATTTTTCTTTTTTTCTGCCATTCGTGCGTAGTACTCGAGTTTTCTAACGGGTTTTTTAGAAGTGATAGCATACATAATTTCAATTCCTTTTTTGCTATCGAATTCAAAAGTTTCGTCACTATCTTCTGAGGGTATAGTGTATTTATTCCCTCTGACAAGAGGATTTTTAACATCAATTTCTTTACTTGGGAAGAGAACTTTTAATTTTTTATTTGGACTGATATTAAATACATAGAGATATGTATCTGATTCAAGGGTATTTGTTTTGATCACATATTGAAGACCTGTGTGCACTTCTTCAAGATCTGTAATATTTTGTTTATTTTCAAGAGCTACAAATTGAATTGGAGCTGGACCTCGTTTTGAAGCAAATGTCAAATTGGTATCTTGATTCTTATCACTACCAAGATCATCACTATCAGCCATAACGATACCTGAAACCACCACAAAAAGTCCCAAGATCATAAATAAATTAATCATTTTTTTAAACATACTAAAAACCTCCTTAATATAAATCGATAAAAAAATTAATCTTTTTTTAGTCGAAACAGATTAAATTTATTTCTATATACTAGAAATATATAACATTTTTTATGAAATACTATATTTTTTTTATTTTTTTTAAATTCCTGTTGATAATTATCTTAATCATGATTATAATAAACTTGTTATATTTTGCCAGTAGATTATTCCAGACAGATATTTATTAACATTCGATTAAAATATAGAAATTATTAAATTATTTTCTTACTGTGCAGTTTATCAATTTATAGTATACTAATGAGGTCTAATGATGAAGGGGTTTTTTAAACATATCAAGCCAGAATTCTTTGTAATCCTTCTCCTTGGGATCATCCTTGCAACCGCTTATAAATTTGGCTGGATGCAACGATGGGAAAATATCATATCGGATTATATTGTTACAAGTACGACTAATCCTAAGAAAGCGAACAAAGCAATTATCCTTGCTAATACCACAGACCGATGTCTTAAAGAAGGGGAGTTATATTATAATATAGGTCACCCCTGGCCGAGGGCTACTTTTGATAAACTATACAGATATCTAAAATTATCAGGTGCTGAACTCTCAGTGGTCGACTCTATATACACTGAAAGATCTGTATACAGCTATTCCTGGGATAAGAATAAAGATTTTACCAATACTCTGTCAGAGTTTCAGAAGGATGTTGAAAAAAATATACCTGCTGCAGCCGTTACTGATATTAAAAAGAAATTTAATAATATATCCAAGCATTTTACAAAAAAAGTTTTGGGGGAAGATGATGATTTATCCTTTGCTCAATCTATGAAGGAAACAGATTTTGTGGTTCTTGGTACGGTCTTCTCCTTGAATGATGAGGCGTTTGATAAAATGGTTAAAGATAAAATGATTGATTTGTATGATTCAAAAAAAATTAAAGAGCAAAACAATCTTATTTCAAAATATTTAAAAGAGGAAATCAAGAAATATCAAAATAATAAACAGCTATATAAATGGCTTGAAAAGGATTTCTCTGGTAAACCTGAATTAAAAATAATCAAAGCACTCAATTCCATGGATAAAAATTTCTCCAAACATCTATTAAAAGAAGTCTCCAAACCTGTTCAGAACATAGTAAAAGATCCCCGTATTCTTGAATTATTTACATTTTCTAAGGATGAGACGAGAAATCAGCACATTGATCTTCTTGTAAAAACACTTAATAATAACTCAGAAAAGATTTTAGCAACTGAATTCACAAAATATTTTTCAAACCACCTCCATAAACAAATATTAAACGATACGATTCTCCCTAAAATTAAGGATCAGCTCAAAGAAATGTCTATTTGGAATAAAATTACCCGATCTCTGGGAATGGATAAAAAGGTCTATTTTGAAGACCAATATTTAACCTACCTCAAAAAAATTATAAAAAATCATATACCCAAGCTCAAGTTAAATGAAATTAAAGCATTTTTATATAAAAAATTAAAAGATGAAATGAAAATCCCCCCTCAAAATGTAGACGATATTTATGAATTCTTTAAAAAACGTATAAAACCCCGTTTAGATGATACAATCCATAAATCCGATTTTAATTTTGATAAGGCTGATTTGACTACAATTAAAAAAATCATTGAAGCCTATCTCTATATCGATAGAATGAAGAGATTTATAAAAATTAATAATCCTCTCTTACAAAAATCACATCTCAAAGTCAATGTACTGGAACAAAATAATGTCATTCAATATTATTTCGGAACACATCCCCCAATCCCCTTGTTCATCAAAACTGCAAAGCAATTAGGAAGTGTAGAAGGACCTCTGGACAAAGATGGCAAATCAAGACATATCCCCCTCCTCATCAATTTCTGGGGACTCTATCACCCTACCCTCTCTTTCGCTGCAGTCTATCAGCATTTAAAACCAAAGAAAATCGAAATTGGCAAAGACTATATCAAACTTATCGACCCCATTGATAAGAAAGATAGGGGGGATCGGTATATTCCCCTCACAGAAGACGGACATCTCCGCTTGAAATATTATGGAAGACGAACTGTATATGAAAACTACGACCACATTGATATGATGCGTCTCTATGATCATATCCACAATCTATACCTGGCTTATTCAGAAAATTACAAGGATAAAAAACCCCCTATCGCAGAATCTAAGCTATTCCAAAGTATAAACTACGTAATTCAAGTACAAAATGAAATCAAATCAACACACCCCCATCTCATAATTCCACCTAAAATTGATGCCAAAAGCTTTGAACACCTCATCCTAAAACCCCTCGGCAATGATGATAAAAAACTTGTAAGCAAATATTATATAAAAAATAAAAAAAATATTTATACCCTGATAAAATCTCCTATAAACGATCAGGACATCGATAAACTATGGAATATCATTAAAAAATCCAAATATAGAAATACACCTGATAACCAATTAAATGCCCTATTAATTGCCCTGCCCTACGGTACTTTTAAGGGAAAAATAGTTCTCTTCGGGGCCATCGCTGCAGCACTTCTTGATCTCCGACCCACCCCCTTTAATTCAAAAGAAGCCGGGGTACACGTCCACGCCACAGCTCTGGATAATATTATCAGCAATGATATCCTCTATGAATTCAGAGAAAATTATTATCTATCACTTATCATTCTCCTCCTCGCTGTCATAACCTATTTCGCTATTCATCGTGTTTCGATCATTTGGGGATTCATATTGACATTCCTTTTTATGGTACTTGTCTTTGGAACAGCTATTCTACTCTATGTCTATTACAATGTCATCACCGATTCAGTTACTCCAGCAGCAGCAATCTTCTTAACATTCCCCATTGTCACAGGTATCAATTATTTCCGTGAAAGCAAACAAAAAAAGTATATCCAAAGTGCATTTGGACAATATCTCTCCCCAAAAGTCATTGAAATTATTATTAACGATCCCGGTAAACTCAATTTAGGGGGTGTTCGCAGGGATATCACCGCTTTCTTCTCTGATGTAGCTGGATTCTCAACCATATCTGAAAAATTATCTCCCGAAGATCTCGTACAACTCCTCAATGAATACCTCACGGGTATGTGCGATATCATTGGTAAATATGATGGTGTGGTAGATAAATTCGAAGGAGATGCTATCATCGCATTCTGGGGAGCTCCATTAGAACAGGATAATCATGCTATTCTGGGTTGTTATACCAGTATAGAAATGCAGGAAAAACTCATAGAATTAAGAAAGGAATGGGAGAGACAAGGTAAACATCAATTATATGTCCGTATCGGCATGAACTCCGGTCCCGCTGTAGTGGGAAACTTAGGATCACAACAAAGAATGGACTACACCATGATGGGAGATACTGTAAACCTCGCATCCCGTTTAGAAGGAGCAAATAAATATTACAAAACATATACTATGATTTCTGACGCTACTTATTCCAAAGCAAAGGATCACATCGATGTGAGAGAGCTTGATAAAATCCGTGTGGTCGGTAAGGCAGAACCCGTAACCGTCTATGAACTCCTCGCCCGAAAGGGAATGACATCCGGAACCCTCGCAACCATCATCGATCAATACAATAAGGCTATTAATCTCTACAAACAACAGGATTTCACCACTGCCATCAAACAATTTGACGATATCCTAAAAATCTTTCCTGATGATGGTCCTTCTA
Organism: Spirochaetia bacterium UBA6919; assembly: GCA_002450905.1. Lineage (GTDB taxonomy): Bacteria > Spirochaetota > UBA6919 > UBA6919 > UBA6919 > UBA6919. Next base: position 20,787 of record DKAT01000054.1, read on the forward strand.
AAACATATATCGAACGATGTAAAATATTTCAAATTAAACCCCCTGGAGATAACTGGGATGGTGTCTTCACTCTGACATCAAAATAAATTCATTTGGTGATTTATAAAAATTTCATTATATTATGATCTTCAATATCGCCAGCAACTATTGTTACAACCATTTAACAATTTGTAAAGAAAAGTCCTTTTCAAAACACATGAAACTCAGTTTTAATGTGTTATTATATAGGTTAAGCTGAATATTATACAAATAAAATGAGGTTATTTTTTTCATATGAAAAATCTACGACGTTATGAAGAAATTATCTTAAATGAATTAAAAGACGTTTCAGAAAATGAACTCCCAAAGATCCTTGAAATATTACAATATGTCAAAGCAGGAATTCTTTCTATCCAAAGAGGCGAGACTCAAAAGCCAGACTTAAAAAAGGATTACAATAAAGAATCTGCTGAAAATAAGGGTGACAAAAAGGGCGAATCACCAGGTCCTTATTTTAATATCCAAAATCGTGCGGAATAATCTCTTAATACCATACAAAATAAAAAATCATATATTTTTCACATCCAATCTGCCGAATTCTCATAAATCTATATATATTTTACGAGCACCTGATAATTTTATTATTTAATACCACATATAGGATAACTTTATGAAAAATCTTAAAATAAGAACACGTTTCATTATCTTATTAATTATTATCCTCCCAATTATTTTAGCAAACTCCATTGTTCTATATGTTATTGCTAAAAATCAATTGTTTAATCAATTATATCAGCGTGGCACACTTTCATCAAAATTATATGCCCATCAAATCGAAATAATAAATAAAAATGATCCGTCCATAATTTTAAAAGATCTTGATCTGAATAAATTAATTGAAAAAATAGGCAAATCCTCCCAATCCTTTCTCCTCTCTAGAAACGGAGATTATCTAAACCACACCGATAAATCCTTCATTATTAAATACCCCAAAGCCAAATCCATTCAGGATAACCCGGAAAATGGCATCAAAGGATGGGAATCAGCCATTAATCAAATCCTCATTGATATTGAAAAATCCTACTCCTCAAAAAAATCCATCTCAGGAATATCCAATATCACATGGAATTATATCGACATCAAGATTTTTTACTCCACCCTGCCAACGTCAAATACCGCTTTGGTAACTATAATTGATGAGAAAGAAGTCTTAAAACCTTTTTTAGAAGGCATTCAAACTACAACGATCGTCGGTGTTTCTCTTACTATACTCATTTTCGTCATTGTCATCTGGCTGGTCAGCAAGAGTATCATCAAACCCATTAAAATCATAACCAACCGTTTAAAAGACATCTCAGAAGGACAGGGAGATCTCAATAAAACCGTCAATTACCAATCAAATGATGAAATAGGTGAACTCTCAATGCACTTTGATAATTTCATCCACAAACTACGGGATATCATCAATAATATCAAAAGATTAGCTGGAGACTCCCTGGATCTTGGAAAACACTTGTCCTCCCACACTGAAAAAACATCCACATCCTATTTTATGATCAATAAAAATATCAAATCCATCAATGAAATTGCCCCAAGTCTTAATGAAAATTTAAATCAACTCATGAACAATCAAAAAATTGTCTCAGTCAATATCAAAAGTCAATCCGATGAAATCAATGCTCAAAAAGTCGTTATTGAACAATCTTCCGCAGCGATCACTCAAATGGTACACTCTATCAATAATATTTCCAGTATCTCAAAAGAACAAAAATCCGCTACTCAACACCTCATTAAAATTATCCACCTCGGTGAACAAAAGGTCCGTGACACGAATCATATTATTACTCAAATCTCTAAAACATCTGAAGAGATTATCGAAATGATCAAACTTATTAATGATATTGCCACCAAAACAAATCTTCTTGCGATGAATGCCGCTATCGAAGCCGCACATGCCGGATCTTCTGGAAGAGGATTTGCTGTCGTCGCCGATGAAATCAGAAAGTTAGCCATCTCCACTGCAAGCAATGTCAATGAAATCTCAAATACTCTAAAAGGCAGTGTTGAAAAAATAAAACTTGCTACCGAATACAGCGAAGAATCTAGCGGTACATTTGATAAAATTAATCAGGAAATGTCAAGAGTCACTACAGTATTGGATGAAGTTCTAAACGGAATGTATGAAATAGACCAGGCAAGCCACGATATCTTAAAAGGAGTAGCCAGACTCCAGGATGTTACTCACACTGTTATGAACAACGCTGAAAATATTAAAAACATTGTCAAAGATAACAGCGAAATCACTCAAAATATGAAATCCATCACCGTCAAAGCTCTCCAAAATATTGATTATATTTCCTCAAATAGTGATCACATCAAAAGTGATAGTCTCGTCCTTGCCGATTTGGGTCAAAAAAATATTCAGTTCATCAATGAATTAAATAATAAAACTTCTCTATTCATCACGGATATTCAGCATGTCAATATTCACGAATCCATCAAAGAAAGCACCACTGAAGATGATTCATCCAATAATAAAAATGATCTTATTGAGTGGGATCAATCCTTTAGTGTTAAAATTAAATCCATAGATATCCAGCATAAAAAACTCATTGACCTGATAAATATGTTATATCGTGCTATGACAAAGGGTGGCGGTAAAAAAATCGTTACTGAGGTCTTGAATGGATTAATTGACTACGCCGCAAAACATTTTTCTTACGAAGAAAAACTCATGTCCGAAAACGAATATCCGGGTCTTCACCAACAAATGGAAGAACACAAGGAATTTGTAAAGAAAATAAATATCATGTCAACAAATCTTTCCATCGGTTCAGAAAATCTGGTAGAAATCATGATCTTCCTACAAGACTGGCTGGTGGATCACATCAAGGGTATCGATATGCAATACAGTGATTATCTTAACAACCGTGGAATTGAATAACCTTAAACTCATATGGGTATAAACAAATGAAATACTTCATCCTACTTAGTATTATTTTAATTGTTAGCTGCTCAAAACATTTTGAATCTTACCAGACAACGTCCAAAAATTCTAAACAGACTCAATATAATCGTCCACACACCCTTAAAAAATTTATCATACGTCCCAAAAAATATTATGGCAATCTTCCTAAAATCGCTCTCAATATCCTCGAAAATTCCAAAAAAATTATCTACCTGACAATAGACCCGAAAATATCTGAAAACTCCCAAGGGGATAAATATTTCCATAAATTTCCTATCCTCTCAAAAATTGAAATAATCTATAATAATGATAAAATTGATTTTATCAACCAACTCTATGATAATATTTCCAATGCAGACTACTCCGTGGCAAGATGTTTCTATCCCCGCCATGGCATCAGAATTATAAATGAAAATGATACTTGGGATTGGGTTATCTGCTTTCAATGTGGATTTGCAAGAGTTTATAAGTCCAGCCAAAAACATTTTTACGAAATCAATTTAAAAGATAATCCAAAATATTTTAACGATTTAGCCATATCAAGCGGCATGTCCCTCAACGAAAGATTAAGATGAGTCATTCATTAATTCTAAGCAAAGATTTAAATTGATTATTAACAAAATTATGTTATTTTATATATCATTAAGCTGAACAAGGAGTTTGTATGCACTATCGATTCATATTTCCATACTTACTTATATTTATAATTACAATACCCCTCACAGCAGCAGAAAATCATATCATTCAAAGATACGCCGGCATGGCAAATGTCCTTTTTTATAGAAAAAATAAAGATTTAGGTTATCAAAGATATTACGATACCAATCCCATTATCATTAAAAATAGCTCCCAATTGAATAAATTTCAAAATCGCATTCCTAAATACGGCTTTTCACGCAGACGATATCCCAACAAACCCCCTCTAAATAATGATCCAGTAAAGAAAATGACCATTGATTTTGATAAATACATGTTCCTCGTCTTATTTAGTAAAAATGTATATATTGGCAATGCCGATATTAAAATTGAATCCATCGAAGAGAATACAAAAATCAAAGTTTCATATAAATGGAAAAATCACCCAATCGGACAACAGCCCATCAATTACGGACGATATAATGCTATTCTCATTAAAAAAACTGATAAGGAAATTATTTTTAACGAAATCGGTAATCATCAAACAAAAATCGAAGTTGAAAACGAATAATCAAATTACACAATAAGGAAATATCATGCCAAGAAAATCAGGATCAAAATTTAATAGAGGACTTAATCTGGATGATGAATTGGCATCATTATTTGAATCCACATATCAGGAGCAAGATCAACGACGTCAGGAAGAAATTAACGAATTAATAGAACGATTCCCTGAAATGGATCGAAGTCTAGCTGGACAAATTGCATCGGGTCATTATTCATTAAATCTTTATATCGCAAAAATCGCACGTCAGAAAAAACGCGAAAAAGAAAAAAAACTCAAATCCGTCATGGAAAAATACCCGGATATTGATCGGAGTGTTGCGGGACAAATCATAAGTGGTCGGCTGACAGTAGATGTTTATCTCGAAAAAAATAAAGTAAAACGAATTAAAAAAGATAAAAAAGATCGTTTCCAAAAGCGATTAAATGACTTATTAAATCAATATCCAAATATGCTTGAGAAAACAGCCCGTAAAATTGTAATGGGTCACATCACCCTTGAAGATTATCTTATCAGTCTTGAAAAAAAATCAATAAAATCCTCAATCTAACATTGCCATAACCCCTTTATTAACCTTCTCCATCTCATCATGCCCACAAAGAATTTCTAGGAGTTTCATAGCAAATTCCATAGCAGTACCCGGTGCTCGGCTGGTTATTAAATTTCCGTCAATGACAACCCGTTCTTCACTGTATTGTCCCATGGTTAACTCGTTTTGAACCCCGGGATGACTTGTAAATATCTTTCCTTCCAATATCCCTATAGCCGATAAAACAGTTGGCGCTGCACAAATTGCCGCAGTATATTTATTTTTCTTATGTACATTATCAATGATAGACATAACACGGGGACTTTTCTTTAAATTATTTGTACCCGGTTGGCCTCCTGGTAACACAACCATATCAATTTCTTCAGGATTTACCTGGGATATATTTATATCACAAACTACTTTTATTTTACTGCGACCCTCAATCGGTCCATCCATTGTCCCAGCAACAATCACCTTGACATCGCCTCTTCTTAAGATATCTATAACTGTCATTGCCTCAATTTCTTCAAACCCCGGTGCAAGCGGTACTAATACTGTTTTCAAGTTGCCCCCAATCATTTTGTCGTCCCTGACAAATCGAAATCATTATACCTTTCCATTAAATAATAAATAATTTTTCATTTCTCGTCTAATTCTTTTTCATAAATGATAGAAGCTTAATCAATAAATAAATACAATAACTTTAAATTCCTATCCCATTTAAATTAAATTAATAACATGTCGTGGTGAGAGCCTTAAATCATTTTTTAAATAAATAAATTGAGAAAATTATCATCTATACACTGTCATCGGGATCTTCTAAGAGGTACACTATAAAACTTTAATATCTTTCTATCTGTAATTCTTGCATCTTCTGAAATTGTGACTGATAATTGATAGTATCCCCTTACAGGACGCATTCCAGGAGGTTTTCTTACCCATAATAATACGGATATGTCTCCTGATTCATTTAAAGTTGCAGTGGGTATATTATATTGAGGTGCTTTGGGGAGTTCAAAATCTTTGTGTTTGTAATTTACTGAATGATTCCATCCCAAAACAATCTCTTTAACCCAGTGAAGTGCCAATTCCTTTCGTTTGGATTTATCACCCCAGCCATTGATCTCAAGACCTTTTTGCATCATGTCTTTAAGAGTTCCCCATTTCCCATCCACAAATAATCCTTCCATGATACACCCAACGTCGTGTGCAAAAGATCCTGTAATCACAATCCTTTTAAGATTTCGTGGATATTTGAAACAAAAATATCTATAACTTACTTCATTCCCTGTTTGACGCTGATATTCTTCATGTAATTCCTTCTTAGACTTCTTTGAATAAGCAATTTGTGCCTCTCCACAACCAAAACCAATACTCAAATTAAGTAAAACAATTATTAATATTTTCATAATATAACCTCACTGGAATAAATATATCACACTTATGTAATAAGTCAACTATAATTCAAAATCTATTGAAAGTTCATGAAAGCCAAAAGAATCGGAATCAGAAATTTTAGTTCCGATACCCTTGGGGTGTTGATAGATTAAATAATATATTCATAAATATTCATTTAATAATTTTTAACAGAAAATTCAAAGTATGATCCTGAGATTCCTTTGATGGATGAAAATTAGTGAATGTTTTCATGGAATTTCAATGAAATTTATATTAATTTTTCTAAGATGTTATAAAAAAAATTATTTTGTATTTGTTGTATATTAAAACAATTGTTTTTTTTATTTATCTGGGTATCAAGTTTTTTTGATACTTTTATCGAATAAAATGTTGACAGCTTGCCCAAGTGTTTTTATATTATTATCACCTTACAGGACTTATTTTATACCTGACATTCTGTGAATGGATAGGAACTTTAGTAAATTATAATGGAGGAAGAATGGGATATTTTGATCAAGTAAAAAAAATTATAGTTGACCAACTGAATGTTGAAGAATCTGAAGTTAAAGCGTCCTCATCCTTTGTAGAAGATTTGGGTGCTGATTCTTTAGACACCGTTGAACTGGTAATGGCGTTTGAAGAAGAATTCGGTATTGAAATCCCTGATGACAAGGCTGAAGCCATTAAAACAGTTCAAGATGCCGTGGATTATATAGAACAACACGCCTCCAATTAACTGTAGATATAACTCTTTAAATAGTGATGGGATTCTTCTAGTTTCTTAAGGGTTCTACTTTCAATTTGTCGAACAGTTTCTGCAGAGATACCAAAATGAAGACCCATTTCTTTAAGAGTGTATTTTTCTTCCGAATCAATTCCAAAGCGATGAACAAGAATTAATCTTTCCTGAGGATATAGGCTATTAAGTGCTTTCATTGTCTGATTTTTCATGTCATTGTTTATCAATTTGACATCTGGTGAAAAATCATTACTTTCAACGATAGAATCAAGGAATAGAGTTTTTTCTTCATTGATGGCTGAATCCAGTGAAGATACGGAATGATCTGAGTGTCTTGTATTCTTAACTTCTTCAGATTTAATTCCCAATTCTTTGCTCAGTTCACTATTCGTTGGATACCGATGATGTTCAGCGTGAAATTTGGAGGTAACATCTTTGATTTTACGAAGGTTACTTTCCTTTCTGAATGGGATCCGTACCATTCTACGTTTCTGAGATAGTGCACGGATAATCATTTGTTTAATCCATGGGGCTGCATAGGTAGAGAATTTAACATTTTTACGGTAGTCAAATTTTTCTGCGGCTCGGATCAGACCCACATTTCCATCCTGAATGATATCAATCAAAGGATAATCATTAGTAACGTATACCTTTGCTATTTTTATCACAAGTCTTAAATTCGATTGAATCAACTCCTGAAGTGCTTGTTCATCACCTTCCTGGATTCTCTTGGAGAGTTCTTTCTCTTCATCAAGTGTTAATAATTTGTAATGTGAAACGTCCTTTAGATAACTTTTAACAGAATCATGGAAATCAACGTTGATTTCTACCATAGGTGATTTGTTATCCTCTTCAAACTCATCAGTTATAATTTCCTGATCCGTTTCGTAATCATCAAAGATTTGATCTGGTGTTTGTGCAAGACCCTTCTTTTTCATAATATTACCTCGTTTTGTCAATTTCTTACAGATATATACATCAACTATCATGCCAACTTAATCAAAAAAGGATTAATTTATAAATGATTAATTAATTAGTAGATGAGATTTGATGGATAAAAAAAAATGAAAAAATTATTGAAAAAGATCAGAATATTGTATGTAATTGTCAATATGAACGTTATAAGATTATAAGTTGATATGGTGTGTAAAAAAAAACACAATATGTTTCCAAAAGTAGTCATCATGTATAGCAAGATAAATTTATAATTTTAATATACTTAAGAAAAATATCTATAAAATAAAATTATTTTAATAAAATATCATTTGATAAAAAAAATATTACGTGAAATAAAATTAATCTATGTCTCTGATATTATTATTAATCAAACATCAATATTGTTTATAGTCTTTATGAGATTAGCAATTTGTTTATCATTATGGCAAACCGATAGAAAATGACATTGATTCAAGGGAGGCATTAAAAAAAATTGTTTTTCTATTAATGAATTCCAATAGTTCTTATCTTCTAATCCTTTTATAGAAAACATAGAACATATACCATTGATTTCTAATCTATTATTTTTTATAGATATCAGTAATTTTCTTATTAAATTATTCAGATAGGAATAAGGATTATGACGATATAAATATTTTAAAGTCTCTATACCTGCAACATAGTGGAATGGGGAATAGCAATTTTCCTTTCTGAATATTAATTTAATTAAATCCTTTCTCCCCCCAACAGCATACAAAGGAAAACCACCACCAAGAATACCTCCTAACAAGATTAAATCAGGATTTAACTGGTAATATTCCACACCACCGCCTTTGGACATACGAAATCCAGTAACCATTTCATTCAATATAAATAATATACCCTGTTTGATACAAAGATCCTGGATATACTTTAGAAAGCCATCAGGGTAAATCTTCATCTCAGGATATGTTTCAACCGGCTCAATACAAACACCACCAATTTCAGGCAGGTAATTTACAATAACTCTTTCTATATTATCTGTATCAGAAGGACAAATAATCACCTTATCCTGTTTTATATGAGGAATGAAATTTGTCCCCAAATAAAGTACTTTCCCCTTACCAGTAGATTCTTGAACATTATCAACTAATACATCTAGCAGTTCAGAGAGGTGATGCTGAAAACGAATTGATTCAATCATAGGATATGCCATCATAACAAGTTTAGCCAATTGGTATTCCAATGGACTGGAGTGAATAAATTGATAACCTTTAGATATACTATTCTTAATATACTTTGTCACCAGTGGATGAGCATGACCTAATATCAAGGAACCCCTATTCAGATAGAAATCAACCCACTTATTCTGATCATAGTCATAGATATAAGCACCCTTCCCACGCTTGATATGAAATGGAATGCTGTCCTGATAACGTAATATCTCTTCAAATGATTTCATCATTCTATTGGAAGTAGAAAAATTCATATTTGCCCTAAAATTATCTTCACATCAATATAATTATACAATACTACATATCTAAAAATTATTAAATAATAATTTAATGAAAAATGCCGATTTAATACGAAAATTAATTAAATTTAATTGAAATGGGATATATAATATTAATTTTCCCAATACAAGAAATTATTTTAACAACTCCATGAATCATTATAAATTATCCCCAGAATTTCTTTGAGGAATCCATGAATAAACTATATGTCAAAGTCACCCTCATATTTTTTATAATAGCAACAAGTTTAATCGGATGCTTATTTTATTATATCAGTACTGCTACTCTCACAACAGAAAATGATCGCTATATTCTCTATAACATACTGTGGATCGTTATTGCCATCGTTTATTTCCTAATTGTCACTCTCATCATTTTGTTGAATCATTATATTTCTAAACCAATTAATATATTAAAAAAACAAAGTACTGCTGATATGCCTATTATTAACCCATTCCAGAAGATATTTTCAGTTCCAAATGATGAACTCATAAAAATATGCGAAGATTCTGCCATCCTTTTACAAACTGTTTACCAATTGATACACAAAACATATACATCAAAGGAAATGGGCATGAATATATCCCAAAATCTCTCTGAAAAGGCTTTTTTAACAAACGATATAGTCCACGATGTCCTTCAGATTGCAAATTCCTTTAAAGAAATGACATCTCACCTCTCTGATATCGTTGAAAAAAATGCAACAGCCGTATCTGAGATGTCTGGAAGTATCGAAGTCATGACAAATACCATCTCCGCCGAATCAGAAGCTGTTAAACAGTCCTCAACGTCTATTGAAATGATGACCACTAGCCTTGATAACATTGCAAACAAAGCATATTTAAAAAAAGAAAGTATTTCAAAGATGAGTGACAGAATCAACCAGGTACAACAGAGTATATAAGAAGTAGTCAATAGCATGGGTGAAATTAAAAAAAAATCCGGTACTATGCTGCAAATTGTTGAAGTCATTGGAAAAATTGCGGATAAAACAAATCTCCTTGCAATGAATGCAGCCATCGAAGCCGCTCATGCAGGTCAGTATGGAACAGGATTTAAAGTCGTTGCCACAGAAATCAAACGTCTGTCAGAACAAAGCAACTCAAATGCCAAACAAATCTCTGGACACATCAAGGATAATCTGGGACAAATCGATATATCAGCTGATAGAGGTCAGGAAATCTTAAGTGAGTTTATTGAAGTGGTCAGAGAAATCAGCGATACAACGGACACAATGGTTGATATCATTAATATGGTTGAAAATCTTGGTAGAAACAATTCTCAGGTTATTAATACATTTAAAAAGCTCGTAAATGTAACAGAAGAAGTAAAATCTGCCAGCCAAAACATGAACGATATGCGATTAATTGTTGTAGAAAATCTTTCACATCTCATTGGAATTGAAACCAACGCCGATGATGCCGCAAAAAATATTGTATCAAAATTAAATCTTATCTTCACTAAAATGGAAGAAATCTTACAATTAACTATTCTTAGCCAGGAAAGTCTTGATGAGATAGGGTATTTCCTCAACCTATTTGATATCACAGAAAATAAAGTCGTTTTTAAGTCTCAAAAGGATTTTACCTTCAAAATCCTATAAATCATTTTCTCTCTGAATCTATCTTGAAAATCCGATTAAATGCTTCTTTAAATTCCTTAACAAAAGACATTAAATTCTTTGAATCCAATGAAATATTCTTATCCGAAGGACTAATCAATAAAATTATTTTAACATGACTTGATAAAACAGGAAGAGTAAGTTTAGACCCCATATAATCCTTGATTCCAAAAGGCTTTTGACTATATACCATAAACATCAGCAATATACCCACTAATAAATATCCTTTCAGAGCCCCTATCACTCCTCCCCCTATCCGACTAGTCAGAGATATCTTTGATCTGGATTCCACTCCCTTAATCAAAAATGCCAGTATAAGCCGGACAACAAAATATAATACCAATAATAAGACTAGAAAACTTACGATAGCAATAAGTATTTTTGATCCAATAAAACTAAATATCCCGCTTACCTTCCCTGCAAGAAAAATTGAACCAAACAAACTTAGAATGAAAGCAATAAAACTAGGCACCTCATCTTTAAACCCATTTCTCACCCCCCACAATGCGATTAATACCACCACACCAATAATGGTTATATCCACTAAATTCATAAATCTCTCCTTATTAAAATACAATTAAACATAATTTATTATTAAGAAAGTCTTAAGCCATAATCCTTAATGCCAAATAAGGAACTAAATTAAATACCAGAATCAATAATTTATAGATGGCAATTCCAAAATAATGGATCTCATGAAACCGTTCCACAGAGATTTTAAACCACTTCGCATGCCATTTGTACATCATGTGACTGGCTATTATGAAAAATAGAAACCACACCAATAAAATACTATAGTTTATAACTAAACACCAGGCAAGAACTTTTGTAATCATAACTATACTCATTATTCCCCCAAAATTCATGGATCAAAAAACATTTATTTAATTAAATATAGCACTTCTCTTAAATATTTCAAAGAAAAATCATTATCTGCTTTCTTCTGTAAAACACCATTGATTTAATTAAATTAAATTATTTATATGTAGATAAATATATGTTTATTTAAAGAATATCTTTTGATAGTATATAGCTATAAATTTGAATATTTGTTTCACGAGTAATATTATTCACTAAAGATTGATTTTATAAAGATTTTTTTTATATTACTTAGATTAAAATAACCAAGAATATAATTATCCATATCATCACAAGGGATACCCTGATTACATCACTAAACAATATCGGAATCAAAAATTTCAGTTCCGATTGTGATTCGTGTGGTTGTCTGTCAATTAATCATTTATGTATCAGGTTAATTATAGTTATTTTAACATAATCTTGTTTAATTAATAAATACTTTATTGGATCATAATATGGAAGAGTTTTTTAATCTAGCATTGTCTACATTTCTTTTAAGACCCTATGTATTTGCATTCCTATTAGTTTACTTAATACTTTCATACAATTTCTTTGGATGGAGACGGGCTATTCTCTATACCCTCACTGCCTGGATTATTGCATATATCTCAGAAATATCTTCTATTAATATTGGTATCCCATATGGGGATTATAAATATACCTATTTCACGAAAGTATTTTCTGGGGATGTCTGGAATGTCGGTGAGAAGGAATTATTTGTGTTTGGACTTGTCCCATTTATTGATTCACTCTCCTATACCTTTATTTCATTCACAGGATATATTTTATCAGTTTATCTTTTCAGTCCAGTAAAGATTATTAAGTCTTCTGTAATAACCCTGGATACTTATAATATACGTCATTCCCTGCGTGTAGCAATTATTGGGGCATTGATCGTAACATTTATGGATGTGATTATAGATCCTGTAGCTACGGTGGGTTGGAAATGGTTTTTAGGAGAGATTCATTATTATGTTACCCCTGGTTATTATTTTGGAGTACCCATTTCGAATTTTGCAGGATGGTATATTACATCATTTTTGATCATCTTGTCATTCCAACAAATGGATAAAATATTACTGGAGAGGGACTATTACCAGAACTCACGGACTTGTTCCAATCCATACCGATTACCGATGGTATTTGGATTATACCTTGGAATTATAGGATTTAATATTTTTGTAGCTGCATATATTGGAGAATTTCACATGGCTATTTCAGGATTACTTATTCAGATCCCGATTATTACGTTTTTAATCATGCCATTTCTGCAGAGAAAACAGCAAGGGGATACCAGCGATATTCAATTCCATCTCCAAGACTTCCCTGAGGATAGCCAATTCTTAAAATAGCCTTAGTAGATAATTATATGTAACCAGGTATGAGATCTTTATCCATTTTTTTCCAGGAATTCATACGATCCTTTATTTCTAATGGCTTTCTAATCTCATAAAATACATCATTGACATAGAGCTCATCTCTCATACCAACAAGGACAGATGTAATGCCCTCTGTGGATCTCATGGTTCTTATTGCCAATTGACTTAAATTATCTGCAGATTCCCAGTCCTCATCAATACCCATAACAATCTTTTTAATCTTATTTGCAAGTTCAGAGGCCGTTTGCTTATAATATGAATCGATAGACCTGAATACCCTTTGGATCTGGTCAACATGATTTTCCATCCAGTATGTCACAGGGATTGGCGGATTTGTTTCAGAAAGTGCGGTGATTGCCATATTGAATCGTGGACTGATGTGTTGTGTTAAGACGTTATACCATTGGGTGTAATTGGAAAAATCCTTCCAGTGCTTTTTGAGAGTGAATCCTGGACATAGATATTCAATATACTGATTACGGATATTTTCTTCCACATTGATACTATAGACTAGTGAATCACTAAATTTCTTTTCTGATTCAAGAAGATCCTCAATATATTTAATTATCTTATCGTCACTCACTGGTTTTTCAGGTTCTACGTCAGCAAGTCGAATCATCGAGTTCTGTACAATTGCATTGAGTGGACGATTAATTAATGTAGCGATATTATTAGCCATAGCGAATTCGATTAAAGATTGACTGTTAGATTGATTAGCTTCTATAACAGCTCCCCGTTCGAATAGATTCATGGGGAATTGAATGACACGGAAATGATGGTCTTTTGATATGTTATTTGCAATTTGCCAAATGGTTTCTAATGAAGTGAAGTCGTATTGTTCCTCTGATTTGGGAAATGTGTTGGAACTAATGCCATAATACTGGATACGCCCATTTTGTACTTCGGTTTCAAGTTGATTGAATGCTTTCTCAATACGATGATAATATTCTTTTCTTGCGATGTCAAGGGGAAGACCATTTTTATGTGCCCAACTCAGGTAATATTCAGGATTATGAAGGAGATAGACATCGAGTTTCTCCACATCCAGTCTTTGAAGGGATCTTGTTATTTGATCTTCTATAAATTCAGGGTGGATACAATGCTCAAGCTCCTGGCTATAGGTAACGAGGTCTTGAAAGGGATTTCCTTCCTGCAATCGTTTTTGACTGAGGATATAATTTTGTCCCTGGAGATATCCAACTTTCGATACAATGACAATTTGACTTCTACTTATCTTTCCTTCCCCGATTAATTTATTGAGGACATGTCCTATAAGTTGTTCAGAACCACCATCGGAATAGTTTGCACTTGTGTCAATGAGATTGATACCATTGGTTAATGCCTTTTCCAGTGCACGATGATGGGATTCTATGGAAATATCAACCCGATAAGAGCCGAATCCCGCCTGACTTATTTTGAGAGGTGTGTTCCCCAATTGGACATATTTTATCTGTATATTTCTATTTATGATATTTTCAATACCTTCTTTTGTTGCTGAACCTTTGATCAAAGAGTCCTCCTATATTAATATATATCTATTTTTAAACGATTATTTCATTTCAAGTAATTTTTTATTCTCATCACTGACTTTGAATAGTCCAAAGTGGATATCGGTTAAGAGCACTCGTTCCACCTTATCCAATGATTCATAAAAGATATCGTCTTCTGGGTGTTTTAATCTCTTTTGTATTAAAGATTCTAAGGCTTTTTCTCTAACGGATTCATTATGGATACTCATTATTCCCCCTTCATATTTCTGAATACTTATATAGAACAGAGAATGATCTATTTATTTGATTTTATCTGCCAATTCTATTATATTTACTCAAGATAATCAAATAATTATTAATCGAATACCCATGTCTGAGAGCATAAATCCAAAACTACAATCATTCAAGTCCATCTGGGATACCGAGTATATTTCCATCGATCATCAGGGGATTCAGGGCGATTTTTATCCGAACGAGAGGGGATTAGTTATTATTCGTCATGTACTTAAATCGAATCAAGAAATTAATGAACTTGTAGTGGATGGGGATTTTGATCTAATAAATAATTTTGACGACGCATTTTATGCCTTTGCACACCTTATATGGGATGGACAGAATTGGGTACTTAATCGATTTAATTACGATAATAAAATAGACTTATAATTATCTTGTACAATTATATACTCTCTAAAAGGCGTTTTAATTCCACAATATCCGTTGTCGGTTTGTGACAGATATAATCTTTACATACATAAGCTGTTGTTTTGTTGTCAATCATTACCATATCCTTCACAAGAGGGGATATATTACTTAATGTACTCCCTGGTTCAAAGAATAATAATATTTTATTTGGTATATATTTGTTTTGAGCAATGGATATCATCTCCTGTGCAACAGAATCACTTTTCGAACCAACAATAGTAATATCAATGGGTGATCTTTCTATGAAATCAAGAGCTATTAATAATTGAGAATACATAGAAGGGCTTTGTCGAACTAAATCTGCAAAGGTATCTGCTATTTGAACTGCCTTATCTTCCAAGCTACGATCCCCTGTTATCCTTGCCAACCGAATGAGATTCAGCATTGCAACTGAGTTCCCGGATGGAATAGCACCGTCATAAATCTCTTTAGTCATGGTGAATAAATCATTTTGATCATCTGCCGTGAAATAGAATCCGCCATTCGTCTTATCCCAGAAGTGATTTAATAATATGTTATTGAGTTGAAGGGCTTTTTCAAGGTATTGTATATCGAAACTGACCTCAAACATCATGATCAATCCGTATATCAAGAATACATAGTCATCAATATGTCCATCTATAGCAGATTCACCTTCTCTATAACGGTGTAACAATCTACCATCCTTTGTTATCATATTATTAAATATGAATTGTATAGATTTATCCGCCATTTCAATATATAGCTTATCATTTAATATAACTCCTGCCTTACATAACGAAGTTATCATCAATCCATTCCAGTCTGTAAGAATCTTGTCGTCCTTATAGGGGTGAATTCTCCTCTCCCGTACATCAAATAGTTTTTGTTGAATTTCTTTATATCTCTGAATAAAGCTATCTTGATCAAGATTCAAAGATTTACCTAAATCCACACTTGATTTCAATGGATTTTTATGAAGAATATTCAAACTCGTAGCCCTTCCCGACGCCTCATCAAAGAAATTACCATCCTCCTCAACGTTATAAACTTCTTTCACAAACAAATACTTATCAGGATCAAGGATTGATTTCAATTCCTCAGCAGACCACAAATAGAATTTCCCCTCCTCCCCTTCACTATCGGCATCTTCAGCAGAATATATACCCCCATCAACTGATTGCATATCCCTTTGAATATATTCAAATATCTCTCTTGCTGTTTGGGCATAAGATTCATTTCTTGTCAGATGATAAGCTTCAGTATATGCCATTGACAACATAGCCTGATCGTACAACATCTTTTCAAAATGGGGTAGCAACCACTCCTCATCCGTAGAATACCTGTGAAATCCATATCCTATATGATCATATATCCCACCAGCCTGCATGAAATCAAGTGTTTTCGTAACCATATTCAATGATTCGTCATTACCAGTAAGGTGAAAATATTTCATCAGGAATAATAGATTATGGGCTGAAGGAAATTTTGGACGCTCAGCAAATCCCCCATACTCCTCATCATAGCGATTGGAAAGCTGTTCAAAGCCCTCCACTATTATGGATGGATCCAGCTTATCATCGGACTTCTCAGAGGATATATTCATAAGATGATTCGATATTTCATTAGCAGTATTTAAAATATCATCTTGCTTCTCCTTCCACAGCTTTCCAATATGGGGTACAAAGTCCATCATACCAAATCGCCCATGCTGAGAGTCCTTTGGAATATACGTCGCTACATAAAATGGTTTCTTATCAGGTGTTAAAATGATATTTAATGGCCAACCACATCGACCAGACATCATCTGACACACAGCCATATATAAATTATCAATATCAGGACGTTCTTCCCGATCTACTTTAATAGAAATAAACGTATTATTCGTTAATTCCGCAACATCATTATCTTCAAACGACTCTCTCTCCATTACATGACACCAATGACAGGTAGAATATCCAATGGAAAGGAAAATGGGTTTATACTCCTTCTGAGCTCTGTTAAATGCCTCATCACTCCAGGGATACCAGTCCACAGGATTCCCTGCATGTTGAAGGAGATAGGGACTCTTCTCGTATTGTAATCTTGGTGTGAACCCCAAAATGTGTA
>DKAT01000031.1 GCA_002450905.1 Spirochaetia bacterium UBA6919
CGGATTGAAATGCCTCTTTTAAGTAATTGAAGGCATTTAATGGATTCACTGTATCGCCACAGGTGAAAACATCAATCGCTGCGTATTGGTATTCGGGCCAAGTGTGAATTGTCAAATGAGATTCAGCAATAACAACAACACCACTCACTCCATAAGGATTGAAATGATGAAAGACCGATTCGACGATTGTAGCATTCGTGCTGATAGCCGCCTCTTCCATACATGTCTTAATGAATTCGACGTTGTTCAGACCGACTTTACAATCCATAAGTTCACCTAAAAGATGTCGTCCCAATGCTTTCATTCATGTAACCCCCTTTGTTTTAATATTTATGAGCCTATAATATAATAAAATTTATTGATATGTCCTATTGTTTTATTGAGAATTACACGATTTTTTTAATATTTTTCCAATCCTCTAAATATATTTATGGATATATATGATAATTGTATTTTAATAAATCAGATGATCTTTTCAATGATTTTTATATTCTATTTATTTAATTTTACCGAAAGGAAGATATTTTACTCAGAACTTTGTTTCTAAAGGATCATTTCCATATTCATTTCTACCCTGAGTGCCTCGTTTAAACAATAGAAGGAATAACAAATAGATATTATAAAATGGAACTAAGAATACGTACCAGACATGGCTTCCAGGTCGATTGAGGTCATGGAATCTCTTGACTATTTGGATACCAAGTAATATGTATAATGGTATCACTAGGATAATAAGTAAGTACAGAATAATTTCTTCTTGTTCAATATGTGTTTTATTTTTTAAATAACCTGTTAATAATAGAATAATAAGAGTTGAGCTAGCTATAAATGCATACATACCATAAAGAGCCATTGAAATCAAAAAATATTCTAATCGCCCTATTCTACCCTGTGTGGAAAATATTCTTCCCATAACGTTACTCCGATAACATGTATAATTAACTTATGAATATAAATAAAATTTCCTTATCATCAAAGCATTTTAGTTTTTGATAGTCCAGATACAGATTATTTTAAATTTAAAGAGTCCATATTAGAATAACCGATTCTCATTGACATTTTTTTAATGATTCACGATATTTAGAAATAGAGATCATTGATTATTGAATCATTAACCATAGATGGTTCTCTCAAAAACATTTAATATGAGGTTACCATGTCCAGTCATCCTTCCTTTCAAATTGAGATTACTCCCGATAATTTTGCAATCATAACCTTTGATTTATTGAACGAGAAAGTAAATAAGTTCTCTTCTATTGTTTTGAATGAGCTTCAATCGGTTATTCAGGAATTAAAATCGAAATCTTCTATTAAGGGAGCATTATTTAGAAGTAACAAGAAGGATATTTTCATTGCTGGTGCTGATATTATTGAGTTATCCTCGATTAAAAATGAATCTGAAGGAAGAAAACTCATTGAGATGGGTCAGAATATCTTTACTGAATGGAGTGATCTTCCTTTTCCGACCTGTGCTATGATTAATGGTGCCTGTATGGGCGGGGGACTGGAATTCTCCCTCTGCTTTGATTATCGTGTGGTAAGTGATCAACCTAAGACTGTCTTAGCTCTTCCAGAAGTGAAACTGGGAATCTATCCTGCCTGGGGAGGTACCCAGCGTCTCACCCGTCTTGTTGGAGCTTATTATAGTATCGAGAATATCTGTTCCGGGAAAAATATTTATCCGAAAGAAGCCTATGAAATGGGTCTTGTGGATGATTACTCTCCTCAGGATGATTTACAGAATAGAGCATTGGCTGTTCTTCTAATGGGAATTAGTGATTCTACATGGAAAATAAAACGAGAGGTGTTAAGAAACCCCTTATCCCTTTCTGATGATCAGTCCCTCTATACCTTTGGGCTTGCTCGGGCATATATCATGGGGGAAACGAAAGGGAATTATCCTGCTCCCATAGCTGCACTTGATGCAATACAAGAAGGATCTTCCCTTCCATTAAAAGATGGACTTCAAAAAGAAATTGAAAAAGTCCTTCCACTCATCACCAGTGATGTAGCTCAAAATCTCATGAATATTTTCTTCATGTCGGAGGAGTTAAAGAAGGTCAGGGGATCAGACGTTCAGGGTATTAATCCCGGTGAAATAAAACAAGTAGCTGTCCTTGGTGCAGGGATTATGGGCGGTGGTATAGCAACAGCCAATATATACAAAGATATCCCTGTTATTATGAAAGATGTAGCTGAGGATAGAATTAAAATTGGATTTGATCAGGCTATTGATATCCTGGGTGACAGAGTTAAGAAGAATCGAATGGAACAGAAGGAAATGGATTACAAAATGGCTCTCATATCAGGCACCCTGTCGGATAAGCCTTTTCAAACCGTAGATCTAATCATCGAAGCCATTATAGAAGACGAGAAGATTAAGTCCCAGGTCTTCAAATCTATTCAGGAATATGTTCGGGACAATACTATCATTGCAAGCAATACTTCAACAATTAGTATTGATAAGCTATCAGAAAGCGTCAAGCATCCAGAAAACTTCATAGGTCTCCATTTCTTTAATCCAGTTCACAAAATGCCTTTAGTGGAAGTAATCAGAGGAAAGAAGACCAGTGATCAGACTACTGTAACAGTTGTAAACTATGCTAAGAAACTTGGAAAAACACCGATCGTTGTAAGAAATGGGTCTGGATTTCTTGTGAATCGACTATTACTCCCTTATTTGAATGAAGCCTGCCAGCTCTTAATGGAAGGAGTTGGATTATCCAATATAGAGAAAGTGATCACCCGATTTGGAATGCCCATGGGACCATTCACCCTCCTTGATGTGGTTGGAATAGATACAGCAAAGAAGGCGGGTGAAGTTTTAGTTAACGCATTCCCTGATAGAATTAAACAATCAGAAGTTCTAAATGCTCTTAACAAGAACAATCGATGGGGACAAAAGAATGGCAAAGGGTTTTTCAAATATCCTAAAGGAAAGAAGAAAGGTGAACCAGATGAAACCTTAATGGATTCTATAAATCCTCTGATAAAGAAAGAAAAAGACTTATCTAAACACGAAATCCTTGAGCGAATGATGATTCCTATGATTCTCGAAGCAACTCGTGTTTTGGAAGATGGTATTGCCAGTTGTGTGAGAGATGTAGATATGGGTATGATCTTTGGAACAGGTTTCCCACCCTTCAGAGGAGGGTTATTACGCTACGCTGACTCTCTTGGGATTAGTAATATTTTAAAGATCTGTGATAAATACCATGATCTGGGCATGCGATACGACCCCACCCAGATGATTTTAGACATGAACAAGAGTAATAAAACATTTTATCAATACTAATTAAGAGGCTATTATGAAAGAAGTTGTTATTGTTGATGCCATTCGAACTCCTATTGGAAAGGGGAATTTAAATACGGGTTATTATCGGGATACCCGTACGGATGAATTGGCTGCCCATCTCATTCAAGAACTACTTAAACGAAATCCTATTGATCCAAAGGACGTCGAAGACGTAATTATGGGTTGTGTAATGCAGCAAGAGGAGAATGGACTCAACGTAGCTCGCCAGATTGCTCTCTTATCAGGCCTCCCTGTGGATATCTCAGCTCAGACAGTAAATCGTCTCTGTGGTTCAAGTCTACAGGCACTACACTCCGCTGTTCAGAGCATTATATCCAACTGTGGAGATGTCTACATCGTCGGTGGGATCGAACATATGACACACCTCCCCATGGATAAGGGCTTCAACCCCAACCCCAAATTATTTAAAGATTACTCCAAAGCTACGTTCAATATGGGGATTACCACGGAATTTCTTACAATGAAATATGGGATATCCCGCATGGAGCAAGATGAATTTTCCTTTAAGAGTCACCAAAAAGCAGTCAAAGCGATTAAGAACGGTTCTTTTAAAGATGAAATTATTAGCCAGTGCGTCCGATCGGAGGATGGTACACTTATGGTTACCGATATAGACCAGGGACCCCGTGAGGATACATCCATTGAAGCACTTTCCAAACTAAAACCAGCTTTCAATCCCCAGGGAGGATCTGTTACGGCTGGAAATTCCTCCCAAATAAGCGATGGTGCTTCCATCATGCTGGTGATGTCGTTAGAGAAGGCAAAGGAATATAATCTCAAACCCCTGGCTAAGGTGAAAGCTATGGCGACAGCAGGTGTGGACCCATCTCTCTTTGGAATAGGTCCGGTTTTCGCTACCCAAAAGGCTTTGAAGCGAGCCAATTTAACCCTCAATGACATCCAGGCAATCGAGCTGAACGAAGCCTTTGCAGCCCAGTCTATTGCAGTCATCCGTGATCTAAAGATTGATCAATCCCGATTGAATCTCAACGGAGGAGCTATAGCCCTGGGTCACCCTCTTGGATGCAGTGGATCAAGAATAGCAACAACCCTCCTCCATATCATGCAAAGAAATAAATTAAATCTCGGTCTGGCTACCATGTGTATTGGCATGGGCCAGGGTATTGCAACCATATTTGAATCAATGAATTGATCATTGTCAAATGATAACCCAAACACTTTGATTATTTGAGAAAACTATTCGTTATTTTTCATGATATTTATTAGTTACCGTTATTAACCCAAAGGGTATGAAAAGGAACAGGATCGGAATCAAAAATTTCAGTTCCGATTGTTCTTAGCGCTATCATAAAAGAATTAGCTTTGGATCAAATATTCAATCCATGTTTAGTAATCATTGAATAGATCTGTCTATGAGGTGAGTTCAAATAACTTAGATAACTCTAGAGATTCTAATAAAAAAGGGCGATATTTATGGACAATATGAATTCGAATCCAATTAAAACAATTCGTAATGGTTGGGGTTATCTGATACCTGTGATGTTTGTTTATGTCCTTGGATTGTGGACATTTTTACCTAGTGTAAATATAAAAGAAGTCTTGATATATTTTCATATAATTAAGGATGATTTTTTTATTGTACCATGATACCAATAAGACATTACGATCCCAGACAATTTTCATTATTTGCACTTGGGCTGATGCCCTATATTATCAGTTTATCTATTTTAAGCATCTTTTCTATATTCAGCACGAAAGTCAGAGAGATGTTTACAGAAAGGGAAAATCGGTTATCTCAAGGGTTATTCAGAGGAATGATCATTCTAGTCTGTATTATTCAGGGTGTTATTTTATATTATTTATTTCGATAACCCTGATAGTATTTATTATTGTGATTAGTTATCTGGGCCACTATTATAGAAAGGCTGATCAGAGCAGATATATTGCAGACAATAATAAAATAGATATGGACAAAATGACTTTTTACAGACCGATGTATGATATAATAAGTATAATAACTGCTATGGGAATATTGTATTTGATCCGTGAATGTTTAGCTTTTTTTATAACACAAGATACTGAGAATTTGATTGGAATAGCCAATGCTCTCTCACAAGGACAGGATATCTATGTTATTGTATAATTTTTCTTGGCTGTTATTTTTAGAATATATATTTTTAGATATGTTTTTATTCCAATGGAAATAAATCTTTATCAGGGGTTATCACATGAGAATCAAACTATGAAATACTTTAATGATAAACGACATTATTATGAATTATTGAAGACTTCTGTGATTATAGGGCTGATTACCATTTTTCCTGAGATAATTTATCAGATCTATACATCTCATTTTACCAGCATATCTTTCGATATATTTTTAGATGTCCAGAAATTTGTTGGAGGAATATCGATCATTTCTTTTGTAGCTGTTGGATTAGAATTATTTGGAAAATTAAAGGATAAATCCTTGACAAGAGTTTAATTACAATATATTATTATATTAATTTTTTTCTTTATTGTCAGGTTTTGAGATAGTTATAATTTTTTTCTTCTTCTTCAATTTTTTGTATAAAATATCCAAATTGATCATATCTTCACCGATATAGCTTTGTGGATAGGAACTTCTAAAACCACCTTTAGATTCTTTTTTATAAATACATTTACTAATTCTATTTGATAGTTTATTCCATGTATCCGATTCGTATATATTATTAATCAGACAGCCATCCCAGTAGGTATAGATATCTTCAGGTCCACAACCAAATGAAGTACGGTCATGACGGGCTGCTGTGAGAATGATACGATTTTGCTTAACCATATTTTTTTGTGTAAATATACCAGAATAACAGGCAGACACTAAAACAATTGTCGGTGTATTTAAGCAGTATTTGTCCAGGAGTTGATTGAGTTTATTAGGGGTTAAAAATCCCTGACTTCTTATAAAAAAACCTCTTGGAGATCCGTGGGAAGTCATGTGGATCAAACATCCGTCCCCCTCTTTTATTTTTAATTCTTTTAGAGATTTTTCAAAATTATTTATACTTGTAAATCGGATTTTTTTATTTACTTTTCGATAATCTCTGGATAACTGCTTTATGTTTTTCTTTGAAACACCCAAGTCTTGAAATATTTTATATAATTTGCCCCTTGCGTTATCAAACGCCATTATACTATTATCACCTGTCATTAGAACAATTTTCCAATTTACTTTTTTAGAATCATATATACTCTTTAGAACAGGTTTGATGGGTCTTGAATCTCCATCAAAATCAAGGGTTGGAGCCTGTACCGATTCTATTGTTTCTTTTCTATTCTTCTTTTCTTTTCTTGCTTTACGATTAATATTTGACTGGTATACATCTACAGCATTCTCTGAATTGGAAAAAGAAACCAGTGAACCTATAAATATATTTATTATAACGATTAAAATTAAATATTTTTTCACAAAAAATACTCCTTTTAAAAGACTTAATTTATATATTAACACATTTTATTATAAAATTCAAAATAAATGTAAAATTCATAAATTAGTGATTTAGATATCGATCAATTTATGAATAATATTTACAGGTTTGAAGTAAATTATTAGAGAATTACCAGATGGAACCAGTGAAATGCAATCCAAACTCAAGAAAATTACTGTGATCTTTATACCAAGCAACTCTTGCTTTTAATTTTAATTCCTTGTCATTATTAAATATGATAGATACAGGAAAGATAAATCCCTGTTCTATGTTATATCTAAAATCACCTGGTTCTTTTAATTGCCCTTTGATTCCCTGAGGAGAGATATCTATTATATCGCATTCCAGACTTGAATGAATATTATCGGGGAAAACAAACATATATAGATGCTTCACTATACCAGTATTCGGCATCCTTGGACTTTGACGTGATTCTGCAGACATTCTAGTACCTTATTTATTAAATACTTTTTTTAAGGCATTGTAATTTGCTTTGATTGTATCCTGAATATCCTGTTCTGTATGGGAGAGAGAAACAAATCCAACTTCAAATTGAGAGGGGGCGATATATATATTTTGTCGGATCATTTCATGAAAGTATTTGGTAAATATCTCCGTATTTGAGGACTTAGCTGAATTATAATCTACTACAGGATGTTCAGTAAAGAAGATTGATGACAAGGATGAGATTTTATTTAAACTTAATTTTATATTTAATTTCTTTATATTCTCTTGAATCCCTTCATCGAGAAGCATAGAAAGCTGTTCAATTTTCTTGTAATTATTATTTTGATTTAATATACGGAGAGTCTCCAAGCCCGCAATCATTGCAATTGGATTACCTGACAACGTCCCAGCCTGATATACTGATCCAAGTGGAGAAACGTGTTCCATAATTTCCTTTCTACCACCATAGGCTCCTACAGGAAATCCACCGCCAATGATTTTACCAAGACAGGTAAGGTCAGGTCTGATGTTGTATAATTCCTGTGCGCCCCCTTTGGATACTCTAAATCCGGTGATCACCTCATCAAATATTAATAAAATCCCTTCGTTGGAACAGATATCACGTAATTCTTTTAGAAATCCTTCTTTAGGTAATATACAACCCATGTTTCCGCAAATGGGTTCAATAATCACGCATGCTATTTGATTTTTATTATTTCTTATAAGAGATTTTACAGAATCAATATGATTATATTGTGCTATGAGAGTATCATTAGCTATACCCTGTGTGACACCACTTGAATCAGGACTACCGAATGTTAAGGCTCCAGAACCAGCTTTAATCAGGAATGGATCCATCGCACCGTGATAACAGCCCTCAAATTTAATTATCTTATCCCGTTTCGTATATCCTCTGGCTAATCTTACGGCCCCCATGGTTGCTTCACTTCCTGAGTTTACCATTCGAATCATTTCGATGGATGGAACCAGTGAAATCACCATTTCTGCCAGATCAATTTCAATGGAAGTTGGGGCACCATAGCTTGTCCCTTTATCACACATGAGTTTTACTGCAGATATCACCTGATCATTTGCGTGACCAAGAATCATGGCTCCCCATGATCCCACATAATCTATATACTCATTTCCTTCCACATCGATAATCTTAGACCCCTTCGCCCTATTTATAAATCGGGGTACCATATTCACTGATTTAAATGCCCTTACAGGAGAATTAACCCCCCCAGGCATGGATTTTTTAGCCTGTTCAAAGAGTTCTTCATTAATGGAAGACATTAGATATCCTTATTTGTATTTTTATGAAAGTTATCTGGAAGCAAATTGCCACTGCTGGTTTCTCTGATCAGACAATTGGCAAACCATTCACAGTGCCTGCATGTTTCGTCATAAATATTATAATCTTCTTTTGGACAGAGATTTGCGTTGAGATCAAGAAGGGTTTGGATTTCAATCAACTTATGTTTATCCTTCTCATTCAGGGATAATCCATTGTTGATATCTGGAATTATTTTTTCAGCCAGAGAAATATACTTATAATTCTTTGAAATCTTTGTATCGTGTTGCTTTACCATATCATGATCGTGTTTTTTCTGTTCTAATTTATTTTTAATGAAGAAAATATTTCTTCTGAAAAAATATGCTATTATTCCTAAATTAATAATATTAATAAGTATAACTAAATATAATGGTAAACTAACAATGAATGATAACAATTTTCCAAAGGGACTTAACCAATATAAAATTATATTTGGAATTCCAATAATAGCTGGTAAAAATATCAACCCAAGCAATATAAATCCACTGTATACTGCAAATCGGTCATAAGAATCATGGAGACGTGGTGGGAGAAAAAATTTTAGGATAGCCCCCCCATCCAATGGTGGCATAGGAAGTAAATTAAATCCCATTAATAATATATTAATGTAAGCATAATGAACTATAATTGTTTTTATTAAACCACCAGGAAATGGGATAAGCTGTAACAGAAGAACAGCGATACATGCCTGAACAAAATTACTGAATGGACCAGCAAAAGATATAATAGCATCGTCTCTTAGGGGATGTCTCAGATTACCAAGATAAACAGGAACTGGTTTCATCCAGCCAATTCCAACACCAATAACTGGAAATAAAATAGTACCAATAAAATCAATATGAGCAAGGGGATTTAATGTCATCCGGCCTTCATCTCTGGCTGTTGAATCCCCTAATCTATAAGCAGATACAGCGTGAGCAAACTCA
The DNA here is from genome assembly GCA_002450905.1 of Spirochaetia bacterium UBA6919. Taxonomy (GTDB): domain Bacteria; phylum Spirochaetota; class UBA6919; order UBA6919; family UBA6919; genus UBA6919. The sequence continues at coordinate 9,454 of DKAT01000031.1, forward strand.
TGAATTGCTCCTGCAAAAATAAATACTGATAATTTCATGAGTATATCGCTAAAAGAACCAACANNCATCAGGCATAAAATACTTCTTGTTATTCCTAGATAATTTAATATGCTAATAAATATAAAAAAAAAAAATAAAAAAGATAATTTATTTCTCAATCTACTACACGATATATTATATTTATGATATTATTAACATTTAGAAATATTTTATTTGCATATATATATTACACAAAGGATTTCTATGCAGATCAAAAACCTCTATCAACTCCTTGAACATGGAATAAAATATTATAGTCATCTCACCGCCGTCGTATCCAAAGAAAATGGAATATGGACAAAAAAATCCTGGTCAGAAACAAAAAAAATCGTAGATCAAATTGGAAATGGTTTATTAGCACTAGGGTTAAAGAAAAGTAACACTGTTTGCATCTTGAGTCAAACAAGACTTGAATGGTCTATGATTGATCTAGCCATCTTATCAACAGGTGGTGTGACAGTTCCAATCTATCATTCAAATACCGATGATCAATGTGCTTTTATTATCAATGATTCAGAGTCCCGTTTTATCTTTGTGGAAGATATATATCAACTCCAAAAAGTTCTCGGTGTTATTGACAAAATGCCTAATTTAACCAAAATTATCTCAATAACTAATCTCCCCAATGAAATGGTTCAAATGGATAACCAGTCATTACAAATCCTTAGTTTAGTTCATGTTATAGAAACAGGAATTGGATACCCTGATGATGATTTCCAAAAAAGATGTTCTGATACTGAAATCACAGATATAGCATCCATTGTATATACTTCTGGAACAACAGGACAACCCAAAGGGGCTATGATAACCCATGAAAATTTCCTTACTTCAATCCATGGATCAACGCTATCTCTTCCAAATATAATTGGTTACACAACTATTAACTTCCTTCCTCTGGCTCACATATTTGCAAGGAGTAATCAATTTGTCCATTTCTTTAATGGGGTCACCCAATGGTATGCACAAAATTTAACAACCCTTTCAGAAGATTTAAAGGACTCTAAACCAAATTTCTTTTGCGGTGTACCAAGGGTTTTTGAAAAGGTATATAATAAGATTATCGCAAAGGTCAATATAAATGGAGGGTTATCTAAAAAAATATTCTTCTGGGCTCTTGAAATTGGACATCAAGTTAGTATTTTGTTACGTTCCAGACAACTTATTCCAAAGTCACTGCAATTAAAATATAATATAGCAAAAGTTCTTGTGTTTAATAAAATCCTGGATCAGTTAGGAGGGCGTCTGAAATTTGTAGTTTCAGGTGGAGCACCCCTTAGTATAGAAATCCTCGAATTCTTTCATGCTGTTGGTATTATTATTATTGAAGGATATGGGCTAACTGAAACCACCTCTGCAACCCATTGTAATAGATATAAAGATTTAAACTTCGGTACAGTGGGACCTCCTATTGAAGGTGTGGAATGTAAATTGGCTGATGACGGAGAAGTTTTGATACGCGGAAAAAATATTATGATAGGGTATTATAAAAATGAAGAGTTGACCAAAGAAGCTCTGGACATGAATAGATGGTATTATACTGGGGATATTGGTGTGATTGATGAAAGGGATTGTTTAAAAATTGTTGATAGAAAAAAAGATTTAATCGTCACTTCGGGGGGGAAAAAAATCGCTCCACAGAAGTTAGAAAACCTATTAAAATCATCTCAGTACATCAATGAAGGTATGGTTTATGGAGACAAAAAAAAATTCATCAGTGCATTAATTACCGGCGATCAGGATCAAATATTAAAATGGGCTAAAGATAAAAATATCCCTTTTAAAGATTATGAGGAATTATCATACAAACAAGAAGTTATTCAGTTATTTCAACAAGAAATTGATATTATAAATAATGAATTAGCTTCCTTTGAGTCAATTAAAAAATTCTATCTACTTCCACGGGATTTCTCGCTTGAGAAAGATGAATTAACACCGAGTCTTAAATTAAAACGGCCCATCATTATAAAGCATTTTGAAAAAATCCTTGATCAGTTCTACGAAGAAAGATATAATTAAACATGAATCAGATATTTTTAAATTATAGTTTCAATCCTCTATCATGGGAAAATGATGGGAAAAGTATGGGAAAATCAAATGAACAAATCTTATCCCTATCAAAATAATTATCAACTCAAAGTCTAGTATTCACCTTGTAATCTCGACTCTTGATACTAAGCTAATTTAGTCATAGGATAATCCCAAATATTATAAAAAAATATGTTATTAATTGTCTTAAGATAATTTTCGACGACGATTTTTCAGAAAGTCTACCAGAACGTATTGACCCAGATTATCCAGATTAGAATAATAGGCTCTACCCTTATTAATTTCTGTTAAATCCTCAATAAACTGGACGAGATAGGGATCCTGAGCCACCATAAAAGTACTGATAACTATCTTCTTACGCTTGCAGTCTGCGGCTTCATTTAAAGTCATATTTACAATGCGTTGATCCAGCCCAAATGGATTCTTATATAATCTTCCCCCAATATTCACACAAGAGGGTTTCCCGTCAGTTATCATAAAGATCTGTTTGTTAGTATTTTTCTTCTTACGGAGGATCTCGGATGCCATTTCAAGACCAGCTTTGGTGTTGGTGTGATAGGGACCTACCTGGATATAGGGGAGTTTTTCGAGAGGAATTTCTTTGGCATTATCTCCAAACACAATGACATTTAAACTATCCTTGGGGTATTTCTTCTTAATCAGTCCAGCCATTGCCAGAGCAACCTGTTTTGCTGGTGTAATCCTATCTTCCCCATAGAGGATCATACTATGGCTTATATCCACCATAATAACAGTGGCGCAGGATGTCTTGTGCTCCGCTTCGTATATCGCCAGATCTTCTTCACTGAGATTAAAATCCCCTACCCCACTTCGTTTAAATGAATTATTTATGGTTGTGAGAAAATCTATCTTTTCAAGGCTGTCACCAAACTCATAGGCTCTGCTCTCCGATAGTAAATCAGTCCCAATACCCTCTTGAGGTGTGCTATGATGTCCCGTAACATCTTTCTTTAGAGATGAAAACATCATTTCAAGGGCACTATCCCTAATTTGCTGTTCCCCTCTCGTGGTGAGTTTTGTGACCCCATTTACATTTTGAATCATTTCATTTTTCAGAAGCTCTTTTTTTAGGTTCTCAATATCCTCTTTGGAAAACATCCCCATCTGTTGGGCAATCTTTTCGAGGAGTTGAAATGCTTTATCGACATTCCCACTGGTTTTGATCAAGAGATAGTTCAGAAGATTCTTTAATCCCATCTGTATTAACATCTGCTCAATCTGGTGATTATCCCATTTAGAGTATTCAAAAATCATATTTACCTGCTGTGATTGGATATTTATAAAGATAGGTCTTAAATGATTGAAAGTCAATATGTATCGATAAGAATACAGGGAGACTCAAAATATAATTTATGCTATCGATATCCCATATTTATTGGAAAGATACAATTCTACTCCATATCGTTCTGTATCACTTAAGACCCGGTTATATAATACAAGTTCAGCCACATTGCCATTTACGTAATTTGATAAACCTGCACCAGCACATCCTACATAATAATTTGTTACGCCTATAGTTGCAGTAGTAGTGACTATCGTTTGGGATTTTTGTGAACCATTTATGTATAAATGCAGATTATTAGGATTAATACCTTTAACCCCACTCTCGATTACCCAATTGGTATTATTGGGCCCGTATCTACAATCAGATACCGCACCCCATTGAAAGAAAACATTATTATTATTGTTTGCACCTATACCAATACCAAGATTAGTTGTATTAGTTCCAGTTAAAAAAACATTCATAGTTACCGTAATATTTGCTTGCTGCCACACTGCAAATACAGTAAGACTTGGATTCCCGGTAAACCCTGGAGCTATGCCTGTTAAATAATTTGTAGAACCATTAAAATAAAGTGCAGGTTTCCCATTGATAACATTAGTAGTATAGGTTGGTGAGACTCCCAGCCCAGCATGATTGCCATTCCCTGACTGATCCTGCCATTGAGTAACTGAGGGGTTCCCCACTATCCCGGCATCTGCCTTAAGCCAGAGTTGTAGCCCTGATAATTGATTGGGTTCATACACTGTTTTACCTGTATCAGAGTAATAGTCATGGAGTTTTTCACAACCACTGACGAGTATCAATCCCCCGGCTGTATATAGCGATGTTTTCTTAATAAATTCTCGTCGATTCATTGAGTAGTCCTTATTATACTGATAATTTTTAATAATTGAAATGAACAAGCAATGGTTCGACTCTGCTAGCCAACCAATTTGCATGATTTAAACTTCAATTATAAAAGATTATTACCATAAAGACTTTTCATTTCAAGAATAAAAAAAACTTAACTCCTAAAACCGATATCGAATTGCTAAATTAGGTGTAAAATAATAATCAATCTCTTTTAAAAATCCTGTCCCATCCAATAATTGTACTGCCATGATCTGTCCGTCTAAGTACATGGAGAATCTTTCGGTAAACTGGAAAGTTACTTCAAATCCGGGTTTCAGGAATATTGAATTGGTAAAGCCGTTAGATTTATTATCAGATATAGTATAAAACAACATATATCCCCCACCAAATTTGGGGTTGAAGTATAACCAGTTTGCCAGTTTAATATTCCACACTATATTTGCTGATAGTGGCAATAAAATAGACTTAGATGTGTTATATAAATTTTTGATTCCAAAAGTACCGAGTTCCAGTTCGAAGGCTGTAGTTTTACTTTCCGTAAGATTCTGTCTGTAAGTCAATGCAAAATAGGGTGTTGCCATTGAAGCCTCATCCTTTAAATGTCCATATATAAAATTACCACCAACTTTAAAGCTTATGGGATAGCGATCAATATGACTATAGTGTATTTGTGGGATTACTAGACTTGTGATAGTAATTATCAAGAAAATAAAGTAATTTTGAGTCTTATTTTTCACCATAGAAATTACCCTCTCAGGAAATTATCTTTAAATATAACATAACTTATATAATAATTATTCTTAATATCGTTAAATGTATATAAATATCTTTATATTTTATTTAAAATCTCAATAAATAATTTATATAAGAGTATATTGAATACATGTTTGAGTGTCGATCAAATGATTCAAAGTTTTGTAATAAAATAAAAATAATAATTTTATGGACATTTGTCTTTTTTGAGTTATAATATGGAGTAATTATTTTAGGAGGACAAATATGTCATTCAAACACTTGAAACAATTGATCTTAATCTTCTGTGTTGTACTGGCTGTATCGCTGGTATCCCATCATTTTTATGCAGCAGACTACAATATTACGAAAGACGATGCAAACGAAACTTATTATATCACCCATAATAATGTTCAGCTGAGAACAGGACCGGGTACAAATTATAAGTCAAAGGGTTATCTGAAAATATATACTTATTTTAACAAGATAAAAAAGAAATCAGAAAACCGACAGAGAATTGGTCGATACAACGAATATTGGTATGAGGTTGAGTCATTTAGTATGACTGGTTCGATCTTTTCCGGATGGGTTTATGGTGCCTTTATTAAAGACAGTAATTACAATGAAATACAAGCCTTGAAGAAAAAATATATTGAAAAACTTCCTTCTGTTCGACATAACGCGTATTACAAACTACTCATGAAATCCTGGTGGTTTGACCTGCCACCAAATCCCGATGGGTCTAGGCCTGGGACAGATGCTGGGTTAGCGTTTGATTTTCATGATAAAGTATTTGATGATGTTTCTTCCGCTAAGGGAGAATATACCTTAAAAATAGGGTCTCTTCAAAAGAAATCCGGTTATTATATCCTCACGGGATATGTTGTGCTTGCGGATAGACCTTTAAATACACCCTATACGAAAAAAGTATATATCATCAAGGGTGATCTATGGAGTGGTAAATATATTTTTATTAATAACCAAAAGTATTATCGACACAAGAAAAAGAAAAAATAATCAGAGGGTTTGAAGGTCGTGGGAAAGGATTTCCTGTTGGAGGAGATGGGCATAGTATCCGTTGAGCTGGATGAGTTCTTCGGGGGTGCCCATTTCTTTGATTGATCCATGATCGAGGACGATAATCCTATCGACATTCTGGATGGTGGATGCTCTGTGGGCGATGATGATGACGGTTTCATCGGTGAAATAGGAATAGATGTTTTCTAAGATTTGTTTTTCCGTGTCGGAATCTATGTTTGAGAAGGAATCATCGAAGATCATCACCTTGGGATCTCCCGTTAAAGCTCTGGCGATGCTTAATCGCTGTTTCTGTCCTCCTGATAAAGTGATTCCCCGTTCTCCTAATAGTTCACTATATTGATTGGGGAAGGCTTCGATCTCATCATTAAGTCTAGACAATTTAGACATCTCTGCAATGTGTGATAAATCATTCTGAATTTTGCCCCCAAATCGGATATTCTCTAAAATCGTATCCGGAAAAATATAATTATCCTGGGGTACGTATCGAATATGGTTTCTTAATGTTTTTAGGGGGATGTGGTGTATGGGAATATCTCCTATAAACAAGGTATTGGGTGGAGCTTCGTATAGTCGTAACAAGAGAGAGATTAAAGTTGTTTTTCCAGCTCCTGTTGGCCCAATGATAGATAGTTTCTCCCCCTGACGGATTTGAAAAGAAATGTCATCCAATATAGTGTGCTCATTATCATAAGAGAATGAAAGGTTCTTAATTTCAATATCCCCTTTCAGAGAGGTGATGTAGGAAAAGGATTTTTCATCGGTAATTTGTGGTTGGATTTCAATGATGCGATTAATTCTTTGATAAGCTGCATGACCCCTTTGATAAATTGAGATGACCCAACCCAGACTCAATAAGGGTAAGCTTAAGACTTCAATATATCTTAAATATTCGATAAGCTGTCCAATGGTCATTTGTTTGTCAACAACCCGGTATCCTCCTATCCATAAGATGACTAGGGATGAGAAACCGGCTATTAAGTAGAGAAGAGGACGAAAAATCCCTGATACTTTCGCTAATTCCAGATTCTTTTTGATAAACTGGAGGTTAATCTTTCTGAAAAAGTCATTGATAAATCCTTCTTTGACAAACGATTTGATAACTCTAATTCCCTGGAGGTTTTCATTCACAAAAGTGGTCATTTTAGCAATCTCTTCCTGCACCTCGTAGGATCTATCGTAATATTTCTTTCCAATCTTCCTTATGATGTAGACAAGCAGAATCAATGGGACTATAGAAATAAGTGTTAAAGGGATATCAATTAGCGACATGGACGTTATAGCCAGTATAAACAGGAACACTACATTGAATAAATACATAATTCCTGGTCCAAAAATCATTCTGATTTGTTCGAGGTCGGAGGTCATGCGGGAGATTATATCCCCAATTTTGTTTTTATCATAGAATGCGGATTCTAATTTTAATAGATGATTAAAAATATTATTTCTGAAATCGTATTCCATTCGTCTTGATAAGCCAATGAGGAGATATCGGGCATAGTAGAGGAAAATCCCTCTCACAAACATGATAAGAATAATGACTATACTTAATTGATAGATATGGTTTAGAGAGACGGGTTTTGTGTTGAGGTCGTCGATGATCCATCCAAATAATTTTGGGTTGAGGATTTCCAAAGATGCGGCAATTACAAGAAGAAATAATCCAAATAATACTTTATATTTATATGGTTTTATATATTTGTAAAGCTCTATGAGCATTGTTTTCATAAAAATTAATTCCTATTTTTATATAAAAGATATTAAGAGCCTATCCAATAATTCCTTAAAAAATACAAACTTTTTTCTCAAAGTAATAGAACCTTTTTGAACTATTATCCTATGATAATTAATATGTGATTGAACTACTGATATTTATAAGAAAGGTGTGAATGATAATTTCAGTTTTTCTGGACACAGTTATCCAATTTATACTGCAATCAATAATAACATTATAAAAACATCAATTTATAAGGAATATTTATACCCTTTTTGTTAATCTTGCAAGCATGAGTCTTGTCATAGCCAGATAACAGAAACTCTCACTACGACAGGACTTACTTTCATAGTCCTTACTGAGTCTTCTGTACTTGGACAACCATGCCAGAGTCCTTTCTGCAATCCATCGCCACTTAATAATCTTAAAATTCTTCACCTCATCTTCTCGAGTTATTTTAGGTACTATTATTTTGAAGAGTTTGAGCTGAAGTTTATCCTTAGTTGATAGCTGATATCTTTTAGGGACTCTACCCTT
>DKAT01000003.1 GCA_002450905.1 Spirochaetia bacterium UBA6919
TAATTATGCAATGACTCTATTATTTTAATCTCTATTTAAATTAATGAAAATATTCATAATATCAAAGAAATAGAAATATTTTATTAAAAAAGTCTTCTGAGGTGTTGAATTGTTCGTAAATCTTTAATATTATTTGGGATGATTATACGTATTGTGAGGTTTTCTTGCGACTTTCAAAATATCTTATCCCAACGCTGAAAGAAGTCCCTAGTGATGCTCAAATTATTAGTCACCAATTAATGTTGCGTGCTGGATTAATAAGAAAGTCTTCCAGCGGATTATATTCTTATTTACCTCTTGGGGTTCGTATTCTAAATAAGGTTATTCAGATTGTAAGAGAAGAAATGGATCGCTCTGGTGCTCTGGAAGTTATTACTCCAATTCTTGTTCCCAGGGATTTTTTAGAGATCAGCGGTAGATACGAAATATTTGGTGAAAATATGCTCAGGACAATTGATCGCCATCAAAATGAATATGCTCTTGGACCTACTCATGAAGAGGGGGTTACAAATCTTTTTAAGCATGAACTACAATCTTACAAGGATCTTCCGATTAATCTATACCAGATTCACTATAAATTTCGGGATGAAATTCGTCCACGGTATGGTGTTATAAGGACAAGAGAGTTTGTAATGAAAGATGCTTATTCCTTCCACATTGATGAACAATCCCTTGATGAAACATATAATATGATGAGTAGTACATATAGAAAGATATTTAATCGGTGTGGTCTTGATACTGTACCTGTGAAAGCTGATTCTGGAGCTATGGGTGGCAGTGGTTCTGAAGAATTCATGGTTCGAAGTGAAGTAGGGGAGGAAACCATTATTGAATGCAGTCAGTGTGGGTATGTTGCTAATGTAGAGAAGGCAGTGTGTTATGATAATTTTCGAAATAAAGATATTCCTGAGCAAGATCGGGAACTTATCGATACACCAAATGTAAAAACAATTGAAGAGGTATCAAAATTCTTAAATAAATCCCATATGGATTTTATCAAAACTCTTGTTTACCAATATGGTGAAAATTTTGTAATGGTACTTATCCGCGGGGATCTTGATGTTAATGAAGTCAAGCTGAATAATGCTTTAGGGGGCGTTGAAGTTGTGTTACCTGAGCAGGAAGAGATAATTCAGAAATTGTCATTACCCATAGGATTTCTTGGGCCTGTTGATCTCATTAAAGAAATAGAAATTATAGCTGATAATTCAATTAAAGATATAGTTAATGGTGTTTCTGGAGCTAATATTAAAGATAAACATTATATTAATATTAATATCAATAAGGATTTTATAGTTTCTCGCTTTGCTGATCTTAGAATAGTCAAAGAAGGAGATCAATGTATCGAGTGTAAATCTCCAATTAGATCATTTAAAGGGGTTGAAGTTGGACATATATTTAAATTAGGAGATAAATATACTAAGGCATTTAATGTAAATTATCTGGATGAACAAGGGAATTCTCAAATCCCGATTATGGGAACCTATGGTATCGGTGTAACAAGGATACTTGCAGCAGTGATAGAGCATAGTCATGATAAGGATGGGATAATCTGGCCTCTTTCTATTGCACCCTATCAGGTTATTATAATCCCAATTAATTGGAAAGATGATCAGCAAAGAACTGTAGCAAAAGAACTTTATAAAAATCTTAATGATAGAAATATTGAAGTATTATTGGATGACCGGGATCTGCGTCCTGGAGTAAAATTTAAAGATGCAGATTTGATTGGTATACCGATCAGAATAAATATTGGAGACAAATCATTAGCACAACAATCTGTGGAATTAAAATTACGAAAAGAAAGTGGTTTTAATCTTGTTCCAGTAAAAGATGTTGTTGATAGAATTCTTGGAGCAATATCAGAGCATTTAATTAAACTTCAATCATGATAATCCAATATTCATATTATTTATAGCTAAGGAAATTTAATATGACTGAAGATAAATATATATTCCCAAAAGGGAAATGGATTGTTAATATACGTCGTTTAGTGCAAGGAACAGCGTTTTTTCTATTCTTCTTTCTGTTATTCAATACTCAAAAAACTAAAAATCTTGAAATACCTATTCTTATTTATGGATTTGTATTTCTCATTGTCTATCTAATTTATTTATTAGTCTTAACTTTGATAAAATATTACAGGGGAAAACATTTTAAAAATATTAACCTAAAAAAAATTATTATAGTAAGCCTAATTACTGTATTGTTAGGTCTTGTTCTGAATTACTATCACCAGTTTAGTAAACCAGAAAGATTGAATTATATTAAAGATAATTCAAATACTATTACACAGGATATTGCTGAATACAAGAATGCAAGAAAAAAATATGATCCTTTCAGGGAATACACAACGATCAAGACCCATATCTCTGAAAAAACTGACGCTAACGTTCAAATTATACTCCCCCCACTTCTTATTTTACTGAATAATTTATTGTTAGTCATATCGTTTGCACTCCTAATATATTCCAACTTACTAAAATATAGAAAAATCAATACTGAAAAGATTAAACCATATCTGACCCTCTCAATTTGCTTTATCATATTTACTCTTATAACTACCATACTTCTGGACTTTGATTTTAAAACTATTCACAAGAACTATTCGGGTGATACTGGTTATATTCTTAACATTATACCAACTGATTTCACACATTATTATTACTATGTTAACATCCCTCAGAATGTTTTTTTAAAGTCTTCATCCTTACTGGGTTCTATGAGTTCTATTGCCTTGCAATCCTTTGCTATAAGTATAGGATTCATTTTATTTTTTCTTATCATATCTCTAATCTTTGGTAGAGTATTTTGTGGCTGGATATGTCCTTTTGGAACATTTCATCAGATAATATCATTCTTTAAAATGAAGTTCCAGAAATATTATGACCATGAGGTATACTTAAAGAAACAGAGAATCAAGTATATTATCTTTGCAATTATATTCGCATCAGCTATTTTTTCTATTAACTTCTCAGGATTTCTTGATCCAATATCCGTCGTAACCAAATCAGCAGCAATTTTCCTAGTTCCAGCTACACAATTGATAGTAACTAAATCTTATGACCAGGTACATCTTAAAGCTAAAGAAGAAATTAAAAATAACGGTGGTTTCTTCACCTTACTGGATAACTTGTATAGACCTGTGAAAGACTATCTGGAAGAATATGTTTTCTATTTCTCTGAACCACTTGAAGTATCAGAAGGATATGTGCCTACCCACTATGCTTATTTCTTCGTTAATGCATTTATTTTATTACTGTTAATTGGATTAAATTTAAAATCAACGCGGTTTTGGTGCAGGGTAATATGCCCCCTTGGTGCAATGTTAGGGATTTTTGCAAATCGTTCTCTAATGAGGATTCAGGTTAATGATAATTGTACAGCCTGTGGTGATTGCGAGAAATTCTGTCAGGGAGCAGCAGATGTCAGTATTAAAAATGGTTTCAAGACCAGTGAATGTATGTATTGCTTTAACTGCATGAATATCTGTCCTCACAATGCTTTGGATGTACAATGGACAACACCTGTACAACCACAATTGGCGATATTGTCGTTTAAAAATACTTTAAAGAAGGTTACTCCTCTTCCCCGTCAGAAATTGGATTTATCAAAACGCACCTGGGCAGCATCATTTGGAGTTGGTATACTATCATATCTTGGATTCAGATCATCCCTATGGGAGAAAAGATCAAGTCCTTTAGCCATTCGCCCTCCTGGATCAGTCAAAGAAGAAGATTTCTTAAGAAAATGTATCAAATGCTCAGAGTGTATGAAGGTTTGTCCAAAGAACTTCTTGCACCCGGCATTCCTAGAAACAGGAATTGAGGGTATGTTTACACCAATAGGAATAGGTAAATTGGGCTACTGTGAACACACATGCAATGCTTGTGGTCAGGTATGTCCTACTCAAGCTATTCAAAAACTACCTCTATACAAAAAACAGGAGCTTAGAATTGGATTAGCGGTCATCCGAAAAGATAAATGTCTTACTTATGCAAGTCAAACTCCTTGTATTGTCTGTGAAGAACATTGCCCCACTTCACCTAAAGCTATCTGGACTGAGAAAGTCACCTTTAATAAGAAAATGGATGGGAAGATACAGGAAATTACCATCGATCAAATCAGAGTGGAGCCTAAACACTGTATTGGATGTGCTATTTGCGAATATGTTTGTCCTGTGGTTGATGAACCAGCCATCTATGTATCATCCATCCAGGAATCAAGATCAAAAGAAAATCAAATGCTACTGAGTTAATTATTATTACATGTTTTGTAAAATTGACGATACTTAACTAAAAAAAATGGTTTATTAAAAAATAGTTTAATTTATAACTGAAAAATAAATAATCATACTATATTTCATGACAATATAATTAGATTTAATTACTAATTATTGTCTTAAGATAATTTTTTTATAATTAATACTTGAAATTTTCTTAACTTGAATATATATTTCTTGGTTATAATCAGCATATAAATTATTGGAGAAGTTCATGAAAAGGATTATTATATTTCTTATAGCTATATTTAGTTTTATAACAATTAATTTCAACAAATCATATACATCGCCTCAATCCAAAGACATTTTAAAAGGACGTGTGGTATCCATTGATAAAAAAGAAAATTTCATTTGGGTTCAAACGAATCTTGCTCAAAACATTCAGACTGGAAAAGTTCTTTATATCCACAATGAAAATGGCACTCCTAAAATTATTCTCAAAGTCACAGCAATTCAACCCAATCATTTAAAAACAGTCATCATTGATGGTAAGTTATCAGATATTAAATTGGGAAATAGTGTTAATGATGTATTCAATTGGGATAGTTACAATTATTCTGTTGCAGTCACTTATAAAATTGGTTCAAGACTTATTACTGTTGAAGATAATCTCGTCATTGACAATATGATTGCCATAACATCAAAATTTGGTACCAAGAGCACCCAAATCAATGGTCAAGATATTACTACTATGGATATGGTTTATAAATATGGAAAGGTTCGTATTAAAAAAATAAATCTCAAAGAGGGGAGATCAATTAGTGCTGAAACGACATCTATCTCGACAATTTCAAAATTTGATGATCGTAAAATACATGTAAAACTTCCAGGAGTTGGGCCTCTTGAAGCATCTGCTGAAAATATACATAAAATTAAAATTATCAAAAAAATAAATGGTGCAAAACGAATATTAAGACTCCCTTACAACACCAGCCAAAAGATTTCTCTTTCAAAAGATAAAAAATCTTATATGGTTAACTTTGTCTTTTTTAATTATGAATTAGGAAAATACGCCATTGAAAATATGATCAGCCAAGAGAATGATAAAGAGAAATTAAAAGATTTGATAGATAATCTTAAAATGTATCATTCCTCAAAAATTAAGAGTATAGGAATAGCTGGTTCATTTAATAATTGGGATGCATCCAAAAATCCCTTACATAAGAATAAATTTGGTATCTATGAAACTGTTATTACCCTCCCCAAAGGATCACACCAGTATTATTTTGTAATCAATTATAAAGGGACTAAAGAAATTCCTCTAAAAATCCTGGACCCTTATTCAAATCGTGTTATAGATATAAATCAAACATCTAAAGAAAATATTAAAGAAAGTGACGACAAAGAAGATTCTGTAGAAAAAGAAGACAAAGAAGATTCTACAAAAGAAGGAGAGGATGATAAGGAAGCTGACAAAGATGATTCTAAGGAAGACGAAGATAAAGAAGATTCTGATGTCAAAAAGAGCAATCCAGGACAAGAAGAAGACAAATCTGGGGACGATAAAGAAGATGATGAAAAAGAAAATGATGAAAAAAGTTCTGGAAATAAAGAGGATTCTAATAAAGAAGAGAATAATAAATCGGATAGTACATCAAAGAAAGGTATTAATGGTAAGGCATCCCTCATTGAATTACCTAGTATTCAATTTGGCGATACTAAATCTTTAATAGATGAGAATAAAAAGAAACTTCCATTTGATCCAGATGCTTTGAAAGTTGAAGAATCAAAAGTAAAATCAAGTGTTACAACAGGTAAGAGTGTCATTGTTGATGGTGTTCGTTATTATAAGGTAAAGTTTTATTTTGATCAATTGTATAGAGTACGAATCGAAATGAAAAAAATGATCAATGCTGAAGTTTCAAAAGAGCAACCAAATAATAATTTGATAGCAAATTATAAAAGAATTCTAAAAACTTATAGTGAGGCAAAGGTTAAAAAAGTCTCTGTAGTAGGGACATTTAATAATTGGAAGGCAAATGAATACCCTTTGAAAAAAGATTTAAATGGAATATGGTCCGGTGAACACTATATTAAAGAGGGAAAACACTTTTATAAATTTGCAATTGATATGAAAATTACAGGCCAAAAAGAAATTCAGGTTATTGATCTTAAAACAACTTTTTATGAATCTCCAGAAGGTGAAAAATTATCAGTTATGTATATAGGGGTTTCTCCTGAAAAGAAAGAAGAAGAAATTAATAAAAAATCAGATAAAATAGCAGAAGATGTAAAAAAGCCTGAGAAAAAGGATGATGATGAGAAGGATGAAGAAGATAAAGATGATGATAAAAAAACTAATACAAAAGGTTTAGATAAAGAGGAGAAAGAAGATGATGAGAATGAAAAGGAAGATTCAGACACAAGCAATGAAAGTGCGAAAATTGATGTAAATAAACATAACACTTCACCTAACGCATCGAATGGAATGAATGAATTAATTAAGTGAAGATTACTCTATATTTTATAATATGTTGTTATTTTGCTTGAGTCATAAATTCAAGTACACCTAACATACCCTTAGATTTCTCAATTACTTGTATTTTTTTTAAGCCAAAACCATCGATGTATTCTCTTGATTCAATTGTCTTGATTTCATCATGATACCCAAGTAAATAAAGCATTTTAATCGCTGTCCATTTTGAAAATCCTTCCCATAAAATACGTCCAATTTGTTTTGAACAATTCTGCAATTGCCAACATCGAGCATATTCATAAGTCATGGTAGATATAAATGAACTTAATTTTAAGCCATTTATTATAGATATTTTAAAAACATTTCCTTCCCGTTTTGTAAATCCGAAAATATTTTCTAATTGTTCACTGTTATAATTTTTATATGGATTTAAAGGGCTATTTTCTATAATTGAAAATAACTCCTTTTTTGACACAAATTTCAGTATAATATTTTTAACTTGCTGAATATTCATTTTTTGATGTAGAATTCTAGATATATTTAAAAGTACAGTCTTGGCGATATCCTCTGATAAAACAGAACTAGATTGACAGTTATCACATAAAATAATATCATGATCTACAACAAGCAATTTATCATTTGTATAAGCAGGAAAATGACACCGGGTACACTTATTTTTAGAATTATAACAGCTAATACAAAAAAAGCCCTGTTGTCCGTGAATTACTTTTGAATCTTCTTTTCTTGATAATTCCCTGCTACAACTCCGGCAACTATATTTTAGAGAATAACAATCAGAACATACTTTCATATCATGTACTAAAAATATCTCTTGTGTAGGGAGCAAACAAACCTGGCATCGATGATTTTTCTTATAACAACTTTCACAAATTACTATTTCATATTGATCTATACGATAATATTTCTTTCTGATTTCACTTAAACAATAACTACATTTCATTTTCTTATTATTTATATCCAAACCGATAATCATTTATCTTAACCTCTCCTTAGAATAATAAATCATTAAAACAGATTTGTTAATATACAATAATCTGTAAATCGGTTTAAATAAAATAAGTCCTAGTCAAAAAATTAAAAAACATTGATTTTTATAAAGTCTTTAATTAATTTTTAATAATAAGTATTTATATTTATTTAAAAAAATAATATTTGAAAATCTAAAATAATTCAAAATACATCATAAGTATAATAATTTCTGCTATAAATGTATGAAACAGGCAAAAACTTTTTTTGATCAAAACAGCAATGAAAATATCTATTTATCTATTTTAAATAATGTCAGTCAAATTATTAGCTATTCTGATGATTTTGCAACAACATTAAATAAAATAGTAAATTTAATTGCAACAAAACTTTATGTTGATGTATGTTCAATCTATATTTATCATCCCAAAGAAAAAGTATTGGTTTTGCAAGCTACTAAAGGATTAAACCCATTATCAACTGGTAAAATCCAGCTAAATATGGATCAAGGAGTCACTTCTCTTGTTATACAGGAAATGAAACCTATATCCATAAGTAATGTACAAGAGCACCCCCGATTTTTATTATTCCCAGAAGCTGAAGAGGTTGATTTTAATTCATTTTTAGGTGTTCCAATAATGGATAATAAAAATCCTATAGGTGTATTTGTTGTTCAAAAAAAAGAAAATTATGAATTTCATATCAATGAAATCAATATGCTACAAGTTCTTGCATCGCAAATTGCTAGTGTTATTCAAGTGGCAAGAGTATTTGAAAAGTCGACGACTCAAGATGATAATCAGACTCAGGAAACAATGTTATCAATACCACCTGATCAGGCTTCTCAACAAAAAGAATTTAAAAAACTTGTTACACTTCAAGGCTTATCAACATCTTTCGGATATGGTTTCGGTAAGGTTCTTATACTGAATGAAAGATATAATTATTCTGTCATCACAGATTATAAAGTAACAGATACCCAACAAGAATTAAATCGTTTTAAAATTGCCATAGAAAAAAGTATGGATGAAATAAAATCGATAAAAAGTGATCTTGAAAAGCAAATTGACTCAAATATCTTAAAAATCTTTGATTCACACATTCTTATACTGAAAGATGCTGTAATGATAAAGAAAATTGAAGCATATATAAAAGATGGTTACAATTGTGCTTACGCTACTTTACAGGTCATCGATCATTATATTGACACATTTTCCCAATTTAATGATTCATTTATAAAAGAAAAAGTTGTAGATATAGAAGACATTGGAAGACGAATAATTACAAATATTTTAGGTTTATCCCATTTAAATCTAAAGGATATTCCTGAAAAAAGTATTATCATCGCTAAATTTCTAACACCCTCAACTACAGCCAATTTAGATACTTCAAAAGTCGCAGGAATTGTTACAGAGCATGGTGGTAGGACGTCACATGCCTCAATTCTGGCTAGATCTCTTGAAATCCCCGCTGTTGTAGGTGTGGTTAATTTGCTCAATAAGGTAAATATTACAGATAATCTTTTAGTTGATGGTAATACTGGATTTGTATTTGTAAATCCACCTAAATCCCTGATTTATGAGTATGAAAGAAAAGCTCAACTTGAAATTCGTGATTATCATAATTTCTTTCTTAATGAATTACAAAACCCTCTCTTAACCCAAGATGGTTATCCTGTTGAAATTAAATCTAATATAGGTATTTTACAGGATATAGAAATCGCTAAAAATAATGGTGCAAAAGGGGTTGGACTCTTTCGAACTGAATTTCTATATATGACTCATGATAAACTTCCCACTGTAGATGAACAATATGAGGTGTATAAACGAGTAGTTGAGTCATTTCCTGAAGGAGAGGTGGTCATCAGAACTCTTGACATCGGTGGGGATAAATTACTCCCGTATTTACCATTTGCAAAGGAGGAGAATCCTTGTTTAGGACATAAGTCCAGTCGGTTTCTATTGGATCATCCTAAAATACTTTTTGATCAGTTAAAAGCCATTTTAAAGGCCAGTCCATATGGTAGGATTAAAATATTATTTCCTATGATATCTTCACTGGATGAATTTATCAAGTTGAGAGACTTCATAGAAATTGCTAAGGGCACCCTAACTTACAATAATATCCCGTTTAACGAGGAGATTGAAGTTGGGATGATGATTGAAGTCCCATCAGTTGTCTTTCAGATAGAAGATTTTATCCCGGAAGTTGATTTTTTTAGTATTGGTACTAATGATTTGATCCAATATTTATTAGCAGTTGATAGAGATAATGAAAAAGTTTCTAATATATATAATCCACTCCATCCTGCAGTCCTTAGAACTATTGATCTTATTTATAGAAAGATATCTAAGGTTAATAAATCGTTAACCGTTTGTGGGGAAATGGCAGGTTCAGCACAAAGCTCATTAGCATTATTAGCGCTTGGTATCAGTAAACTTAGTTCCATCCCAACTTCTATACCTTATTTACATTATCTTGTCCGAAAAGTAAATCAAGATATTTTAAATGAAATCAGAGATAAAATATTGACCCTAAAAAATGTCCAAGAAATAGAAATTTATATTACAAAAAAATTAAAATCCATAGCACCGATGCTTTATAATAATTAATTTATCTTTAGTTTCTTTACCTCCTCTATCAATGCAGGTACTACTTTAAAAAGATCTTCCACAATACCATAATCCGCTTTCTTAAATATGGGAGCATCGGGATCTTTATTTATCGCTAAAATGTATTTACTATTCTGAATTCCAACAATATGTTGTATCGCTCCACTAATACCACAAGCTATATAGAGTGTTGGAGAAACAATTTTTCCAGTCTGACCAACCTGATCAGAATGAGGTCTCCAACCTGCATCAACTGCGGCCCGAGATGCTCCTACCGCTGCTCCAAGGTGTCCTGCTAATTCTTCTAATATTTTATAATTTTCAGCACCACCCATCCCTCTTCCACCTGAGATTATAATATTTGCACTTAACAAGTCTATTTTCTGAGACACACTTTGAAGGATATCCTTGACTAATGCCCTAGTATCGATCTGATCTACAGAGATTTTAGCTATTTCAGGTTCATTTTGAGTAAAAGGACTTATTAGAAATGATTTTGGTTTTAAAAGAAGGACAAATGGTGGATTAATTAATTCGACTTCTTGAATTACTTTTCCAGTAAACATTGGGCGTTGTATAAATATTTTTTCGTTGTCAAACTCAACTTTCATCACTTCACTAGATATATTTCCATCAATCTGAACAGCAAGTTTAGGAATATACTCTCTGGAATGATCAGTTGAACCAGATAAAATTATAATCGGTTTAAGGTTATCTATTACCTGTTTTATACCGAAAATATATCCATCCTGGGAATACTTACTCAATCCCTCTATGACAAATAGTTTTGATATATTAAACGACTTGCATTCATCTGTCCAGCTACTTTTATGAGTGAATACACAAGCATTTAGCGTCAAATTATTCTTCTGAGATAACTGATAACCCAGACTGAGAGCTTCTTTTGAAAATGAACTTAACTTTCCGTTTTCTTCTTCTAAAATAACTAATAAATTAGACATAACTCCTCACTTGATTTATATAATTTTTATTTCCTCTTTCATAATTGTTAAAACTTCTTTGACTTGATTTGATAAATCCCCTTCAATTTTTCTGGATGATCTTTTTATTTCTGGGATATTCAATTTCTTAATTACTATATTTGAAGACATATCTGAAACAAGAATCTCATCAATAGGTTTCTTCTTAGCCTTCATAATTGCTGGTAAAGAGGGATATTTCGGTTCATTAAGACCCTTTTCACATGTAAATAAGACAGGTATGGTG
The DNA here is from genome assembly GCA_002450905.1 of Spirochaetia bacterium UBA6919. Lineage (GTDB taxonomy): Bacteria > Spirochaetota > UBA6919 > UBA6919 > UBA6919 > UBA6919. The sequence goes on from DKAT01000003.1 coordinate 11,525, forward strand.
GTTTCAATGATCTCACTTCCGCTACTAAATTCTCGTTTACAAGTGACGATTTTTGTATCTTTGTTTAAATCAAAAGATATGATTCCATATACAACTGGAATTCCTAACAGAGACGCAACGATTCCGCCTATAACTCCTAATTCATCATCAACAGCTTTTTTTCCTGTGAAAATAATATCAAAACCTGTTTCTTTAATACATTTTGAAAGTTCTTTTGCAATTTTCATTGGGTCTAAAAGAAAATCATTATCTACTCTTATATGAATCCCTTTATCACACCCAATAGCTAATGCTGTACGAATACGCTCTTTCACAGTGTCATTCCCAAGAGATATAGCTATAATTTCAATATCTGGAAACAATTCCTTAATTTTAACAGCTTCTGTAATCCCATATTCATCATAAGGATTTATCACCCACTTAAGATTCTCTCTCTCGATATCCGAAAAATCACTCTTGACTCGGGGTTGTATTTCTGTATCTGGAACTTGTTTTATAAGACAAATGATTTTCATACTATTCTCCTTATTAAAAAAAACACTTTATAATCGGATTTATATAAAAATAATAATAATTATTATAAAAATGTTATATTTTGAACAAACTGTATAAAAAGCAACAACCATAATAAAAAATTATAAATCATTGTTAATAATAAATAACAGAATGTCAATAAACTATATCAATCTGCTAATAAATATTCTTGGTACAATAATTGCTTACAAACTATGAAATATCGTGCATTATCTAGGAGGACGAATGAGAGTGCAAGACGCTACGCCCAAAGGGGTGTTAGAATTTATAAAAAAAGAAGGGATTCAGATAGTAGATTTACGATTCATGGACTTCCCCGGATTGTGGCAACACTGTTCTTATCCTGTTTCTGAAATTGATGAAGGTACTTTTGAAGATGGAATGGGATTTGATGGTAGTTCTATTCGAGGTTGGCAAGCAATTAACGAAAGTGATATGCTAATTGTACCTGATCCTAAAACCGCTGTGGTGGATCCATTCACAAAAGTTAAAACCCTTATTATGATCACAAATATCAAAGATCCAATCCACAGGGAATTCTATACAAGAGACCCTCGGAACATTGCTAGAAAAGCTCAGGAATATCTGTTATCAACTGGAATCGCAGATACAGCTTTTTTTGGCCCTGAAGCCGAGTTCTTTATATTTGATGACGTAAGATTTAACACCTCTGCAAAAGAAGGATATTATTTTATTGATTCCGACGAAGCTGCATGGAATACAGGGCGAATCGAAGAAGGCGGTAACAAAGGATATAAAATCCGACATAAAGAAGGGTATTTTCCTGTACCCCCTATGGATCAACTTCAGGATCTTCGAAGTGAAATGACACTTAATTTAGAAAAAGTTGGTATCCGTGTTGAAGCACACCACCATGAAGTGGCTACAGCTGGTCAATGCGAAATCGATATGCGCTTTGATACCTTAATAACTATGGCTGATAAACTTCTTATGTATAAATATGTTATCAAAAATACTGCAGCCAAAGCTGGTAAAACTGTTACTTTCATGCCAAAACCGATATATGGAGACAATGGAACTGGTATGCACGTTCACCAATCCTTATGGAAAGATGGCAAGCCATTATTTTATGGAAGTGAATACGCTGAACTCAGTCAATTAGCTCTATATTATATTGGTGGAATTTTAAAACATGCAAAAGCATTAACTGCATTTACAAACCCAACAACCAATTCCTATAAACGCTTGGTACCTGGTTTTGAAGCCCCAGTTAATTTAGCTTATTCTTCCAGAAACCGAAGTGCATCTATTCGTATTCCAATGTATTCGCAGTCACCGAAAGCAAAAAGAATTGAGGTACGTTTCCCTGATCCAAGCTGTAATCCATATCTTGCTATGTCAGCTATGCTTATGGCAGGACTTGATGGTATACAAAATAAAATTGATCCAGGTGAACCATTAGATAAAGATATTTATGATCTTCCACGTGAAGAAGCCGCTAAAGTAGAAAATACTCCTGGAAGTTTAAAAGAAGCTTTAGAGTCTCTAGAAAAAGATTATGAGTTTCTTTTAAAAGGGGATGTATTTACTGAAGATGTTATTTCAACTTGGATAGATTATAAAACCAAAGCTGAAGTTAAGGCAGTAGATCTTAGACCTCATCCATATGAGTTTTATCTATACTATGATATTTAATTCATAATAGACTTAATAATTAATAAGTTCTCTGGTATGAAACCAGGGAATTTATTATTTTTTACATTAAGTACCACAAATTCACAATTTATATTAAAACGCAAGTTCTTCATTTATAGAATATCAAGAATAATATAAGCTTTAAAGAATCTATAAATAATTTATCTCCTTATATTATGAAATCTTATTGTTTTTATTTTCTTTGGATTAAACAATGTATATATGTTTTGGAGAGATGAATAAAGAAGCATTTTTCCCATGTTTTTCCCATCATTTTCCCTTAAATTTATATGTAGATAAGACAACTTTTATTTACGATTTAATTATAAAATCCAGCTATAAATTATTGTTAGAGTATTTTAAGTTTGAAGAAGAATCAATTGATAGGTTTAAAAATGATGGTTGTTTTTTCTGAACGGTCTGCTAGTCTACAATAGTTTTTTAACTTATGATAATCGGATTTTTTAATATGACCTCTTTCGATAGTAAGTTCTTTTAATACAAGTATATAACCATTAATTATCTGATAATCTATCTTCATTGAAAAAATCTTGTTTATATGAAAGGAAAAGGGTTTTGGAAGGGTATCGATTATATATCCTTTGGGGAATTTGATTTTCTGATTAATTCTTTTTTTTATACCATATTGAAATAGTATGTCATATTTTCTATTTTCCTTGCTAGTAAGGATAGAAGATAAATCGAAGCTATGAAACATTTGCAGATAGATTTTGGATTGAAGAACTTTGATATAATCCTTTACTATAAAACGTGATCTGATTTTAACAGGGATATTCATGTTGTATAATGGAGTGAAATAACTTTTAAGATTTGAAATGCCACCAAAAAATTTGTTATATTTCTTTTCAAGGAACTCATTTCTTTTATATCTTAATTTATAATTTTTTCTAATTCTCTGGGCATACAAACCTTGAGCTTTATGAAGGGCTTTTACAGAAAGATCTTTGTTATTTTGAAACTCAATAAAGTAGTTATCGATTGAGATTGTTTTGGACGCTGGATAGACTGGAGTTCTGACTAATTTAAAATTATTTCCCATGAGGATTATTGCCCAAACTCCCTGGCTATCTGGCCTTAGATATTGAAATGGGTAGAATTCAGATGTAGAATCGGTAAAAAAACCTTTGGGAATGTCCTTTTGTTTTGGAATATATGTGATAATATGATTCGTTTGTGAGGCAGGGATATCCTTAATAAGCTGTCCTGAATCATTGGTTCGAATGGCGGCATAATAGGCTGTAATTCCAATTTCTTTTAACATTGCAATAAATAAAGTACCTTTATCTTTACAATCTCCGAATTTATTTGAAAAGATCTCTGGGCATCGATTTGGAAGCTTACCAAATATCCCGACATCGTTTTCCAGATAATAGATTTTATTGGAGACATAATAATATATTGCTTTGATCTTATCGATAGGATTTGTAAGATTCTTAACTAGCTGTTTCACCTTATTTTTTATTGGTTGATCTACTTCAAATTGATCAGTAATAAGACTTTGATGCCATTTTATCAATACCCCCCAGGAAGGAATAGTAGTAACCATAACGAATTTACTAATTTCTTCAAATGGTGGACGATAGGGTTCCCGCTGGATTTGATCATTGTTTTGAGATGACAAGTGATAATGATAGTTCCCATTAATCAGGGATCGAGTTTGATGAATAGATTGGTCACTGAGAAATATTTTATGATATTTATTTTTGGGAATAGAAAATACAAGATCACTTCTTAAAACTGGATCCGTTGATTGAAAATAATATTTTGTATAAAAATGATCATCAATCCATTCTCCGCTTCTCTTTTCGATTATAAATTTATACTCGATTATGGAACCGACTTGTAGTGATGGGAATGATATTTTACCCCTTCTAAAAACCGTTACATCTTGTTCTTCTCCATTTGTTTGTATAGTGACTGCTTTTAAGAGCTTATCAATTTTTTTCGGTATGTTAATTTGTTTATAGTATCTAATTCCTTCTTTATTTGATATTTGTATGATAATATGATAGAGATAATTATAAGATCCATTATTGAAAATCTGTATGAGCTTTCTTTTTAAAAGGATTACGCCTCTTGCATCAGGATAGGTACCTATTTTCGGTGCTGATTGAATAATTTTTTTTATATCTGATTCAGGGAGAATATTTTGTTGGAAGAAAAGATTTTTTTTTGGGTTTAAGTATTGGATGTATTCTCTAAGTTTTGAATTTTCTGGTTGATAGAAAAGAGCTTTATTATAATAATAGATTGACAGGTGTTTATTTCCTATTAAAGCATACGTCTTTCCAAGTTGTCTGTATATTTGTGGATTTTGTTGATTAATTTTATGAAGATGAAAAAGAGTTTCAATAGTTTTCTTATATAATTTTCTTTGTAGATAGTACTCAGCTAACATTAAACGATAGCGAATGCTGGTTGGATTGAGAAATATGAGAGATTTTAATTGTTGATATGCTCTGTTATATATTGATTTGTTCAGATAAATTTCAAATAATTTTTCCCTGGATTTAACATTGTTATGATTATATTTAATAGATTTATAATAATTTACCATAGCAGACTGAATTTGGGACAACTTTAAATATTGATTTGCTAATAAAAAATAGGCTTCTGAACTATGTGGAAAGCTTGTAACCATTTTCAAAGCAGTGTTATAAGCTTCTATGTTCCATTTTTTATAGTTATAATATAGGATTAGATACTTTAAGAGAGTATAATTTTTATTATTGACAATAATTAATCGATTTAATATTTCAAAGCACCTATCGTACATGGAATGGTGAAAATAATATTTCATAATTTCGACCTGGGATTGAAAATTGTTTTTATGCAACTGTAAGGCTTGCTTAAAACTTGAAAGCCCTTTTCCCCAGTTTTGGTTAGAGATATAGATTCTCCCGATAAAATTATAATAATAAGTGTTTTTATTCTTTAAATTATATGTGTTTTCAAAATATTTTATGGCTTGATTTAAGAGGTTTTTATTATAATAATAATAGCTCAAATAGAAATATTTATCTTTTAATTTTAAGGTGTTTAAATAGTTGAGTATTTGTTTTGGAGGATTTAAATAGATCTCATGTTTAGTAAATAATAAATTAATTGGATTTGAATCCTGTCGGAAAAGATGGATTTTATCTGATTGAAACAGTCCTGAGCATAGGCTACTATCTAAGTTAGTAAGTCTTAGAGACACTTTCCATTCATTTGCCACGCTACGATGTCTATTCCCTCTAGCACTTTTTAATAAAATCTTATTCCATCCTTGATTCAAAGAGATTTTTACGCGATATTGATCTATATAGAATACTTTTTTATCCCTGTGACTCAATAATAATTTGTCATTTATCCAGATTTTAATTCCGTCACTTGCCCCTATATGAAGAATCAGCTTTTGATGTTTATTTGAATGGATATAAGTTACACCGTAAGCGATAACACCTTTATTTGGATAGAATAGATTTTTTAAGTTAATTGAACCATCAGTTGCTTTGACAATCGGTTTTTTAAATTGTATCAAGCCTCTCTTTACTTTATATTTCAATGAATAGTTAATAGTTGTTTCTGGAATATAAGGCTTGTTAAAACCTGAATGATTATCATTTTGAAAAGGTCCAATAAATCTCCACTTTGTAAGCCAGTTTAACTTATTAAACATTGTACTGCTCAATGAAAATTGACCATTATCCCGATAGAGATGTCCAAGGTAATATAATAAAAGATTTTTGATGTCATGATATTTTGTAATTTTATAAAGATTTAAAAAACTATTGATAACCATATTACGATACTTTTTTTCATGGATACTGCGATAAATCTTTTCTATATAGAAGAAATTCAATGGATGATCCATTTTTAACATATCCAAAAGCTGAACTATTACTTTTTTATCATGTCCTTTAATCTCATACAAACGTACAGCCAATTCATGAGCTTTATAATTATGTCTAGACATAGATAATGCTTTTTGTATTAATTGAAGGGCTGTATCATTATTTGATTGATCAAATGATTTCCAAGCTAAACGCACATGATCTTGTGTGAAAGAATTGTGTGCATTTAATGAATGGGTATAAGTCAGTGTAGTTAATAATAAAAAAAATAATATGAATATTTTTATAGTGTGGTTCATAGAATATAGTTTTAAGATATATTAAAAATTATATAGAAAAGAGCTTTTAGTGAGGGTCTCCATGAATTCCTTTTCAGGATCAGAGTCATAGACGATACCTCCACCTACTTGAAAATATATATATTTATCTTTATAAAGTAAAGTTCTTATCATAACATTGAGATCCATAGACTGATGAAAGCTGATATAACCCATATTACCCATGAATATAGAGCGATTGAACTCTTCAATATCTGTTAAAATCTCAACAGAACGCTTTTTTGGGCATCCTGTAATAGATCCTGCAGGAAACACACTCTGGATTAAATCAATCAAATCATAATCTGAATCAAGTTTAGAACAAATCTCTCCAATCATTTGATGAACTGATTCATATGTCTCGACTGTCTTTAAATTCTTTACCTGAACAGAACCATATTCACTAACTTTGCCAATATCATTTCTCATTAAGTCGATAATCATTAATAACTCAGCATTATCCTTTTCAGAATTATAAAGATCCTCAATGAGTATTTTGTCATCCTTTGCTGAAGTACCACGGGGACGGGTACCTTTCATTGGCTGTACTATAATATTTTTTTTGGAACAGGAAACAAGTCTTTCAGGTGAGAAAGATAATATTTTAAACGATGATAGGTTCAAGAATCCAGAGAATAGTGTTGGATGTTTAATAGTCCTATATAGGAATAGATTCCCAGTATCACCTTGAAAATCAATTTTACTACGGTAAGTAAGATTTGCTTGATAGATATCACCCTTTGATATAAGGTATTTTATACTCTTGATATGGTTGTAATACTCTTGCTTAGAAAGAAAGGATTGCATTGCATTCAAATTAATTACTTCAGTACTATAAAATAATAATGATAGGTTATCAAAATTCCTTATTAAATGCTTTTCCCAATAATTGAGATTCTCAAAAGCTTTGTGAGAAATAAGATTGCTTATATTCTTATCAAAATGAATTGCTGAGAGATATGCACTCCCAGTTTGATGATTATAGATATATATCACATCATAAAATATCCATATAGCTTCAGGAATATCTATTGATCTATTAGGGTAATTTTTAAGATCATAAATGCTTTCAACGATGTCATAACTAAAATATCCAATTCCACCCGAAAGAAAGGGAATATCAATTGATGTAGAATCCATTCTGCATGTCTTTAAAAATCTTTTTAAACAACTAAATATGTCCCCATCAATATCTGTAGATTCAAATAAATCATTATTCCTCATTTGGGCTTCTAAAACAATCTTATCATGATCTTTTTTTTGTATAAAAATAATTACTGGAGAAAGTCCAATAAAAGAAAAATGGCTATTATTCTTATTCATAGGACTTTTTAAATAACATGTCCACGGAACATCTTTTTGAATACGGAAAACGTCATCAGGCAATATATCAATTTTCCTAAGTATTGGCTTAATCTTCTTTTCTTGCTCAAACAAATAAGGTATCATCGCTAATAATATAGCAAATTCAACAGAAAATGTTTAAAAAAGTAGACGTTATCAAGAATGTGTTTTATCTTTAAATTTAAAAATAAATTGAGGTTTATCACTTGCGTCAAAACTTAATACATAGAAAACAGACCCGCAAAATAAAGCTGGGTAATATATATATAGGTGGGGATGCTCCAATCTCCATTCAATCCATGACCACTACGGATACTAAAAATGTTTCCGCCACTGTACAACAAATCAAGGAGCTTGAAGAGGTGGGTTGTGATATTGTCCGTATCGCTGTCCCTAATATGAAAGCGGCAAAGGTCGTCCATCAAATCAAAGAAAATATCAAAATACCACTAATTGCAGATATCCACTTCGATTATCGCCTTGCTCTTGAATCAATAAATCAGGGTGTCGATGGGCTTCGCCTGAATCCAGGAAATATCCAGAGACGAGATAAAGTGGCTGCTATTGTAGAAGAGGCAAGAAAGAAAGATCTACCCATAAGAATTGGTGTCAATGGAGGATCAGTGGATCGCGAGAAGTATCCCATTTTATCCCCAGAGAGTCTTGTCGATTCAGCCCTTGAACATATAAAAATCCTTGAAGAGTTAAATTATTATAATATAAAAGTTTCCCTAAAAGCTACTGATGTCCCAATGACCATAGCCAGCTATCAATTGATGTCTCAAAAAAGAGATTATCCTCTCCATTTAGGTGTAACAGAAGCTGGAACAAAATTTACTGGATCTATTAAAAGTTCTATCGGAATAGGTGCTCTATTAGCATTAGGAATAGGAGATACTTTCAGGGTTTCTTTAACGGCACCTCCTACTGAAGAAATCAAAGTAGGAAAGGAAATCTTGAAATCCCTGCATATCATTGACGAAGGAATCGAGTGTATATCCTGTCCAACCTGTGGAAGATGTGAAATTGATGTTATTGGTATCACAGAGAAGGTTGAAAGCGAAATTGCCAAATTAAATAAAAAGGTTAAAGTCGCTGTCATGGGCTGTATCGTCAATGGGCCTGGTGAGTCAAAAGATGCAGATATCGGTATATCAGGTGGTAAAGGAATTGGTGTATTATTTAAAAATGGTGTCGAAGTAAAACGGATACCAGAAAAGGATTTAGTTGAAGTTCTTGTTACTGAAGTCAGAAACTTTCCGGATAAATAATGCTAACTCAAGATCTTTTAAAACATGATCTTCAAATAAAATACAATCATCTGAAAGAAACAATAAGAAGTTATTCCAGTGTGATCATAGGATTCTCTGGAGGAGTCGATTCAAGTCTCTTGGCCAAAGTATCTTTCGACGAGTTAAAGGAGAAATCCTTGGCTGTCATTGGTAAATCTCCATCCTACCCATCCAGAGAAGAAGATCTGGCAATCGATTTAGCCAACAAAATTGGTATAAAGTATCAAATTATCAATACAGAAGAGCTAAATAATGAATCATATCTGAAGAATCAAGGGGACCGTTGTTATTATTGTAAATCCGAGTTGTATTCCAAACTGACACAAATAAAAAAAGATTTAAACTATACTGCGATCTTGGACGGTACAAATATATCAGACTTGAGAGATATTCGTCCAGGTTTGAAAGCAACTGAGGAGCTGGAAATAAAAAAACCTCTTATCGATTGTAACTTTACCAAAGAAGATATCCGGAATTTATCAAGATATCTGGGGCTTCCCAACTGGGATAAACCATCCTTTGCCTGTTTATCCTCACGTTTCCCTATAGGATCCTTCATTACAATCGATGGATTAAATAGAATAGATAAGGGAGAACAAGTATTATACGATATGGGATTCAGACAGTTTCGACTGAGATATCATGGTGATTTAGCCCGTATTGAACTTCTGGAAAAGGATTTTCAACTTATAGTGGATAATCATTTACGAAACCGTATCACAACATCCTTATCTGAACTAGGTTTTAGATACATAACAATTGATCTGAGGCCATACATAGAAATAAAACAATAATTTTATAATTTTGAGTCTAATCTGACAATTTTTTGATATACAAATGAATGGTACCTGATCCGGTTGGTGGGCGGAGTCGAACCAACATTTATAAATATCTAATATCTTTTAGGGACTCTACCCTT
>DKAT01000056.1 GCA_002450905.1 Spirochaetia bacterium UBA6919
TATCAAATTTGGGGTGCAGTCCATCTATTTCTTGATATCATCAAAATCTCCAAAATTATATCTAAATATATCCTTATAATATAAGAAAATCCCACATGAAGGATATTATATTCAAAAAAAAGATTTTTATCCCACTCAAATTATAGTCATTTTCAAAATGATTTTATTATATTTTCTATTACTTATCAATTTGGCATTAACTTCAAATCATCAAGAATCATAATTTATTGAAACGAGGACTATTCAACATGAAAATGAACATCAAAAACAAACTATTAATATACTTATCAATTACCGTTTTCTTATCATCTATAACATATGCCTACATGTCATTCGTCGTAGCTAAAGATATTTACACTGATGAAGTTGTTAAAGAAGGGATAATCACAGCCCAATTCCACGCAAGCCAGATCGATGGTTATTTCAAAGAGAAGGCAAAAATACCTCAGATGAATGCTATCTATTTACATAGCCTACTTTCAGCTAAAAAAGATTTAAAAGAGGAGGTCATTTCAACGGAAACCAACACCCTCTTACGAAATGTCATGACTCAATATAAAAATGATATCATTGGTGTTACTTTTGCCTTTGCAAAACAGGTTATTAAAGATAAAGATTATTTTATGCCTTGGTGGACTAAAGAAAATAAAGGAGGTACAGAAGAAATTATACCTGTTAAACCAGATTTTTCTAAGTATAAATATCACAATGATGAATGGTACAAAATTCCTGCCAGTTCCAAAAAGTTTTACTGGACCAATCCCTATTTTGATGAGGGGGGTAGGAATGTTAATATGATCACAGCAGCAATGCCGGTTCTTGTGGATAATGAAGTCAAAGCTATTGCAACACTGGATATTGAATTAAAGCGTATCAGTGAAATCGTAAAAAAAATCAAAATTGGAAAAACCTCTAAGGAATTCATCATTTCAAAAAAAGGATTATTTATTTCTCATTATTTGGATCACAATAAAAAAGACGGTAAGGAAACGTATATACTCAAAAAAAATGCCTTAAATGATATTAAAGATGATCCATCAAAAGGGATTGTTGGGTGGAACAATGCTATAAAACAAATGATGAACAATAAAAATAACGCTGGATCGATGGATATCACTTATGATAACACAGATAAAAAAATGTTTTATGCTAAAATCCCCTCAGCTGGATATACGCTAGCCATAATGATCGATAAAAGTGAATTCCAGGGTGAACTCTATAATATCACAAAATACTCAGCAATTCTTATTCTCTTAACCATGGTTGTCATCTTTCTCGTAATCTATCTTTTATCCAATAAATTAATCAATAAACCCATCCAGGGTCTCGTTCACCTCATTGATCAAATGTCCGATGGGAATCTCACTCAAAAAGCAACTCACTTCACAAAAGACGAAATGGGATATATCGCAGAGCGTTTAAATCATTTTATAGAAAATATATCAACCATTATTAATCACATCAAATCGGTATCTAATAATATTGATAAGTCCTCAAAAACCATTTCATATTCTGTAGATTCAGCTTTCAATATCGTTTCGGATGTTACAAATACTATTGAAAAGGAAAAACAGAGTTACAAAGACTTTCATAATCGTATCCAGGACACATCCAGCATGATTACTCAAACCCTTGCTTCTGTTGAAAATGTAGCTGAAAATATTAATGCCCAGGCTACAGTTGTAGAGCAGTCATCCAGTGCTATCCAGGAAATGGTTCAGTCCATCAAATCAGTAAATAATGTTTCCCAGAGAGCTAAACAAATCAGTCAAAATCTATTAAAAGCAACCCAGGAGGGTGAAAGCTCTGTTAAACTCCTCGTGGAATCCAGTCAGGAGATCGGTAATTATTCCATGCAGATTTCTGAGATGATTGGGCTCATTAGTAGTATTGCTGAACAAACAAACCTCCTCGCGATGAATGCCGCTATCGAAGCTGCTCATGCCGGTGATTATGGTAAAGGATTTGCTGTCGTAGCGGATGAAATCAGAAAATTAGCTGAAAACAGTGGTAGAAGTGCCAGTGAAATCACTTCTATTATTAAAGAAGTGACCTCAAAAATAGATAACTCCTCACAACTTGGTGGAAAAGCACTTGATGGGTTTAATCGTATTTTAAAAGACGTTCAGGAAAGCTCACAAATCAATTCAGAAATATCAGCCGCCATGGAAGAACAATCAAAAGGTGCTCAGGATATTCTCAATTCTATGGGAACTCTTCTAGACGTCACAGAAGAAGTCAAAGTCGCTACTTCTGAGCAGAGAAAAGGAAATAAAGTCATTTATGAGAATATCCACAATGTCCAACAGGAATCGTCAAAAATTGAAGGTCTAATCAACAACCAGTCCGCAAAATCTAAGGAAATTCACCTGGAAATACAGCACATCCAGGATGTTATAAAAGATAATGTTGAAATCACAGAAACCCTTACAAAAACAGTTATGAAGTTTAAAATATCATCTCAAACATCAGCTGACATTACAAGGATAAATTGATATCTTTTAATAATATGGTCGTATATTTGATGATGATTCGAAATTTTAGCTAAATACAGTACATCGTTACCCTCACCAACTGAATTAGTTATATTTGAATTGGTTATAACAAAAAATAAGTAGACGTCATAAAAAAACCGTAAATGAACAAAAATTTATCATCGCATCCCCTTCATGGGAAAATTATGGGAGAAGTATGGGAAAAATTATAGAGAAAGATATGGAAGATTACAGCCCCATCACCCTAATCCCCTCCGATTTATTATAACGAGAATCAAGACGACAAAGCTAAACGAACCCATCCCCAATAAAACGCAGCACCACGGAACACCCTGCGAACCGATAATTTATGACCGAACACGAATAATAAAAGAATTGATTTTCATGGAAAAGATTTCGGATTTCAATGAAAAAGTATATATAACATGAATTTAATTATTTATGAGATTTTTTATCGCCTGAATTGCCGTCTTATGGCTAAAATAATTAACATCACCATCACACCGGTAAAAAGTATCTGAAAAAGATTAACAACTGTTATCCAGAATGGGAACGGACTTTGATAATTGCTATCCTTCCTGAATAAACTGATTTTGATGGAATAAGTTATGGGGTCTGCAGATTTATTTTGAATTAAAGATTGATAGGTAATAGATTGATTATTTTTTTCTAACCCAATAAAAAAATATAGCAGAGGGAAAATAGTTAAAACAAAGGTTAAAAGCCAGATCAGTGGTCTTTTATAACTTAATCCATAATTTGATAATAACTTATAAATCCAGATAAGATTAAACTTTTTAAAATACGAAACTCTTGCTTCATTTTCTCGAATCTTTCTTTTAGTCTCCATTTCAGAATAGTAAAACTTTTCACTGCTGTCAAAATCTTTTTTATTATCATAATGGTTTCTTAATGCCTGATATTGCCTTTGACACTCTTTTAAATCAATATCATCTCGTGTTTCATCAAAAACAATATACCGTTCTAACCCATTTAGCTTTTCAGATGCCCATTTCACATGAACGAAATCCATTTTGTCAATGTAGCTCTTATAAAAAGATACATTCTCCATTGAAACATCTTTAAAAACAAGACTTCTATCATTTGATGGATGAATGTGACCAAAGTAAGCAGACTTCAAAAATGTTTTTTTAGAAATAACTTCTTGCCAGAATTGAATATTTTTTTCTATTCTGATAAAGTTGAAATTACTTATATCACCACAGAATTGAGTGTTATTAAATTCTACTTTGTTATCAAATTGAGTATTTTTAAAATCGACATCTTTAGAAAAAAGAACACTATAAAAATGGGTTTCATCCTTAAAATTTGATGACTCAAATGATGTGTAGGCATTGAAATTAGTCTTTTCAAAGATTATACTTTTTTCAAAAATAGAGTAAGAAAAATATACATCTTTATCAAATTTTGTACTCAAGCATAAAATACAATCGTTAAAATATGAATCTTTAAAAATAACGGATTCTCTAAAAATTGAACCAATAAAATCTGTAAATCCATCAAAATATGTAGATAAAAAGTTTGCATTCTTGGAGCACGTTATTCGAAAAGAAGTTGAACTATTTATATAAGAAAACGTAAAATTAAGTTGATCTTCAAAGAATAAATGTGAAAAAGAAGAGAATAAACTATCTATAAATCCTTTATTAAATATGCACTGATTGATCATCACATTATTTTTAAAAATAATTTTACCAAAATTGGATAAAGGCATAGAATGATCTTTAATTATATTATACATTTTTTTATGATCAGGTTTGTCTGATTTTTTAAAAAATTCTTTTAATGATAAAGGATCAAACAATGGTTTTTCTACAAAAGCATATTCAAATCGAATATGTTCATTACAAATTACCTCGTTGTTATCTGTGTCCCAGAATAATTTATCATAGAATTCTTTTTCCAGATCAACAACACGCATCTGTTTAGTTATTTCCTTATTTTCCTTATCTTTATATGTTACAACAACAAAGGATTCCCCATTTATTTTTTCCTCTACATTTTCAACATTTATAATCATTATAACCTCGTATAAAACAAACACTATATGATATTATATCAATAGAATATAATTAATTTATAAAATATAGATTGAAAATAAAACAAGGGTCTCGAGATTTTATCATCCCTCTAACGATAGCTTATCCGTCTATATAAAAAGAAGATTCAACGTGTGATCCTTTCAGGAAGATTTCTTTCGGAGAATCCCCTGTTTTTCCAGGTCTTCTAAAAATACCCTGATCTTTGTAAAATACGTTTTATCATATTTTTTACGATCCCCCTTTTGATTAGGGAAAAAATCTTTAAGATTATCCGTTATTAAATAATCCGCATTTGTATAAATGGCAAGATTCCCAATGGCATTATCCGATTCATCAGGGCTCACTTGAACAGGATCAATAAGCGAGGGAATATTTTGAATATAAATACCGCTTTCAATAAATTGATCAAGAATGCCTTCCAGAATGGTTCTATCGTCAGGATGAGAGACTTTACCGTGAATTAATTGTGTGATTTCATCTTTTAGAATAGGTGAGAATACAAGAGTGACTCTATTTTCTCGTATTAACTCTTTTAAAATACTCATAGCCCCACTAGGCTTATCAGAAAATAAGAGTTTGTAAAGGCTATTTGTATCTAAAACAATCTTAAACGATTTCGTATTCGACATGCTCCTCTTCATCTTCTAAGCGGGAAATCTCGTCATTTAATATTTTTTTGGTTTCATCGGAGACACTGTTTAATAATTCTTCCCAATGGCTAATCAGTTCATCATTTTTCGTTATTTTTAATCGATAGTTTTCAACGATTGTTTTAATTTTCTCTTCCTGTATATCCAGAAGATCAGCATGTTCCAAGAAATCATTTAACTTGAGGAGGGCACTTTTATTAAAAAAAATAGTGGATGTACTTTTGGCTGCTTTTCGACTATCTTCATCGGTTCTATAAATCCTTCTGGAATAATCCGGGTTATCCATCATGTTTAAATATTTTAATAAGTCTTCGGTATGTTTATAGCTTTGAAGTCCAAGGATTTTCGTGAGATTAAAAATGGGATAAATAAATAAACTATTAATACTAACAGAGATAGTATTGTTATCTTCACTGAGATGAATGCCAAGGGGGGAATCGATTTTTACAATAAGATTATTATTTTCTATAATGGAATAAAGGATTTTCTTTGTTTGATCCAGTTCCTCTTTTAAATCATTGATATCGTCTTTAGAAGGGACATTTTTTTGTATAAATTGTATAATTTTACCAGCATCTGACATTCATCTCACCTCAAAAGGGATTGGATTCCTTTAAACACCTCTTCTATAAAAGTTAATCAAAACCTGTTTAAAATAATATATTTATTATATCCTTTTTTATATTACATACTCAAATAGAAGTTATTTCAAAATATATTTCCACTAAAAATTATAGGTAAACCATTCGTCACAGGATTCACAAAATGGGTCTAAATTCCCCTGATGATCTTTTATAAAATATTCATTTAGCTGATCCCAGCAGTGTTTGATCCCATCTTGAAACACATTCCCTATAATTCTTGAGCCATTGATATCCTGTTTACAAAATGGTACTGTTCCATCCGCTAAAATACACAGATCTCTTTTTAAATGCAAGCATGAAAAACGGTTTAAAGGGGATAGGTCAGCCCCTTTGTAGTCAGGAAGTAGATTTCGATAAGAATTATATTTCTGTAAGATTATCTGATCTTTAAAGGCATCCCATTTTTTATAAAAATAATCCAACTGCTTATCATTTTGTTGGAGTCTGAGAATCTGAATATAAGTACTCTTCGGTTTATTTTCTATAAGATAAGCCAGGTTATTCTCCACCTGATTGAGCCTATCCATAGATCGTAGTTCTTCATAAGATACCTTATCTGGACTATCCAGAGCGACTATAATAATCAATCGATCACTATTGTATTGGATAAATCGATCAGACAACTCATTATTCAAAAATATCCCATTGGTTTCAATAATCATCGCCATTCCAGGAATATTTAAAGTATAATCAATCATATCAATAAATTGCGGATGGATCATCGGTTCTCCCATCAGGGTTAAGGAGATAACCACTTCATGACAAAGGGATTTCAACTCATCAATAATCTGTTTATACTCATCCAGAGACATGTTTTTTACAGAACGTTTCATATGACTTGTTCTGGGACAAATCATACAGGAACAATTACAATCGTTAGTAATCTCAATCTCCACATAAGCTGGAACGCTCCTCATGAACTCAGGGTGATCCGTAATAATCTGATGAATCTTAGATAAAGAAAAATCATTTCCCAGACTGGATAAGATACGAAAGGCATTTTGTACTATAGAATAATTTAAATAACTGTTACAAACAAGACTGAGACGTTCTTTTCTTGTGTCCACCTCGCTTAAAATAACTTCTACGTCGTATTGATTAATATCGAAATGGATGATCTTCGAAATGGATCCCCTGTGGAAGATCTCGTTATTCCCGCTGGCAATATTCTTCAGCTTCAAAAGGGTCTTATAGGAAAGAATCTCTGCACCAATCCCCTCAGGGTAATTTTCTGTAAACGAATATTCAGCCATCTCCTCAATATGCTGTTTCAAAAGATCCTGTACTATATTGTAGTCATTCAAAGGGCTGTCAGTATAAATAAATATTATTGACTCACAGGACTCAAACACCTTGAGACATTGCTCTAAAAAAGGATAGATCTCGTTCTTGACATGGATATTCTTGTTGAATATTGAATCATAAAATCCCTTGTTATAGTCTTCTTCTGAAACAAAATTATATACAGAGGATATAGAGATAACATCAATTTGTTTTCTCACCCACTCAACAGAAGATAACCCATCATGTATTTTTTCAAGAGCCCACGGATTGTTCACCAGTGAGATCAATGCAATGCCTGTTTCACTCATAAAATCTCATATTATTCTCAATAGATAACTCATTTATCGATAATTTCTTCAAAAACCATAATACCGACATCCAATAATTTATTAAAGAAATATTTTCATCCCCCTGTTGATTAAGGAAATTATTTTCGTTAAATCTCTTGAAAATTGATTAAAACATATTATCTTATCCTGTAATTCGATAAGAATGATTTCAAATATCATCGTATAATTAAGGAGATATCATGCATCGTATTTATATTTTATTATTATTTATCGTTTTATTCTTTACCTATTGCAGTAAGAATACTCCTGAAACCAAAAAAACTGAAGACAAACCCCATAATCATCAGCACAAAGGTGAGCACAAACACCACGAGCACGGAGGACATGATCATAACAGACACCACGAACACCATCAGGATCAGGATATGCACAGTGACCACCAGAAACACTCATTCAAAGATGTAAAAAAATATGTCAAAATGTTTGAATCCCCATCCAGATTAAAATGGCAGAAACCCGATGAAGTGATTAAAGAAATGAACCTTAAAAATGGAGATGTGGTTGCGGATATTGGTGCTGGAACAGGATATTTTTCCCGTAGAATAGCAAAAGCCGTAGGACCCAATGGAAAAGTACATGCCTATGATATAGAACCTAATATGGTAAATCATATGAAGGAAGATGCAAATAAATTAGGTCTTAAAAACTATTTACCAGAGGTCATTTCTGCTGATAAACCTAAGTTTCCTGAAAACCAATTTAATGTGATATTCATTGCAAATACTTATCATCATATCCCGGATAGAATTAATTATTTCAAGAACCTCATAAAATCTTTAAAAAAGGGGGGAAGGCTAATCATCGTTGATTTTAAAAAAATGGTTACAAAGTTCGGTCCCCCTAAAAAGCACAAAATCGCAAAATCTCAGGTCACAAAAGAATTATGGAAAGCAGGATACGAAGCTAAACGTTCTCCAAATGTAATGCCGTATCACTATTTTATTGAATTTCAGTCAAAATAAATGTGTTTTTTTATGAAATGTCATGACGTTTTAGTATTTTTTTAATAAATTTTTAAAATGGATAAAAAAGACCAATTAAATCAGTTAACCGATTTACAATACCAAGTTACCCAACAAAATGGCACAGAACGACCCTTCCATAATGAATTCTGGGATAATAAAAAACCCGGTATCTATGTGGATATTATATCTGGAGAACCCCTTTTCAGTTCCACAGATAAATTCGACTCGGGTACAGGATGGCCAAGTTTCGTAAAACCCCTCGTCCCTCAAAATATCATTGAATTGTCTGATCACAGTCATTTTATGGTGAGAACTGAAGTCCGAAGTAAAAATGCAGATTCCCACCTGGGACACCTCTTTGATGATGGTCCTGCCCCTACGGGATTACGGTATTGCATCAATTCCGCTTCCCTGAGATTTATACCTGCTGAAGATTTAGACAAAGAAGGATACGGTGATTATAAATCTTTGTTTGAAAAATAAATAATCAGTCAATCCATCTTACATTGATTGAAATATCTGTTACAGTAAGTCATACAAATAAATAGAAGATAGTCAGCTTATAAAGATATATATTAATTATTAAGAAGAAGAATTGATTTATAAAAATAGTTTAATAATTTTTTCCCATACTTCTCCCATGAGGGGGTGGTTTGGTGTTAATATATATTTATTTATGTTCTTATAACAAATTTAATTTGTTGAACATGAGCAGTAATTTCTAAATACACGGTGAAAATAAGTGTCCATTCATAAAAAAATATTAACTGGGTTTCTCTTAATATCTTTAACGTGTTTAATTATAATATCGGTATCTACTTATTATTCCAGTAAACATCTTCTTATACAGCAAATCGAAAATCAATTAAATTCCATTTCAGACAACAAAAAAATTATAGTTCAAAATTATATTGACAATCAGTATAATCAATTGGAAATATTTACCAGCCGACTTCTTATCAAACGGATTCTCAATCGATCCAATTTAAACACCATTACTGAAAAGGATTACGAGAGTGCCAATCGAATTATGAAAGATACCATTACAGGCACAAATCATATAAATAAAGTTACATTAGTAAATAAAAATGGTATAATCGTTGCATGTTCTAATTCAGATGATCTGGGTAAAAATATTTCGAATACTAAAATATTTAAACATTCTATTAAAGATATAATCCTGGATCATTTTCAATTCGATAATAATAAGAATGCAGTACAAATTACTGCTACACCTCTGGTATTTGAAGAGAATATCGTGGGTTCTGTCATATTTGAAAATAAATTAGATAGTTTATATTTTCTTCTGAGAATTAATCCTGGTTTAGGACAATCAGGAGAAGTTCTTTTAGCAAGGAGAATATCCGATGGCAGTACACAATTTATTGCCCCTTTGAAATATGACAAGCATAGTATTTTCACGAAGTTTATTCCTAAATTACAACAAATTCCAATCAATGAAGCTCTCATTCAAAAAGAACAAATAATTACAAATATGAATGATTATAGGAATATCCCTGTCATTGCATCAACAAGATATATTGGCAAAACTAAAAAATCCTTTGTAGATTGGGGAATGGTAGTTAAAATCGATCGAGATGAGGCGATGAAAGCAATCTACAGTCTCCGTTTCCAATTACTGACTATAATTATCTTCTCTACTATCGCAATTATCATCATTTCCTATTACTTATCGAAGGGTATAATTAACCCAATTCGATACTTAACTAAAACTTCCCAGGTTATAAGCAAGGGTGATCTTTCTCAACGTGTTCAAATAATATCAAAGGACGAAATTGGCATTCTAGGCAATTCATTCAACCATATGGTAGATCAACTCGAATCCGCAAATCATCTGTTAAATGAAAAAATATCTGAACTCAACCACGATATTCAAATCCGTAAGCAAACAGAAGATCAATTGCATCAAACTCTTAACAAACTCGCTGATATCCATCAAGCCCTTGATAATCATGCTATCGTTGCTATCACTGATGCTCATGGTAAAATTACTTATGCCAACGATAAATTCTGTGAAATATCAAAATATCCCCGTGAAGAAATTATTGGAAAGGATCATAATATCGTTAATTCTGGTTATCACCCTAAAGAATTCTTTATAAATCTCTGGAATACCATTATTGATGGGAAAATATGGAAAGGTGAGTTTTTAAATCGTGCTAAGGATGGCAGTTTATATTGGGTCAAATCAACAATATACCCATTCCTTGATGAAAATAAAAAGCCCTACCAATTTATCGCTATTCGAACAGATATAACAGAACAGAAACTCATGGAAGAAGAACTTAAAAAGCTTTTAGCCGTACAAAAGAACATAGAAATACAACTCAGAGATGCAAAAGACCTTGCTGAAGAACACAATCGCCTTAAGACACAATTTCTTAATAATATCAGCCATGAAATCAAAACACCTTTAAATGGTATCATGGGCTTCACTGAACTTAGCTTACAGGATAATAACTTAAACGATGAACATCGGGAAAATCTCGAAATGATAAGGGATTCCTCACATCTTTTGATGGCATTATTTAAAAATCTCTTTGACCTCAGTGAAATTGAAACGGGAAGATTTCACCTGATATATCAGTCATTTAATATTATAAATATCCTTACTTACATCTATAAAATATTTAATCCTCTTGCTATAGAAAAAAGTATTGAATTGTCCTACTTTCTACCACCAAATCTAAATAAGTCATATGCCGGGGATCCTGAATGTATTACCCGTGTCCTGTTAAATCTTGTTGACAATGCCATTAAATTTACTCAAGGTGGAAAAGTTAATTTACAGGTTGATCAATATTCTGAAGAAACGGACCAAAACTACGATGACCTAAATGACTCTGTCAAACTGTTATTTAAAATCAAAGATACAGGTATAGGTATACAAGAAGACCTTCAAAAAATTATTTTCGATCCCTTTCGGCAGGTAGATGGATCTGAGACTCGTCAATACAGCGGACTTGGTATCGGTTTATCGACGTCAAAGAGGCTTGTCAATTATATGGGGGGTGAGATATGGCTTGAAAGTTATCTTAATGTTGGTACATCCATCTATTTTACGGTTCCATTAGTCATANNATACCAAAAAAACTAATTTATTAGCAAATTAATAATCTTTTAAAACAGCAAAATCAATTTATATAATAACATACTAAAAAATAAAACATATAATAATACAAATTGAAAGCAAATTCCCAACATGAATTTAACTGAGTATTTCGATTTATTCTCCGACTCCACTAATGATTTCCCTTTAAATATTAATATAATACTGATCACTTCAAAAAGACAAATTAAAAAATAAATAATTGCTGGCAGTTCTGGTAATATACTCATGGGTTTTATTTTAAGCAAACATATTGAATAGATAATCCCAGATATTTTTTCTAAACTGGTGAATCCAATAAACACCCACACATAGATTAAGAATATCAGATCTAGAAACTTGAATACTATTTTTACAATTAATTTTGGAACAAATAAGAGACTTGATCCTAATGTAAAACCACCTTTGGATAAAGTACTCCAGTCGTTTTGAAATATCTTTATGAATCCAAATCCTAAAAATAATCCAATAAATGCACCACAAAAGATTTCAAGAAAGATTATTGGTAAACTCGTTAATAAATAAAAAAATATTATGAGTAATAGTATCGCCCCACGTACTATTTCTTTTATTTCAAAATAAAAAAACCGGCTCAGCCAATTCATCCAGTTCGGCAAAAATCGATGGACTGAATAAATAAAGCTCAGTTGATATAAAAAACTCTTTGAAATGTTTCCACCATAAGAAAGAATAGTGTATTCATCAAAAAGATTTCTCAAAAACCGGACGATAAAAAATGACAGGATAATCAAAACAAATCCTAGTGAGACAATCCGTTTATATAAGTGAGTATACTCCACACCTGTATAATAAATAGGATATGATATAACTGTTCCAAACAAGAACGCGATAATTAGAAAAAAGGTCATGTCTTCAAGAAATTGGATAATTTTATTTTCTACCGACCCTAAATTCCTTTTCACTAAAAAAAAGCTTAATAATATATTTTTCATTCTATAAATCTCACAATAAATTAACTTGTAATGGCGTAAAAAAAATATTAACCGAAGACAATTCTATACTGATTTAATCTTATTGGTTTCAATCAGCAAAAAAATATCCTAAGGATCATAATATACTAGCCGTGGGACTTCCTGTCAACTAATTCTTAATATAATTCATATTTCTAATTATAACACCATTCAATAATTTTTTTATTCCATACAGATTCTCGACCCCACATTCCGAAATCACCACCCATGATAAAAATATTTTATTGCAACCAATAGAAGTCAATATTATATTAAAGACGGATGGAGGATATATATATATGAAATTCATTAATAAATACATAGCCCATTTTGTAATAGCCTTCACATTAGTTTTAATAACAATGAAATTAAAAGTACTTTTCCTTCGTGGTTCAAAAGTATCCAAGGAACAGGTAGAAGAACTAAAAAAAGCTTTACCAAAGTGTGAAATTGAATATATTGCAATCGATTAAATGATTTCTCTTATTCCCAAAAGTTCTTGAACCCAATAACAATTAATAATAAACCATCCCCACAAAATATTCTCAATTTATTAAATTTCTAAACTCTATAAAAAAACAATTTCGACACAAGTTTTCACAAATCTAAATACCCTTACTCTGAAACGAAACAGTATCGGAATCAAAAATTTCAGTTCCGATGGTTATTCATCTTAATCCCTTCCTATACATATATTATGTTTACAGTTTATCGATGTGTTAAACAATTGGTTTTATTGACTAAGAAAATGTTTTATAAATTTCATGGAATAAAAAATACTTTCTCTAAAGCATAAATAAATAGTTGATAGTTGGTAAAACTATAATTGGAAATTAAAACCATTTCTTTTCTATTAAAATTTGTCCTTATCAGAATATCTCATTAAATTTGGTTTAAATATTTCCATATATAAAATATTATTTATAAAATAACAGGTATAATTTTCTTCAAACCAATTAAGAGTTCAATGAAACAAAGAAAATTCGATTACAAAATTAAGAAATCAGAAAAAATCTCTGAATCACCCCGCAATAAACATAAATACCCCACTCCACGTCCAAAAAAATATCTCGGACTATTCATTATCATCACGGTATTTTTAACAACCCTTGTCATTGCTTATTATACGGATTTTTTCAAGGGATTCAAAAGTGCTCCCATTAAGAAAGATATTACATTTAAAAAAATCATCTCCCATATCAATCACTTTTTAATATTCAATGTCACTACGGAGCATGAAAATAAACTTGATTCCGTGGTTATGGTAAGTTTTTTTCAGGGTTCAAATAATATTGTATTATCCTTCTTTCCATCGAACTTATCTTTGGATAATAATCATACACTGGACTATTATTTCAAGGGTGAGGGGGCATCGGGACTCAGTGCTCATTTTTTTAATTATTTCAAACTCCCCTTTCAATATATCAACATTTCAGAGAAGTTTTATGCGAAGGCATCCAGGGAAATAAAAAATATTATTGTCAGTTCCCAGGATAAGAATCATTTAAGTGTCCCAGATAGAATATTAAAAGATATCCATAAGAACAAACAATTATTTCTCATTGAAGGAAAGAATATAAACTCTTATCTTATGTTAAATAACCAACCTAACACAGTGGATCAGATGAATACCAAACGAAATCACTTTCTCCATATGATGATGTCCTTTTTCTATCATGGGCAGGAGTTATCTTCTAAATGGCGTTTTTTGTATGACCAGATTATATCTCAAAGCCCCAATGTGAAGGATATCCACTCAAATTTATCGGATCATAGTAAAAAAATATTGCTTGAATCTCTGAATAATATTAAATTAGTTAATGTGTTTACTTATCCCTTTATTCTAAAATATATCCAAAATAAGTTTATCTTTACCAGCGATAGTTCTCATTATAAACACTTTCTCCAATTTATTAAAACCCGTATAGATGAGGGAAAAAGTTTTACAGCAAGGCATTATCATAAAATAATACAATCCATAGATCGTAATATCATTCAAAATAATGTTCGTATCAAGATCATTGACAGGAGTGGACGCGGGAATCAGAGTGAACAGCCATCTTTCAGACGTTATTTTAATTTCCTTAATTGTGATATCATTTCTTATTACCATGAAAAAAAATCCATCGATGAATCTTATCTAATTAATACAGGATACAATCACGAGGTGTTAAGTTATATTAAAGGAATTATGCGGATTAATCGGGTATATGACAGTGTTGATTATCAGAACAAGTCCTATGATCTGATATTGGTTATAGGAAAGGACTTCCCGGAGATTTCTTCAGGGAATTAACAGTATTAATAAATTATTTTATATATAAAGGAGTACTATGACAAAAGATAAGATTAAGGGTTACTCCCTGACCCTGGCTGATCTTCTCAGCGAAAAGAAGGGAATTGACGTTGTAGTCATTGATGTAGAAAGTGTAACACCCCTATTTGACTTTCTAATCATATCCAGTGCAACATCAATCCTACATTTAAAAGCTCTAGCAAGATATATTGATGATAAACTTCAAGAATTTCATATTAGAAAGTATCACCCCATTGATTACACAGGTGAAAGCCCATGGATACTTATAGATTGCGGTTTTCTAGTTATCCATTTATTTTTGGAAGAAGCACGTGATTTCTATAGTTTGGAAAAACTCTGGGTGGATGGACAAAAAATATATCAAGACGAAGAGCAATTAGAGGAAGAAATCCTGGTAAAATAATTTCTTTAAAATCTCTGGAACTATAGTATATAATATCTAGTTTACAATCAAAGTATCTTTAAATAAACGCCAATACTGATAAATATTAATTAAATGAATCTATTTCTTGTTCTCAGTATTTAAATATGACTCTAAACGAATCATATTACTTTATTCCAACCTAAATCATATTATATTCTTATTTATACACGTAAAATAATAAAAATCTATTAGACTGGACTAGTACTTCAGATAACCTCACTCTACCCCTAAATCAAAGAAATTGAAGGTTTGAAATATTGAAATGACATCAGACTAAGGTAAAGTATGGTGTAAAGAAATGTACCCCTTGCTTACTGATTATTAAATAATCCATATAAATTTCTTTTATTATCCCTTCAAATCAATTATCTTTATTTCATGGAATTCATTGATTACAGTAAAAATTGGTATGATATATTTCAAATGTCACCCGAAGAAATTGACATGATAAATCTTGAAAACATGGATGAAGAAGATCTGGACGCCCTTTCAATTCATCTTGAGAAAATTGGCTATAAAGAAAAAATCATTGAAGTCTACGATACAATGCTCCAATCGGATAAAACAAATCCAGGTGTGGAGTATATGAATATTTTCGAAATTGTCATTGTACACTGGATGGATAGAAAGAACTATATCAAAGCCGCTAATCTACTTGAAAGTTATTTGTTATACGATGAAAAGGAGAAGAAAGGATATAGAAATCATTTTATAAGAAGAAATCTTGGGGTATGTTATATATTTTCAGGTCGGACGGAAGAAGGACAGAAACTTATTGATGAATTAATTCATGAAGCACCCGAAGACTACTGGACATATCACGATCTTGCAATAGAATATTATTTCGCTGGTGAAATATCCACCACACTTAAATATTTGGAAATGGGTATGGATAATGCAAAATTCAGATCGAATGATATCTGGTATAATCTATTTCAGGAAAGATTCCAAGAGATTATAAATGACAAAGATTTACACCCATAAGAATAGACAATATATAATATAAATAAAGTATTTCTCTTAGAAATCAATGAATATTAACCTTTCCGAAAAAAATCCTATATAAGTTACATTAATCAACAGACATATAAAATATTAAGAATAACAAATACAAGGCAATGCAATGAAGAAATATCGGAATCAGATTTTTTACTTCCGATCCATCAGGCTTAGGGTATTTTCATTGTATTAGTTCTAATTGTCGAAGGATTAGAAAAAAGACTAGGACCGGTGGAAGAGTCATTCAAGGTTAAAGAAAATAATGTTAATGAATCGTCGATCTTATCTGATATATAAGCATTTGGGATATCATTTGCTTATTATTTTTATTTGTCCAGGAAGATGAAAGCAATTTCGTGAGCGGATTTGGCTGATCATAATTAGCTCACAATGAATTAATATCAATTATATTTTGCATCTGTTGAAAGTCACCTTATTTTCCGAGTATATTGGAAGTCAATTTATTTATTTGAGGAGAAAATTATGCGATTAGGTGAAATGCATTTACCAGAGTTTGATCAGGAGATGGGAAATACCCGGAAGACTTTGGAACGTATTCCAGAAGATAAGATGGACTGGAAACCCCATAAAAAGTCTCTATCTTTAGGAGCTTTAGCTAGTCATCTTTCAAGAATTCCCACATGGACAAACATGACTATTGAATTGAATGAACTGGATGTTAGTACCATACCTTCTATGGATGCTTTAAAATCACGGAATGACATTTTAAAGGAGTTTGATAAGAATCTTAGTGCTGCAAGAAAGGCTCTTAGCGAGGTCAGTGATGAATTACTATTTAAAAACTGGTCCTTGCGACATGGGAATCATACACTGCTTACTATGCCTAAACTTGCTATCCTACGATCTTTTGTTATGAATCACAATATTCATCATCGAGCACAACTGGGTGTTTACTTAAGACTAAATGACATACCTGTACCATCGATTTATGGGCCTTCTGCGGATGAAGGGGTGATGTA
The DNA here is from genome assembly GCA_002450905.1 of Spirochaetia bacterium UBA6919. GTDB lineage: Bacteria > Spirochaetota > UBA6919 > UBA6919 > UBA6919 > UBA6919. The sequence goes on from DKAT01000056.1 coordinate 17,273, forward strand.
AATCCATTTTTATTGGAATATAAATTAGTATAAGTGACCTGAATCCCATTAGTATTCGACTATTATCTGTCTTGGACATTATTAAGATTTTGTAATAAAAATATTTTGTATATTCTGATTTGTTTATTATATTAACAACATAATTCAACAACAAAGTTGAAAAATAATGTTAATAAGGAGTCAAATTATGAATTGGGATTTAAAATATTTGTATTTAGCATTTGTTGTCACGCTATTGATCGTGATGTCATTTGTTACTTATTCTGAAATAGGTGGTGCTCTCACTGTTATAGTTGTGGGGATTGCAGGAGGAGGAGGTCTTATTGCATGGGTGTTGACGACATTTAATCATCCTGCTGAACCCAAACGGGTTGTCCCTCTCTACTATCTAACTCTCGCTCTATTAATGGCTCATATTGTGGAAGAGTATTTAACCGATTTCCCTATAGTATTTAGCAAGACCTTTTCGGTGAATTTATCTATGGGGACATTTATTCTCTATTTCCCCATGGTTAATTTTGTTTTCTGGATTAGTGGAGGGGTATTGTTATATTATAAAAATCCACTTGGGAACTATCTATGCTGGTTTATGTTTATTGCTATGATCTTTGCGGAGTTGTCCCATTATGCATTCCCATTATTTGACAGTGGACAATTTGTTTATTATCCAGGAATGTATACCGCACTATTACCTCTAATACCAGCTATAATTGGCATGTATCGTCTTATAAAAGATTATCAATTGTTCAGAACAGGGAAAATTATTAATGCTTAATGAGATTTTGTAGAAAAGAGATTTATTATTATATTAATCCAATTGGAAGGGTTGAATCACTTATTTTACAATTGACCATAATCTATTGTACAAAGGAGATATATATTTTTTATGGCAAAAAGGGAGGATAAGAGGGATATTATATTGTCTGCAGCTAAAATGGTTTTTTATGAGATGGGTTTCAATGGAGCTAAGATGCAGGATATAGCAGATAGAGCAGAAATTAATAGAGCTATGTTGCATTATTATTATGCTGATAAGGAAACCTTATTTAACGATGTATTTAAATCTGCTGTGAAAGATTTTTTTAGCAAGATGAAACCTCTTTTTGACAATTCCTTACCTATTTTGGAGAAGATAAAACAATTTATCCATCATTATATTGATCTGTTTATTGATGATGAATTATTACCAGGATTTTTATTAAAAGAACTTTCTTTTAATAAAGAATGGCTACTCAATACTTTAATAGGTCTTCAACACCAGATCAATCAATTTAAATTGTGTGTAGAAGAGGGCATACAAGATAATATATTACGTCCTATAAATTCTAACCAATTATTTTTAGATTTAATATCACTGTGTGCCCATCCCTTTGTAGCAAAATCAATGTTTCAATCAGCACTTCAATTATCAGACGAGGAATATAAGCAGTTGTTGCTGGAAAGAAAAGATTCACTCACAGAATTATTCATAAATTCTTTAAAATTATAATCTTATATATTTATAATATGAATGATTACCATAATTATTTTCTGATAAAAATTATCTGATTGACTTTTCTTGTTGAATCGATTATTATATCCAGATTATTTATTTACGAGGATTAAATGCAGGCACTGATATTAGCAGCGGGGATGGCTGAGAGATTACGTCCGATTACTTTGAATCACCCGAAATGTCTTGTGGAGATCAATGGAAAAACCTTTATGGAACGGATGGTTTCCAATATTCTGGGTTATGGGATTTCGAATATCAATATTATAACGGGTTTTCAGGTCGATAAGGTGAGAGCGTATTTATCCCAGAAGTTTCCTGATTTGAAGGTTAATTTCTTTCATAATGAGCGGTTTTTTGAAACGAATAATTGTTATTCCCTTTGGCTTGCAAAACATCTTATTCATGACGATTTCTTATTATTTGATGCAGATATAATTTTTGATCATCGTATTTTGGATAAGCTCTTAAAAACAAGTTATTCTAATTGTCTTACACTGAGAAGGGCTTATGATCTTGGAGAAGAGGAGATGAAGATTAAGGTAGATGTGAATCAGAGGGTATTGAGCGTTAGTAAGGAGATTAATCCCCTAGAGGCAATTGGCGAATCTCTTGGGATAGAACGGTTTTCGAAGGAATGTGGTGTTCAATTATTTGATAAATTGGAAGAAAATATCCTAAAACACGGACGGGAAAATGATTTCTATGAAAAGAGTTTTGAGGATATTATAACCGATGGGGCTGAAATTTATGCGGTGGATGTTGGAGATTACAAGTGTGCTGAGGTAGATTTCGTTGAAGATATCCGTCATGTTGAGCAGAACATTCTTCCTTATATTGAAGAGAAGTAGGTTTATAATTTAAGGGGTATTCCTTTGAGTGATACAGGGAGCTTTCCAGCCATAGGGATTTCACCAAACAATGCCTCAACACATGCCTGAACCGATACACCAACATGAGAGTATGTACAGATGAATTTCTGGCAATTTTCTAATCCATTATAGATGTAAGGTGAAGAGAAAGAAATAATTATTGTATTTTTGTGTTCTGCTAATATTTTGTTGATCTGAACTAAAATCTCTTTTCCTATTCCTGTAGACCCCTTCCAAGCTCTGACCTTTGAAAATATCCCTACTATCAATTGAATATTATCAGTTATACCTCCAAGAACTCTATTCATATCAGTGGATTCCTTATTAATAATATAAATATCTTTTTCAGATAAGTTATTTCGAGATTTAATTTCTTGAATATATGTATCTATACTACTTTGAATGTTGTCTTCGTCAATGATTAATATCCGTATGTTATCATGTTTATTGAGAGGAGTGAAATGTTCGTTTCCGACAAGAGATTTCTGATTAGGAGAAGAAATTACGGCAGTGATAGTATTACGGGCTATATCCAGAGAAGCTTTCTGGTGTTCTTCACAAGATAAAATACTAAATATCTTTTCCTCATAATAATTTAGATCATTAAAAAGCCCTAATCGTTCTTTGACATAGAGTAATCTCAGTACAGATTCATCAATTCTCTTTTCTGTAATAATATCCTCAGATACAGCCTGTTCTATTGCATTGATCACATCCGTATAAGATTCAGGATATAGCAGGATATCAACCCCCGCTTTGAGAGATATCACAGCACGCTGAGCTTCAGTATTTCCCTGTTTAACTCCTTCCATGATGAGTGCATCACTGACAATAAGACCTTTGAAACCCATTTCTTCTCGTAAAATACCAGTAATTATCTTATCTGATAAGGTGGCAGGAAGATTATCAATTCCTGTTATTTCTGGAAAGGCAATATGAGCCGACATAATCTGTTCTACTCCACTATGAATTGCATTTACAAAGGGGATTGACTCAATATGATCAAATCTTTTTTTATCGATATTCAATACAGGAAGCATTAAATGAGAGTCCTGAGAAGTATTCCCATGTCCTGGAAAGTGTTTTGCTGTGGCTATAATGCCATTTTTTTGGAGACCAGTAATATATTTTGATACAAAGTTCCCTACCATATTTGGATCTTCACCATAAGATCGGGTGTTTATAATTGGATTATCAGGGTTGCTATTCACGTCAGATACAGGAGCATATGCACAATGGATACCAATAACTCGTGCTTCTCTTGCTACAATCTCACCCTGTTTATATACTAAGCCAGGATCATATGTAGAACCCATAGCCATATTGGTAGGAAAATCTGTTCCTCCTTTGAATATCTGACCTACTCCCCGTTCTATATCTGAACTTATAAGAATAGGTATTTTGGATTTCTTCTGGAGACTATATAAGAGTTTTGATGTTTCATAAGCATCGCCAGGAAATACGATAAGACCACCAATACCATCAATTTCAATGGACTGAACAATATTATTATACTGAGGGTCATCGTTATCATAGTATTTACCATCGATTCGAAGACAGATTAACTGGGCTATCTTTTCCCGTAAAGTCATTTTATTTAATAATTCTTTCATTCTACGACCTAATCATGTTTGATACTAACCCATCCATATCTTTCTTGAAATCAATACCAGATCCAAATAAGGCGAAATCATATTTCACAGGATCTTCAGTATCAAATTCCCTCAGACGTACTGTGATCTCCTCAGCCATCTTCCAATCCTGGATCTTTCTATCCGTCAAGCCAAGGGCCTTGGAAACCCTCGCGACATGGGTGTCAACAGGAATTAAAAGCATATTGGTGGGTATATCTTTCCATAGACCAATATCTACATTATCACTTCGTACTATCCATCTGAGATACAAATGAAATCGTTTACATGCACTCCCATGAATCGGGTTTGCGAGAAGAAATTTCAGATTACGTTTCCTATTTTTAACCTTTCTTTCAATAGAATCAGGTATAGGGGTATTGTATAGTGTTTGTATAAAATATGTCATGGCAGAAAAGAGGGAATTGTCAACGCTAAATCCTTTTTCAAACAATGTATACAATGATCCATATTCAGAAAGTACAAAATGAAGCCGATAAAATAACGATAGTAGATCAACACCCTGAATATAACGATAGACAAGGGATTCAAGACTATTTATATCAAATATCTTGAACTGAAGAAGAGACTCATATGGTGATTTTCCCAAATGGAATAAGACCTTTTTGATAAAGGGGATTATCTGGGTTCTGTGTCCGAAAGCTAGACTGGAAGCAATGAAACCAACAATCTCCTGATCTTGTTTGTTATTATATTCGTATAAATATTGGATAGGGTCATTGAGAACAAAATCTCTTGTATTATATTTTCTATAGAGAGAATCCAATATTTCTTTACTTAGAATCATCTTGTATACCACTAATTTTCTCATGATACTGAATTGGCCCCTGTCTCTTCCCATACATAAATTGATGTATAAGAGGATCTGAAGAACTAAACATATTATCAGGTGTATCTATAGCATAAATCTCTCCCTCATAAAGCATGGCAAGTTTTTTTCCTATCTTCTTAGCACAATTCATATCATTTGTAGCGCTAACCATAGTCACAGACATCTCTTCATGAATATGTCTGATTAATTTACTGATGGAGTCCGTTGTAATAGGATCAAGTCCTGCGGTAGGTTCATCCAATAAAAGAATTTTAGGATCATGATTTATAGCCCTTGCAATACCCACACGTTTCTTCATACCACCGGATAATTCTGCCGGAAACAAGTGTTCAATGTTATTCAATGATACACGTCTTAAGTTGTTAGTAACCTTCTTAGATATATTTTCATGAGGAATCTTTGTATGATAATCAAGATAGAATCCAACATTATCCCGAACACTTAATGAATCGAACAATGCATAATTCTGAAACAGCATTCCTATGGTCAGATAGAACTCCTCCAATTCCTTTTTATTTATCTTCTTAACATCCTTTCCATAGAACAGCAATTCACCAGTATCATGAGGAACAATATGTGCTATAATTTTCATCAGAAGTGACTTTCCACAACCACCAGGACCTATAATTGTAATAGAATCCCCTTCCATAATGGATAAATTAATATCCTTTAAAATTGTTTTATTGACAAATTTCTTGCTAATGTGCCTCAACTCAATCACAGGAATAGACATATACACCCGATAATTTATTTCTTAAGTGAATTAGAAATTCATCGGAAAATAAATTAGAAATCATTGGAATAAAAAATATTTAAATTTTATTTGAATTTCAATCCAATGTACTTAAATTTATCTTTATAGAAAAGGACATCTCATGAAATGTATTCTGACAACTGGACTTTTAATTCTACTTACTTTAACTTCTTATACTTATGACGGAATCACACCTCAATACAGACAATTCGTCATGAAATCAGGTCAGGAGGTGATCGTCGCTAAGGTCATTAATGTCGACACCTTAGAAGTATATGCAAAGGATAAAAAACATTTTAATATACAACTAATTGGTATCCAGGGTATAACCCATGATATGAATCCGAAATTATATTACGAAGCAGTTTATTACATATCACGCATTGTCCTTGGTCAAAAGGTATTTATAATAAAACATACGGAGTCTAAATTGGATAATACTCCCTCTCAATACTTTCTATACTATCCACACAATCCTAAATACCTGTTAAATGCAAATCTACTCCTCAATGGATATGCTAAAACAATTATAAGTGCATCTCACTGGTTGAGAGAAGAATTTAAAGATCTTGAGAAAGAAGCTCAGAGCAATAAATCAGGACTCTGGAAAGATCTCTCCATAATAAATAATCATAAGAAACTCGATAAGAAAACTCCTCCTACTGATAATATAAAAAAGCCCCTTAGAATGTTTAATGACCCTCAGGAACTGGCTATTATCACCGCAAAACTCTTCAAAGCAAATAATGATAAGGAAAAGATTGATAAAATCCTCAAAAAATATAATATTATTACAAAACAAGATTTAGATAATTATCTCAAGGCAGTTGAAAAATACTCGGATGATACGGTTTATTTAAAAACATTAAATAATGAAATAAACAAAAAATAACATTGTTCAAGGAGAACAAATCTATGAAAAAAATCGTAGCGATTCTATTAATCGTTGCATTTGTATATTCATGTGGAAAAAAGGAAGAAGCCCCAAAACCACAGGATGACAAAAACAAAATGACCAAGGCTGATCCTAAAAAAGAGGATAAACCAGTTGAAAAAAAAGATGAGAAGCAAGAACCCAATATTGAAACTAAATCCATCACGTATAAAGATGGTAAAGTAGAGTTAGAAGGATTTCTCGCTTATGATAAGAACATTAAGGGAAAGAGACCAGGTGTTCTTGTAGCTCACGCTTGGATGGGCTTGGATGAATACGCAAAAGGACGTGCTGTTGAGCTAGCTAAAATGGGTTATATTGCTTTCGCTCTCGATATCTATGGAAAAGGTGTTCACGCTAAAGATCACAAGGAAGCCATGAAACTTTCTGGTATCTATAGAAACAACAAAGATAGAAAACTCTTAAGATCACGTGCAAGAGCTGGTTTAAAAGTTCTTAGAAGACAAAAACTCGTTAGGAAAAAACGCATCGCAGCTATCGGATATTGCTTTGGTGGAGCTACAGTTCTTGAATTAGCTCGTATGGGTATTAAACTCAGAGGGGTAGTAACATTCCATGGTGATGTTAGAACTCCACACCGTAATGACAATAAAAAAATCCGTACTAAAATCCTTGTCCTTCATGGTGGAAAAGATCCTCACATCAAAACATCTGATGTAAAGCAATTTGAAGTAGATATGAAGAATGCTAAAAAGGATAAGTTATTAAAAGTCCATGTATTTCAAGATGCTTACCATGCATTTACCGTACCAGAAGCTAAGGATAAAAAAAGTGGTCTGTTATATGATGCGACAGCGGATAAAGAATCCTGGCAAATGATGAAAGATCATTTAGATGAAGTTTTCAAAACCAAACGAAAATAATATTATATGACGTGGTCTTTCTTATAATGGGATTGCCACGTCACAATCCCTATCCACAAAGCTATATCACTGATAATCAAAAAGAATTTTCTCTTCCACATAGTGTGTAATAATTCCAAAGACCTCCTTCTCCGAAGACATCGATGGAACCCTTACAATATACGGATCATTCAACTGTTCAAAAATCCTCTGAACCTTCAATAAATATTCCCTGGTCTCAAAAGCATCAGTAACATCACCTCTTTTCCCTGTAATCCGTTTCAAAGACTCATCCACAGATAATTCCAACAAAAACAATAAATCAGGTACAGGAGCAAATTCCTCATTCTCCATTCTGATCTTATCAACAGAAAGTCCCACAGCCCCCTGATACGCCATAGTAGAGAAATAATATCTATCTAAAATCACAAGTTTCCCTTCCATAAGAGCAGGTATTATATTCTTCTCAACATTCTCCCTTCTATCCTTCATAAATAATTCATATTCACTCAGTGGATCCATCCGTATACCCGAACGAGCCATTTCACGAATCTTCTGACCATACTCCCCCTCCGACGGTTCTTTCAAATACACTGCTGGATAACCCCTCACCTTAATATATTCCAATAAATACTTACACATCGACGTCTTCCCCACACCATCAATTCCCTCAAATACAATAAGTTTTCCACTAAAATCACACATAAATTCCCTTGAATTTCATATCCATTTCGTCTAATTAATCCGACAATCTGAATAATATGATAAAGAAATCATATATTTTTCAATTAATTTTTATTAAATTTAAATTTCATTTTTTATTAACCATTTAATATACTTATAATCCTTTAATATTGTAGTAGAAAGATCTACACTGTCATGGTGAGGCTCTCGAAACATGGCATAAAAGATTTCAGATTTTAATGATTATCAGTATAAATATTATTCCATCATCAAAGTATAATTAATAACATGTTATGACTAAAAAAACCCGATGGCTAATTCGATACCTATTATACATATTCCTACCCTCCTTTCTCATTCTGGGGACTTTCAATTATTATTATTATACCAGTGAATTCAATAAATCTCAAATCATCATACAACATTCATTGGTCAAAGAACTCAAACATCAAAAATTATTCCTGAAAAATATGATAAATAATATTCACGATGATTTGATTTTCTTGTCCAGTACATCATCATTCAAAAAATTTATAATCAATAAACTCTCCTCTAAACATAGAGATGATCTCTCCAATAATTTCTATAATTTCATGTCTATAAATAAAAAAAAATATGATCAATTGAGATTTCTCGATAACACGGGTAAAGAACTTATTCGTGTCAATAACTTAGAAAATCATACAGAGCTTGCCAACGAAAAAAAATTACAAAACAAGTCAAATCGCTATTATTTTTTAAAAACCATCCAACTATCAGCAAATGATCTCTACATCTCCCCTATTGATCTCAATATAGAATACAATCAAATCGAAATACCCTTCAAACCGGTAATCCGATTAGCGATACCCATTTTTGATGATCTGGGCAATAAACGGGGAATCCTCATCATCAATTATCTAATAAAAAAATTATTATACTACCTGTCCGCCATGTCACAGCAAGCACCCGGACAATATATGATCATTAATTCAAAGGGATATTTTATTAAAGGTATAAATCCGTCCGATGAATGGGGGTTTATACTCACAGAGAGGAAGGATAAGACATTCCAAAATATTTTTCCTGAAATATGGAACAAAGTTTCCACTCAGGAATCAGGAGAACTCCGAACGGACAAAGGATTATTCACTTACGTTACTCTATATCCCGATCAATTCAATAAACAATCCCCTATGGTACAGCCCAGGGATCCGAATAATAAATACAAAATGGTCTATTACGTACCCAAATCACAAATAAAGGATAGTCTCGGAACCAATTTAAAAGATCTCCTAAGAATCACCCTATCTATTGGATTATTATTATTAATCCTATCCACATTTATTTCAAATCTCTTCGCCAACCACAAAATATCCCAATTAAAATTACATGAAAGGGAAGATAATTATAAAACCGTTTTTGAAACAAGCCTCGATGGAATTCTCATTGTTGATATCAATTCAAATCAAATTCTCCAGACCAATAGAGCCATGTGTGATATGATAGGATGTGATTTTCAAAGAATTAAATCTAAAACTTTTTTTGAATTATTACCTCCCGATCAATTAAATGATCTTCTAGACGATCTCACATTATTTTTACAGGGTATTAGACATAATTTACCCAATATCCCTCTATTAAGTAAAACTGGATCAATTATATACGTTGATGTGACTGGAAATAATATAATCATTGATAATACCGATTGTAATGTAGGATTCTATAGAAATATCACCCGACGCCTTCAATATGAAAAAGACCTTATTGTAATGAAAGATCGTGCTGAAATAGCTAATCGTACTAAATCTGAATTCTTATCCATAATGAATCACGAATTACGAACACCCCTTAATGCCATTTTAGGCTTCAGCCAATTATTACAGGAAGAAATTAATAATAAAAACCATTTGGAATATATACAAATTATATTGGATTCTGGTAAATCTTTATTAACCCTGATAAACGATATTTTAGATTTATCCAATCTTGAATCTGGCAATGTCTCGATGAATTTGAAACCAGTAAATATTTATTCAATCATAGGTCAAATATTATCTGTCTACAAAATGGATATAATGGAAAAAAAATTAGATATTGAATATCACGTGGATAAGACATTACCAGAAAAGCTTCTCCTCGATGTGAAACGCCTGCGTCAGGTTCTGCTCAATGTCGTTGGAAATGCCATTAAATTCACCGATAAAGGATATGTTAAAATTCATGTGTTTAGAGAAACAGAGGATATCCAACCTGATAAATATAGTCTGGTCTTTGCAATTGAAGATTCTGGAATCGGTATCCCTCAGGAATATCTAGATGATATTTTCAAACCATTTAAACAATTGGATGGAAATACAAATAGAAAATACAGTGGTACAGGGCTTGGACTAACAATTTGTAAACGATTAGTAGAAATGATGAATGGTGAAATCACACTTGAAACTATTTCTGGACAAGGAACAACATTTTTTATTAAACTCAGGGACATCCCAAATTCCTGATTCCTAACCCAAATAGATATCACCAATTTTTTCAATTAGCTTGTTAATAACCCCAATATACCACAAACCTCTTTTTAATTTACAATAATCTATATATACCTTGGTACAATCATCCATTATACAAATAGTACAGAATATCAACATACCTATACAGTATCGGAATCAAAAATTTCAGTTCCGATTGTGTTTCGGTTCAGTACTATTGTATTTCTATGTGTTATAATAAGATAATCTTATATATCTATAGATTACATTGATAATCTGTTTCGTCAGTTCAGATAATTAAATATTTTAAGAAATTGAAAACAATACTGTTTCATTTAAGATGAGATACCGAAAATGATTTTAATCGTTATATTGGGATTATCGAATAAATTATTCGTGTGAGGATTTTATGAGTATTGAGCATGCCAAACATCATGGGGGTGTGGAACCCATTTTAAGGGTTGTCGCGATGCCTATGGATACCAATGCCCATGGATATGTGTTTGGGGGATGGATCATGTCTCATGTGGATGTGGCTGGGGCTACCTTCGCTATGAAGCAAATTAAGGGTCCAGTGGTTACGGTGGCGGTGAATGAATTCCATTTTAAAGAACCGGTGTATGTGGGGGATCTCATCAGTCTTTATGCCAGTCTTGTTAAAATTGGGAAAACTTCTATTACGGTGAAGGTGGAAGTGTGTGCTCAACGGAGTTTTTTAGATGATAATTGTATTAAGGTCACCGAAGCGACTCTGGTATTTGTTGCCCTCGATGAGAATAGAAATCCCACTCCCATCAAGATTGCTAAGTAATAATTTAAACAAATCAATTTATCTGTGTTGTAGGGCAGGTAATTTTTGAGATTGATTGGCATTACCCATGATATTGAATGTCATCACAATGGAATTTAATCGTTCAGCTAATTTCTGGAGTTCTACCGTGCTGGCAGCCATTTCTTCTGCACTGGCACTGACACTTTGGGTGAGATTATTGATATCTTCTGTTGCTCTCTGGATCTGTTCACTGCCCTGGTGCTGCTCTTCCATGGACTTTGCGATATCCGAGGAGACACTATAGTTTTCTTCAATGGTTTGGACAATGGTATCGAAAGATTCACTGGATTTTTTTACGGAATTTACACCCTGATTGATACGCTTAACAGTCTCCGTGATGAGTTTTTCAATTTCTTTGGTGGATTCAGCACTTCGGGTGGCGAGTTTTGAGATTTCTTCTGCTACGACGGCAAAACCACGACCGTGTTCTCCTGCTCTGGCGGCTTCGATGGCGGCATTCAACGAGAGGAGATTTGTTTGATCTGCTATATCATTGATAACTTTTACAATATCACCGATCTTTTCAGCACTTGTATTAATAATCAGCATTTCCTCAACTACCTGTTTCATGGATTCCCGATAGCTTTGAGCATCATTCAAAGACTTTGTACTCTTGTCTTGCATATTTGCAGAATGCTCTGATACCATTTTAATCCCGGCGGTCATCTGTTCTGTGGAAGCGGAGGATTCTTCCACACTGGCGGCTTGACTCTGGGCTCCTTCTGAAAGATTTGTAGCAGAAGCACTTAATTCTTCACTGGAGGCGGATAACTGAGATGCAGAGTCCATAAGATCCTGTACGATATTCCGTAATTTTTCCACCATATTTTTCATAGCCTTGGATAATTGACCGATTTCATCATTGCTCTTCACAACGACATTGATGGAGAGATCACCATTTGCAAGGCTGTTTGCTATATCCACCGCACTTTTAAGGGGAATTGTTATGGCACGGGTCAGGAATATGGTGACAAGTACTGCTATCACAAGTGCGACAATCAGCAGGATAATCATGATGAATTTTAACTGATTTTCTTCTGCTATTGCTCTCTGACTATCATTTTTAGCGAGCTGATCCTGACTTTTTTCCATTTCATCGAGGATTTGTTTAATTTTAAAAGCTGTTGGGGCGGCTGTCTTTCCGAGAATGGATTTTGCGGAGTCCATGGATGCTTTGCTTTCAATATCGTCTTTGTTTTGTAAAATATTCATGATATCGGATTGGGCTTTACGAAATGTTTTTAAATATTCTGCGATCAGATTATAACGCTTGATATTATCTTTATTTGTCCAGTTTTTAGAAACTTTTGTCATGTAATCAAATGTCTTGTCGATCTCATCTTTCCAGGCTAATTCCCTTTCTTTTCTGAATTTCTCATTGCCTAATAACATCCATCCCCGTAAAGCAGCGAGGGAGTGATTGATGCCGTCATTCATACGAACAGTGTTGACGATGGTTGGCATGCGTAAATTGATGATACGATTAACATAGAATGAGTATTGACTTATTTCATAGTAGGTGACACCCACCAGCAGGATGAGTACAAGGAGAATCCCAGTGAAAGATAAAATAATTTTAGATCGGATTTTAAGATTTTTAAACATGATATTGAGCCTTTCTAACATTTATATTGATAAAATATTTTTTTAAATATAACATATAATTTCTTGAATTTCAAAGCAGATATTATAAAATTGTATCCATCGGCTCATTTTTATAGATTGATTATACAATAGATTTATCCCTATTTTAGGGTGAATTTGATATATAGTCTTTAAAAATATTTACGATATTAGAAAACCTATATATATTTTATTTATATTTGAATGGAATTTTAGAAGGAAGATATATACTATGTCCTATAATATTGTCTTAGAAGCTGGAAAAGAAAATTTGTTTATCCAGAATCTGAAAGAAACCTACCAGCAACAATTACTATCTATCAAACAGCAAGGTAAGCCCTCTGGATTTGAAACATGTCAGTCCATCACTGAAACCATTGACTCTATTTTGTCCCTAGTTTATGAACAGATAACGAAAAACATTTCTGATCCTGATCCTCTGTGTTTAGTCGCTGTTGGGGGTTATGGACGTCACGAGATGAATCCTTATTCCGACGTGGATATCTTATTTGTTTATGAGAAGGACGATCCTGTAATATCGGATACGATCAGTAAGATGCTTTATATATTGTGGGATATGAAATTGAACATAAGCCACAGCAGTCGGAATTTAAAGAATATTATCACGATGTCCTCTTCTGATGTAAGTTTTAAAACGAGTCTTGTTCATCATCGTCTATTGAGAGGGGATACAGAGCTTTATAATACGTTTAGTTCTCTTGTGGAGGGGATTTTTAAGAAGAATCGTTATACATTTTATAAGGAATTGCTGGAGGAGATGAAATATGAGAATCAGACCCTCGGGGAGAACGTATTATTAAAAGAACCCAGTGTGAAGCAGTCCCTTGGGGGTTTACGGGGGATTCATCTTGTTCGTTGGATGGCTTATAATTTTTATCAGATTAATTCTTTGAAGGAGTTAGCAGAACAGAATTATATTGATAATCCGAAGTATATTTCTATCCAGGGACATTTGGACTATCTGTTGAGGATACGAAATAAATTACATTTTCTTGTTGGCAGGAAAGAGGATAACCTGTTCCTTGAGTATCAGGAGAAATTGGCACATAATATTCAGATCACCATGGATGAAGATAATTCACCCCAGAATGTTGAGCGATTGAAGATTGAGTATTTCATGCGGGAGTTTTACCAGAGATCACGGCATGTCTTCCAATTTGTGCAGAATATGATGGATCAGTTTGAGGAGGAGTCCAATAATTATCGTCAGATCAGGCGTTTTTTGAATCGGAGGAGATCTGTACACAATGATTTTGTCCTAACCAATGAGAAATTATATTTTAATAAGGATATCAGGAATATCAAGATTACCCCCGCCTATTTCATAGAGATTTTCTTACTGGTGGCTAGGTATAAATGTACTCTCAGTCAGGAGGTTGAGGATTTTATCCGCGATAATATAAAGAAAATTGATATTACATACACTCAGGATATAGAGGCGTTTTCTAAATTAAAAGAGCTTATGAATCTGGAAAGAAATCTCTATCATACGTTCTCTCTGATGAACCAATGTGGGTTTATGAGTCATTATTTTCCATATTTCTATGAGTTGGAGTGCACTGTCCAGCACGATTATTATCATGCCTATACAGTGGATGAACATACCTTACAGGGTATTAAAACAATTGAAGATTTGTATCATAGAGAGGATAATAATTTTTCCTTCTTTAAAAAGGTATTAACCAGCTTGAGTGCAGATCAGAAGTGCATTTTAATTTTCTCTATATTGTATCATGACATTGGAAAGGGTAGACCGGGTAATCATGTTGTGAACGGAGAAAAAATGATTCCTGTTGTTGTAGATTCTTTTCCATTCACTGATCGGGAAAAAGATATGCTATCATTTCTTGTCAATGAACATTTAATTATGGCTCATACCTCTCAACGTCGGGATATCCGTGATCTCAAGGTATTATATTCCTTTGCTAACAAGATGAGAAATGAAACTTATTTAAATCTCATGACACTCCTCACCTATGCGGATATGTCCAGTGTAGCCCGAAGTGTATTTACAATATGGAAGGGGGAATTATTAAGAGAACTCCATAACTCCTCATTACAGATCATGATGAAATCGGGTGATGAAGCTCTCCCAGTCGTTACACCTGAGGATTTATCGAGGATTAAAGAGAAATTATATGAGAAAATACCCCAAGAGGACAGGGAGTTCGCCCAGCAGTTCTTTGATAACGTAGATGCACAATTCATAATTGATCAGAGTGTGGAAGATATTATTGCTACAATAAAGATTTTTAAAGATGAATCGTCGCTTCCTCATATCCAGTACGAAAAGAAGTGGGATGCTTACCGTCTTGTCTTCTATGGAGTTGATAATATAGGATTATTTTCCCGATTAACCCTTGTATTAGCTATGAATGGGGTGACTATACATCATTCTAAACTCTATTCCAAGTCAAAGGGATATGTTATTGATTATTTTATTGTTGGTTCCATATTTTCTGGGGATGAGATTTCTGAAACCCGTTGGGATATTATTAAAAGAGATATGAAACAATATTTAAGAGGTGATTTATCTCATGCTGAAAGGATTTTTGAGGAGAAGAAAAAGTCATTCCCCTCTGTCAAAGAGAAGATTATAATTCCCAATACCAAAGTACATATCGACAATGCAGCGTCAGAACACAAAACAATGATAGAGATACAAACCCTTGATTGCGTGGGACTTCTATACAAGATATCAAGCGTTATTTCGTCCCATCAATTAAATATCATATCGGCATTTGCAACAACACGGGGTAATCAGGCGATAGATACTTTCTATATTGAAACACTACATGGCACTAAACTAACGGATGAACAGGTGATTCAGGATTTGAAGGATCAACTAATGAGTAATTTAAATATCAATTAGGCTTTGCATCATATGAAAGTTGTTAACAAAGATGAAATGGAGGAAATCGACAGGAAAGCATCATCAGATTATGGTATACCCTCCTCTATCCTTATGGAGAATGCAGGAATCGCCCTTGCACAAAAGGTTTTAGAGATATATCCAAACATAAAAGACCTCAGGACTAAGCTAATTATTCTCGCTGGACCTGGGAATAACGGAGGAGATGGACTGGTCATGGCAAGATGGTTTCATACTCATCATATCCCTGTTCATGTATATCTCTTCAGCAAGATAGAATCCGTTAAAGGTGATCCACTCATTAATCTGAATATTATACAAAAACTATCTATTCCTCACACAAATATCCAGCATATCAACGACTGGAATTCCCATAAAAAAAATATATTTAACCACAAATATATTATCGACAGCTTATTTGGTACAGGCCTTCGAGGAGAGGTCAGAGGTTTTTTTCAGGTTATAATAAGGGATATCAATGATGTCCACATGGAAAAGACTTTTGATATTGTTTCTATAGACATTCCATCCGGGATGATTTGTCTCGAGGATCATCACAATGAATATGTCATCTCAGCCGATCACACCATCACCGTTGCTCTCCCGAAGATCAATATGCTGGACTACCCTGAAAAGAACAGTGTTGGACATCTCCATGTCGTTCAAATCGGCTTTCCAGAAGGTCTCTTGACCAATAAATCGATCAAAGGAAATTGGCTTACACAGAATATAATAAAATCACTTATTCCCAAACGTCCTTCCGATAGTCACAAGGGTACTTATGGACATCTCCTTGTCATTGCAGGGAGCAAATTATATACCGGTTCTGCTATTCTAACCTGTGAAAGTGCCATAAGATCGGGGTGTGGACTGGTAACCCTTGCCTCTCTTCCTTCCGTCTGTCAGGTCATGAGAAATCGTCTACCAGAAATTATTTGTAAAGATCTTACAGGAAATAACGATATGTATATTGACGATACCATGATGGATGAATTGAAATCAACGATCAATAACTATCAGGGGATTATTTTTGGACCGGGTGTTGGACAGAACGCATCTACAATGGCATTTCTCAAAGAATTGTTATTCATTTATGAGGGCAATCTCCTCATTGATGCCGATGGGTTAAATTTACTGAGCGAAGATAACGAGTTATTACACAACACGAAATCCTCTGTGATCCTGACACCCCATATCAAGGAGATGAGCAGACTAACGAGAAAAGATGTTCAGGAGATTATCCAGAATAAAATATCCATCACACGTCATTTTGCAAAAGAACATCAGGTTATAACAGTATTAAAAAGCTCTGTGACTCTAATTGTAGATAAAGATGAAAACTTCTACTATAATTCAACAGGCAATGAAGGCATGGCAACAGCGGGATCAGGAGACGTGCTCTCAGGTATTATTGGTGGTTTCATGGTACAAAATACTGGATTAATTGAAAGTGGCTTACTCGGAGTTTATATCCATGGACTGGCTGGGGATATTGCAAAATCTAAATTGTCCTCGGAAAGCCTCACAGCAGTTGATATAACCCAGTCCCTCTCAAAAGCCTTTCGTAGTATCAATAATCTCAATGGAGATCTTTTATGAAACAATATTATTTTATGAGAAAACCAGAAGTCGTTGAAGCAGAAGATTATGAAAGTAAAGAAGGTTATCCGACGTATTATTATAGCCGGTCTGATCGTCTCAGCCGAAAACGTGAGTATCCCATTTCAACAGGTAAAGTATTTGGTCGAAAATCACGATTCCTCTCTCAGCGGGGATTTATAATCCTTATCAATATAATTATCGTACTGGTTATTTTCGTTGTTTGGAAAAGCTGTTCTGATAAATTTGCTAATAAAGATAAATTTACAGAAAACAGAAAATGGCATTATTATATAAAAACGATTCCTACAGGTGGTCATACCGAAGTTGAATTATTTGTTCAAAATGTACAAAAAAAAGAATTTTATCTCAATCGTAAAATCGAAATGAAATTTGTATCCAAAGAAAAACAATTTATCAAAAAAATTCATATTAATAAAAACTTCTCCCCAAATGAATCCGTTAGCATTCTGTCCACCCGATTAAAATCATCGAAAGAGAAATCTCTTATCTCCATCCAGATTGGAAATATGATCACTCTCAAAAAACAATTGGATCCAAGCAGGTAAGTAAACTTGAAGGTGAATGTCCTTGTCCTCTACGCCAAGTTGCCTCAAATTGGATCTGTGAAAACTCGTCTTACCCGGGGTGAAAACAGCCTTACCCCTGAACAGGCATATCAGTTATACACGGCTCTGTTATCGGACTTAATTGAATTATTTCTTAATACCCAACATGATTCGAGCTATGATTTTTTTATATGCCCCATTGGAGACTCCATTCAATTTAAAACAATGTTTCCTGGGGATTATCAAATGGTTGTGGATGAGGGACAGGGAGACCTCGGACGATCAATGTTCAGGACGATAAATAATATGTTATCCAAAAAATATTCCCATGTGAGTATTCTGGGATCCGATCTCCCGTTTATCACCCCCGAAAGAATTGAAGAATCATTCAGGGGACTTCTGGATTATGATATGGTCTTAGGTCCCGATCAACGGGGGGGATGTTATTTAATCGGTTCAAAAATCCCTTTAGAAATCCTCTTGGATATCCCCTGGAGTGAAGGTCGGGATTTTCAAATATTATTAGATCGTTCAAAACAGAATTCCATATCATCAAAACTTCTAGCCCCCGAAATGGATTGTGACACGATCGAGGATTATCATTATTTAAGAGAATACATATTACGTTATACTGATGAATTTAAGAAGAGAATGAAAAACACCTATACATATTTTGAATGTTTCACGTGAAACAATGGCAACACGAAGGCACCATACCTAAGGAGAATCGGAATCAGAATTTTTAGTTC
>DKAT01000012.1 GCA_002450905.1 Spirochaetia bacterium UBA6919
TGAATATGTATTTCGATTGAATCAGGCAGTGAGCGAATATCCAACAGCCCTGAAAACATTTCTAAAAGACGTTGCTCAGGATGTAAAGAGTGTTGCAATTATTCATGAAAATACCTTGTTTGGTCAATCGGGTTCGAAAGGATTTCAGAAAGATGCCAAGAAAATGGGTTTAAATGTTGTTGTAAAAGAAAGCTATGAAGGCGGAAGTGTAGATTTTAAGCCACTTCTTGTAAAAATCAAAAAAATGAATCCTGATATGTTATATATGATATCCTATGCTAATGATGCACCACTTATTATGAGGCAATCCAAAGAACTGAACTTAAATGTAAAATTATTTGTAGGGTCTGGTGCTGGTTTCACATTACCCGAGTTTCAAAAAAATGCAGGGAAGGCAGCTGAATATGTATTTTCCGCTACTTTGTGGACTGAAAATGTTCCTTATGAGGGGGCTAGAGAGTATTATGATAAATTCAAGAAAAAATATAATGCATTAACAGAGTATCATGGGGCTGAGGCTTATGCTGCAATGTATGTGATCGCGGATGCTCTTAAACGTGCCAAATCTCTTACCCCAAAAGATGTCAGAGATTCTCTTGCTAAAACTGATATGAAAACAGTTTTTGGACCAGTGAAGTTTATATCATACGGTAAAAAATCACAACAGAATAAATTACCAACTTTCCTTGTTCAGTGGATAGATGGAAAACTTGAGACCGTTTGGCCTAAAGATGTTTCAACAAAGAAGTATGTTTATCCTGTTCCACTTTGGGATAAGAGAAAATAGTAGCTGGTGATAATTTCTTGATATCAAAAATCCTATAAAAATGAATACCTTGAGAGTAATGAATTGATGCAAGGCTGAAGCCTTGCCCTACGAGAATATGTTAAGAGAAATTTATGGAGATAAGTTTGTAATTTGTTCAATCGATTCTCCTGTGGTTTTCCTGTCTTTCTCCTGTCTAGAGTTATTATGATGGCGATTTGGTATAATTTGTTGGGATAGTAAAAAGCTTTGAAATGATTAAATTGAATGAGGTATTATTGATGGAAATTTTTCTACAAACCCTTGTCGCCGGGATTTTAAAAGGTGGTTTGTATGGTCTGATTGGGCTTGGTATGAGTTTAATTATGGGAGTGATGAGAATTATTAATTTAGCCCATGGCCAGTTGATGATGATTGCTATGTATATCACGTATGTTTTATTTCAATATTTGAAACTTGATCCTTATCTTAGCCTTCTGATCACAATGCCTGCGTTGTTTGTGCTTGGAATGTTTATTCAGAAATTTTTACTGAATCCAATTATGTCAGTAGATACACTCCTCCCAGAAAATCAAGTGTTAATGACAGTGGGAATTGGAATAGTACTCTCTGAAGTGTCTCGTCTTATATTTACATCAAATTATAAATCAATTAGACCCGATTATGCTGACGCTGTGATTCGTCTGGATGAAGTTTCTATTAATATTGCATTGCTAATTGCCTTTGGATTTGCTATATTGCTTACGGCTTTCATGTTTTGGTTTCTGCTGAAGACGGATACAGGGAGGTCCATTCGAGCTACAGCACAGGATAAGGAAGCGGCTCTACTGATGGGTATTGCGACTAAACGGATTACTATCATAACATTTGGACTTGGGGCATCTCTGGTCGCTGCTGCCGGGAGTCTTCTTCTTCCGTTATATTACGTGTATCCTGATGTTGGAGGTATTTTTACGAGGAAGGCATTTGTCATTACGATATTGGGAGGACTGGGTTCAACAGTGGGGGCTATATTAGGAGGATTGACCCTTGGATTTGCTGAATCCTTTGGTGCGACGTATATTGGGATGAAATATGATGATATGATTGGACTTATAATATTTTTATTAGTGCTCCTATTCCTCCCCGGAGGATTTAAACGATTAACAAAGGTGTAGTGGATGAAGAAATTATTTCCCTTTGTACTCTCTATCCTTTTAATACTCTTTCCTTTGGTGGTTGAAAACTCCTATTATCAACATTTGATGGTTCTTGTCCTCATGTGGGTTGTTATTGGGTCAGGATGGAACTTAATCGCTGGTTATACCGGACAAGTTTCTTTCGGTGATGCAGCATTCTTTGGTATGGGAGCCTATACCAGTGGTTTAATATTCAAGCATTTTGGGATGTCAGCCTGGTATGGTCTTGCACTGGGTGGATTTATGGCGATGGCAATAGCTTTCCCATTTGGCTGGATTTGCTTTCGTTTAAAAGGAGCTTATTTTGCTTTGGCTACACTAGCACTTAATGAGATATGCCGCCATATTGCGACTATCTGGGAGCCAGTTACTGAAGGGATGGTAGGTATTACGATTACTCCTACATTTGATTCCAAATTACCGTATTATTATATTGCACTTGGGATGGCGATATTATCTATTTCAGTAATCCACTTTGTGATGAAATCTAAATGGGGATATTATTTCCTGTCTATTCGCGAAGATCAGGATGCAGCAGAGAGTCTTGGAATTAATTCTCATCGGTATAAGATGGTTTCTTTGAATATAGCAGCATTCTTAACCGGTATAGCAGGGGCTTTATATATGAACTATATGGGTTTTATTGATCCTAGTGTGGTTTTTTCTCTCCATGATATCTCGATTATGGCTATTCTTGTGGGAATAGTAGGTGGGGTTGGTACCAATTTTGGTCCTGTTGTAGGTGCTTTTGTTATGGTGGCGGTACATGAGTTTTTCAGGACAGGATTTTTTGGTTTATTTAAATGGCTTGGTAGTATCACTGATATTGATGTGTTTCATGTTATTGGCAAATATCTTTCCCAAGGGCATGCTGTGGGGTTTGGTCTGTTGGTTGTTGTTGTGATTTTACTCTTACCGAATGGAATTGTGGGTGACTGGGGCAAGGTAAGTCGGAAGTTATTATTGTTTGGAATGAAGAGGAGTAAGCCATGATTATTTTTGAAGTCAAGGATCTTGTAAAGTATTTTGGCGGACTTGCAGCGGTGAATCATGTGAGCTTTCAGGTTGAACGAGGGGAGATCTTTGGATTGATTGGTCCGAATGGATCAGGGAAAACAACGATGTTTAATCTAATTAGCCATTTCTATACACCAACCAGCGGGAAGATATATTTTGAGGGTAAAGACATCACTGGGCTGAAGACCCATAAGATATGTAAACTTGGTATTGGCAGGACATTTCAGGTGATGAAACCCCTGGGGAGATTATCTGTACTTGATAATATAATTGCATCATCTTTTTTAAGATATAACAATAAGAAGGATGCGAGGGATCATGCGATAAAATGTCTTGAGTTCTGTCACCTTGATCACAGGAATGATATTCTTGCTAAAAGTCTTGCCATAGGAGAAAGAAAGCGTCTAGAAATAGCCAGGGCTTTAGCTACACAGCCTAAACTTCTATTATTGGATGAAACTTCTGCGGGTTTAAATCCCTCTGAACTAAATGAGGCTATTGATCTGATCGAGAGAATCCGAGATAGTGGAGTTACGATCATAGTAGTGGAACACATTATGAAGGTGATAATGACCATTTCAGATCGTATCCATGCTATTAATTTTGGTCAAACAATTGCTGAAGGGATCCCCAGTGAAGTAGCCAATCATCCTGAGGTTATTGAAGCGTATTTGGGAGAAGAATATGCTCATAGTAAATAATATTGATGTGCTCTATGGAGATGTTCAGGTATTGTGGGATATTTCATTTGAGGTACGGAAGGGAGAAATTCTTGTTCTTATTGGTTCAAATGGTGCTGGAAAGTCAACTATAATTAAAACATTATCCTCTTTAATCACTCCATCAAAGGGTGAGATTCTGTATAATAGTAAACGCCTTGATCAAATACCACCTCATAAAGTAATTCAGCATGGAATAGTTCATGTGCCTGAAGGTCGCAGGTTATTTCCCGAAATGACGGTGGAAGAAAATCTTTTTATGGGATCTTTGTTTGGAGAAGCGAAATCAAAACGTCATCAGACACTTGAGCATGTTTATAGTCTATTTCCCAGATTGAAGGAACGACGACGTCAAATAGCTGGAACATTATCTGGTGGAGAGCAACAAATGGCAGCTATTGGCCGTGGAATGATGTCTCTTCCAAAATTAATGATGCTTGATGAACCATCTCTTGGACTTGCACCTATTCTAGTAAGGGATATATTTAATATGATCAAGCGAATCCACGATGAGGGGGTGACTATTATTTTGGTAGAACAAAATGTGACACAAACCCTTACAATGTGTGACCGGGCATATGTTTTAGAGAATGGGAGGATTGTTTTGGAAGGAACTGGAAATGAACTTATGAATAATAATGAAATTAAAGAGGCATTTTTGGGGATTTGATTTAATACAACAAAACAAATTTGTAAAATAAAGGTTATTTACTGTCTAATTTTTTAAATATAACACAACAATTTGTACCTCCAAAGCCAAAGGAGTTTGACAGAACAATCGAATGTTCTTTCTGAAGGGGTTTTTCAGGGATAAAATTAAGTCCTGAGAAGTCTGGATCCTCTAAATAGTTTATGGTTGGTAAAATTGTATCTGTATTCATTCCCTGAATTGTTAAAACTGCCTCGATTGCAGCTGTAGCACCAAGGGAATGACCAATTTGTGATTTATTAGAGCTAATTGGAATATTCCTTAGGTGATAACCAAAGACCTTTGTGAGAGCTGTAATTTCTGTCTTATCACCCGCTTTCGTTGATGTACCATGACCATTTATATACTGGATGTCTTCTTTATTAATGCCAGCATCGTCGATAGCCAGTTCAATGCACTTTACAACGGATGGATCATAGGGTGCGGTAAAGTGATTGGCGTCTCCTGTCATCCCAACGCCTAATATCTCCCCATAGATCTTTAAATCCCTTTCCCTTGCATAATCCAGAGATGTTAAGACCAGAATAGCACCACCTTCTGATAGAACAAAGCCGCTACGATCTTTGCTATATGGTCTACTCGATAGTCCTGGATTTCCATAAGCCCTGTCACCTTCCTTCTGCTTAACAAGGGTATTCATATTGCCAAATCCATAAATGATCATTTCAAGCATTGGCATTTCAACACCGCCGGCAAGAACGATATCCGCTTCTCCTCTCTGGATCATTCTGGATCCATCGGCAATACAGTGATTACCCGATGCACAAGCACCACCAATAGCGTACTGTGGTCCCTTCAGATTAAGCAGGATAGAAGATTTCCCGCAACTTAAGTTAGCACAGATATTCGGCAGCAAGAATGGACTCACTTTATTATATGTTCCATTCATCAGATTATTTAAATTCTGCTCATATCCATCCAAGCCTGGAAGTGCTGTACCGATAATAACTCCCGTTCGATAGCTGTCTTTTTCAGAGATTTCTAGGTGAGCGTGTTTCAAAGCGTCGTGAGAGAGGATCATAGATAAGGGAATAAATTGGGAAAACCAGTTGGATAGTTCTCTACGAGTAAGGAAATTATATTGGCTGTAGTCTATATCAGGAATCTCTCCACCGACTTTACAAGGGTATTCCTTAACATCAAATTTTGATATCCAGCCAATACCAGATTCTCCTTGAATAGCACGATTCCATGTTTTATCAAGTCCATATCCAAGGCTGGTTGCAATATCATAACCTACCACTACTACTCGATTATTTTTAGGTGCTCTCATAGTACTATCTCATACTTCCAATTCTTGTTGAGATCATAGCTCATTCTTAATATATTCCTCAATTCGTGATATTATCCTAAAATTAAATAATATGATTCTCATACTTTACCTACTACAACACAACAATTTGTTCCGCCAAACCCAAAAGAGTTGTTCAGGACATAATTTAACTTCATCTCCCGACAATCAGTGAAAACATTTTGTAATGGAAATTGGTGATCTGGAATATAATTTATGGTAGGATAAATCATGTTATTCTTTAAAGATAAGATGGATAAAATAAGTTCAATTGCACTGGAGGCTCCCATGGTATGCCCGATCTGTGATTTATTGGCTGACAAAGGGATCTTATCAAAGTGATCTTTCCAAACTGTTTTTAGTGCATCAATTTCATTGGCATCCCCCACTTTTGTAGACGCTGCGTGAGCATTGATATGGCTGATGTCCTCTGGATTCAACTGAGCATCGCTGATTGCTTGTTCAATACAACGGGCTGTGGTTTCTGTTTTTGGAAAAACATAGTGAAAACCGTCACTGTTCAAAGATAGTCCTTTTATTTCTGCTTCTATATTCATATTGTGTTTCATGGCATATTCTAAGGATGTTAAGATAAGACAGGCAGATCCTTCCGATATGATAAACCCTTTTCGATCCACACTAAACGGACGACTAATTTGATGAGGAGCATTGTATCCCCTATCATCTGTCTTCTGTGTATTGTATGCACCATTCATAGCAGAGAACGATAATACAATCGATTTAACCAGGGGGAAATCCACAGCCCCACAGATCACCACATCTGCAAGGTTCTGTTGAATCATCATTGCTCCCAGGGCTACCGAAACATTCCCTGTAGCACAAGCAGCAACAGGCGAGAAGATTGGACCTGTAGTCTTGAAAAACATCGATATCTTCCCAGCGATTAAATTAAGGCATACATTAACATTGGTGAAAGGATGGGGGGTCGTTCCACTGGCATAATATTGCTGATCCGCTAACAAAATGGCATCCAAACCCCCGATTGCTGAGGAGTAAGTTACAGCAATACGATGGGAATTCTCTTCTGTAATATTAAGTCCTGATTTACGAACCGACTCATAAGCTGTTAAGATCGAATGGCTGATTACAGGACTAAACCAATTCTTAAGTTCTCGTGCTGTAAAGATATCATGATCCGTAAACTGGATATCGGGAACCTGTCCTGCATAGTGGACATCAATATCGCTGGAGTCAAATCGTCTTATAGGACTAACCCCTGAATGTCCAAGGATCATATTTTCATAGGTCTCTTGAGCATTTTTACCCAGAGGAGTGATCATTTCGTAGGATGAAACAATGATTCTTTTATTCTTGTTATTCAACATAATTCTATCTAAAAGAATATACTAAATTAATAATAAATTGTCCATGAAAAGTTTTCAGAGAAGCCCAGAAAGACTTATCGAGACAGGATAGTTAAGCATATTGATTTGAGTTCTAATCTTGATCTGAGTCCAAAATGTTTTTCTTTGGCGGTTCTTTATAAGCATTTCCAATTTTATCATAAGGTATATAAAACATTATGTATTTGCAATCTTGGCATATATAGACATCAGGTGTTACTCAATATTTATATTAGGATAACACATTTCCTTTACAGGTATCAATTTCAAAATAAGATTCCTGAGACCCACCAATTCTGGATTTAAAAATATTTTTACCACCACACTGACAACATGTAATATTATCCCGCTAAACTATTATCCAGAAGCAATGCACCTTTGAAGTATCGGAACTAAATTTTTTGATTCCGATGGTGTTTAGGTGTACTCACTCTGTATCTATTGTATCTCGTTATAGATTCAAATTAAATGGCTTACCAGGGCACGTATTGATAGAGTTTAGCGAACATTTCTGTGACTTCAAGCCAGTTTTTGAAATCCTGAGGATTTTTCATGTGATCCCGTTTATTAACCATAACCCAGGACATCTTAGCCGCTCCATCATTACAGGTTGTACAATCTCTTGTGTCTGAAGTACAGCATCGGTGAATGGTTTTAAGATCACTGGCGACCGATTGAAATCCAATAAGCCGTTTGGGTTGAGGATTACGGTCATCCCGATCTAAGGAAACCGAGGGACATTCATTCCATCCAAAGGTTCTTCCAAGCATTTTATTTTCAATTAAGACCTTGTGATAATATTTTGAGGATATCACAGTTTCAGGGTAACGATCCAGCATCTCATCTAGTTTATCTTTGATCTTGAGCTTCTCATCCTCAGTCCAGTCAAATCCATCGACCAATTCGTCGTTTGAGTAAAGCTGATAATGAATTTTTAATCCCGCATCTTTAATTCGAGTGGTGACTTCCTCGATCATACCAAGATTATTCGGTGTTATGGTATATAAATAATAGACCCGTGGATCCCCTGTATAGTGCTCTAAAGAGATTTTAAAAGTCTTTTTACCCCTTAATTTCTCCTCGTGCTCATCATTTCCCCATAAGGAAACACCCACCATCATGTCTGGGAAACGATCTCTTGGCACCTTGATCAGCCCATTGGTTGCACAGAATGTTGGGATATGTTTATAGAAAAGTTCCACACGATCAAGATAGAGTGTCGGCTCACCTCCAATTAGGATTGCATTATTAACTCCCCGTGCTTTCTCCTTTAACACAAACTCTTCCCATCTAGCATGGTCCTTTTCATCATCTGCTGCTTTATCCTGATCACTTGAGAAGAAGAAACATCCTGTACATCTTAGATTACAGCGATTTGTGACATCGTATATCGTGCTACGGATATTTAAATTCTTTACGTTCTCGTACATGCGTTTGGATTCATCATCTATAAGGAGGTCTTTTAATGTTACAATTCCTTTGTGAGTAGATAATTTAGCTGGAGACTCAACAGTAATGCTCATACGAACATCTCCTTTCTGATATTTTTAACGAGGTTTTGTGATTTCTTGTAACCGTGTACCCACACAGATAAGTAGGTGTCTACATAGTCTAACCAACAAGAAAACTGTTCTTTAGAATCAACATGTTTTAATAATTTACTGGTGACAATGGCTGATCCTGCTGCATAGTGACGGCAATCACTACAATCTGTGTCTGGCACACAGCAGGCGGCGGAATCATCCCAGGTTAAATTGGATCTATATTGACGAAATGTCCTTCCAAGTCCCATCACTCTTTTCTTATTCATTCGTGGGTAAGGACATGAAAATTGATCATTTAAGGATTTCTCATGACTGTGAACTTCGGCATTGTAAGAAGAGTACAGTATATTATCACCATATATATCCATAAGATGAAGCATTTTATCCCTCATCTTCTCCCTGGCAGGGGCATCGAGCTTGAGATCACCGTTATAATTTTCAGTAGCACTGAATTGATTGAAACTTAATTTGCAGTCTGCTTCAATAATGCGTTTGGCAATGTCGTCTACGTGATCGATATTGTGTTTTGTGAAAGTATAGATAAATACGGATCGATCATCCCCGTTGTATGCTTTTAATTGACGGTCCAGACAATTTTTAACCCGTCGATAGGTGAGACTGTATTCGTCATCTCCCCATACAGAAATGTGGATTTTATACTGGATGTCTTTTGGGATGAGGACAATACCATTGGTGGCGATGGCTCCGTGTGGAATGATATCATAGGCGATTTTACAAAATTCGGGAACGAGGGCTGGCTCAGCTCCTGCAAGGACAACAAAAGTGATACCCCGTTCTTTTTCTGATTGGAAAAGGGCTTTCCATTTTTCGGGATCCGTTTCGTCTTTTGTTAAATGTTTTTCTCCTGCGTAATAATAACATCCATCACAGTCGAGATTGCATTTATTAGTCATATCATACGTGGATTCACGTAAGAAGAAATATTTTTTAACCTTAAGCCATTTTTCATTGATTGCGGGATCTTCTAAGTACGAACTGAATTTTCCTTCCATTCAATACCTCATGCCACTTTCTGTCCAATATAATCAACAATTTTGTCGAGAGTAGTCAAATTTTCGTAATCCTCTTCATCAATCTTAATAGAATATTTATCCTGCAATTTGACTGCAATCGTAGTGAGTTCCATGCTATCTACCCCAAGTTCTTCTATGAGATTCAGACTACCATCGAAAGTATCTGGGGTGATGTCTTCTAATTTTAATTCATCTATTACAATTTGTGCAATTTCACTTCGAATAGCCATTACAACTCCTAAATCATAAATTAATATATTTAAGTGATTATTAGATTAAATATAACATTTTTTTTTGTGAATTTATGTTGGTTTCAATTTTGATTTATATTAAAAATATTTAAATAGACATGAAAATCAAATTTTTTGAAATTAATCCCATTACCAAATAATGAATATAACTAAAAAATCTTTTTTATCAAGTGGGAGAGTATGTATTTCTAAAATATTCTCTAATTACGGTATAAAAATTATTGATAAAGCTCTTTTAATACACCTTTCTATTGCAAATTACGTATTAATTAAATATATTTATTTTAATCTTGCAAAGCATTTTTCTATCATTTATATACATTTATATAATATTTATTTGGAGATATATGAATCGTTGTGAAGTTGAAGAGAAAATTATTAAGGCTCTGAAAGAGGAATTTAAATTAGATCATATTCAAGTGGATGAAAGTCTTGTTGATCAGTACGAATTTGATAGTGTCGATGCCTTAAATCTTTTGACAGCGATAGAACAGGTGTTTGAATTTAAAAAACCATTATCTATACAGGAAGAGAGGAGGGCGATGGAAATGTTGATGGTTGATAGCACGGTGAATCATATTGTGGATTATGTCGTTGAATTGATTAAAAATAGAGAATGATTACAAGCTTATTGTATGATATATAAACCGTTTGCTGATATATTCATTACTATTTTCATATGGGTCGTATTTTTGTCAGGTTTGGTGGTTATACTTCTTGTTTATCCAATACTCTATCTTGTATCTCTCTTTACTGAATATCCTCAGGGGGTTTTTCAACGTTACATCCATTATTTCATGAGATTTTTTATTGAAGTATTAAGATTTTCTGTTCCTGGATTAGATATTAAAATACATGATGTGGAGAAATTAAGGAATATTAAGTCTTCTATTATTCTTTGTAATCACATATCTTTTCTAGATGGGTTAATTTTGTTATCGGTACTGAAAAATCAGATTAGCATAGTCAAAAGTATTTATTTTAAAGTACCAATCCTTGGTTGGATCATTTCATCTGCAGGGTGTATTCCTTCAGATTATCAGAATACAAGTGATTCAAGAGGGGTACGTTATTTTGATAAGCTCAAATCTCTTCTTCAACAAAATGGAAATCTTATAATCTTTCCAGAAGGGAAGAGAAGTCGTAATGGAATGATACAAACATTTAAGAAAGGAGCATTCACCTTATCGTTGACATTGAATATACCTCTCCACTCCTTATATATTAGAAACACTAATCGATTATTTGTCCATAATAAGTCTTTTCCATTCAATACATGTGTGAAGAATTGTATAGAACTCTATTCAATTGGTTTTATAAATCCTGATCTTGATCTGAAAGGGATTTCTTATGCTATTCAATTACGGGATGAAGCATATAATATCTATTTGGAAGAGAATAATAAGATTAAATCAGTCTTGTAAATGTTTTCCCCAAATATGCCAACACCTCTTCACTAGCTCTAAATCCACTGTATACAGCCTGTTCAAAAATTGGTAATCCTTCTACATCACAGTGAGCCATAAATATTCTTTTAATCGGTTTCTTCATTTCCTGTCTTGATTTACCCCAGATGAAATTGGGTTGGGGCTGGATCATAGCGTGTCCCCATTTATAGATATCGAGTTTGTCTATCAGTTGATGGATATTAGGATGCATGATTTGAAGGTCTTTTATTATACGGTGAGCCCAGTAATCCCAATCCTTATGTAATAAATTATTACGTTCAGATTTAGTATCAGACTGGATTAGGGGGGCATAAAATGTTAAATTCATTGGTTGAATCGAGCGATTCAGTAGTCTTTTATCCTGGTGATTTGATATAACATATCCTAATGACCAATTCTCAATGCTCTTTAAAGGCTTATAATAGATATTATCCCAGGCTAATGTATTTTTATTTGGTGGATACTTAACCTGAAGATTTGCTACTAGCCATGGTGCATACTGAAACATTGATTGATGAATAGCTCTATCCTTCGCTTCTGGGCAGATATGGTTAAGGAGAAATTTCGGGAGTGCAAAGATGACAGATTTCGCTTTGTGAGTAACAAATTGTTGAGAAATAATATCATATATTGTTACGATTACATAGTTATTTATGTTTTCTACACTGCTAACAAGAGCATTTAACTGAATATTTTCTCGTTTGAATAAACGACTCATTCCCTTGACAAGATAATTATTCCCTTCAGCCCAAGTTAAGGTATGCACTGGATGTTTTTTATAATCCTTAGGATCAAATTGAGTAAGGTTTGTAGCAAAATAATTAATTGCGACCCAAGCTGAAATCTTGTCAATACATAATCCAAAATTATCTCGACAGGTAATATCGATGTACCAATGAAGTAAAGGAGATTTAAGTTCCTCTGATGCAAGGTAATCTTTCATTGTTATTTGATCAAGGGAGGTAAATCTTTTATCTGTAGAGCATGCAGATATGGGGAGAGTGAAAGCAGGTTTCCCATCATTACCTTTCGATAAATAATACGAATATATTTTATTCTGAAAAGCTTTATAGGTATTTTTATCATGAATACTTGCAATTGAATATGGAAAACGACTATGATCCCAGCCATTGTTAGTATGTAATAAGACTTCTGGATCTTTGACGATATATTCACTGTTTACAATAGGCCATCCATTATCCTGATATCCCAAAATAATTCCCAGATCTTCATAGAGAGGATATAAGTATTTTGCTTGCTGAGTAGGGGTTTCAATATAGTGAGCTCCCCATGGATATTCTGAAATGCCATTTTTACCAGACTTTGCTGTACCGCCTAATTGAGAATCTTTTTCAAGAATTAAAAAATCATTTATTCCTTCCTGTTGCAGTTTCCAGCCTGATGCTATCCCAGAGCAACCACCTCCAACTATAATACAAGAATAGGTATTGCCAGTTTTAAGATTGGCAGGAGATTTTAATTTATGATCTCTGAGTAAATGTCCATACTTAAATGATTCACCAATTATCTGTCCTGAAAAAGGTAATGAATCTTTATTACAACTTGATAATAAGTTAACATACGGGATGGATATTAGACTGGTAAAGGATTTTTTTATGAAATCCCGACGTTTCACTAGCTTTAATTCCCTGTTATAAAAGAAATCTATTTAATATGCAAAACAAATAATAGTTGAAACAAGATTTAGGCAGATGATTTCAAGTAAAGCTGCATTCACATTTCTATCCCTTACTATTTCTTCAGTAAGTCTTGATCCTGTAAGCATAATTCTATCAACAAATATTCTAATTAATGGGAAAACTATAATTGCAAAGATTATTAACCACCCAAAATAAGTCAAGCTATCATTCCATCCATAGAAATGGCCGTCACCACGAATACCCCTAAAAAGTATTATTCCAAGGGCTAATAAACCACCACCAAATGCTAATCCTGCTGCTACATTATCCTTTTCAATTTCTTCCTGGATTTTAAATGGTAGAATATAGCTATAAACAAAACTATATATTATAAGTGTAACCTGACCCAGTAAAAAAAAGATTATTGATAATAAAACCCCTGATACAACCTTATAAGGTTCTCCTGATAATCCGTTTAATAATTCTCCAAAAGGTTTTATAACTTCTTTTGATATATTATTATTTTTTATAAAAGTTTCAGCAGGCGAACCAGCTATAGATGCCGCTATTATTAAAGCACTGGCTACATACACACCCGCGACAACAAATCCTGTACCCGAATTTCTATCCTCAATCAGTTCTTTTGTTATTTTAAACTTATATAAGATCAGCTCATCTGTAACTAATTTTGAAATATTTAATAAAATAATACCCAGTGTACTATAAATAGCTACCTCTATTAAGCCATCTATCAGTGTAACTCTACTAGTATCAGGTATCACACTTCCAATAATAATTATCATACCTATAAAATAACCTGCCAAAGCTATTCCTACGGCTGGGTTATCTTCTTTTGTTAGTTCATGATCCAATTTGTACCGACTAAACAAATCGTAAATCAATTTGGAAATTAATAGAAACAGTATAGCTAATATTGAATAAGCTAATACATTGGGGAGTAGTTGTAAATTTTTCATGAAATACCTCCTAAAAAATAAATCTCCAGCTATCCAGATAATATCTATAAATTATAGGTTCAGTAAAGTAATTTGCTTTAATCTTATCCTGAGAAACCTTTGTATCTTTAGCAAAAATAAGACTCTTTTTAAAGATCTCTAGAGTGAAATATCGTGTCATCACAGGGACATTCATAACATTCTTTTTAATATTAATACTATTTTGATGTGCTATATGAAAACCCCAATCACTCATGCTTGGGACATTCACATGATAAGGGATTACTGACCTAAATACCATTTTGAGAGTTTTCTCAATACATCTAAAAACGTATTTTGCATGGAGTGGGCTTGTAGCCTGGGTGATAAAAATCCCATCCTTTTTGAGACGTCTTTTTACAAAATGATAGAACTCAACAGAATACAATTTGGAGAGAGTTGCATCATGTGGATCTGGAAAGTCTGCATAGATCACATCAAATTGATAGGGTGTAGTCCCAAGATATTTGTAGGCATCCTGATTAATAATTTCTACTTTGGGGTGATTAAAGGCATTTTCATTTAAACGATTTAAAATGGAAAAGTTTTTGGCAAGCTGGGTCATACTTCTGTCAAGGTCTACGAGAACAATTTTCTTTACTGATTTAAATTTCAAGATCTCACGAACAGCTAATCCATCTCCACCTCCCATAACCAAAATATATTGATTATTTTTTCTAAGGTAGAATGGGGGATACACTAATGCTTCATGGTATCGATATTCATAACCACTGGAAAACTGAAGATGTCCATCTATAAATAACTGTGTTTCACCTTTTAGAAGAGATATTACAATATTTTGATACCTTGTATTTCGGTTATACAAAACATTTCCGTAAATAGCTTTTGAATAAAATCCTGTTAGTTCCCCAGAAAATCCTATTCCGCATCCTAATAAAACAAGGCAGACACTAGAAATCATCCACATTTTAATGGATTCGCCCTTTTGGAGTTCATTACTAAATATTTTTAAATTGATAACACCTATTAATACATTGAGAAATCCGATTATAAAAGCAGTTTTAATTAGTCCTACAAAGGGATAGAGTATCAGGGGAAATATCAAAGATGCTGCCAGACCACCAATATAATCGATAGTTAATACATTGGATATAGTTTCCTTCAAATCTCCGTATTGTTTTAAAATCCTAGTTATTAAGGGGATTTCGAGTCCAACTAATATTCCAACGACCATGAGAAATAAGATGCTAAATAATTGATAAACAGGATATAGCTTTATGAAAACAAGATTTAATATCGCTACGGAAATGCCACCTAAAATCCCTAAAACAATTTCAATAACTATAAATTGATATAATAATCTTTGAGAAAAGAATCTTGATAAGTAAGAACCCACGCCCATGGCGCTCATAAAGAATCCGATGGTGATGGAATATTGCAAAACAGGATTACCCTCAAGATTTGTGGATAAACTCCCGATCAATAGTTCATAGGATAAGCCACAGATACTCACGACAAATGTGCTGAACAATAAAATACGAATTACAAGGCGTTGCGATATGTCTTTCATTAGATAACTACTACTTTTTTAAAGAGATTTTATTTACCACCCCGAACTCCGGTAGTGCCCCTATATGAATAACTTCGGCTATCATTTCTAAAAATAGTGACTCCATGATAATGACTATGATAATATCCTGGTCCAGTTGTTTCAACCCAATAGTGAGTTATAATTATAACAAATAATAAAATAACAAATACAATGATTATAGTTGTTAGATATTGCAACCGCATTATTTCCTCCAGGGAGTTGAATAAATCTTTTTGGATTTAAATAATTTCAAATCTCTTTTATTCAGGTGTTTCTTTTTATTAGACTTGAAATTAGTAATACAAATAAAACAATTGTTGCTATAAGATACCATATAAATTCTCCCCTATTCTCAACGATACTTAGTTTTAAATAATTAGCAGGAAAATGATTAGGGAACATATTTTTTTTCTTTCGGTTATTAAATGATTTCAAGAAGCTATCAAGGTTATTTGTATCTTTATTTTGTGTTATATCTCTTAATTGGTGTTTATTATAACTGCCAAGATTGTGTATATATGAATTATATTCAACCAAAATATAATATTTGCCTGCTTCAAGAAATTGAAATTTCTTATTAATTTCCAATTTGGACTCCCTCCATAGTGACCCATCTTCAACTCCTGATGCTATCCACAAAGAAAATGGGAAGCTATATACCTCATAAATCTCTTTTTCCCCTTTTTTATTTTCATTTTTTTTAAAAATTTGTATTAATTTATTTTTTGAAAATAGTTGGTTAGATGAATCTTCAAGAGTTTGTGCCTTGATAAAATTAACTTCCCCAGATACCCAACTTTCATAGGGTAACTTAATCAAGTATGATTTATAATCATATGTTAATTTATTTGTCTTGATGCTTGCTTCCACCATCACTTTATTTTTATGAATGTTTATTGGTCCCCAAAGTGCAGTAGCAGTTTTAGTTATACTTGATCCCTCGTCGATGTTCATAATAAATTTTGGTTGAGATTTGATTTCTTTTTTTGAGACCTGGATATAAAACATTGTGAAACAGAAAACTACAGCTAAAAAATATAAAATTCTTGTTATGAGAAGATCATTTTTCATACTAAACTAGACCACCAATTATTTTATTGATTTTCAATGGTTTTATCCTTATTGAAATAAAAATCTTTTAATATAAATAGTTTGATTAAACTATAAATCAATAAGCCTGTAAATAATGTTAATGCAAAGTAATACCACAAAACAGGGAGTTTTCCTTCGATCAATTGAAATTGAAAATCTCTGTATGATAAGGGATTTAAAGAATAATTTTCGAGTAAGAAATAGTATTTATCGCCTGT
The DNA here is from genome assembly GCA_002450905.1 of Spirochaetia bacterium UBA6919. Lineage (GTDB taxonomy): Bacteria > Spirochaetota > UBA6919 > UBA6919 > UBA6919 > UBA6919. Next base: position 16,819 of record DKAT01000012.1, read on the forward strand.
TTGAGCTCTAAAATATAATTCTTTAGTATTATTGGACTGAATGATCTCTTCATTATCAATCACTCCAGACTCATGGAAGAAATTATATTTAAAACTGTAGGACTCAACAACTTCTTTATCCCTATTGAATGTTAAATAATCAATCCATTGGACGAATTCCTGATTCGTTCTCATTTTTTTATGATCATTCAATAATTTTGATTCACTGATAAGACTGACTTCTCCGCTTGCCCAGCCATGTTTGAGTTTCAAGGCTGTCATTTTCAGGTATACTGAAGAATCTGTTTTATGAAATTGGAATGGCCCCCACAGGGAATAGGATGGTTTACCGTTTAACTTGCTGATGATAATCTCAGTGTGCAAAGGAACTCCATTTTGATTAGAAATTATAATTTCATCAGAGTTTAGGAGATGTATACAAATGATACAAGCTAAACAATAGACAACAGCTTGGAATACAATATTTTTTTTTTTCTGCTCACCACGATACCAGATTCTAAATATGCACTATTACCTTATGTTCTCTCATTTTCTGATGGAACTTTGAGTATTTCACTTCTTTATGTAGTGAAAAATGATTATTTTATATTAAATTTATGAAAATGACGCCTTCAGGATGATAATTTCGAAATCCTTTTCTTTAATGATCTCTCCCAGAGCACAATCATATACCCCGTATACATCTGTCCAATCTGATACTGCAAAGAGTTTACTGGGATCATCCTTACACTGAAAACGCCAATATCTTATATTACCTCTTTGGGGATTTTCCTCATCCATTACTCTAAAATCAGCACTACCATTCATATCTTGTGTGTAAGTCTTATTTTCAATAACAACAGTTTGTAGGATCTGACCATTTTTCATATATACGTCTTGAGGTATATATGGCATTCTCTTCCATATTGAAATATCCCAAGTCCCCAGATCTTTCATAACTTCCAGCCAGAATTCCAGTCCTTCAATTTCCTCTAATTTAAATTCTTTATACCGAAATCCGTCTTCGTTATATTGTATTTCTACTTTGACTTCGAATTGAAGTCTATTCATATCAATGGATTTACCAATTAATGAGGAATAGATGATTTCTGGCAGGTTATTAAAGCTGATTATTTTTCCAGCAGATAGGTTTCTTAGGTCGTTTTGAGAAACTTTTACATTAAATCCCTTTGTGGATGTTCCTTTAAACCAGTTTTTAACATTTGTGAAAATATCATCCAGCAAGACAGCCTCCTGAGGATTTAGTATTCATTTTATAAGTTACTTTGATTTAGATAATTTGTCAATCATTTTATTATTTTTTTAATCAATAAATACTAGAAGAAATTATATTATATATCTATCCCCAATCTCGCCATGACACCCTGATCATAGTAATGCTTTATTTTTTTTACCTGTGTCACAAGATCAACCCGATTAATAAGCTCTTGCCACACCTTATGACCAGAGAGAACAAGCTCACAAGTTCTATTTTTATCATATAGATCAAGGATTTCCATGACATCTGTTTTCTTAATTAGCTTGTACGCAACGGCAGCCAGAATTTCGTCTAATATAAGGATATTTTGATTTCCTTGTTGGATTTGTTGCTTAACAATAGATAAAGCACGATTAGCTTCATTGAAATCCTCTTCAGTATTCCCAAATCGAAAAGTGCCATTGTCCAATATCCTTTCACAACCTGTAGGAATTAGTGTACAATTCTTAATGGATCTCAGAATAATTCTTTCTGAGTAGTGCTCTTTTTCATCTTTGTGTCCTTTATCAAAGTAAACTATCGTTACTTGAAAACCAGCACCCAATCCACGAACTGCTAATCCAGTAACTGCCGTCGTCTTTCCTTTCCCATTTCCGTAATAAATATGTATTTTGTTGTTCATTGCGTGAAAGTCCTTTTTAAATTGATTAAAATATTTGCCTGAGTTTCTATATTATATTATCTTAGAAATTATAAATTAAAATGCTTGTAATGTTTGCTC
>DKAT01000058.1 GCA_002450905.1 Spirochaetia bacterium UBA6919
TTTCCCATGAGGAGGTTGTTTTGTGTATGTATTGGAGATCATTTGGTCATGGTGAGAGACAATATGGAGTTTATTAGTGATTGGAAGTCGTTGAGGGATTTTTTTACGCCATCCATGTCATAGATTTGGGTCCTCATCTTTAAGTTATTTACCCATTTGAGTAGTGGGGAGTAATTGAACTGACTGGATAATTCCGTGATTTCATCGACAAAATCTCGTATAGCTGAGATACTTAGGATTTCTGTGAGCTGTTCCACCTGGGGTTTGTATTGGGATTCGAGGAGTTTTACAAGTTCAGGGAGCTTTTCAAGGACTTCGGGTGTGGGTTTATAGGGTTTGTCAGTGCTTTCTTGTGAAATGATCCTATTGCTTTCCGAAAAGGTGTGGTCTATAAAATCCACGATTCCTTTTATCAATTTGGATTTGGATATAGGTTTTCTTAAGAAACTATTGCAGTGATCAGCCATGGCTTCTTCGGATTCCTTTCTTACTGAGGCAGTAATGATAATGAGCGGGATATCTTTTGTGTCTGTATTAGATTTTAAGATCTTTGCTGCATCGTATCCTCCCATGACAGGCATTTTCATGTCCATTAAGATGAGATCCGGCTTAAATTGATCTGCCATTTCAATAGCTTCCTTGCCGTTCTCAGCCTCGAACAGCGATAAGTTGGGATAGTTTAAATAGCCCTTTAAGATTTCGCGGTTGTAGGGAATATCATCGACTATTAATATTTTAGCGGGTTTGAAGTCTATGAATTCAAGATCAAAGGGCAATGCGTCTTCCTTCACCTCACCCCCTGCGGCGACATCGATGTTTTGGAGGAGGATGTGGAACTTGGAGCCAATGCCTTTTTTGCTCTCAATAGAGATTTGACCGTTCATGAGTTCGACAAGGCGTTTTGTAATGGCAAGTCCCAGACCTGTGCCTCCGTATAGTTTCTGACTCTGTCCTGTGTGTTGCTCGAAGGTCTTGAAGATGTTTTCCATTTGGGTATCATCTATACCAATACCCGTATCTTCTATAGTGAAGTTGAGATCGAGTTTACTGTGTTCTTTATTTTCGTTTACCATTTGGACTGATATTTTGATGTATCCGGATTCCGTGAACTTGACAGCATTTCCGACGAGGTTTAAGAGAACCTGTCTGAGTCTTGTTTCATCGAGAACAAGGGCAGTGGGGAGCTTTGGATCGATTTCTATGATGAAGTGAAGATTTTTATCGGCGATTTTCTGGGAGAAGATTTGTTTCATTTCGTTGAAGATGAGAAAGGGATTGACGGTGGAGAATTCGAGGGATAGCTTTCCTGCTTCGACTTTGGAGAGATCCAGGATATCGTTTATGAGGGTTAAAAGGGTTTTTCCACTGGATTGAATGGAGTTTATGTATTCTTTATTTTGCCCATCGGTAATTCTTGAGGATAGGATTTCGGAGAAGCCGAGGATTGCATTCATTGGGGTTCTGATTTCGTGGCTCATATTGGCTAAGAATTCACTTTTAGCTTGATTTGCCTGTTCTGCCTGTTTTTTAGCCTCTTCAAGATTTTTAGTTCTTTCAATAACTTTCTCTTCGAGGGTTTGATTTAATTGGTGGACATTTTCAATTGACTCTATGAATGAATTGCCTAAATTTCTTAGTTCCTGGGGCATGGAGGATATTTTGGATTTTTTAGTTTCAAAATCGACAGAATCATTGATGACAATGTTTTCTAAATCTTCTACCTCTGTTGAAATCTTTTGGGCAAGGATTTTATTTCTATTTTGTGAATAGAAGTAGAACAACAGGATAAATATAATATAAATTAATAGGACCTGTAGAATTGGAATGAAGAAGTCGATGATTTCAATATGAAGATAGATAGATGATTTTTTTAAGAAGGGGAGACTAATTTTATGTTCCTGAATGACAAGATATTTTGATGGAATAATTTCACTTTTAGAAAGATTGATACCATTAATAATGACATTTGATTCGAGTTCACCGATATTTTTTGAGAGATTTTGAAAAACGGATGATTTAATTTCTACAATAACAACGCCCTGGGGTGTTCCGTAGTATTGTATGGGGCCCATTAAAAAATATTTATTCTGTTGGCTGAAGAAACTTGTGATGTTTTCTTCCAAAACAGGTTCCAGATATATTCCTATGAAGGTTGTATTTTGGGAGGGATTTGTGGAGAAGATGGTCTCTCCAGTTTTATTTAACACATAGATACTTGAAATAACTTTTGAATCTTTGATTCCACTAAAAAGTTTGATGAGATCCTGAGTACTTAAATTTTGATCGACGAGATAATTTGTTAAATAAGCATTATTTTTTAGAGTTTGGACATAGTCAATGAGATGATTGAAAACAGTTTCGACCCGTCTTTTAATGTCCAGTGAAATGAAATTAAATTTTTGTTCAGTATCTTTTTTTTTTACATAAATTAGCATTATAGTTGAAAGTAGAATATGTAATATAAAAAATATAACCAGATATTTTCTGAGATATTTATTAATAATAAATCGATACGGGACATTGGAATGGAAGTTATTTTTCACAGGAGATATGTCCTAGATTTATATACTGACAGAGAAAATAGTCCCTGGCGTTGAGTCCTTCATGATTATTATTAAAGACCTTTGGGGAATTTTTAAATAGGCCTTTGTGATTTGTGAGTTGTTCGAGAGCATTTCTGATTTTACTCGTGTCAAGAGAATTAGCTAGTTTAATTGCCTTTACTAAGATATGGGTCAGTTCATAGGCGTGGATAGTTCCTACTTCAGAAGTTATTTGATTATTTTGAAGATCGTCATAACGTATTTTGTATTTTTCAAAAAAATCCTTTGCGTTTTGAGGAATACTTTTTCTTGAGAAGCTGAAAGTATAGAGAAATTTAAGATTTAACTTTGAAATAAAACTTTTTGTTTGTCTATAGAATGCAGAACTTAATATGCCCCAGTGGGAGTAGATGTGGAAGTTAGTATTTTTTGTAGCAAGTTGTTCGAAGAAATTTATACCTTCGGGTGAATTACCTACAAACATCACTGCTTCACAGCTATTTTTTTCGAGATTTTGAATTAATTCACTGAAATCCTTTTGTCCCCATAAGAAATTACCAATATAAACCGGTTTCATATTTCGATTATTCAAAGATTCTGTCATGGATTTTAAATTACTTCGTCCCCAGTGTGTTTTTTCCATGACAAGACATATATTTTTGTGTTTTTTGAGAGCGTGGTTTATGAGGAAACCTCCGACTAGTTCATCTCGTACACTATATCTGAAGACGTAATTGGGATTATAATTATTGCTGGTGATTTCTGTGGCTGCTGCCCAGGGGATAAGAAGTATTATTTTATTTTCGTGTATGTCTTTGAGTTGATTGAGTGCAACAGAACTATGCATTCCTCCCATGACAGCGATGAGGCGATTTTTTGTTTTAAAATATTCGATGTTTTTTTTGCCCTGAGCAGGGAATCCTGAATTATCTCTAACGATCATTTGAATTTTTTTATTGAGGACACCCCCTGAATTATTTATTTCATCTAAAGCCATTTCCACGCCTCTTTTAATCGCGATACCAGCAGATTTCCCGCCTCCTGTGAGACTGACGTCAAGTCCAAGCAATATATCATCCTGGTTATTTTGGTTAACTATATTAAAGAAATCAGAATATTTTATCCGAACATCATGGTAATTGTCAAAAAACTGTTTTTTTAAAATTTCGTTGAGTTTTTTATCCATTGTTAGGATTTTAATTTTAGTTTCAAATCTTTTTAGATTTTCTTTTTCGATTTTTTGAACGAGATTTCTTTGATGTCCTGTCGCTTCTTTTGCGGCGTGGATGATAATTTGTTGGTCATTAGGGTTGAGTTTTTTAAAAGTACTAGCCGAGACAAATAATAATTGTGACAGATAGGAGTGGTTAGTTAAATATAAGTATTTTTGGTGATTATGAAAGCCCATGGAGGCTATGCTATTGATAGGATTTTCCTGGGCGTCTATATCATTATTTTTTAGAGCATCTTTGATCCGATGAAAATCTATGGTATATACTCTGCTACCAAATTTTTGATAGACCTTTTGGAGGATGAGATTTTCCATGACCCTTATCTTAAGTTTTTTAAAATCCAATAATTTGTCGATTTTAATATTTGAAGTGATTTGCTTAAATCCAGATTCCCAGATGGATAAGAGAATTAAGTTTTTTGAAGATTTTTTTGAGATTTTATTTTTAAAATATTTTAGAATTTGTCCATCGAGGAGATCGTAAATATTGTCCTTACGATCAAATAGATATGGAAGGTCCAAAAGTGGTATTTCTTCATGAATTGATTTAGATTTAGCTGCTGGAGGTAGGATGAAATCAATTTCTCCCCGACTGGCTCTCTGGATCATTTGCTGATCGGTACCCAGTTTTTGAGCAGGATAGATTTTTATTTTAATACGACCTTTAGACTTGAATGAGACAATATCTGCAAAACGTACTGCGCCATAATGCTGCGGTGTATTTTCAGGCATATCATGGCCAAAGGATAACTCGATGGTTTTATTATTATTATCAACATTAGAAGAACATGTTAGGAATGAGGAGGTTAATAATATCAGTAGTAATGATTTTATCATATTTTTTTCTATTATAACTAGAGACTAAAAATAATCACAATATTTTAATATGTCAATCTATTGAAAGGATCTTTTAGGGTTAATAACTTGTAAGATGTTTCGAGAGATCTTGCACATAATCTTATAATTGGGATTTTAGCCTCGCTCCATCGAAATTGCCCAAGACAAGTCTAAAACTTTCGGGAGAGGGAAGATTTGGATGTTGTTTATAGCGATTGAGTTTATTATTAAGGGAATTGTTCGTGTTTTTCCCATACTTTTCCCTTTTTTTTTCCATGAGAGGGTAGAACTGGTGATAAGTTATTGATTGGCTGTTAATTTAATTTCATGATTAGTATATTTTTTGGTTCTAATTGTTATTTCAGGTTATGTTTTTTTTAATTTGCTGAATTTCAATTGGATATCGTAATAATTATAGATATCTTCTCTTTCTAATATACGAATGCACTTTTGATAATATTCTATTGCCTTTTCTGTCTTATTATCATCGAAATAGATATCTCCAATTTGTTTTTCAGTGAGGGCGGACTTTGATTTATCTTTTAAAGATTGGAATCCAAAAAGGGATTTTTCGAAATGCTTCAATGAATCTGTTTTATTACCCATGGAATAATTTAATATACCCAGATTATATTCAATTTCACACTGTTTTTCAGGGTCTTGAAGAGAATTAAAAATCTCTTGTGCTTTGAGGAAATACGATTTGCTTTCATCCCAGTTTTTTAAATGATAATAAGATGAAGCAATGTTGGAGTATAGAATACCCTGTTCATATCCTGAATTGTTTTTATCCATAAGAGAGTTGCATTTGTTATAGTGTTCGATAGCTTTGTTATAACGCCCCATAGAATGATAAACTACTCCAATATCATTGTATGACTCAAATACATAAGAGGCAGCTCTTAATTTTTCTCTAAGGGAAAGAGATTTTTCTCTGAATTTTAGCGAAGTTTCGTAATCCTTCTTCTTTAGATAGACATATCCTATTGAATTATAAATATGACTTTGGTTTAAGCCTTCGCCCTGTTCCTTTGCCTCTTCCAGCAAGCGGTGAAGATATTTTAATGCTTTATCAAAATCGCCCTTATCGATGTATGCAGATGCAAGCTGGTTGAGCATTTTATAGGACTTATCGTTTTGTTTATCTGTCACGAAAATACCTCACAAAATAACCTATTATTCTTTGGGGTTAAATATGTATTAATTATTCATTAAACTTTCAAAGGGTATAAAACTCTTACGAAATGTCTCAGAAATATTTTTATTAGTAATCTGCCCTTTCCATAGATTGAGACCAGATTTTAGAGCATCATCATTTTGAATTGCTTTATGAATACCCTGATTTGCCAGCTTGATGATATAAGGGTACGATGCATGGGATAATACTTGGGTAGCTGTTTTTGGAACAAGGCTGGGCATATTGGGGACACAGTAATGGATGATACCATTTTCTTTGAAAGTTGGCTCAAGATGGGTTGTAGGACGACTAGTTTCCAGACATCCCCCCTGATCTATTGATACATCAACAATCACTGTATTTTCCTCCATAATAGAAAGCATATCATTTGTAATTAATACAGGTGGTTTTCTACCTATAAGATGAACTGCAGTAACTACAAGATCTGCTGTTCTAAGAGCATTATACAGATTCTCTTCATTTGAAAACAAGAGCTGGACATTATTTGGCATGACGTCGTGTAATTCTCTCAAACTATCCATATTAATATCCAACAAGGTGACATTAGCTCTCAAATTACCTGCAACGTAACAGGCATTACGTCCAACTACTCCAGCACCGATAATAACTACATTTCCCGTAGATACTCCAGGAACACCCCCTAATAAAACACCTTTTCCCCCTGTGATATTCTCCAGATGTATCATTCCCTGATGGATTGCCAGCTTTCCTGCAATAGCACTCATAGGAGTTAATATAGGGAGCTTTTTATTCTCTGTTTCTAAGGTTTCATAAGTAATAGCAATACATTTTGTCTGGATGAGACTATCCAACAGAACTTCACTTGAGGGGAAGTGAAAAAAAGAGAAAATCGTCTGACCTTCATTGATAAGGCTGAACTCTCTTTGTTGAGGCTCTTTTACCTTTATAATAAGCTCAGATTTATTGTATACATCTTCAATCGTTGGAACTATTTCTGCACCAGCATCGCTATATAGAATATCCCCATAACCTGTTTTTAGTCCGGCGCCTTTTTGAATAAAAACCTTATGACCTTCTTTCACAAGGCGGTTAACATAAAATGGGATTAATCCAACTCTATTTTCAAATGTCTTAATTTCTTTTGGTATACCAATCGTCATAAAATCTTTTAAATATACACATTATTTTTAAATAGGACAAGAAACCATTCAAATTATCGAGTTATTTTCCAAGAATGTTTAATTCCTTAACCAATAAATAAAAAATAATTTATCAATAAAAGGAGTCCTGTCCAAAATCCTTTCTCTTCGCCTTGTCAAACACAAGATTCAGGAGTTCTTTATATGTGGTTTGTGCATTCATATCCTTTTTAGAGATCATGGAGTTCTGGTGAAGTCCTTCCAGAACAAGCTCCATCATTGCTGACAGTTCGTAATTATTTGTCACCTTGCAATGTCGTGAAGTAATTTCTTTTAATTTCTGTACTTTAGATAATTCGTTAAAATATTCCTCAAATGGGGTTTCATCTGATATTTGAATGGATTTATGGGATGCAAACCAGCCAGTGATCTCCCGATAGTATGTAGAGCGGGGATCCTCATCGAATTCCAATTTAAAGGGGTCTGGAAAATACTTTTGAAAGAGTTTCTTAATAGCTTTCCCGATGAGATACTTAGCTACAGTCTGAGCCCCTTCCTTCTCTCCTTCATACACTAATTCCAGTTTTCCCGTAATGGATGGCGTGGCATTAAACAAATCACAGATCCTCAAATGAAGATCTTTTTCATCCAGACGGATTTTTCTCCTCTCTGCATTGCTGATGAGATTTTCCATAATACTAATGGTCATACGGGCACTCACACCACTTGCCTGATCCACAAACTCACAATTCCTTGCTTCGAAAGCTATCTCTTCAACAAGTTCTTTAAATATATATGGTATTTCCAGTTCTTCATCTCTGTGAACCCAGGATTCCTGTTGAGTGATCTGAATAGCGTCTTCCACATTCTGAGGATAATGGGTCAAGATCTGGGAATTGATTCTGTCCTTCAATGGTGTGATTATATTCCCTCGATTAGTGTAATCTTCTGGGTTTGCAGTAAACACCATGAGAATATCCATAGGGATACGGACGGGAAAGCCTCTTATCTGGATATCCTTCTCTTCCAGTATATTTAAAAGACCCACCTGTATCCTTGCCTGGAGATCAGGGAGTTCGTTAATAGCAAAAATACCTCGATTGGAACGGGGAATAAGGCCATAGTGTATGACCTCTTCATCGGAATATTCAAGACGACGATTTGCAGCCTTGATGGGATCAATATCTCCAATCATATCCGCCATAGAAACATCTGGGGTAGCCAGCTTCTCATTATATCGAAACTCCTTGTGAAGCCACTCAATCTCAATATCATCACCGAGTTTTATAAATTGTTCTCTACCAAACTTGGTAATCGGATGATAAGGATGTTCATTCATTGATGAGCCTTTAATGATGGGAACTTCTTCATCCAATAAATCAGATAAACCCCTTATCAAACGAGTTTTCGCCTGACCCCGGAGTCCTAGTAGAATAAAATCATGTTTTGATAAAATGGCATTTTGTAATTGGGGAATAACTGTTTTTTCGTATCCAACAATATTTTGAAAGATCTTCTCATTATTCCTTAATTTAATGATAAGATTATCCCGAAGTTCCTGCTTAACAGTCTTGAAAGGATAATTGGCTCTTTTCAGATCTCCAAGGGTTTTTATATTATTCATAAAGATTTATCCGCATAACAAATTATTATTCATAAGATAATGAAGTCATTAGGAAAGATCAACACTTATCCATCGAGTTGTGAATATTTTAATAGATTGAGATAATTATGAAACATCGGATGGATTAAGATTGCGATTCATTGATCTGATGAGAATAATTTCTATTAGCAACACGTTAAGTACTAAAATATCTTGACAAACAAATGTTTATAATTTACCTTTGAATAATTGAATACCCTACAGGAGCAGAATTATGGCAGAGGATTTAAAATATTCATATGATCTGATTGTTATTGGTGCAGGTCCCGCAGGTGAGAAGGCCTCTGCTCAAGCAGCATATTATGGGAAACGTGTAGCCCTCATTGAGAAGGAAATTAGTCCGGGAGGTGCTGCAGTCCACACAGGTACTCTGCCAAGCAAGACCCTCAGAGAAGCATGTCTCTACCTCACAGGGCATAAGAGCCGTGATTTATATGGTGTAGCGGTAGAATTATCGAATGATGCCACACTTCACAAACTAACTGAGCGAAGGCAGGCTATCAGTCATTCAGAAGTTAATCGTATGTTAAATAACATCGAGTACCACAAAATCGATTATATCACAGGGAAAGCATATCTCCAGGATGACCACACCGTAGTTGTAGAAACTAATGGTGAGAAGAAATATCTCACAGGGGAATATATTTTGATCACCACAGGATCTAAACCATTTCGCCCTAATAATATTCCCTTTGAATCAACTCGGGTATACGATACGGATAATATCTTAAATATCCCTGTAATTCCCTCATCCATAACAATATTAGGAGGGGGGGTGATAGGATGTGAATATGCCTGTATGTTCTCATCTTTGGGTACAAAGGTCACTTTAATCGATGTCCGTGAAACAATTATGCCTTTTCTGGACTACGAAATCATCGATCGCCTGATAACTGCTATGAAAAATACAGGAGTCCTGTTTTATCTGGGGAATGGATGGGATGATGTCAATGTATTGAATGATGGGGTAACTGTTAAACTCAAAAACGGGAATATCATTAAGAGTGATTTCATTCTGTTTGCTGCGGGTCGGAGTGGGAATACAGATGGATTAAATCTTGAGAGTGTTGGGATTAAAATCACCAGTCGTGGAACCATCGAAGTGGATAAGGATTACAGAACATCTGTTAATAATATATTCGCTGCTGGTGATGTTATAGGATTCCCAGCACTGGCATCTACTTCTATGGAACAAGGAAGGGTAGCCGCCTGCCATGCGTTTAACATTCAGTATAAACAGGTGATGTCATCGGTATTGCCCTATGGAATCTATACAATCCCGGAAGTAAGTGCTGTCGGTGAAACCGAAGAATCAGCCAAAGAAAAAAATATAGATTACGTCGTAGGACGTGCTCTGTACAAAAAAAACGCCCGGGGGATGATCACAGGAGACCTTGAAGGGATTACTAAACTCCTTGTGGATCGAACAAACCGAAGGGTGATTGGCGTACATGTTATAGGGGAACGGGCTACAGAACTGGTCCATATAGGCCAATCGGCTATGATTATGCACGCCACCGTCGATTTATTTATAGATATGGTATTCAATTTTCCCACCCTCGCAGAATCCTATAAATATGCCGCGTATGATTGTTTACAACACATGGGACTGTAATACATCTCTGTTGTGCTAACTTATTCCAAAATAGAATTCCAAATTGATAAATCAAAAACTCTTGTTTGAAATTGATTGACAAATCACTGTAAATAAGATATTTTACTATGCCAAAAACAATATAAGGATAAATTATGAAACAAATATTATTAATCATCGTAACTTTCTTCCTGATCACAGCCTGTTCATATGAATATAAATCAGATAGTTCTGGCAAGAAAGAAACCATCAACGGCGTTAATACAATGCCCATACCAGATCAACAACTCAATTCAGAAATGACATATACAAACCTGGATGATGCTCTCAAAAATCCTTTGAAAGTTTACAAACTCTATTTAGCTGGAAAAAAATTAACTCATTTCCCTCTCCAAATCTTAACCCTTAAGAACTTACAAACACTTGATCTAAATCATAATAAGCTCAAAACTATCCCTAAGGAAATCAGCCAACTTAAGAACTTACAGCGTATTTCATTAGAAAAAAATAAAATCAAATGGATTCCCAAAGAAATTGGTCAGCTTAATCATCTACAAGAACTAGTTTTATCTCAGAACAAACTCAGAAGACTTCCCAAAGAAATCAGCCAACTCAAGCAATTAAAAACACTTATCTTAGCAGCAAATCATCTTTCCAGGAAGGAACAGAAAAAAATTAAAAGACTCCTACCCAAATGTGAGATAATTTTTAAATACGGTGGCGGACGATAGTATTAACTCCACACTATAGGGGATGGTTATTCATTAATCAGCCCCTATTCCACATATTCCCATCGACCCACGATAAATAAATTCCTTAGATCCCCCTCTTGAAAGCAAAATCTTTTTTCGATAAACTGTTATACTGAAGTTCCTTTATAATTTCATAATGTGGAGCCTGTTTATGCATTATCCCAGTCCTCATTATTAATTTCTGCTTGCCTCATCATCTCTTTCACAAGACTAACATCGATATCATTTTTCTGATGAGGATTCGGGATACGGAGCTTCAATTTTCCCTTTGTCATAAACTGGTGTTTGTTGCCTGAAAAAGGTCATGTGAATCCCAATACTTTGAGTTTTTTGATGAGTTCTTTTCTTGAAATGGAAGAAGGCATAAAATTAGGTTGTTATTTCTTTAATATTTATATCCATACCATTGACTACAGGTAAGGTATCGTTATCATGGAGTTTTAGGATGATCCACTCCTCCAGAACTTCGATTAACTCTTTACGGCAGGTTTCTACAGTCAATCCATTAGCCCAGACACCCTGAAAACCAGGAATCTCACTGAACCAGTTTCCATCTTCTAATTTCTTATAAACGGCGTTATCCATAGCACTTTGAATATATTCTGTTAATATAGATCCTCACCTATCAATTTTAGCGAATATAATTCTATTCGTCAAGTGAAAAACCCTTTGAAGGTCTATAAACTGGATTTATCATATCAAGGATTAAAGAAATTCCCCCCAGAAACACTGAAGTTAAGGAATATAGAAATACTCAAATTACATGTCAATCAAATCACAAATCTCCCTGACTCCATCGCTAATCTGAAGAACCTGCAAGATCTTTACTTATGGGGTAATAAACTCACAAGTCTTCCCCAATCTCTAGGTAACCTGAAGAACCTTCAGGAGCTTTATTTACAAAGAAACCCCCTTCCCCAGAATGAAAAAGAACGGATTAAAAAACTCTTACCCAGCACAGAAATAATTTTCTAAACAATCAGCATCAGATTATACCCTTGTCATCGATTCATATCAAAATATTATGTCTACAAAAAACAATTATCACAGGAATAGGTGAACACCAAATAGCTCATTGCTATAAAATATTTTAACAAAACCAACCCCCTAATTCCCAAACGAAACAGTATCGGAATCAAAAATTTCAGTTCCGATCCTTGTCCATTTTGTTGTCTTTGGTCAGAACTTTTGATTCAATGGTAAAACATAATTTTTTAGTGAGAAATTTAATTGATCCAACATTAGACCCACAACTCCTCCCCTTCATTTAAAGTACTCTACGCTCAAATTGACATTTGAAAAAGCTATTTTTGTAAACAGTTTCTTATTTGTGCATTAGAATTCGATATTAATTTCAATCTTAAAAATACCTTCATTGCGGTTTGTGGGGTTAATTTCATCTGGTTTATATTGATATTCAGGAACAAATCGAAGTTTAACCCTTTCAGATTGAACACCAATTAAGGGCAAGATATCCACTTCAAGTCCAAATTTCCATACTTTCTGGGTTTGAGAGGTATTTGTGTTGTTTCCAGGATTTGTGTTTTGGAGGATGACGAGACCACCACTAATATAAATATTTTTGTGAAGGTAATATCCTATAGTGATTTCTGTATTACGGAGTAAGTTAATTTCAGAGCCTTCTGTATTTGCTGTACTATCACTGCTTGTTGATTCCCTGAAGAGGGTATTTTGTAAGAACTTCTGTTTAATGTTAAATGTATCAATACCAAAAAGTTCTTTTAGTTTCCTTTCTATTGGCTTGATGAGAGTTAAATTCAAAGCAACATCAGCAGTTCTACCAATAGCGGCCTGACTTTGTGATTGTCTTAATGATGATTCCCGTTCAGAGGATTGTTCTGGTTTTGTACCCAGGAGCAGGGTGATTTCTTGTGGTGATTTTGGGGGACTGGAGGATAAACTGGATATAAGAACACTTTCTTTTGTGGATTTTTGCTCCTGAAAGAGACTTATAAGACTTTGATTGATAGTAAAAAAAATGTTTACAAGGCGGTTATTTTCATCACGGACTTTAGTACTCGCTTTGACAAGGATTTTAGGTTCCTGGTTTTTATCAAAAACAATTTTTGCTTCGATAATATCAAAACTATGTCCAAGATAATCAAAATCACCTTTTTTGGCTTCAATAACACCTGAAATCTGGTAATTATCAGTATCAAGATCCGCCTTTTTTCGTTTAATTTTTAAAGAACTATTTTCTTTTATGATGACTTCGCCAAGAGAAAGCTGTCCTTGTCCGATATTTGAACGGACTTTATCAAGAAAAATAATTTCAACAGTGTCAAGAAGGATGGTTGTGAAAAATGATTTCTCGACTTTTTTAAATGTTTTTTTGCCAAGATAATTTATTTTTGCATCACTGAGATATATTTTACCATCAAGTGTCTTATTTCTCTGGTTTCCAAAAAATCTTAGATTTGATTTTACATATCCGTCGTATTCAAAGAGTTGATTTTTAAGATATATTTTTGAAGATTTGGGCATTATTAATTTGATATCAAAGTCTGAAATATTCCATCGATTGAAATTAAAATAGCCGTTTGTGATAATATCTCCTTCATTATAATTGCCTTGGATCATAAATTGATGGAAGTATCTTATATTATTAAAATGATAAGATTTTTTAGGATTAAAATTAATATTGATATTAATATTATCAAAAGTGTCATCCTGTCCTGTAAGCTGAAAGAAACCTCCTGTAAGATTAAATAGTCCTTCGATCTTTGGATCATTCCAGTTTCCATGAAGATGGAGATCTGATTTTATTTTTCCACCAGCTTTTTGAAAGACAATTGGTGCAATGGTTGAAATACTAATATCGTCATTGTAAATTTTAAATCGGAAATCAATATTTTGAGAATCAAACAAAACTTTTCCGGTGTGATTTAGTTTTGTTGAATTTCCGTTGTAATTAAATTGATATTTTAGAATTTCCTTAGTCCAGATAATAAATCCATCTAAGTTTAATCTATTTTTCCATAGGATCCATTTTTCCCCGATGGCTTCAAAGATAATTTCTATATCACGGAAGGAGTTATCATTAAACAAGAGGCGTGTTGCAATTAAATTCATTTCGCCTTTTTTAGGGGTTCTTCCTCCAAAAATGGATATATTGGATAAATATCTATTTCCGAATAAAAATATTTTTAATTTTAGATCCAAATCGAGTTTCCAGTATTTTCCAGTTTTTAGAGAAAATTTATTGATATCGATCATGGAATCTTTCCATGTCAAAGATCCCTTTTCGAATGAAATATGACTATCTGGATTTGATAGAATTTTGAGGTAATCAAAGGATAATTCTTTGTCTGGTTTATCAATTTTAACATTATAAATTTCTTTATTATTCGATACTTTTTTGGTATGAATATTTTTTGTATCCTGTAGAAATAGAACACGATTTTTACCTACAGAATATTTAACATTTTGTAAATGGACTTTGGTTTTTTTATAATAAAATAAAATATTTTCTATGGTGATAATACTTTTTGGAAAGAATTGTGTAAAATATTGACTGAGGGAGTTTAATTTTTTTGGGAATTTGTATTTTAGATTATTCACCTGTAGAGCGGAGTTGCCAAGAGTAATAAACGCGTTTTCGATAAATATATCCCGGTCAGTTTTTTTAAAGCTGATTGTAGTGTCAAACACCATATTTAAGTATTTGCCATTTTTGATGACAACATTATTTGCGGTGATATTTGGATTATTTGTGGATCCTTTCATTTCTATGGTGCCGGTGAGGCTTCCTTGCATGTTTGGATCAAGAGATTTAAGATTAAAATCTTTAAACTGGAGGGAGGAATTAATAAACTGATTTTTTGGGTCATATTGAATATTTAGATTTGTTTTATTTTGCTGGTCTGCAAGAACAAGATTCCAGACATTTTTATTAATTGATAAACCACCGTGACTTGTTAGGATAATTTTATTGTTATTTTTTACGACGACAGAATTAAATGAAACTTGTTTTAATTTTTTTAAGAAATCCTGATTAAATGGGATATGATAGTCAAAGTTTGTTTCAATTTCATATTTATCCGATGGGAGGAAGGAAAATCCCTTTGCACCGATGTCACCACGGGTAATAAGTCCTTCAGGAGATAATTTGATAGTAATGCCATCTTCATTGTATTTGTTGTATACAATTAATTTATTTTTCTCTGGAGTAATGATATCCAGATCATTTATAAATAATTTAAGCAATAATAATGAATATTTTTCGTATTTTCCTTTTAAACTTATTTTTTTATTGATGGTGGTATCGATGTCAAAAAAATTATTGAATTCTGTTACCCTACCTTCTATTAAGATTGGCTGGTGAAATGTTTTACCTTTGTTACCTGGTTGGTAATAATCAATTTTTAAATAGGGGAAGTAGAAATTATCAACATTGGCCAGATATCCGTTAAAATAGGCTATTTTATCATCTTTTTTTAATTTACTGCTGGTATAGAAAATTCCGTTTTTAGACATAAGAATACTATCAAAGGAGATTAAATCTTCATTAAAATTAATATTGAGTTTCGTTTGAATTTTTTTATCTTTCAATGAAAGGATGTTTCCATCGATTTTGATGTCATTATTCATAGCGAGGATTTGTAGAGATAGATTGATACCGTTTCTGATGGGTAAGACATTGGCATATAAATCAATATTTTCTTTATCATAGGTGAATCTGAATTCTCCCTGCAATCCTTTTGCTTTTCTATAAATAAATCCATTAATGTCTAACTCTTTTTTTAGTGAATCAGAAAAACTCCATGATAATTTTAACTGGGGAATGATTTCTTCATCAGTCATTAGAACAAGGCCTTTAAGATTGATGGGGTTTTTATTAATTTTAAGTGTTAAGTCAGATAAAAGTTGTGAGTTTTGTGAGCCTTTGATATATGAAATATCACCAAGGATATGAAGGGTCTGTGGGGTGTTGAAGATCAGATCTTTTTGAAAGACTTTATGAGAAGTAATTTTAATATTTGGTGAGATTTTGTTTTTGTATAAGCCGAGGGAACCCTGGATATCATATGATTTTTTCAAATGTCTTAAAGTAGCTTCGTGGAAATATATATTATTTTCTTTGAATTTTAAATATCCCTGGAATGAAGTCAATTGGTGTTTAAAGTTATCGTAAATGACATTGATTTTAGTGAGGTATTTTCCATTTATTTCAGAAAATGAACCATCGACGTAGATGGGTATGTCTTTATATTTAATGGTGAATTCGGGTTTGATATAACCATTCTGAAAATTGATCAGACCATTGAAACTCAGATCATTTTTATAGAAAGCAGAATCATTAAAATACAGATTTCCTTTTTTGTATGAGAGATTGATAGAAGCAAATTTATCATAGAATACATTGATGTAATCATATCCCATATATTCATAACCGGGTAAGAAATATTTTTTATTGGATTTAGGAGGGGTGTATATATTTATTTTTCCATCAGCAAGAGATTTTTCAAAGTTTTTCAGGTTAATTTGTGCATTGGCTATGGCTTTGAAATAGGTGCCCTCCCAATTTTCCTCTAATTCGAGGATATTTTTTAATACGGAGTAGTTTAAATGCTTTAATTTTAGTTCGAGATTGATTTTATTCTTATCACTGAAGTCAATATCTGTTACGAGATTGTATAAAGATTTTTTATCGTCAGTAATTTCTGCGTGGATCTGGCGATCTTTAATATGGACATCTCCTTTAATGTCTGGCAGGGCTTTTGATTTTAATTTATTGTTTGTTAAAGATATTTTATATTTATTGTCTGAGTTTTGTAATTTGATGTGTGATGAGATATAATCCCTGTTGAGATCGATTTTTTCATATAATATCGCGGGGGACTTCGGTTTCTTTACATCAATGGGCTTATTTGATGAATCGTATCCAAGTTTCCAAGATTTTTTGGGAATATCAGGAAAGAAATTTGGAATATGGATATTATGAACCACCAGATCAATCGACTTTATATCCTGATTAGGAGCTATTACAGCAGAGCCCTGAATGCTACCATCCTGAGGGGTTATATAAATGAGATTTTGTAAGTACATATTTCCTTGTATCACAGGAGAAGAACCACTTTTTGAGAACTGGAAAGCCAGATTGTCCCCAGGGGTTAATACTCCATTGGCATTATTGACATTTACATAGAAATCATTCATTTGTCCACGATTAAATTTAAAGAAGATGTTTCCACGGACGTTATAGTCAAAATCCTTTCTTATATATTTAGTCATATCAATACTTTTTAGGAAATTCCTTGAAATTGTTTCAACAGCATCGCTTGAAGAATTTACCGGGACGCTGATGTATATTTCTTCTTCATCTAAAAGCATTTCAAAGGAGAGGTTCAGGAGATAATTATAAGGATTATTTGAGCTATATGATTCTCTCACGTGTTCTGGTATCGTTTTGAGGTAGGGTTTATATTTTGTGGGAGTGAGATTGAATTTAATTTTTTCACTATTAATGACATAATCAAAAGAGATACCATGGAACTGATAACCCAGGTAACTTATATTTTCAATATCCAGTGTTCCTTTAAGGTATCCGTGTTTTAAACTATCATCTCCTCTCATTCTGAAGCGGGTTTTGGTATTACCATAGACTTCATTTCCCTGGACTACACCGCTTCCATCGATATATAATCCATATGGGGTTTTTTTGAAGATGGTGTGATTGACGGTGGCATTGAATTTTCCGAGATTTTTTTTAAGGAAGATAGAATGGACACGTCCTCCTTTCAAGTCCACTATGAGATTTTTGGCACCCCCTTCTTCACCATCATCTCTTCCAGACAATACCTTAACAGCTTTTAGTTGTCCGAAGTATTCGTCCATATAGAGATCGAAATCTTTTACGGTGATTTTATCAATGTATCGTACTGGGAATTTTTCTTTTACGAGTGCTTTTTTTAAATTAAAATCAATACGGACTTCAGCCGCATCGACTAGTCGTTTGTCTTTTCTAAACTCGTGATATATTTTAACATCTTTTAAGACAACATTTTTTACAAAATCGCCTTCCACCTTTCCGATATCAACTCTTGCATGTAATTCTTTTTCCAGGACATACATTAATTGGAATTCAAGAGAATTGACCTTTTGACGGATAGTGGCAATGACCAAAGTTATCGAGACGAAGATCAATATGAAGATGGTGATATATATAAAGATATAGGGTAATTTACGTTTTTTTTTCATTTTATTTGATCATTATATTAATTGAAAATGACATCAGTAAATTGTTTTCATTGTTATAAGTATAAATTATTTTTGTGCTATGAATGGGGATTTTTTTATCCCTGCACTCTTGACACCCTGTATGACACTCATTATTGATTTAATATTAACATTACTTTCTGTGTAAATTAAGACTTCCGGGGAATCATTTCTATTTTTTATAATTGTTTTCAAAGTTCTGACGAGTTGGGATAGGGATATTGTTTTGTTATTTAGAACGATAGAACCATTATTTAGAATATTTATAACAATGGCATTATTTTTTTTTAACCTATCTAACTGACTTTTAGGATTATCAGGTACTTTGACCTTACTTGTCTGGGTCTCATTATTTTGATATGTGTAAGATAATATGAAAAATAACATCAGAGTAAACATGACATCAACCATGGGTGTCAGATCCATCATTGATCTTATTTTCAATCTAGATTTTCTTTCGACCAAAGTAAACTCTCATTTTAATTCGTCTTTGATAACCAACATGTGATAGTTAAGGATAATATATATTATAACACAAATTGACGAAATATGGTGTAAATATTCTAAATTATTATAGAGAAAATGATAAATAATTTAACACATTTTTATAATAAAAGAAAATTGCATTGTTTAAACACCTAATCCATCGACATATTGTAAGTCGTAATAAATATTATGGATAACTTGTTCAATTTGTGTTATTTAATCAGGTTATATTATTTGTACGAGAATATATATTAATAAGCTATATTATTAAATATTTAAAAATTATTAGATATCAAAAGGATTTATCTTATGGAAAATCCACTTGACAAAATACCATTTTTTATATACTATTCGTTTGCATCTTATATTCAATAAAGTGATTTATCAAGTATTCAAACATCAGGTATTTATCGATTGGATATTATTTCTGGTTATTGAGATTGATTAAAATAACATAATTAAAGAGTTTTTATGAATTTAAAATGGGTTCCCAATAGTTTGAGTCTTGGGAATCTCTTTCTAGGATTTCTTTCAATTATTTTTTCCTCCATGGGATCTTATAAGGGGAAGGGATATTTTGTATATGCGACGATATTTATATTAATAGCCAGCGTATTTGATGTGTTGGATGGAAGAATAGCTAGAAAGATGAATCATCACAGCCCTCTGGGAAAGGATTTAGATTCCCTAGCTGACCTGGTATCCTTTGGACTTGCACCGGGAATTATGTTTTTTATGATGTTTTTTGGAGAGAAACCCTTATATAGCTTTCCATTAGAATATAATCCTGTATTAAATACTATAGTGGGGGTGTTAATTTCCTTTCTATTTCCGCTATTTGGTGCTCTTCGATTAGCAAAATTCAATGTCACTGAATATAAGGGTTTTTTTATGGGCTTACCTTCGCCAATAGCAGGGGGAAGCTGTGCTCTTCTTCTTGTTTTCAATTATCTACCCAATATTATAGAGATCCCAGTTAAATTACCTGAGCACTGGCTGTTTTCTACAATCATATTTGTATTTTTTGCATTTCTGATGATATCAAAATTTGTTTTCCCAAAAAAATCCCCCAGTTTCATGAACTTTTCAAAAGATTTCCCCTTAACTAAAAATCTTCTGAGCTTGGTATTTCTAATCACTCTAATAATTTTCTTTAAATTTTTCCTCCTCATCAGCACAATCTATTACACATTTAAGCCGATTATCTTATTCCAGAGAAAGCCATTAACGTCTTGATGAGTATTAGAATATTTCTATAACCCTAAAAATATTTCTTTCGATATTTCAAAATTAATAAAATATCATTTTATGATAAAATAGGATTTTACCATAGAATTTCAAAGAAGTTTTAAAAAAACGATAAGGAATATTTAAAAATAGTCGATACCCATTGTGAAATTTACTTTTCAATCATTTTCATCGGAAGAAAATCTTAATAAACAGGAAGTTAATAATGAATCAGGTATTTTAATAAATTATATGTTCACCCGATTAAAAAAACCCATTATTTACACAACCCTGGGATTATTTCTCATGATCATACTGGGTGTTGTTATCCTTCAGCACACGAATTATCTGGATATAAAATATATTATCTTAAACGACAATATACTCCCAGATCCCGAGAAAAATACTTTACTCCAAAATGCCAATTCTAAAAGTCTTCTTATTATAAATACAGATCAAATCATAAAAAATATCCAGAATAAATATCATGCCTATTCCGTTGTCGCTGCTAAAAAATATCCTGATACCCTGATAATCAATATTCTGGATACCCAGCTCATCGCATATCTATATATAGATCATATTAAAAAACCTTATCTATTCGGTCTCAATGATTCTGGTAAAATTATTACCAATCCTTCCATCAACCCAGATCAAATCTCAAATCTTCGTCAGCCTGTAATTTATTATCATCATAGCATCTTTAAATTATCCGATTTCAATATTCTTAAAGCAGGTTCAATCATCAGTAATAATAATGTAAAATCAATATTAAAATCACTTTACTTAATAAAGAAATTAAACAGCTCATTTTACAATAAAATACATCTCATAAATATTTCAGGTTCTAACGACAAAAACTATTTGAAATTAAAAGAACTAAAAACATTATTTCATTATGGAGATGAGCTTTCTGTTTTAAAATTAATGAAAATATTAAGTATCGAAGAGGATATTACTACTAAAATTAGTTTTAGAAAAATAGATTTACGATTTCAAAACGTCATCGGAATACAATAATGATGGGTATTATTGGGGTTTGACTTAAGTTAACGCTATGGAGTTTCTATGGAATATGGAGTGATCGCAGGATTAGATATTGGTACTACTAAGGTATGTGCTGTCATTGGTCAAAAAAATGAATACGATGAACTGGTTATCCTTGGAGTGGGTATTGCGCCTTCCTATGGATTAAAAAAAGGGGTTATCGTTAATATTGATAGTACAATGGACTCTATAACCAAAGCTATTGAAGACGCTGAACTTATGGCTGGAATTGAAGTGGACGCACTCTATACCGCAATTACCGGGGGACACATCAAAGGGCAGAATAGCCGGGGTGTCATTGCTGTATCCAGTCGAAATCGGGAGATCACAGAAAGAGAAATCCATCGCGTAATCGAAGCAGCCCAAGCCTTAAAATATCCTTCTGATAAAGAAATTATTCATGTTATCCCATGGGAATTCATGGTGGATGAGCAGGACGGAATTAAAGACCCTATCGGAATGACGGGTGTACGTCTTGAAGTGGATGCCCATATCGTAACAGGAAGCCACACAGCACTCCAAAACATAACTAAAAGTATTAATAGAGCTGGAATAGAGGTATCAGACTTTGTTTTAAGTTCCCTCGCCTCCGCTGAAGCCGTTTTAAATGAGGATGAGAAAGAGGTCGGTGTACTCATGATTGATATCGGTGGGGGAACGACTGACTGTGTCTTGTTTGTCAATGGAAGCATTCAATATAGCTCTGTATTTCCCGTGGGTGGAAAACATATTACTAAAGATATTTCAATGGGGCTTAAAGTTCCGGACTATATAGCAGAGAAAATTAAATTAAATCATGGGTGCTGTTTTGTTACAGCAGAAGATTCAGAAGATGAAATTGAAGTCCCAAGTGTAGGAAACAGAACCCCAAGAAAAGTCCATCTAAAAAGTCTTTGTGACATTATTGAACCCAGGGTAGAGGAAATCATTGATCTTATATATCAGGATGTTGTCCGAAAGAATGTTATCCAATTCGCAACTGGAGGAATTGTCCTCACCGGAGGAACTGCATTTCTCCCTGGTATAGAAGAAATCACGGAAAAGGTTTTTAACATCCAAACACGTATTGCTATCCCAGAGAACATATCTGGCTTGAAAGATAAAATCGAATCCCCAATCTACTCAACAGCCGTGGGATTAGTAGCTTATGGATTACGGGAATTTGAATCAGAATACTCAAGCGGCAGTCAGCCTAAAACTGGTCTTTTCAAAAGAATGAAGGCTTCTATCAGTGGATTTGCAAAAGAGTTTTTCGCATAATTAAAGAAATGAATAAAATATATATGAATAAATCAATTAAATGTGATTACAAGATAAATTAATATTATAACTTATTTAAGTAGAATTAATACCGGGAGGGGACACCATGAGCATCGAAATCTTCAATGATGATTTAAATCCAACTGTCATAAAAGTAATTGGTATAGGCGGTGGCGGTTGTAATGCTGTCAACCGTATGATCAATTCAAATATCCAGAATGTAGAATTTATTGTTACAAACACAGATGCTCAGGCACTCAGTCTTTCAAAGGCCATAAATAAAATTCAAATCGGTGGTAAACTGACAAAAGGTCTTGGAGCCGGTGCAAATCCTAAAATAGGAGAAGACGCAGCCCTCGAGGACCGTGAAAGACTGGCTCAATCCATCAAAGGCGCTGATATGATTTTCATAACCGCAGGACTTGGTGGTGGAACAGGTACTGGTGCTGCCCCTATCATTGCTGAAATAGCCAAAGAAACAGGTGCCCTTGTCGTTGGTGTCGTCACAAAACCCTTTCGATTTGAAGGAAAACAACGTATGGAGAAGGCTGAAATAGGGAGTAGTAAGCTAGTTAAAATAGTTGATACCCTAATCACGATTCCCAACCAAAATCTATTAAATTTCGTCGATAAAAAAACTTCTTTTAAAGATGCATTTCTCCTCGCTGATGATGTCCTACGCCAGGGTGTACAAGGAATATCAGACATAATCACCATTCCAGGACTTATTAACGTAGACTTTGCAGATGTCAGAGCAATTATGAAAGATGCTGGAAACGCTATTATGGGTATCGGTATTGGAAAGGGTGAGAAGAAAGCAGCCGAAGCAGCCGCTATCGCTATTGCAAATCCTCTACTCGAAGGTGTTTCAATGGAAGGAGCCAAAGGTGTTCTTGTTAACGTCACAGGTGGCAATGATTTCTCCCTCCATGAATACGAGGAAATCAATACTCTTATTACCAGCAATTGTGATAAAAATGCCAATATCATTATTGGAACATGTATTGACAATTCATTACACGATGAAATCAGGGTCACAGTCATCGCAACAGGATTTAACCAACGTGGAAATATCCGACTAGGAAATATTGATACAGCTGAAATAACTTCACCATCAACAAATATTACAGATTATAAAAAGGATAATCCCTTAGATGACAAACAACTAGTTTCAGAAATGAACAAAAAAAATAAAAGTAGATCAACTATATTATATGATGAAAGCGATTTAGATATCCCAGCATTCTTACGTAAAAAAGCAGAATGATTTAATTATATAAAATAATATCTTTTATAAGCAATTTAGAAAAAAGACTTGATTTTTTTGATTTTTTCTTATATAATTCTACTGAAGTTATGGTAAAAAGAAATGCTGTGATAAGACTTACCACAGCATGACCTAATAAAAAGGAGAAATTTATGGTAAAAGGAGAAGTTTACGAAAAATCGTTCAACTTACATTATCATTAACACTACTCGTATAAATTTATTCCTTACTTACCAATGAATTTTTTAAACTATTTTTTTAAAAATCGTTATCAAAGTCGGTATTTCCTTATCATTGGGCTTATTTTATTTAAATTTTTTCTCAATTCCTGCCAGCAGCAAAACACCCAGTTTGTAACCGCAGAAAAATTATTCAACGAAAAAAAATATCGACAAGCCATCCCATTATACGAAAATGCGCTCCAAACCACACAAATCAAATCGATCATCACCCAAATAAACAAACGATTGAATTATATTTATTACACCCTTGGAAAAAAATACTTCGATGAAAAGCAGTTCACAAAAGCCATTGAATACCTAACATCTCTTGAAAATCTATCCTATAAAACAAATGAAAAAAATATCCAGGAAATGATTATTCAGTCAAGATTAGAGTTGTCAAAACAAGTCTATATCCAAAAAAAATACCATGAAACCATACAACAAATCGATCTCCTTAAAAAAAAATACACCGTTCCTGATATGTATTATCAATCTACCAATGACTTAATAATAAATAGCCTCTACGCCATAGCGATAAACCATTATGATAAACAAGAATATTATCTGGCAATAAATTATTTTAATCAACTCAAAATGGAATATCCCCATTCTGATCTCACTAAAAAAAGTATTCCATATTTAGAAGAGAGTTATTTCAAAGATGGCGAATTACAATTTTCAAAAAAGGCTTATCAAAATGCACTAAGCTCATATAAAGAAGTGATTAATAAAAAATTATTTCCAAACAACAAATACTTCAACGAGGCGAATAGAAAAATTCAAATCATTAATAAAATCCTCAATGAAAATCCTCAGTACAAACAAATAAAAAAAATCGACACCCAACAAATCCTTGAAGATAAGGGAAATTCCTACAAAAAACCCTATAACAACAAAGATTTACAAACCCTTATAAAAGTCTTACAAATGGAAATGAAAAAAAATCCTGAAGAACTAAAATTAAATATATTTAAAATTTATAAAAATAAATACATCGATTTGACAGCACTAAATTATAGCCACTACAAACCAGTATCCCCTAAAAAAATACAGAAAAAAGAAATAAACAATCTCCTCAACAATTTCTTTTCAAAAAATAAAACAAAACCAAATATCATTTACAAATACATCCTATACACCAAAACGTACCCCCAGCTAAATATCCTCATCACCCAGGAAGACTTCTTAAAAATTGATTTCAGAAAATCATTCCAATTTAATATACAAGGGAATATTACAGATTTAAAACTCATTCAAAACGACATCTCCATAACCATCTCCACATCAAACATTAAATTCACTCACATCAATTAGATTTAATTCATTGGTTTAGGTTTTGAAAGCAGAGTAAACAATAAATTAATAACAAATAAACTAATACCAATCCCGGATAAAATCCCGCCCCCAACAAAAATCACATTCCCAAATCCCTTCATATAATCCAATGCCCTAAAATGAAATCCCGTGGTCAATAAAAATAATCCTATATTCGAACACCAGAAGTGATAGGGTATCCATCTCGGAAAATAAATATTCACCCCATTAAATCTCGGCATAATATGATAAGCTATCCCCATAATCATCATGGACATAAACCCTAATAAATTATAATGGGCATGCATAAATTTCATATCAAAGGCGATTCCAATATCAAATACACGCATCAATCCAATGCACATCCCAATAAATAAATAAATCAATGATAAAATTACAAATAACCTAGGATATTTAGCCATCTATACCTCACAATTCTATAAATCGGTATATCCACCAGCAAATCCTTTAGAGCAATTTCTGATAGAATATTTTTTTTATTAAAAATCCACATAAATAAAGTGATTCCCAAATGCTCTATAAGTGATTTATATCACAGATAATCAAAAATATATAAATTTTTTAAAGAACTTGACATTTTACCAAATATTTTATAATTTTATCCATTAAAGAGTGATTATGTTATGTAAACTAGGAAAATAATAACCTGTAATTATTTCTATAACCCTTAATTAATCAACAAACAAAGGATCTTTTGATGAAAAAATACCTCTTATTCATAATAATTATTTCAATCAGTTTCTTTGGAATAATGGAAAAAAAGGGATATTCAATCTATACAATGAATTGGTATTATGGAGTTCCAAACTGGGATCAATCCTTTGTTAAAAAAATATCAAATCAATTTGGACTTAAAAAAGTTGTTCGTGTGGTCCATTCTAAAATTAAAAATAAAGATGGTTCTACCAGCCCTATCCGATATGAATTTATCGAATTCCAAAACTTAAAATCAAAACTCATCGTCTCCTTCGAAAGAAACGGCACAAAGCCCATCGGTAATGTATTAAATAATATATATATCTTATCTAAAAACAAATCTTTATTATACTCTGTAGCAAACTATTTTTTACAGCACTCACAAGCAGCAAAGGCATATAAACAAAAATGGGCTAAATACTTATATAAAATGTCCTTTGAAAGAAGACCCATTAAATATTTTGAATACGGTGGCATCCCATCTCTTCGATGTATCACTCACTTAATCCAAAGAAACAGAAATTCAGCATACTATCTCGAAGTATCTATTGCTAATTAAAGTTATAATTATATTTAAATTATCTCTTTAGTCTGTCGTTATATCTTCATATGGATGTATATATAAATTATTCATACAAATCACATGATGCCCCCGTTGAAATAAATAAAAATCGTCTTATAAAATCCTTTTCAAAATCAGCAAACACATATAATCAATGGGCAATTCCACAATATCAAGTTGCAGAACATCTAATAAACTGTTTAGATAAAAATACCTTTTCTGGAAAAATCCTTGATGCAGGTTGTGGTACAGGGATTATAACAAATCACATTAAACATCTTTTCCCTGAAGCTAACATCACAGGTATAGACATTTCTCCCAAAATGATAGATAATTATAATTCAATCTATGGACAGGGAATATTAAATGATATGCAAAACCTGTCATTTCAGGATAATTATTTCGATCATTGTATTTCCAGCTTCTCTTTGCACTGGACTGATTTCAAAAAGAGTCTGTCAGAAATAATCAGGGTAAGTAATAAATTTATTTCCTTTGCACTGCCCATTGAAGGATCATTTATATCAAACAACTTTCCTTTCCCAAAAAAAGAAGATATCATTTTATCCTGTATAAACTATGGATTATCCATACAATTCAAAACAATCCAAAAAATAAATATACCCTATCAAGGATTAGATTTATTGAAGTATTTTCACTACACCGGCACATCTCTCCCCTATCTCATTGAAAAAAAAGGGATAGCAAGCAGGAAAACTATATTGAAATGGCTTGATTCAATTCAAAATCCAAATTATCAAATACTTTTCCTCCATGGCACGAAAGACCCATCCTGATCAATCAACAAAAATTATAACATTGTTAATTCCAATTCAATATCGTGAAATTAAATAACATTCAGCACTCTTTACTAAAAATTATTATGAAGAAAATGTAAATTTCTCTTTACTTTAAAAAACAATTTATAGATATTTATTATTAACAACCCGAAGTTTATTCAAGGAGTTTTTCATGAATTCTTTTGCTAATATTAAAAAGATATTTGTTTTCTTTATTGTATTCTTACTTTTAACTACTCTTAACATCTCGTTGTTTGCTGAAAACATGAAACAACAGCAACGACGCCACGTTAAAGAAAAAAGACAGTTATTAATCAAACAACGAAAAGAGCGTCTTGCACTGATCAGAAAAATGCGTGCTATCCAACGTGCAAAGAGACTAGCTCGTATAAAAAAACTCCGTGCCATGAGATTAAAACGACTTCGACAACATCGTGCCTTACGTCTCAAACAACGTCAATTATATCTTAAACGATTACAACAACTTCGTGCTCACAAAAAAAATCAAATGAAAAAAGGTGTTATTCGATACGGAAAAGGACGATATGTCTACAAACGTGTTGTAAATGGCTGGACAGTAATTATATATTCTCAAACTCCTCTTGATAAAGCAATGTTACAAGTAATAGTGGATAATTTAAAGCAGGTTAAAGACACAAAATCAGATAAAAAATCGGTTACCCCAGATAATTCAATGAAAAAAATGGAGAAGACCGAAAAAAAGTAATTAGCCATAAATTCGGTAAAAAAAATAACGTCAAAACTGATATTTATGGATCATACAATAATTTTAATAATGCTCTTGAAAACCATAAAAACGTCATATATCTTTACCTGGGATATCAAAAAATAATTTCGCTATCGTCTAACATAGTGAAGTTCCACAATCTAATTGAGCTTGACTTAAATGGAAATCTAATTTCTACACTCCCCGAAGAAATCGGTAAATTAAAAAGACTTAAAAAATTATACCTCTTTGGCAATAGTTTAACATCCATACCACCACAAATCGGAGGATGCACTTCTCTTGAAATCATTAATTTAAAATCAAATAAAATCTCAAAACTACCCCCAGAAATCGCTAATCTAAAAAAACTTAAATTACTAGACTTGAGAAACAATCCCATTTCTTCCGAAGAGATAACTAAAATTAAAAATATTTTACCAAATTGTATTATATTATCTGATTGAGGATTCCTGAAAATATCAAATTGATTAAAATTGTGTAAATGAAAGTAAAATATAAAATCAACGATCAAAACAAGGAATTAAACTCCATTGACTGGTTTTAATTTAAATCAAAAAGGAAATTATGCCAAATCTAACATATATATCTTCCGATAGAAAATCATTAAAAAGTAAAGTCTATAAAGGTTTAACAATCTGTGATGCCCTTAAAATGATTGGAAATTACCCCTCTATGAATTGTGGAGGACGCGCCAAATGTGCTACCTGCAAAATCAAGGTACTCGAAGGGAGTGAGTTTCTAACCAATGTCACCCAGGAAGAAATATCCCGTCTGGGCTCTGATTTAATCAGTGAAAACTTCCGTCTGGCTTGTCAATCAATGATTAACGGTGATGTCACAATACAATCCTGCCTTGATTAAAGGATTAATAAAGGTATTCTATGCCACTAACTCTCTATGATATATTAAATGTACCCTACCACGCATCCATTGACGATATCAAACAATCATTCTGGAGCATGGCAAAGAGATATCACCCGGACTCCTCTCAAAATGGTGATCCAAGAAAGTTTGAAATCATCACAAAGGCATATAAAATTCTCGGTAATGAACAACTAAAAAAATCATATGATAAAAAGATTTTATCAAAAAATGTAATATTTGATCAATCAGGACATGGTTACGCTAAAATCCCAAAAAAAAGGATTGAATATATCTCATCCCTTAAAAATCTCACAAATCACGGACTCCTCAATAAAAAATTGATCAAAAGAAAACATCGACTCGCCAATTTCCAATACGATGTCTCCATAGGAATCACATTAAATGAAAACAGACAGGGTGTTATCTGCAGTATTCCCCTGCCAGCCCGTGGAGTATGCACAGTATGCTATGGATCAGATCGTATGTGTTATCTCTGTGACGGCATTGGAAATATCCTGACTGTCGAGGACTTGAATCTAATTGTCCCCCCCAATTCCACAAATCATTCCATCATAGAAATCAATCTCAAGGATAATCCCCCTAAAAATATGATGCACTTCACCTTAGAAACTATTAGAATCCTTATCTATTTAATTAACCCATGACATTCATCCAGCCCGCAATACACGAATATCTTAAATCCCTCAATAGAAAAGAAGACTATCAGTTAGATCTCCTTCAAAAAATGGGTCATGCAGACAATATCCCCATAGTAGATGATGATGTTGGAAAATTTCTTTATATGATCACCCTCTTAAAAAACCCCGAAAATATATTGGAAATCGGTTTTGGTGGAGGATATTCCACATTATGGATGGCAAAAGCCCTTAAGAATGGGAAAATCACATCCCTTGAATTAAATACTGACCGTCTGGAAATAGGAAAAAAAGCCTTTAATGATTTTCATCTCTCATCCAAAGTAGATATAATCTATAAAGACGCCATAAAATATCTTGAAGAGTGCGAAGAAGCATATTTCGATATCGTATTCCTGGATGCCATTAAAAGAAGTTACATAAAATATCTCCCACTCATTAAAAGAGCTTTAAAAAAGGGCGGAATATTCCTGACTGATAATATATTATTTAGAGGAAATCCAGTAAAACCGGATGTAGATAAAAAATACCAGGCAGGCACACAAATTATAAAAGATTTTAATAAAATTTTATCCGAATCAAAAGATTACGAAACAATATTCCTCCCCATAGGAGACGGACTTAGCTTCTCAATCCGGTTGAAATAATCGCTGAGAATAGTTATTATTCAACAAAACCCATCAAAAATTCAAAATAATATGTAAAATTATAATCAAACAACCCCCTCATGGGAAAATCATGGGAAAATCATGGGAAAAACAATTGAGCTTCAAAAGACAAATTATAGTCATTATACTCTAAATTCCCTGCACATTCCTTCACCCCTCAGGGGAGAAGGTTAGGATGAGGGGAGACAAACATTCAATATCCTAGTAGGGCGAGGTTTCAGCCTTGCGTTACCCATATATCCTTGTCTGTCATCTTACATTCTACCAATCATGCTTCACTGGATTAAGAAAATCACTTCTCCATTCATCAAACAAAGTGAGGGACAGAATATAAATCAATTATTCAGATTCATCTAATCGATGACCTAAGGAAATACGGCTTAAAAATTTCAGAGGCAATTTGGAATAGTCATACTGGTATAAACCTTTACTGCTGATTAAAAACAACTTTTTATCAAAAGCAATAATATCATAAGTTAAGCCCACTTCTTTGATATGCTGTATCATTTTTATTTTTATCTTGTTTTGGATATTAAATATTTTTAGTCCACTGATTCCATCAGCAACAAACAGTAAATCCTGATCCACACCTAATCCATGCGGTTGATCAAGTCCGTAAGAAGCAATTTGCGTAGGATTAAATATATCAGTTATATTAAGGATTTGTAACTCATTACGTCCTCTCATGCAAGAAGTCCCGGATCTCAGGGTAATGTAAGCAAATTTCCCTTCAGCTACAAAGGGATTATATTTAAATTTATTTTTGATACGGGTTACAAGTCTATAAATATTATACATTACTTTCTTAACAGTCATTTCTATTATGAATGGACTGGGATTTCTTCATTATTTTGAATGAGATAAATTTCATCCTGGCCTTCGATAGCGGTTTCTCGGTGGTTGGATTCGTTGGATTGAAAGACGATACGGTATGTTTTTTTTGTGGAGCAGATTTTACAGGCGGAATAGATATTGGTGATGTTTCCAAAATGAGTTTGACCCTTATATTTACCCGCATTCCAGATGACTTTGATGGAGTCACCGATTTTGATCATAGATTTATTTCACCTCATAAATCACAATGACATAGGCAATCTCCTGGTCATTCTTATCTTTTAATGTGGATCTGGTGAGAGAAACGGTTATTTCTGAGCCGTCTTTTTTTTTGTGAATAAATGTTCCCTCGGAATTCATCTGACTGGTATCTTTCCAGACCTGATAACTGTGTTGCCCAAGAATTTCTTCATCTTTATAACCATAGGTAGAACAGAAAGATTTATTGACAAAAATGATTTTATCTGATTTATCGATTATATAAATACGATCTTTGACATGCATGATAGCGTGATTGAGCATTCTGGATCTGGATTCGTTTGCCTGATGTTTAATGGCATTTTCAATAGTAGCCGGGAGGAAATTGAGGTAATTATGGTCTTCATCCTTAATAATATATTCATAGGCACCACTATTCAGAGCTTTTATAGCGATTTCAGCGTCATCAGCCCCCGTTACAAAAATAGTTATCACTCCACTTGGAATATTATTCAGTACATCAAAACCCGTTCCATCCCCAAGAAAATAATCAATGATAACAATATCAAATTTCTCGGATGATAAAAATTGCTTTGCTGAACTGACGGATCCAGCAATTTTATAATCATAGGGAAGTTTCTTATTAGTTACAACACGTTTAAAAGCCGATTGATCAATACCGTTATCTTCAATCAACAGGACTTTGTAATTAGAGGGCATTTTATACTCCGGGTTAGAAAATATGATGAAATATAATAATGATTTTTAAAATATGTTAATTATTTATACAGATTCCTCAGAGTGTATCGGTAGAGTGAACAGGAATCTTGATCCCTCAGCTATTTTTGAATCGACCCAAATTTTCCCGCCATGTTGTTCGATGATCTTTTTCACAATCGATAATCCAACCCCTGAACTATCAATATTTTCATTCTTGTTGACCTTATTAAATATCTGGAATATCTGCTCGTAAAATTCTTCTGGGATCCCTGGACCGTTATCGGATATGATAAATAAATAATGATTATTTTCTTGTTTAGAAGAGATGTGGATTTCTCCCACAGGTTTGTCTATGTATTTGATTCCATTACCAATAAGATTTTGAAAGACCTGACCTATCTTCGTCTCTTCACAAAAAATCGTTGGCAATCTATTATCAATATGGATTTTCATGGTATCAGGAGGTGATAAAAGTTCTATGGTAGTGGAAACCAGTGTATTCAAATCAACTAAAGATTTATCAGTAATAATTTGACCAGCACGGGAATACTGGAGGATTGCATCGATAAGTTTTCTCATCTCCTTAACTTTATCAGACATGAGTTGAAGCTGTTCTTTTCCGTTATCATCTAATTTATCGGAGTAATCTTCATAGATCCACTGGGATATGGCGTTAATTCCCCTGAGTGGTGCTTTTAAATCGTGGGATACAATATGGGCAAAGCTCTTCAGTTCATTATTCAAATAGATAAGCTCCTCATTTCTTCTATCTAATAAAGCATTTAATTTTCGCTCAATCTTCTCAATCCTCTTTAAATCACTGATGTCCTGTATTACTGTTTCCATTGCAGGATTCCTCTGATAATTAAATTGAATGGAGTGGGATTTAATATATAATTCATCCTTGTTATCTGACTGCATCTTATATTCTGACCGATCGGTTTCTATATCCCCTTTCTCAAGCTTGCTCATATTTTCTGTAAATAATTTTGCACTGTTCTGATCAATATAGTCTACGAAGAGGGTATTTTCAATAGAGGTTCCATTAATTATTCTAAGGATATGATAAGCACTTTGGTTTGCAAAAAGGATTTTCCCCTGTTGATGGATTATTATTCCAATAGGAGACACCTTGACAAGCTGGATATAGATGTTATCTCTTAATTCATCAAGGAGTTTTCTTAAAGAAACCACAATGAAGGTCGAAAGTACAGCTATATTAATGGATAATGTGCTCAGAAGGATATTATATTTAATCAATACAAACGGAATTGCTGTGAGTAATATAATTATAAGTATTGATAATAAAATACCTTTAATTGATGAGGATTTACTAATAATATAACCTGTCAATAGTGTTACTATGAGGATTATTATAACTTTCAATATCCTGGAATCATACTCAACAAGGAAATCACCATTCATAAAATTATTAATCAGGGTTGCATGAATGTGAATCCCGGATTCCTTATGATTAAACGGGGTTGGTATAGGAACAAAAATCCCTGGTGCAAGGGTTCCAACTATCACTATTTTCTTTTGAAATGCTTCCACTGGTGTTTTGAGTAATAATCTTTCAGGGAGTTCCTCTACCAGCTTTGGATTATATTTTGATATGACTTTCCTCAACTGAAGAATATTACGGGTATTTTGATATAATGACGGATAGGTAATGGGTGGGGATAATTTTAATGTCTTGTATTCTTCATACAATTTATTAATATAATCATAAATACGAATCATATCAATATGGTAGTAGTCTTTATAAATTGAGTTGTCCCCATAATACTTTAACCTGAAATGCCCTTTGTCATCCAGTGGAATGAACTGATTATTATAATACAGATTGCCATTTTGATAAGTGATTTTTTTATCGGGAAATAATTTTAATATTGCTGAAAGTCCAAGGGATGGATACACTTGATGATTATATTTTGCAATGAGTTGAGAACGCCGTAAAGTATTGTCAAAGTCCAGGTCGATATTATCAAATCCAATGGATTGAGCTGAATTGAGGAGTGGTTCTATGGGGAATAATATATCATTGTATTTCTTAAGATTAGAAAATGAATTAAGATCTTTTAAAGAAAATCTTTTTAAACCAGGATTGGGATTTTTATTGTTATTTTTCTTTGAAAATGGAAAAAAAAACGGAAATATTACGTTCTTTGCAGAATGGACAGCTTGAGCAAAGATTTGATCTTCTTGAGGGTTATCGAAAGATTCTTCAGAAAAAATGATGTTAAAAATTATGAATTGAGCACCGCATAAATTTAAATAATTGACTAGTTTGGAATACATCGATCTCTTCCAGGGCCAGCCCATTCGATAATATTTTTTTGCTTCTCTGATAGATCTTTGATTAGAAACAGCATAGACAATTTTTGAACTTGTTTTCTTTCTTTCAACCATGGTTCTGAGAATAAAATCGGAAAATACATTTTCATATCGATAAAAACTATTGGTTAAATATAAAATTGATATCAGTATCCCAATAATTAAAGATATAAGTAGATATTTTAGATGTGTACTGAGTTGGAAGATTTTTTTCATAAATTATTTTTGGGTTGAAATAAACTGAATGTTGTGCTATAATATAATAATTTTACTAAATAAATTTTATGTAAAAATAGAGACGGCTTAATTAAGATTATATTAAAATAATTTATCCCGTTGTGAAATCGGCTTGTTAATTTATATAT
Source organism: Spirochaetia bacterium UBA6919 (assembly GCA_002450905.1). Classification (GTDB taxonomy): domain Bacteria; phylum Spirochaetota; class UBA6919; order UBA6919; family UBA6919; genus UBA6919. The sequence goes on from DKAT01000058.1 coordinate 34,452, forward strand.
CAATATTTTAAAAAATATTTAAATAAAGGATAATTTTATGATAAAATATTTTTTGGTAATTATTATTTCCCTGTTGACCTCTTCCAGTACGATTTTCTGTGATACAAATTCAGACCATACAAAAAAAAATATAGGTGAATCTAAATCGAAATTTGGTGAAGAGGAAGGTGTATCCAGTAGTTCAAAAGGGATGAAAAAAATAAAAAAAGAGAGATTAAGTTCAGCAAATATTTTTATAACTTCATGGAACCCTCCAACTGGTCTGGAACTATATTTTGGAAGAGGAAGTACAGGAACTACCAATCCAACCTATAGTTTTAATTTAAATCTCGGCTGGGCAAGATTCTTCGTCAAATCCAATGATATAATATCGGATAAGTATCTATATAATTCTGGTATTCCCTATATAGTTGAGATAAAACCCTTCGATCTGGCATCTTTTCTAACCTCAGGAAGCAGTTTTTCGCTGTTTGTTGATCGTTACGAATGGCTGAGAAATCTTACCCTCATCGTTAGTAATCGCATTTTCTCCAGTACTCAATATTTAACAAGTTCCATGCTCTGGTATTACGATTTTCTAAGCGATGCCATGGAACACAAAGTATTTTTCCCCACAAGTGTTACACCAACGTCTGAATCAACTTTGGAAAGAAAATATCCCACCCTGATTGATACCAGTTTAGGTGTGTCTGATCGTATTCATATCTATCGATCTCCCAAGGTAGCAGTAGGACTTATGTTCTTTTTCGAAGCAACTCTCCCTAAGACACGGGATGTCGTTAAAAATTATACCGATCTTCCTCCTCAGGGACAAATCCACCTTTCTAAATTTACTCCCAGCAATCGATTCACCTTTGCTACTCTGGGAGGTCTGTTCTTCAAGTATAAATATTCCCCATTGGAAATCTATTCTGAAATCGTCTATCAACGTCGTCAGGGTGACTTTGATGCATGGACTGTCGGAATGAGTCAAAATACCTTGTTAGCGAGGGTTGGGACTTTAATAAATAAACAATTGGATATCCATTTGTTGTACTACATGATCAATTGGGAATTGGAAATACTTACTGAACAAAGTAATGTCCATATGATAAATCTGGGTACTGAATTAATAGGATTTGGACGACGTCTTGAATGGCTGGGACTTGGATTTGACGTATTTTATCAATATTTTAAACAAAATCGTGTTAAGCCAAACGCATATGAAGGGAAGATCAGTGGAATTTCCCTTATAGGATCATTTAATTTCTATCCTCTCGCGTTCTATGGTAAGAATCACACTCTAAAATTAAGCCTCATTTATGGATTATTCAAGCTCCACCAAACAGGAAATGGTATCCCTATCCCAGGTGTTACGGTGAATGTTAATGAGGAAGTTGATTGGAATTATGCACTATACTTTCGAGTGAGTTATAAATTCTAATTTAATTTAAATAAACACTATCCCATTCTATAAATATTGACTATCATTTAACTATTTAGACAGGTGATTAATTATGAATATAGAATCTTTTAATTTGAATACGTATAGATTATTAGGAAATAGTGGATTGAGGGTTTCCCCCTTATGCCTTGGTACTATGACTTTTGGAACCGAATGGGGATGGGGATCTGATAAAGAAACATGTAAAAAAATCTTTCATCGTTATGTTGAACAGGGTGGGAATTTTATCGATACCGCTAATTTCTATACAGCAGGAACAAGTGAGCAGTTTGTAGGTGAATTCATAGAATCAAAGAGGGATCAATTTGTCCTCGCTACAAAATACACCTTAAATATGAGGTTTGGAGATCCCAATGCAGGAGGAAATCATCGCAAAAATATTTTTCAGTCCGTTGAAGCCAGTTTAAAACGTCTTAAAACATCATACATCGATCTTTATTGGGTACACATGTGGGATCAACTAACCCCCATAGAAGAAACCATGAGAGCTTTGGATGATTTAGTCCGATCAGGAAAAGTATTATACATTGGTATTTCCGATATGCCCGCATGGAAAATAGCTCAGGCAAATACTCTTGCATTATTAATGAACTGGACACCATTCATAGCCCTTCAAATAGAATATAGTGCCATTAAAAGAACTGTGGAAAGAGAATTGATACCTATGGCAAATGATATGGGCCTTGGAATAACCCCTTGGAGTCCCTTAGCTGGTGGTTTACTAACTGGAAAATATAACTTAGAGGACAAGGATAAAGAAGATTCCAAACCATCACGAAAATCCTTTATCAAAGGAGGGATGACCGATAAAAACTTCGCTATCATTGATGAAATAAGAAAAATCTCTCAAGAAATTAATAAAACCCCCAGTCAGATTGCTATTAATTGGCTACTTCAAAAAGAAGGAGTTGTTAGCCCTATTATTGGTGCACGTACACTGGATCAACTGGAAGAAAATCTTGGTGCTCTGGGATTCTCTCTGACAAAAGAACAAACAAAGCGTATTGATGAGATCAGCAGAATTGAACTGGGATTCCCCCACGATTTCCTTGCACTTCCTATAATACAAAATCACATGAGAGGCGATACCAATATTATAAAATAATTGAAAAAATGTTTTATAAATCTTAAAGATATGTTATTATTTATATCACATATAATATAGAATGGATAACATCAATACTATGAAAATAAAATTCCTTTTGTTAATACTAATTTCCTTGTTAATAACTTCTCATATACAGGCTCACAGAGATACAAAACATATTCAGGAAGGAGTCATTCATCCATCGGAATGTGACACACAAAATACAAATCCTTCTATCGATGAAATTATCACATGTGGACAAAAAAATGGATTTTATATCAAATCTACAGCCCGTCGGTACGATATTAGAAATAGAGACAAAGGACTAATTATCAATTTTCTTAAAAATTACAGAACTACTTTAGTCAGAGCGCAACTACTTATTAACTCTAGAAATCAAGGTAAAGAAATATGGACTATTATAAAATTGCGTACAAGGGAATAGATAATTATAAAAAATAACAAGAAGAAGGGTCATGCTTGTATTAAAGTGTTCAGGATGCAAACGAAAGCTTTGGAAATACGAAAAAATCGGTATGGGTGAAGTTCTTCGCTGTCACAAAGACAGAATCTCTATTAAATATAATTTGATCAAAACGGGCAGCAAAGTCTTATGTAAGTGTGGAAAAGAAATTGGAGTGGATAGAGGACGCCATATCAAAATGATTTCAAATGCCTTCACTTATCGTGGAACCAAACAATTTGCATAGTAGTAAAATATGACAGAAAATAGTGATTATTTATCCGCAAGAAGGGTCTCGTTTCCCGGACATGAAGAAAAAGAGCCTTGGCTGGGATTATTATTAGACGCTTATCATCTTGTAGACGAAGGTGTAGCCGATGCTCTCGAAGAAGAACAATCAGAAAGACCTTTAAAAATTGCCTGTTCCAAAGGATGTGCTAATTGTTGTAAGTCTCAGAGCGATATTCCTATATATCCCCTTGAAATGATGGGTATTTCCTGGTATATTAATGAAGTAGTAGAAGATCCCATCAGAGAACAATTGCTTAACCAGATGGAAAATTATACGGAGTCTTCCCCCTGCCCATTTCTCTTGAATGATCTCTGTGCTGTTCATGTTATCAGACCGGTATCCTGTCGAATATTTATGGTATTCAATAAACCATGTGAAGAAAATGAAGATCCCTATTTCACACGAAGAGATGAGGTCTTATCTCCTATAAAATCCTATATCGATGAGGCTTTTTTTGTTATGCTCCCGTTTTATGGTGTTGAGGATGCAGGAACACGGATGAAACTTATTGAAAATGGTGATATCCACAAACTTCATCGAATAATGAAGGATTGCAACTGGAATAAATTAGCTGAAAGTATTAGGAATTCACCAAAGAAATAAAGATATTAATTAATATTAATCGAACTAAATCAACATGAAAATATACAATGAAAAAAAAATTATGAAAAATCTTATCTTAATAGCAATATTTTTATTAACCCTCAATATTATTTCATGTGCATCAGAAAATTCCCAGAACACCTCCAAAATATTTAATCTCAACCTCCAGTGGACACGAGCCGAACACAGTAAGGATAGTAATTCCACCCACTATAGGATTATTATATCGGGTAAGAAAGTCATTTATAATGAGAATTATAGTGGATTTACTTATGGACCTGGGAAAAAATACACATTTCTTTTAAATGATGACGAATTAATTAAACTGATTGTCCTAATCTGTAAAAATAATCTGATGAAATCCATGTCAGAAAAAAAGCCCTCTAATCATTTAGGAAACGCTGTCCACATAGAACTCACCATCAATCTCAATGGACAAACATCAAAAACTTCTATCCACGGTATGACTTTTGATTTTAAGAATAGAAAGTCCAATTTAAAGAACTATAAACAGACTGAGAAGATTTATGACATTATATCCCTTCTCAATAGTATCATTCAAAAAAGAGGTCTTACAAATGAGTGGAGGCCCAGAAAAATCATCAATCCACCCGATATTAAAATGGGTACAAATGCTTGATACAGAATTAATATCTAAACCAAACCCTCGGAAAGGGCGATTCTTTTTGAGGCCCAATAACACTCCCACCTGAATAGCCTACAGACTTCCATTTTTTTAAGGATCCCACCTGAACAATATTATATCCTCTCACCTTACCAAGATCATAAGTCACACGGATTTTGATATCTACCTCCTTACTATTCTGTGACTCAAGGTATTTGGATAATTCATTGGAATAATATTCCACCCAAAAAGAGGGTGCATGTTTGAATGTTAAAATAATGTGCTTGGCATTAGGAAGTTCTTCATGAGGCTTTCCATATTTCCATGTCATTTTAAAGGTGAAATCTCTAACCACATCAACTAGAAATATTCTGGTACCCAAAATAAGGATGACAATTAAAAGACCCACATAACTAAAAAACACATATTTACGCCCAAGATACCCCAAACCCAAAACCACTGAACTAATTACAACTAATATAAATGGCAATATACTTGGCCATCCACCCCATCCCACCACCATCAATACAGACCAGAGAAGGGATAACCCAAGACAAACATATCCTATAGTGAGGGTAATTTTCACGATTCTGTGTGAAATATTCATAAGTTACTCCTGAGATCAATCATTTCAACACAACATAATATAACACCCCCTTGGTATATTTTCAGAGTGACGTCAGAAATTTCTGATCAAAGTCTACAAGACGGAGAAGGATCGGAACTAAAATTTTTGGTTCCGATATTGATTTGTAATGACTGAATTGTAAGGATTATATTAAAAAATGATATGGTAACAGATTAATTTAGGTCTAATGATAAAATATGACTTCTTTGATAATATTGAAATCTGCAACGTCCAATTGTCAGCATGATGCCTTTTGAGAGAGATGATAATTAGCAATATATTAATAAAAGTGCGTAATATTTATCTATAAGGTTATTACTAAAGAATTTCCCCTGTGATCTGACATTTGAATTATTATTTAAAATAAAGATTGTCAGGGAAATAATGCCAAATGATAACATTCAAGAAAATATTATTGACTTCTAAAATTTGACTTATCATAAAAAATGGCTATAATTAATGTCATGAATTTTCTTCTTAATTAGTTTAAGAAATATTATAAAAGATCCATTTTGTAAAGAATACCCATTCAATCAATTTAATACCTCTAATATAACAATAATTTTTGTCAATAAACAATAATAACTGGATGTATACTATGAATAATAGCGCAATTAAAAAAATATTTCCATTTCTAAACTGGGGGCCACTATTAAACGGTGAAACAATCAGAGGAGATTTTATTGCAGGTATAACTGTTGCCTTGGTGTTAATCCCTCAATCTATGGCATATGCCCAATTGGCAGGGCTACCCCCAATTTATGGACTCTACGCCGCTTTATTACCTGGATTAATTGGAGGTTTGTGGGGGTCGTCTTATCACCTTGGTACAGGTCCTGTGGCGATGACATCTCTCTTGACGATGGCTACATTGATGCCCTTTGCTGGGGGTGTAAAGGATTTTTTAGGTTCTCCCCGATATATTGAACTGGCAATCCTACTGGCATTCATGGTGGGTATTATCCGTCTCTTAATTGGACTTTTCAAACTGACATTTTTTGTTAATTTCCTATCCCAACCTGTTGTTCGTGGATTTATTAACGCTGGTGCCCTGATAATTGCTTCTTCTCAAGTCAGCAAGATATTTGGGGTAAAAATGCCAAGAAGTGATTTCTATCTAAATGATATCATGAGTGTTTTCTTAAATATTCCTGATCTGCATATTGCAACATTTGCAATTGGTATAAGTTCCCTTGTGATTTTGTGGGGATTAAAAAAATATGCTCCCAAAGTCCCTTCGGCTCTTGTTGTTGTAATATTAGGTTCTCTGGCAGTGAAATTTTTGAATCTGGCAGATCCAAGAATCTTTGACCCAAATTTCATCGTTGAGAAAGGCAGTCGTTTTGTATCAGTTGTTGGACAAGTTCCATCAGGATTGCCAGATATTAAACTGCCAGGATTTGATTTCAGTTTGATGATAAAAATGATACCAGGTGCATTTGTAGTAATGTTCATCGGATTTATGGAAGTGACCTCTGTCCTAAAAGCAATTGGCCCAAAAAGTAAGCAGAAGATAAATCTGGATCAAGAATTGATTGGGCAGGGTTTGTCAGCTATAGCAGGTAGTTTCTCTAGTTGTTATCCAACCAGTGGTTCTTTTTCCAGAACAGCCCTTAATTTTGCTTCCGGTGGGAAAACAGGTCTATCCAATGTGTTTGTTGCATTAATTGTACTAGTTACTCTTCTGTTCCTCACTCCGTATTTAATATATCTCCCTCAGGCTGTACTAGCAGCTATAATTATTATGGCAGTTATTGGGCTAATTGATTTTAAAGCTATGAAACATGCCTGGGTAGTGAATAAACATGATGGTATTGCTTCTGGAGTTACATTTGCATCTGCATTGCTCTTCGCACCAGATATAGTAAATGGTATTATTCTCGGAGGTATTCTAGCCCTTGTTCTACATCTTTATAGAACGATGAGTCCTCGTGTTACCATTCGAAGTAATACAAATTTAAATCTAACCACAGAGGCTGAGATTAATCCCGATGAAAAATATCCTGGAATGGGTTTTGATGGGCGGGTGTATTTTGCAAATATATCCTATTTTGAAGAAACAATCATGAAAATTATCCACATGCACCCTGCATGCCAGAAAGTACTCATTTTCTGTGAGGGTATAAATGGAGTCGATGCATCTGGCGAGGCTATGCTCCGAGAACTGATAACGAATCTCCGTTCCATTGGTAAAGATCTTGTCTTTGTCGCTCTGAAACCTCAGGTTAAGGATATTTTAAAACGAGCAGATATGTGTGCTTTTATTGGTGAAGATAATATATTCCCTGATGAGAGGACTGCTCGAGAGCGGTATCCCCTTACTCAGTAAGATGTTTTTATAGATATGATATAGGAAATAAAAAATCATATCACATTATTTATTAGAATAATAAATATTTAATAAGAATTAGTGAGTAATATACTTATTATAAAGGAGAAATATTTGTTGAACCAATATCAATGTCAAGGGCTTAATCGCGAATTAGCAAGTTTTAAAATTGAAGAAATGGCTATTCCCTATGCAGAATTTATTCCAAGACTCTATAATTTCTGTGAGGAATTAGGATTTAAAAATGAATATACCATGCCATCCAGGGCTTTCTGCTCTGATGAGAACCAGGGATTGCCCATTCTTTTGTTAGCAAAACACTTTGGAACTTTTCCATTTAATCACGGTCTGGTGGGTGGAATTATAGCTATTGATCGAAATGGACCCCATGCCCACCATGGAGAAGATCTCGTTATAATCCAGGCTAGTCACGTTGGATATGATCCTGAAACAGGAATCTATGGTAAATATTGCAGACCTAGAAGATTAAATAATTATGCCTCAGACTCCTGTGGTAAACTTGCAAATATTATTAATCCTTATATAGATGAGTATCGATTTGCAAGAGATCATATTTTTCTAAATAAGGGGCATGATGGGAAATATTTGATACGGATTAAAAATTCTTTTATTGATTTTTCCTCCAATCCAATAAAACAGGGTATAGTTCTGAAATTGCAAGATATTGTCAACCACGGTACTTCTGGTGGATTTATACAACCTGTATCAGTATTTAGTACGTCCCATGTGTTTGAGGTCTCTGATGAATTTCGTAAGCGAATTGACGCTACAAATTATGAATGGAAAGTAGGAGACGGTGAACCTATAGGAAATCTTCTTTTTCATGATATTTTTTATTTTAAAGAGGATCTCCAGGAAACACGTGACTCAAATAGAATCCATAATAGTCTTCTTGAATTCATGCCAAGGATCGTTACTTCGGAAGCACCACCTCTTTTAGCTGCCCAAATAACAATGCAGGTAGAATTCCCCAGGGCTGTTGAATCAATTCGAAAGGATGAGGTATATAAGGGTAAAAATCTTTTATATATAGCTGGACTCAATATTGATATATCAAAATACAAAGATTATCCATCAACCACTTATTTTGTACCCTGGGCAGCACATATCCAATTGAAAGAAAATACTCCCAAGGAATATATGCATCCATTGGAACAAGATTTGATTTACAAGAAGATTATGGAACAGGAAGTTGAGAATCCTGACCAGAGAAGCCTTAAAGAAGAGATAGGTATGATGCTGGATGCTCCGCGTTATAATATACGTGCTCCCAAATAGGATTACAATTTTATTATTTTTGGGTTAGCGATTGATTTAATTACCCCTAATTTTTATCGGGTCCATCGAAATTACCCCCGATGAATGATATAATGATTCTCCTGTCTTGCCCCTGTCCCAGATTGTATAGGGCGATTTTAAAATAACATCGAGAGAATTCATTGATCATAGAAGCCTCCTGTGATGGCCTGTAATAATTAACTAACTTTCAAGAGTTTCATCATTTTAATCTATACTATAGACATCAGAATAATTTTAAAGAAAGTACCAATATTTATCATTAAGTCATAGAATCTGTGATGTATTTTTATTAGTATTAATGTATGTGTTATTATAAATGAGGAGGTTCTTATGAAACGATTATTGATTCTTGGTGCAGGAACTGGTGGAACAATTATAGCCAACAAGATGAGAAAGGTATTGAAGGATGACTGGAATATTACAATTATCGATAAGAGTAAATTGCACTACTACCAACCGGGACAGATCTTTATCCCATTTAAATTATATGGATATAACAGTGAAGATGGCTGTGTCAAACCGTCGGGACAATATATTCCTGATGGAGTGAACTTTGTGAATGATGAGATTACAGCAGTTAATCCCAATGAGCACAGGGTGACCACTAAGGGTGGTAGCTATGAATACGATTGGCTTGTGATTGCTCTTGGCTGTAGGATTGCTCCTGAAGAAATACCGGGGATGGAAGAGGGTTATGGAAAGAATGTATTTTATTTTTATACCATGAAATCTGCTTTGGATATGCAGAAAGCCCTTGAGCAATTTGATGGAGGTAAGCTGGTACTGAATATCGCTGAGTATCCCATTAAATGTCCTGTGGCTCCTATCGAATATGTTTGTCTTGCTGATTATTATTTTACCCAGCGTGGAATTCGAGATAAGGTAGAAATATCAGTTGTTACAGGGATGCAGGGTGTTTTCACAAAACCCATAGCGGGAGATATGATGGGGAGTATGCTTGGCGAGAGAGGGATTAAAGTGATACCTAATTTTAATTTAGCGGAAGTCGACTCAAGTAAGGGGGTTATAAAATCCTATGATGGACAGGAGGTTCAATTTGATTTCCTTGCAGCAATCCCACCGAATCTGGGTGCAAAAGTATTTGATGGTCACGATATGGCGGATGGCAATTGCTATATCTTAACGGATCCCAAAACTCTTAAATCTGCAAAATACGATAACGTCTTTGTATTGGGAGATAGTACCAATGTCACGACATCCAAAGCAGGTTCTGTAGCACATTTTGAAGCGGAGATCGTTTATGAAAATTTATTAGCTGAAATCGAGGGTAAAGAACCTCATCCGGACTTTGATGGGCACTCCAATTGCTTTATCGAAACGGGATATAACAAAGCTCATCTGATAGATTTTAATTATACCCAGCAACCTGTACCAGGGAAACTTCCATATCCTCTTGTGGGACCCTTTTCACTATTGAAAGAGACCCGGATGAATCACTGGGGCAAGATGTTTTTCAGGTGGTATTATTGGAATATGCTCTTGAAGGATCGTTTTAGCAAGTCCATGGAATTATTTTTACCGACACGAATGAGTTATCGCGGAAAGGATAAACATTATTTAGAGAAGTGATTAAGGGGTAGTAATGATTTCTTCAATTATAGATCCATCAGGGGCTCTTTTAATGATGACCCTTCGATTTGGATTATAAGCCGGCGCTTGTTGGACAGGGGTTTGAGGCTGAGCAGGTGGCTGGTCAGGGGTTACGGGTGGTTTTACCTGTAGATCTGGCTTTTTATCATTTTTATTAGTATTTTTATCGTCTTTTTTTGTATCAGTCTTGGGATCAATGGGTTTTTCTTCTTTTTTAGAAGGATCAACATCTTTCACATATAATACCTGATAAGCCTGTTTAATTCCACGAGAGAGGGCAAGTGACGTGATGGTTGCCCCTGAAATAGCATCAATCCCAAGGGCATTTTTATAATCTTGCTTGCTCGTAGGCATTTTTAAAGGGTCTTTATTGATGAAACCCTTAATGAAATCACTATCATTTCCCTTGGTACCCAGACCAGGGGTTTCATTGTGGTTAATCATCTGATAACCAGTGATCTTTTTATCCGTGTTGAAGCCGATGAGGAGACCAATATCTCCACCATATCCCTGTTTGGCATTGTATTGAATGACCCATCCTTTAAACTTTGAATCCTGTTCTGTGCCGTCATAGGCTTCGTGGTAGGTGATGAAAGTCAATCTTTCTTTCTTGAAAAGAGTTTCCAGTTTAGCGAATTGTTCAGGGGTAATTTGTATTGGGGCATCTTTTAATTGGAGGCGGTCTTTAATGATAATTTTATCCTCTTTTTTCAGAACAACGAATTCGATAGTATCTTTTTTTAATAGTTCATTGAAATCAGGTGAATCTGAAATATTTTTATCTACTATATCTTTAAATATCTGATAAGCCATCTTGCCTGATTTTTTTTGGATAATATATATTTTTTGGGGACTGAAGTGGACGCTGGGAAATATCTTACTACGCAGTCTTCGATTGACCTCTTCTTGAGCAATTACAATTTGATCTGCTGTCATATTCTGTACCAAAGCGAGTATAGTTACAAGGACAAGTCCGAATGCAAATAAGATCAGGCCTGTTTTAAATATATCATTGCTCAGCAGACGTGCTAAAGGTTGTTTCATAGGAAGTGCCCTTATAAGTGAATATTATTTCTCATGTATTAAGATAATATTATTTCTACAAAAATGGTAGTTAAATATTATAAGATATTTTATTTGAATAGGATAAATTATATGATGAAGGGCTTGACATACAGGTAATGTATATCTTATCTTTGCTCAGGTGTTTTTAAAATATACTTGGATTAAAAATATTTTGTAGAGGTCTTATGTTATTATATATCATTTTAATGGTACCAGCTCTGTTATTGACGATCTGGGCATCGATACGGGTGAATGGGCAGTTTAGCAGGTATTCTAAGGTGGCATCTAAGAAGGGATATACAGGATATCAGGCTGCAAGGGAGATTTTAGATAAGAGCGGTTTGTCCCATGTGAAGATTCAGGAGGTTAGAGGACGTCTTAGTGACCACTATGATCCTTCCAATAATGTATTGAGGTTATCTATGGATGTATCTCGTGTTCCATCCATAGCATCAATAGGAGTAGCGGCTCATGAGGCTGGTCATGCTATCCAACAGGCGAAGAATTATAGTTTACTTGGTCTTCGACAAGCACTTGTACCGGTAACCCAGTTTTCTGCGTGGGTATTTAATATCCTAGTAATTGCAGGGATAGTTGTTGGATTTACATTTCATAGTATGGGACTCTTTAAAGTTGCTCTGATATTCCTTGCTGTGACTGTATTCTTCTCTATTATTACTCTCCCTGTGGAGTTGAATGCCTCAAGTCGTGCGAGAAAGCTGTTATTACAGTATGGTATTGTTACGAAAGGAGAGGATGTCCATGTGGGAAGGGTTTTAAACTCTGCTGCGATGACTTATATAGCTGCCGCAGCGAGTTCGGTTATAACCTTGGTTTATTACCTGATTGGATTTGGATCCTCCCGGGATTAGATCTCGAATTTATCTCTGATCCAAACAGAAGTCCATGATCCGAGGATGATGAAAATTACAGTAATGAGTGCACCAAATCCCAGGGTAGACATTCCACTTAATCCCTGTCCTATATTACATCCTAAGGATAATACTGCACCAAATCCCATGAGTAATCCACCGATGATGTGACCCACATAAGCTGTGAAGTTGGGTGGAAATATGAAATTAAAAGTTCTGGTGATGAGTGCCGTGACTGTTGAGCCCAGTATAGCCCCTACAACAGATGCTACTCCAAAGTTATAGATAATATATGTTTGTTTATCGGCTGCATTAGCGACGTTTTCCCTGACCTGTGCCATAGTTAAAATATCATTGAATGAATAATTATAAGTGGTGAATGAATTGTATAGGTGTTCCACCAATCGATAGCTTGGATTGGCAAAGGTTAAACTATTGTGAGGGATATCCGATATATCAGGGGTAGGTGCTATAATTTTTGCATATCCTGTTACAGCCCAACCAATGACGACAAGTAATCCAATACCAATACCTGTGAGTGGCCATTTAGCACCCCAGAATTCGTCTCTCTCTTTGGAACGGATGAACCAGACTACAAGAAAGATTCCAAATAAGATCAAAATACCCCATGAGAACGCACTGACTGCTTTAGATCCCACCAAATCACCTAACAAATTGGGTATAGCAAAGGGGGTATCGGATTTAATCCCCATCATACTAGTGATTCCCGTTACAACAGGTTTGCTGATATTCCCAAGTGGTTGAATGATAGATTGAAAGAAACCTCCAGTCATTGCTAAACCTGCTCCAGTTGTGAAGAATATAACGCTTATAAGTGATCCTATATTTCCTTCCCCTGTTCGAACAAGTATTCTTGAAGCACATCCTCCCGCAAAGACTATTCCCATCCCGAAAATATATCCTCCCGCTATAAACCGGAATAGATTGAAATCATCCGCATAGAATTTCACATACGTCGGTCTCGTTGCCTCCATGATATTTACAAGGTGTTTTTTATCAATGGTAATATAACTCAGGATTAATACCCCCAGTATCGATATGAAAAGTGCTACCATATAGGATTTGAACTTCGTGAACGTGCCCAGAATCCGAATGAATGTGAAGGCATTGGACATACAAAACTGACTTCTCTGAACAATAGCACCCATGATTAATCCGAGGACTAAACCACCAATAAGTACAATTAGAGCAGCAGAATATCTGGTCTTATCAGCCATCTTATCTTTCATGATCTGCTGAGAAGATTTGGGTCCCTCGAGTAATTTACTCAAATCCTCCTCTGCTGATGCTCTGCCCGTCGAAATGAATAATCCCAGGACGAATATCAATATCGCCAGAATGGAAATTTTTTTACGCATAAAAAACCCCTTGTTGATTTATATAAATTAAAAGATTTGATATAGATATGAGGTATTTGAGGATAATGACCTCTCAAAACCTAATTGGCTAAGTATATTGATTTTAATCCTATATGTCAAGCAATTTTTTTTATATTTGAATTACAACACAATTCCATCATTTCCTTATTTAGATTCCACAAATGCATATCCGAAATACATCAATAGACTTAATACCCAGTAAAATATAATTTATGACGACTATCATTAAGAAATACTTGATTTTTATAGAAAATATGTTAGTATTGTATGAATTCAGCTACGATGATTTGATAGGTGGTGGTGATCATCATTCCAAATTATTTCTTAACCACCCATAATACACGGGCAGTAGCGCAGCTCGGTTAGCGCACTAGACTGGGGGTCTAGGGGTCGCAGGTTCAAATCCTGTCTGCCCGAATTGGAAACTTATGAATATCTTATTAACTAATGATGATGGAATCCACGGTGAGGGACTCATCTCCCTCAAAGAAGCACTCAGTAATGCTGACGATATCCACTTAACAGTTATTGCTCCAGACAGGGAAAGAAGTGCATCCAGTCATCAAATTACCATATTCGAACCTCTCATCATCAAAGAAGTCCAGAAAAATACCTATACATTAAACGGATCCCCTGCAGATTGCGTAAAAGTAGGTCTGGAGGGATTTCTTAAGCATAAAATAGACCTAGTTATCTCTGGAATTAACAACGGACCTAATATGGGTATCGATATCTATTACTCAGGTACGGTAGCAGCAGCAAGAGAAGCTTGTTTCCATAATGTTCCCGCAATAGCACTTTCATTAGATGGATATGGTCATGAAAAAAACTATTCCTCAGCAACTTATCACGCAATAAATATTATCCGTAAATTAAAATCCGTCAACTGGCCTGAAAAAGTCATATTTAATATAAATATACCCAATATAGATCGTGATTCTATAAATGGTACAATGATTACCTCTCTTGGAAACAGGGTATACCGTGATCGGGTTATTGAAAGAGAGTCCCCCTTTGGATGGAAGTACTTTTGGATTGGAGGTGACCTTCCAAGCTACCATTACAAGGAGGAGAGTGATTTTATGGCGATTGAAAACAATTATATATCCATTACCCCCCTGAAGCTTGATCTCACAGATCACTCAATCATTGATACAATAAAAAAATGGGACTTATAATAGTTTAATCATAGGGATATATCAATGAATGATGATTTAGAAAGTATGTGGAGTCGTGTGGATCTTACTATTTCTACCTCACAGAAGAAAGTCACTGAATTACTAAAACAGGGAAGAGAACAATACGATGCTGGTAAATATAATGACGCCATCACTACTCTACTAAAATGTGTCAATGAAGATCCGGAAAACCTCGAATCTCATTATTATCTTGGACTCCTCTATACAAAGACGGATGATCTAAATAAAGCCATAGTCCATTTCAACGAAATCACCCTGTCAAAATACAAATACATCCATCTATACAACGTTCACAGCATCCTGGGATACATCTACATCCGCCAGAGGGACTATGAAACTGCAAAAGGACATCTCTCAGAAATAATCCAGCAAAACAAGAACGACCTCAAAGCCTTATCGATGATGGGATATATTCATTATAAAAAAAATAATTTTGAAAAAGCAAAGGATTATTACACGGAGGTTATTCGTCAGGATGGAAATAATGCAAATGCATATAATTCTTTGGGTATGATATATATCGACGGAGCCGAAGACATAGAAAAGGGCATCTCATTTTGTAAAAGGGCCCTGGAAATTGCTCCTGATACCCCGGCTTATCTGGATTCTATCGGGTGGGGATATTTTAAAATGCAAAAGGAATCGCAAGCTATGGAATATTTAAAAAAAGCTTTTGAACTAGCCCCTGATAATCAGGAAATTAAACACCATTTAAAAGCTATATTAAATATATAAATAGAAAAATAAATTTCACCCTCAATTATTTCTTGAATACCAAATGCAATATAATTTAGAATGTCTTTAGTTCGGTGTTATGGGTTTCTTTCCAAATGATTCTTTTATAATCCCCTCTCGCAGAGCATAATTAAATAATATTCTTTTTAAGAGCTTTCGTCCTCGCGATATTCGTGATCGAACGGTCCCTATGGGGCAATTGAGTATCTCAGAAATTTCTTGATAAGAAAGATATTGTAGATCAGCAAGCATCACTGCCAATTTATAATCCGCGGGTAAGGTATTGAGCGCATAAATTATTTCTGCATTAAACATGTCATTGAGCACTGTGAGTTCAGGATTAAATTGCTTCTCATCATGATCTAAGTGATCATTATTAACATCGTTGTAAAGTTCCATCGGAACAACTTCCAAACGACTTTTCTTCTTGTGATACTGGTTGATAAAAAGATTTTTCATAATCTTATATAACCAGGCTTTGCAATTAGTCTGGGATTGGAATTTATGAAAAAATTGGAATCCTCTTAACAAGGTATCCTGAAAAAGGTCTTCCGCTTCATTCTCATCTAAAGTTAAATATCGGGCTAATTTATAAAGAGCCTCACAATGAATGAGACATTCTGCTTCAAATTGACTGCTAAATTGTGAACGAATTTCTTCACATTTCATATTTTTGTAATAAAATAATACAGATTTTTTTTTTCCTTGACAAGTCTTTTAAATATAATAATTTTAGAGAACAGAGCAGAAAAGAATATTTTTTTTAAAATAAAGGATAATCTCATGTTTACAGGTATTATCAGTGAACTTGGAAAAATCTCCCGTGTGGAAGAGAAAGATGGGAAGGTCATGACTGTCAATTGTTATAAAACGCTGGATAGATTAGAAATTGGAGATAGTATTGCCATTAATGGAGCGTGTCAAACCGCGATTCGTATAGATCAAAAATCATTTTCTTATTACTCATCTAAAGAAACTCTTGCCTTGACTAATTTAAACGATCTTAAAACAGGGAGCCTTGTGAATTTAGAAAGACCTATCTCCATTAATTCCCTTCTCGATGGACATATTGTACAGGGACATGTTGATGGAACGGGGATTCTTAACAAGATTCAGAAAGAAGGCAGGGATATTCATCTTTTCATTAATTGTCCAGAAAACATTTTACGATATTTAATCCCGAAAGGATCAATAGCTATTGATGGAGTAAGTCTTACAATTAATGAAATATTATCTGATCAAATACGATTAACGGTTATTCCCATTACTTTTGATCAAACGATTTTTCATACTTATTGTGTGGGACAGAAAGTCAATATAGAGATTGATCTCATTGCAAAATATATTGATCGGTTACTCAACAAGAGTGAGATGAAACGGGGTATTACAAAAGATTTTCTTACTAATCATGGATTTCTGTAAATGATATTCATGATTATTCATTAAATCTTATTAGAATTATTATACTGAAACTCTTTTAAAATTAATGTCAAATAATCAACACTGTCATGATGAGGCTCTCGAACCATGGAGCAAAGGATTTCAGATATCAAATATTATCAGTATAGCATCACACACAAATTTTTTGTAATCCTAAACTAAATTTCATACAAAAGGATTTGTAACCCATCAATGTATACAATCATCAATTGACGTTCATTATCCGATATTAATTCTATGAACTATTGTTTTAAACATATCGATTCATCATAAAAATTAAACTAACTTAATTATTAAAATTACAATGATAAGTAAATATATCCATAATGGATGGAATTATTTTAAATGCTGTTTTAAAAAGGTTAAAATTTGCGGGTGGAGTTAAATCTTTTAAAGGTGTCTAAAAAAATAATTAAATTCACATAAAAAAATATAGTTATATAGGGTGAGATTTTACATTATTTTTTCACCTATTTAATAAATTATACATAAATATTTTAAATAGTTTGATCTTTCCTTAGAAGTTTAATATCTTTGTCGTGTTTTTTTAATTATTTGGTTCGAATAGATGAAATGGAACTATTAATCAATTAAAATTACAATCCGATTTTTAGATACCATTAATCTTTAAATATTGAAATCCTCATCATGACAATTCACAATAGGGAATTCAATTATAAAGGAATCTCTAACTTAAATTGATTGAACGAAAATTACATTTAGCTGGTAAAAATATTGAATGCCATGATGAAAAATGATATACCTTTAATATCTGTAATTATAGTAAATTATAATGGACTCCATTTTTTAAAAGAAATGATGCCAACCTTGATGAATCAATCCTTACAGGATTTTGAGGTCATTCTAATTGATAATGCATCAAAGGACGGATCTTTAGAGTATTTAGAAAGTTGTTACCCTCATGTCCATTTGATAAAAAATAGTGAAAACTTTGGATTTACTGCTAACAATCAGGGAATGAAAATAGCTCGAGGAAAATATGTTGTTCTTATAAATAATGATACTATACTGGATCATAATTTTCTTTGTGAATTAGTAAAGCCAGCTGATGTGAATCCTCAAGTAGGGATGGTAGCGCCTAAAGTACTTATTACTGATAAGCCTGAATTGATTGATTCTGTGGGGATGAATATTTATCCTGACGGAATGTCCAGGCAAAGAGGACGTCTTGAGGAATCAATAAAATATACAAAAGAAGAGGAAATATTTGTTCCTAGTGGTTGTGCAGGGCTTTATCGAAAGGAGATGCTGGGGGAAATAGGATATTTTGATGAAGATTTTTTTGCTTATTGTGAGGATACGGATTTGGGAATGCGTGGACGAATTGCTGGTTGGAAAGCAGAGTTATGTCCAAATGCATTAATTTATCATTATGGATCAGGATCATCTGGGAAATTTTCCCCATTTAAGGCATTTTTAGTGGAGAGAAATCATTTTTGGGTTGCGATTAAGAATTTTCCGATATCAGTATTAATATTTCTGCCTTTTTACACCGCTTATCGATATTTGGTTCAAATTTATGGATTAGTGTTCAGAAAGGGGATAGGGGGGCAATTTATAGTGGAACAATCATCCTTTGAATTGTTAAAAATATTATTTAGAGCATATTATTCAGCATTAAGTAAGCTGGTACCTATGATCAAGAAGAGAAATGAAGTATTTAAAATGCGGAAAGTTCCTATCAAAGAGATTCGAGGATGGTTTAAGAGATTTAGGGCTAGCATCAAAAGTATTATTTTAACAAACTGAAATATTACGCAAGTAAATTTAATTACAAACTGGGAGGGTGACAATTAAATGAGTCCCTTCACTTTCTGACGTAGTAAATTTGATAGATCCTTTGTGGGTCTTTGCAATCAGACGTGCACTATAAGTGCCAATACCCGTTCCCCCCTTCTTACCACTCGTTACATATCTTTCGAAGAAGTGTTCCCTGATTTCCTGAGGAATTACGCCGATGTTATGGATATCAATAATAAGGATATCATCCATTTCGTTAATATTTATAGTGACTGGGTGATTTTCAGGAGAGGCTTCGAGTGCATTTTTAAGGAGATTTGCAAACAAGCTTGCGAGATGTATTTTTATACCATTCACAATTATAGAATTTTCCCATGATAACTCAATATTATTACAGAAATAATTGAGAGTAATTCTTTTCATTTTCAAAATATTCATCAATTCCATATTGATTTTTTTTAAGATGCTGATGATATCACAGGGATGTGGATGGAATTGATAAGTACCCTCCTCCATTTTAAATAGATCCAGAGAGTGATTAATCATATGGAGTACGGTGTATCCATTTTCATTAATGAATGTAAGATATTTACGTTGATCTTCAGTTAGTTTGGGATTAGCCAGGAGTACATTGGAGAATCCTATTATCCCATTGAGAGGGTTTTTAAGGTCATGGTGAATAATTCTTTCGGTGTCTTCCCGTAATCGCTCAAGACGTTTTCTTTCGGTGATATCACGGATGGCGAGGATTTTAATGATTCTGTCATGAAAAGGAGCATTTCGGTATAGGACTTCTACGGGGAATGTGGAGCCGTTTTTTTTTCGGGCTATGGTTTCAAATGGCTTGTCCTGATCCGATTTGAAGTAAATTATGAGATTTTGTTTTTGATCAGAGGCAAAAATATCGAATATCGATACATTATTCATTTCAATGGGTAAGTATTCCAGCATATAGGCAAGGTTGAAATTTGTATCCATGATACGATCATTATCACTGAGGAGAATACCTTCGAAAGTAGCTTCAGAAAGTCTGTGAAGACGCTCTTTACTGTCCTTTAATTCTTTTTCAGCCATTTCCCGTTCACTAATATCTCTTGCCTGAAATAGGATAAGGATTTGAGAACGGATTTTAATTGGGACACAGTTTAATTCAAGGGGGATGGTAGATCCATTTTTGTGGAGGAAGATAATTTCTTTAGAGGGAATGGCATTACCTAATTTTAAATTGACAAAGATATTTGAAGCATTAATAATTTGTGATTGATGGATGATATTTGATTTTAGGATATTAGTATTAATAAATTCATTTTTTGGAGTGCCGATGATATTTTCAAAAGTTGTATTTCCATTAACAATAATCCCTTTGGTATCGCAGAGAAAATAGGCATCGGGAGCTTGTTCGAAAAGGAGTTGAAACCGATTATATTCTGTTTTATAGAGCTCTTCTTTAATTTTGTGTCTTGTAATATCATAGATGATGACCTGGAATACAGGTTGGTTTTGATATTCGATGTATGATGTGTTTATTTCGACATCGATGACTTCGCCATTGAGGCGGATAATTTTCTCTTCTATGGGGAAAATATCATCGTGTTTTTTTTTCAAATCCTCAATTCGTGAAGATTCAATATCATGATAAGCAGGATGTATGAAATCGTATATTGATTTTCCGATTATGTTATCAGGGTTATTTGTTCCCAGAAGATTCAGACCTGCAGGATTAATATAAATCCATTTATCATTCATGTGCATAGCTATGGGGATTGGTGAATTATAAAAAATAACATTTTTTGGGTCTGTTAATAGATTTGTGAGGTTACTCATATTAATCATAACTAATCTTTGCAGATATTATTTTGGGATATTCAGTTTCATAATCTCATCTGGCGTAAGAATTTTAATAATTTCTCTTGTTAAGTCAAGTTTTAAATTAATTTCTAATGGTTTTTTAAGAGTTTTATTGTGCTGGATATAGATATTAATAATGGGTCTTGAGGGATTTGATTTATTTTCTTCAGTGATTTTTGCTATTTCATCAGTATTTAGGAGGACGTAATCATTTAATTCTGGTAAGTCATTTTCTTTGATGAAAATATTCATTTTTTTTGTGAAGAACATTGCAATATCTTTTTTAAACTGCTTTCCAGAGGCTTCGAGAATCCTTTTTTTACATTCTCTTAATGTGACAGCGTCCTGATAGGGGTGGTTTGTGGTAAGGGCATCATAAGTTTCTGCGACAGCAATAATATAGATAGCATCAGCGATTTTATTTTCTTTGAATTGGAGAGGGTAACCCATACCATCGAATCGTTCGTGGTGTAGTAAGATCATATCTTTTACTATCTTAGGGAGATTTGGATCGTCTTTGACCATTTCATAGCCGTAAATAGGGTGTTTTTTCATGATTTCAAATTCGTGGGGTTCTAATTTCCCCTTCTTTGATAGGATTTCAAACGGAATTGCCATTTTTCCAATATCATGAAGGAATCCGCCAAGACCAATTTCTTTAATTTCATTCTCACTCTTCCCAAGCTCTTTTGCAATAACCATAGATGTTATTCCAACATTGATAGAGTGGACATAAGCATGATCATCATAGAGCTGAAGGGATAATAAATTGATGACTTCATCCATATTATTTTGGATATCATGGAGTACCATATCAACAAATGATTTTGCCTGGTCTACAGTGATGTTGTGTTTATCTTTAATGAGTTGAGCGATTTTCTTTATAGCGCTGACACCCTTTTTTTGTGTCTTTATGTCAATAACTCTTGGTCCAGTATATAATTGTTTATCAAGATATTCTTCTAATGGGGTGATCTGATCATTGATATTTTTTTTCTCTGAGAGGGTGTAGAATATTTTTTCAATACCCAGTCTCAGGAGTTCATTAACCCTTTCCTGAGTGAATGGGGTATAAGCATTTTGGATGAGTTGCCCTTCTTCGTTATATGCGTTAAATTTGAGTTTAGTACCGGGTTTAATATATTTAACTTCGATAGCGACTTCACTGCTTGATATTTGATTTGTTTGTATATCATCCATAAGCTGGTTGCCTAAAAATAAAATTACCCAATGAGATGCATAAGATAATTTGTATTAAATTGAAAATTAATTGAATAATTGAAAGACTTCCGACTAAATTTTCGGAAATGAAACTAATACAATAATAAAAAAAAATTAGGAAATAGGAAACATTAATGAATAATTTTGAGAAAGATCAGTTAATTGAAATGATTTCTAATTATATGGAAAATGATTTTTTAGAGAGTATTCGAACGTTGTTTATCCATGATGAAAATCTTTTTGAACTGAGCGGAGAATTATTTAAGGATAATCGAATTAAGGTGAGACTGGGGATGACTGCATTATTTGAAGAATTGGTAGAGTTAGCTCCTGATAAGATAAAAAAAGCTTTACCCTCGTTAAAATTGGCTCTGGAAAATGAAAGTCCTACTATAAGAGGGGATATAGCCTATATTATTGGACTTATTGGAGGTGAAGAGTCGAAATCTATATTACTAGGGCTATTGAATGATCCTCATCCCCAGGTATGTGAGATAGTAAGAGATTTTATTGATGGAAACTAATTGTTTGCTGGATCAGTAGAGGTTATTAGGTTATGGTATGGATATGTGTGTACCTGACTACTGTATAATTAATTTTATATTATAATTCGATGGACTCTGAATATGGATTTGAGTACCTTTATCATAAGAAATCATATAGGGTTGATATATGGGTCAGGAAATATCCACATCCCATTTTACTGAAAAGGATTTCCATGAATTTAATCTACGACTTCGCAGAGAGACAGATCTTTTAAATGAATATATAAATAATAAAGTCTTTTCCAATGGACATGGGGTTGGGGGTTTTGAACTGGAGGCCTGGTTAGTCCATGATCAAACGTATTCTCCCTCTGCTAATAACAAAAATTATTTGAAAGCATTAAATAATCCTCTTGTAGAAACAGAACTCGCGGCATTTAATATTGAAATCAATACTCCACCTCAGAAATTATATGGATGTGCCTTGAAAAATATGCACAATGAATTGATGGATACATGGAACAAGTGTATTTTGACTGCCAGGGAGTTTAACAACCACGTCATGATGATTGGTATCTTACCCACTGTACGGGATGAGGAATTGGTTATTGGAAATATGTCGGATAAAAAAAGATATAGGGCTCTCAATGATCAGGTAATGCTCCAGAGGAAGGGCCAGCCCATTTATATTGATATTGAAGGAAATGAGCATCTTATCATGACTCATTCGGATGTCATGTTGGAATCCATAACAACAGCCTTCCAGATACAATTTCAAGTGGATAGTGACGTTGCTGTTCGCTTCTATAATGCATCGATGGTATTATCTGCTCCGATGATTTCTGTAACTGCTAATTCACCGTATGTTTTTAATAAAGATCTCTGGGCTGAAAGCAGAATTCCCTTGTTTGAACAATCTGTTACAATTAAGACACCCCATGAAAAGACTTCTAGTAAACCAAGGCGTGTTACCTTTGGAAATAAATATGCATCCCATTCCCTTGTGGATCTGTTTATAGATAATTGTAATAACTATGAAATCCTGTTACCAATTCTTTTTGAGGAGGATATCAGTCAATTTTGTCATCTCCGCCTCCACAACGGGACTATATGGCGTTGGAATCGCCCACTCATAGGATTTGATGAACAGGGAGATCCTCATTTAAGAATAGAACATCGTGTAATACCCTCTGGCCCTACAATGATTGATACTATAGCCAATGCAACGTTCTTCTTTGGATTAATTCAGGGCATGGGAACCATGAATCCGCCTGTGGAAGAAAGGATACCTTTTGATAATATAGAGAAAAACTTTTATGAATCAGCAAAGTATGGATTAAATGCTAGTTTACATTGGCTGGATGGAAAATATCATTCAGTTAAATCTCTTATCCTTGAAGAACTCCTCCCACTATCTTGTCAGGGCTTAGAACAATTGGGACTGGACTCACAAGATATAAATTATTATCTTAATATTATTAGTGAGAGAGTGAATAAACATCAAACAGGTACAGACTGGCAGAGGGCTTTCCAAAAGAAATACCGGTGTGACATGAAAGAATTGACCAGACAATATCTTGAGAACCAGATGAGTGGTGAACCTGTCCATAGGTGGGTTATTTAAATAAAATGTACGAATCTATAAATTACTTACCAGAGGGTCTTCTGGATGTAACGACCCAAAATATCCATGAGATCTTATCTAAACCAACACTAATTCATCTTTTTGGAAAACGAAAAGAACCCTTGTTTGTATCGGTTTTGCTCCATGGAAACGAGGACAGTGGATTCTTGGCTATTCAAAATATCTTGAAATATTATAATAATAAAGAATTACCCAGAGCTTTAAGTGTATTTATAGGGAATGTACAATCCTCCAAAGAGAATCGACGCCATCTTGAGCACCAGGAAGATTTCAATCGATGCTGGTTAGAGGGAAATACACCCGAGAGAATCATGGCTCAGAGTATTATTAAGGAAATGAGGTCTAAAAATCCCTTTGCAAGTTTGGATATCCACAATACATCAGGTATTAATCCCCATTATGCCTGCCTTACCAAATTAGATCAGAGATATTTTCATCTTGCTACACTATTTAGCAGGACGGTAATTTATTATAAACAGCCTGAGGGTACACAAACATCAGCATTTTCTGAAATATGTCCATCTGTAACAGTAGAGTGTGGACGACCCAGCCAACCTTATAGTGTGGAACATGCTTATAATTTTATTGATGCTTGTCTGCACCTGTCTCACTTCCCTGAACATCCTGTACCTGCACATGACATGGAATTATATCATACCATGGCAACCATTAGAATACCTGATGAAGTAAGTTTTAGTTTCCACTCAGATGAAACCGATATTCGTCTTCGTAAAGACTTGGATCACCTTAACTTTCAAGTCCTTTCAGAGGCTACGATGATTGGATATACCCAAAAAAATCATCCAGGATTATTATTAGAAGCAAAAGATGAACAGGGAAATGATGTAAGTGAAAAGTACTTTCGTAATAATAATGGAGTCCTTGAACTCAATCAGGAGGTGATGCCGTCATTATTATCTGTAAATGAAGAAATTATAAGATTAGATTGTCTTGGATACTTCATGGAGCGATATAATCACTGAGTAATTATATTAAATTGATGCCAGGACCTCATAAATCTGGTTTAAATTAGTCTCATTTTGTTTGACAAGAACACCGACATTTTCTATAACACAAATAGCCAATTCAGTGCCCATCATAGCAAATCCCGTAAGCTCAGAGCCGAAACCAAATGCCCCTGATTCCTCTGTAAATAAGTGAGCCTGCATTCTCGCCATCCTCAAGTTAGCAGAACAGAGATCAGCCATCATTTCCTCAACCCGTTTATCCATGTTTCCTTTCGATTGTATTACTCTACCATCAGGTGTAAATTCGATTGCACTAACAACACCTTTAACGTTCATAACCTTGTCGAGATCCGCTGCCATCTTTGTTCTCCTGAAATTAATATTCCACTTTGTATTGTAACTGATTCCATCGAATCATGCCACCTAACATATTTTTTGTTTTAAATCCCTGCTGATCAAGGATACGACAAGCTTCTGCACTCCGTTGACCACTTCTGCAATATATTATAATTTGTTTATTCTTATATTTCTCTAAATCTTCACTGTGGTGCCAGAGCATTTGAAGGGGGATAAGCATTGAATTTTGGATGTGTCCCATCTCACCTGAATACTCCTGATGGGTTCTAACGTCCAGTAAGAGGACATCTTCATTCTGGTCAATAATTTTTTTTACATCTTCCGCGGTAATTTCATTAACTGGGGGTCTTGGTTGAAACGGATTAAACATTTGATTCTCTCAAATAAAATGAATATTAAATGATTTATATAAGTAGAAAATATATAAAAATTACTTCGATGTAAAGTGGTTTCGTTTAAATTATAACGATATTCCTATTGGCTATCCAATTAAGTAGGGACTCAGTGATGTTTAAATATAGGAAGATCTTTTGAAATATGGTAAAATTGTAGCTAACCAAATAAGAAAATATAAATATTTAAGATATTATAAGACAGATAGTAAAATGAGTAACCATCGGAATCAAAAATTTTAATTCCGATATTGATTCGGTGTGCTGGCTGTTAATTGTTTAGTGACAAATTTACCTGTTCTATGAAGGATTATTTTGTAATAATATCACAATAGACTGTTCTTCAATAAGATAGATTTGTGGTTTACGTTGATAACGAATAATTAAGAAAGGTTAAAAAACTGCTCTATATTTTGGCAGCTTTTGATTTAGCACGATATTTTTTGATGAATTTGTATCCAAAAAATGCAACTAGGAAAATGGGGATACCCCCAATCATCAAAACTATGATAACGTAAATTACCGTGAAAAACCCTTTGATACCTGTTTTAAATGAATCCTCAAATCCACTTCCAATATCCCTCCAGAACGTAGAGATTTTGGTGATATTATCTCCCGTTTCTCTGAAAGTAAGATGGATCGTAGAGAAACTTGTTTTATTCTCCAGATAATTGATCTGACCTTTCAAACGATCGATATCTGTGGAAAGTGATTCCAACTGTCTTTCAACTTGTAATAAATCAGTGACATTTTGTGCTTTACCCTGAATAATTTCTTTAAATCTTTTTTCTGTGATTAATTTATTTTTTAACTTGGCTTCCAAATCAATATATTGACTGGTGACATCCTGGACATCAATACTTTCTGATATGAGCTTACCGAGTTTTTTTACCACATTCATCAGGTCTTGAAAATCATCTTTAGGCACCCGGATGACAATTTTACCGCTGATGGAATTTCGATACCTATTTTGATTAGAATTAGAAATATAGGATCCTTTTTTAGATTTAATTATATTTTCGAGATTATTATACCATTTGTTATATTTTTTGATTTCAAGGGAGATGTGGGCATTTTTAATGAGCTTTGTTCCGTGTTCCTGAAAATTGACCTGAGTTGTTCGGGGGAGGAGTCTTCTGTTTAGGGATTTTTTATCGTTCTTAGATAAATTTCGAGCATCAGCAGATGTAGAGCTTGGGGCTTTTTCTGCAAGTACTTGAGGTTGATGATATCTAGATTGATCTTGTTTTGCAACTGGGGAAGATATTGTTTTTTCTGCTTTAGAACAAGAAACTTGATTGATACATATTATTATAATGAGCATCAGTCCAAGTTTCAGGCTATTTGAAATAATATTCATTCTCATTCATTCATCTTTTCAGGTCATTAAAATGGCTTCTGATCTTTCCAGACATACCAGAATGGATAGACGTAGACCCAGAATCCAGCAGGGATATTTCGATGTCCTTTATAATATTTTTCTTTGAGTCGGTAATCGTAGTCCCAATATCCGTATTCCATGTAATGGGATTGGTTACAGATATCTCCTTTATCTTGTGGGACGTATAATTTACGTAATATAGTATAATATCGTCCTTCAGCAGTAATTCTTTGTTGTAATGTAAGGCTTCGTCGGCCTTCACCACATTTGACTGCGCTTAAATCTTCTTCTGTATAGGCGAATTGGAAGAGAGTTGCTACTAACAAGAGTATTGACATGACTAATTTCATGACAGATGTCTCCTTCATTAATTATTTGTCTAGATAATTTAATTTTTTTTTGTGTAAAATACAAATAATTTTTTATTATCTTTTAAATAATTAGCGAAATATTTTTTAATAAGATTTTGTTGTCCAGTATTTTATAAAGAGATAGTTAAATTTAGATATAAATTTAAATTCACTTCTCTTATGATCGATAATGGATGTGATCCATATTTTCAGGAAATTAAATTATAAGGACGTGTTATGGCAATTCAAAAATATCTTTTGATCATCCTTGCAGTGATTATCTTTTCCACCCAATATTCTAAACCTCAAACCAAATTTGATTATAAGGTTAAATCTGTTTCCACCAATTCAGGGAGAAGTCATGGTTTTTATATTTCCCGTTTAGGACGTGTTATCACTGATTATAGTATCACCAAGGGATATGTTAGCGGCACTCTTCATCATTCTGCAAATAATAAGGAACAGGGAATTTTTGAAAAGTACCCATTAGAGGGATTTTCTATCCTGGTTACTTCAAGACGGTATGTTCCTGATGCTTATGAGCATGGTGATTCAGATCAGGTGGATGTGGGAGATGAGGTTCAGCTTGGTGGATCTGTATATGGAAAGATATTAGCACGGTATAATAACTATAATCAATATCATTATCCTTGTCTTACAGCTAATTTCCCAGCAGATACAAACTCAGTAGGACGACCTGTACTTGATATTCACAAGAGGGTCATTGGTATTTACATTAACTACAAAGGAAATTATCTTATTGTCCCTATTAATCGTATTAAATCACGTGTACTATCGGGATATATGAAAAATAGAAATGTCTATCCTGGTTATGAGAGATTTAAGAAGGATAAGCAAACACCTGTCGCTATGACTCAGTATGGTGGTAATCCCGATTATCAATTTGGAATTATTAGTGATATTGGTTTTGATCAGAAAAATAATCTGTACGTAGTGGATGAGCTTTACAAGGAAGTGAAGAAGATTCCGTTGTCTGGTTTATCAAAAGAATTATCAGAAAATAAGAGTGTTGTTAAAAGATCATTGAAGAAGAATTCTCCTTCCAGTTTGGCTGTGACGTATGCGGGTGTCGTATATGTTCTGGATCGATCGAATAAACAGATAATTGTATACAATAGTGATCTGAATATTATTAAGACACTGACATATAATAGGCTGGCTGGGTTCAATCCTGTTAAGATAAGGGCATTTGGGGATGAGTTGTTTGCAATTTCCTCTACTGGTCGTTATAATGAATTGTTTCATCTTGATTTTGATAAGGTACAAGGAAAGATTCTGGCTAGACGAATGATTGTTCCTGGACTGAAATGGCAAATTAATCGCCTTATTGATATGGCATATGAAAATAATCACTTCTACTGGTTGTATCAAAATATTTATAAGAATTCTTCCAGTCATGTGAAGGTAATTAACAAAAATAGGAATGCAGTTCAAGACATATCCATAATGTCCGCTTTCCCAAGTTCTGTTTCAGTATATGAAAACAAGTGTTATGTATTTGATAAAGAAAATCAGAAGATCAGCATCCATAACAAGGACGGGCAGCTTATAAATTTCTGGTCAGGAGATATTTCTACAAAACAAGGGAGTGCACAATATGTGAAGATTAGTCCTGCAGGGATAGTTGCGGTTGTGTATAGAAATAATAGTCATATTCGCCTCTTCCAGATGAATGGTGATTTAATTAAAAACATAAGTGTATTTTCTGATAAGGGGAAAGAACTGGAATCCCCACTGTCTGTTGCTGTCAATAGTAACAATAGATTATTTGAAGTCAATGGTTCATCTACTATTCACAATTATAACTTAGCTCAAAGGTCTAAACAATTTTCAGAAGTAAAATATTTGCTATCTGATGATTTTAGTCCATCTTTCAGAGGAATTTGCGAAGGGTCTGGAGGCAAGATATATGTATCAGACACAGAACGGGATCGAATTCTTATTTATCCTCGTAATCATCAATCCACCATACTGAAGATTAGTGGACGGGAACTTGGTGAACTCAATCAACCCACCCAATTGGCTTATTCAGGTGGAATGATCTATATATTGGATAAGGCAAATCATCGTGTAGTGAAGGTAAACGAAGAGGGAATCCTCCAAAAGGCTTTTGAAATAAAAGATCGAAAAGGAAAACTTTTGGATCCTCAGGATATCACGGTAAGTCCTGATGGGAAGGTGTATATCCTTGCTGAAAATAAGATAGTTTCTTATAATGGCATTTCAGGAGTAAAGATACCTGGTGAAATGCTGATTAGACGAGGTACCCAAAGTTATCTTGGTTATGCAAAGGGTATTGCTTATCAGAATGGGGTATTGTTTGTGGCTGATACCTACAATAACAGGATATTAAAGTATGACACCAAAGGTCAATGGACGGGTGAGTTTGGTAGTATAGGTGGAGATATGGGAGAATTCTATCACCCATGGGATATTATCGCTGTTAAGAATCGTCTATTAATTGTAGATAAAGGAAATCATCGGATTGTAGAATATCAGATCTCAACTCAGAAAGATGAGAAAGGTGACAAATAATCTAAAAACTTTTATGGATAAGAATAATTAAATATTAGACAGGATGAAAGATGTATTTGATGAGGATAAGAAATAATTATAACAAACAGATAATCATCCAACAGAGATCTTAACGAAATGTCTTTTGATTATGTCTTGTTAAACAATACTCTGATCCGTCGTGATGAAGCTAAAATCCATATTGATGACTCTGGATTCCTTTATGGGTTTGGATGTTTTGATACCATCCTCGCGCTAAACCAGCGTCCTTTATTTATAGAAGAACATATCCACAGATTAAGAAATAGCATCTCTGCTCTGAAGATTTCTGGAATGGAGAATTTTTTAACCCAACTGGATCAAAATATCCAGGATCTTATCAGGAAAAATAATTACATCAATGCACGGGTTCGGGTGACCCTTACAAAGGGGATTATCGATCTATCGAAAGTGCATCTTGAGAGTACAAACATCACTCAGTTGATCACCACAACGAAACTTCCCGACAACTACTTTAATACAAACATAATTCCTATAAAAGTTATGGTGAGTAAGTATATCAGAAATCATCCCTTTGCAATTCCCTCTTCTTTAAAGCTAACTAGTCTTGCCAATCATCTTTTTGCCAGTATAGAAGCGAAGGAAAATGGTTTTGATGATGGGATTATGCTCAATAGTGAGGGCTATGTCACCGAGGGGTCTACCTTCAATCTCTTTTTCATAAAGGATAATAAGATTTATACTCCTCATTTGGATACTGGGATCCTGCCAGGGATAACTCGTTCGGTTCTACTGAACTTATTTAATAAAGAAAATCTTCAATATGAAGAAGGATATTATTCTTTGGAAGAGCTATATGCTATGGATGAGATCTTTGCATCGAGTTCAGTCAAGGGGATAGTTCCTATAGTTCAGGTCAATGATTTATCCATTACAAATCACACCATGACCCATCGTATTCAGCAGATTTATTATCAGCACCTGAAATCTCTTATCCTGTAATGAAATCCCCATAAAAATATATTTTATTTGAGATGGTATCCAGCAGATAATCCACCCCAACACCATCGGAATCAGAATTTTTAGTTC
>DKAT01000081.1 GCA_002450905.1 Spirochaetia bacterium UBA6919
TGACTAGCAACTTGGGTTAATTATTATTATTTGAATTGAAGTCTTACTAAATAGGGTTCAAGGGTTCATTCCATGACAGCTCTTCAACTGGAGTTAAAAATAGAATGGATTTTCATATCAGATAGTTATAGTATTAGTTATACTGGTTGTTTCACCCCTTTTGATAACATTTTCAGCCCATTTTTTGTGAATAGTAATAATTTATTCATAGACAATCTAAAGTATTTTTAGTAAAAATAATATTTATTTAGCTTTGCAAAAAGATTTTTTTTTATTACTTTAATTATGAATTATCGAGAACTTTTATAGGTATGGAAGTGAGGTGCAAATCCTCCACGAGCCCGTCACTGTAATCAGTAATATACCGATATGCATCACTTATTTGGGAAGGTGCTATCATCAAGGTGCTGTGAGTCAGGATACTTCTTATAAAAGGATTCTCCGTTACTCTTCGTGGATCAAGGGTAGCTGTGGGATTATTAACAGTTTCCGAATTGTAAATATACACCCCATACGATTTCTTACATCCCCTTTTCCACAACAATAATTAATTTATAGGATTTGATATGAAACGTTGGAGACATTATAAGAAAGATACCGCAGTGTTATTAGCGGCTTTCGGCTCTATCTCCGAGAAAGATAGATATGAACGATTGAAAACATTTATCAGTGAAGAACTTAAAGAGATCCCAGTCTACATGGCTTTCTCATCCCGATCAGTTCTCAAACGACTGGCTAAGGATGATATACATTACAAGAATCTTCCTCAAGTTATGGCTGATCTTGATCTGGAGGGATATCGCCGAATTGTTGTGTCCTCTATTAATTTGTATCCCACCGATGAACATGAGTTAATCCAGAGAACCGTTGAAGGGTTCAGGATGTTTTGTCCCACAACAATCCGATGTACCGGAGCATTATTTTCTAAGGCTGAGAATGCAACTGATATACTTCATTATATTAATTCCCAATTGAGAGAAAAATATCCCGATGATATCCTCCTGTACTTGATTCACGGGGCTCCCTATTTTGAACAGGCTGGGATGCAGTCTATTTTGTATACAAAAGAGTTTTTGAAAGATTTAAATCCCCTCAATTTCTTTGCCTCGCTTGAGCGTGTATTCCTGTATGACGCTTTGAAATATAGCTTGATAAGGGATTTTATTGCTCTTCAAAAGGAATCTGGTGGAAAGCGGAATGTGAGGATTGTTCCTATGCTACTAGCGAGTGGAACTCATTTAAAACATGACGTCACAAAGATTATTGGATCACTCATTGAGCATTTCCCGAATATATCTCTTGTGGATTCTCTTTGTGGGTCTGAAAACTTTAATCTTCTCGATATTGATATTGTCCGGAAAACATATTTGGAAGATATTTCCATTGAATTAAAGAAATTAAAATAAGAAGTAAACAGGATATAAATACAGACATGAAAAAAATATATATAGTATCGCTCGGACCTGGTGATCCGGAACTTATAGTATTGAAAGGGATTTTAGCTCTGGCACGGTCGGAAGTTATTATTATTCCAACTCAAAAAAAAGAGGACACTGATTCACGCACAAAAAGAATTATTACCGCTTTACAGGAGAAAGCACGTGGTTTATTGAATGAAGATTCCGCTATAAAATTACGTGAACAAAATGTTTATGATATCTATTCTCCCATGCAGTATGATCCAGAAGTATGGTTTAATCAATTGAAGGAAATAAATAATTTATATTCAAAATATGATGTCATATCCTATGTGACGTTGGGTGATGTGGCAATTTATAGTACTGCATATTATCTAATTCACTTAATGCAAGAAAA
Organism: Spirochaetia bacterium UBA6919; assembly: GCA_002450905.1. GTDB lineage: Bacteria > Spirochaetota > UBA6919 > UBA6919 > UBA6919 > UBA6919. Next base: position 1,816 of record DKAT01000081.1, read on the forward strand.
ATATCCTGATATGTATGATGCGTTGGAAGTCATTCCAGGGATTAGTTCATATTCTGATGCCTCAGCAAAGATTAAACAGCCTTTGTGTCTTGGGAAATCTGATTTAAAAATATCTCACTGGCAGGATAACTCTACTAAAATCACTCAAGTATATATGAGGCCCAAGAGTGGTGATAGTATGGAGCATCTAAAAGAACATGGATCAATGTACTATTTTGAAAACCTGGGATTTGAAAATGAGAAAATCAAAACTGGTAAACCTGATACCCAACCTCCTTACATGTCCTTATTGATTGATTTTGCAAATAAAATAGAATATTGATTATTTGGATCATTAAATTGGTATTATATGGCAGTATACACTACTATACAAGAAAATATATTGTGTCCGATTATTTTTGATCATTATTCTATTGAAATTGATCATCTCCAGCCGATAGATCAGGGGATTTCTGATAGTAACTACTTGTTGACAGATAGAAGAGGTGTAAGTTATATTCTTAAAATCTATGAGAATAAGGATATTTTGGGTATTCAGGCTGAACTTTACTTGCTAGAACACCTTTACAGAATGTATTTTCCTGTTCCCAGGTTATATCCCACAAATATAGGACTAACTTATATTAATTTGTCAAATAAATATGCCTGTTTGTGTGAATATATTAAAGGAGAATCAGGTTCAGTTCATAATATTTATCAGTTACAAGAACTGGGATCCTTTGTCAGACGATTTCATACGATGAATAGATCATTCGATTCCACCTCCTATACTTATTTTCAAAATGAAATATTCGATCTTGATTTAACTTATTTTCTAAATAATAAAGAAACATCAGTTATTGATGAAACTCTTGGTCATTTTAACCTGTATGGCTGGATTCATGGTGATTTATTCCCTGATAATACATTGTTCAGGAAAGACAAATTAATTGGAGTGATTGATTTTGGTGAAGCCAGGAAAGGATCTTATTATTTTGAATTAGGAGTGATTTTTTTGAGCTGGTGTGTGGGAAAAGAAATTGATCAGAAGAAGATAAGAGCATTCATGGAAATATATAATGAATACATTGATATACCATATTCTGAAGACTGGATTATCCCATGGATCAAGGTTTCAGCCCGATATTTTCATAATTTAAGAAAAAATATAGAATTGAAAAGAAATATTAAAATATCATCCCTGTACTTAAATAATTTAGAAGACATCTTTAAAAGACAAATGCAGGTACTTCATTAATCTATGTTAAAATCTTCACCCAATCCTATAATCCAGCATGGAGGGGATATCTATTCCTATTCCAGACTATTAAATTGTAAACCATCTGATATCATCGACTTTTCATCCAATATGAATCCATTAAAACCACAGATTCCTTTGGATTACACAGGAATAAATATTACGCCATATCCGGATCCAACTTATCAATCTTTAAAACAATGTATAATGAATTATTATAATATTAACTACCCTTATGATATAGCACTCTATAACGGGGCATCCTCAGCTATTCATCATCTTATCGAATTATTACAACCCCAATCGATGATCTTATATGCTCCAATTTATTTGGAATACGAAAAATCCATAAAAAAAAATAATATACCTTATCATACGATCAATCGATTAACAACTCCTATAGAGCCATTTACAGAAAATAATTTTATTTTTGTCAACCCCTCAACACCAGACGGGAAATATTATGAGGTATACTCTCCATTAAAATCCCGATTGAAAATTAATTCAATTATGATCTTTGATGAGTCCTTTCTGGAGTTCACAAAACAACCCTCCGTACTAAATTATCTCTCAGGTGAAACTAATATTTACATCATTAAATCCCTTACAAAAATCTTTTCTTGCGGTGGTGTGCGGGTTGGATTTGTTATTTCACACCAGGATAATATAAAAAGACTTATTGACAGTTCAATTCCATGGTATATATCCTGTTTTGATGAATATTATATCCAGTCTGTATTGAAAGATAAATCATTTGTCGAAAAATCATTCCAAAACTATCAACCCCTTAAAAATAAGTTATATTCTATTTTAAAAGAATCACCCCTGATAAAAAATATTTACCCCTCTGATGCTAATTATTTTTTAACCGAATCAAATATCGATGGTTATACACTGCAAAAATGTTTTGAACCCTATAAAATCCTTATCAGAGTCTGTGACAACTTCCAATATCTTAACGAATATCATATCCGTTTTGCTGTCAAAGAAGATTCACACTTAGATCGATTAAAATATGCCTTATCAGAAATCGAGAGCACTATACCATGAGTGTACTATCCATTTTAGGAACGACATCTGATTCTGGTAAGAGTACAATAACCATGGCTCTATCCAAAATAATTCATGATAGAGGTATTTCTGTATCCCCGTTCAAAGCACAAAATATGTCAAATAATTCTGCTGTATGCGATGATGGAAGTGAAATCGGGCGTGCCCAATACCTTCAGGCGGAGTGTATTAATATTCCAACCAGCTATCGGTTAAATCCAATTTTATTAAAACCTCAGGGTAAGGGATATTCCCAACTCGTATTGAATGGAAGGGTTTATGAAACCATCCATGCAAGGGATTATTTTCAGAAAATGGATTTCTTGAAACCGTTCGTAGACGATGCCATAAATTATCTTCTATCAAATTATAAACTTGTCATTGCAGAAGGGGCAGGATCCCCAGTAGAATTAAACCTTATGAATAGAGACCTGTCTAATATCTATGTAGCAGAAAGGTTTAACAGTAAAATCATACTCGTCGCTGATATCGAAAGAGGAGGAGTATTTGCATCGATTTATGGAACTTATCATCTCCTCCCAGAATCTCTTAAATCAAATGTCATAGGGGTTATTATCAATAAGTTTCGTGGTGATATCCAACTATTCGGGAAAGGAATTGAAATTATCGAAAAGGATTTTGGACTCAAAGTATTGGGTGTGATCCCCTATCAGCCAATCAATATCGATATGGAAGATTCTCTTTCAATTCGCAATTATAGCCAGAAAAATAAAGATATTAAGATTCGGGGAGCCATAATCAGACTACCCCACATCAGTAATTATAATGATATGGACCCCCTTATTTTAGATGAGGAAATCCATATCGATTGGATCAATAATTATCAGAATCTCCAAAGTTATGATTTTATATTAATTCCCGGGAGTAAATGCACTATAAAAGATTATATTTGGTTGAAGGAAATTGGTTTAGCGGATGAAATACTAAAGCAATCCAGTAAAATGAAAATAGGGATTTGTGGTGGATATCAGATGATGTTTGAAAAATTGTCTGATCCAGATTGTATTGAGAATGACAAACCTGTCGAATTGGATGGATTATCTTATGTTCCGGGTAAAGTTACGTTTCAGAAAAATAAAATCTTAAGAAGACGTAAATATAATTTATTCCATTATAATCTTAGAGGATATGAGATCCATTGTGGGATTACAGATTCTCAATTGGAGCTTGGATATAGAGAAGAAAATATTTTAGGTACACATATCCATGGAATTTTTGAAAATAATGAATTTCGACGTGATATTTTTAAAGCAATTAATCCAAACTACAAGGGTAATTGGTCATATCAAGAATTAAAAATAGAAAAATTACAGCTATTTATAGACTTAGTAGAGAAATCTCTCGATATGAAATATATTTTATCTAAAGTCGTTGACCATTAATAGTAATGAAATCAAGCTAACATAATATATTAAATAATCATGCCATATATTTTTTTAATTCAAAAAGGAATAATAAAGTGGAGTTACGAAAGAGAATCGGAACTAAAAATTTTGATTCCGATGTTGATTCGTAGAAGTATATACCACTTGAAAGATCATCAGTAGTTTTAAGAATATGTTAATTGATTAGCAAAGGATCAGGAATATAATGTTTAATAACTGTTTTTGGTTAATCCTGGAATGAATTAGATATTCATAAAATTGTTAAAAGATTTGCCCGGAGCCGGACTTGAACCGGCACGGCATCAACTGCCACAGGATTTTAAATCCTGAGTGTCTACCAATTCCACCATCCGGGCTTAATATTTCTTAGGCGTCGGTGGGAGTCGAACCCACGATAGCGATTTTGCAGACCGCTGCCTTAGCCACTTGGCTACGACGCCGTAAAGGAATTAATAGCATAGAGGGTTTAATATACTAAAAAATTATGCCAATGTGAAGCAATTTGCTTCATTATTAATTATTAATTTCTAGAAAAATTAATCTTAATATAACTACTGATATAATATTATATAATTTTTAATTATGATTTCTCCAAATGAATTTCTTCTTTAAATAAGATAAACTAACTAATAATATTTATTTCCTCATGATTTGTTTCTTCAATATGTTCTTGGCAGTTCTTAAGGTATGGTCGTAATCCATATCAAGAATCGTTTTATATGTAAATAAGTATTTTTCATCTTTCAACATTCGTTTTATAATAACAGGGCGTAACTTATATCCTTTCTTGATTATTTTTTTTACAAATCTGGCTATATCAGATTTAGTAAGTCTAGGGTGTTTTTCAACATAACGTTCAATCAAATGTGATTTTGATAATTTATACATAAAATATTGTTCATCATCATTTATTTTTATTTTTGGATTTATAATGATATCTGGCATTAATCCAATTCCGTTTATCGATCTTTCATTTGGGGTATACCATTTAGAACTTGTTACCTTGTAACCAACTTTAAAATTTAATTTTGATCCCTGAAAGACCTGGACAGACCCTTTTCCATATGATTTCTGGCCGATAACGACTGCTCTGTTATGGTCTTGCATAGCCCCTATGAATATTTCAGAAGCAGATGCCGAACCTCCATCTGATAGAACTACAAGCGGGAGTTCAGGAAATATAGATGCCTTTTCATGGGTGTAAATATTATTGATTTCATCATTGTTTCGGATGTGGACTATTCTTTTTCTTCCATGGATAAAGAAATTTACAATATATACACATGAAAATAAGTTTCCGCCTGGATTTCCACGCAAATCGAATATGATCCCATTAATACCTTGTTTTTGTAAGCTTAAAAGAATTGGACCTAATTCTTCATGAGCTGAATTGGAAAAATGTTTTAATTTAATATATACTATTTTATTTTTTAACATATGATATTCAACATCTGGTGTTTCGATAAGGGCTCGCTTTAGAGTTATTTCAATTTTTTTATTTTTTTTACCCCTTAAAAAAGTTAATTTTATAGTTGTTTTAATTTTACCTTTTAATTTTTTGAGTAATTTTTTTATGGACCATTTTTTTACAGATCTTCCATTCACCTTTATAAGACGATCTCTGGGTTTGATCCCTTCTTTTCTAGCAGGGGAATTGGGAAGTGTAAATAAAATAACAAAATGTTTATTTCTTTTAGAAATGGAAAATCCAAGTCCTCCATATTTTCCTGACATGTATCCTTGGATCTGAGAGAAGTACTTTTCGTTCATAAAAACAGAATGTGGGTCTCCAAGAGAATCAAACATACCAGATATTCCGCCGAAGAAAAGTGATTTTCTTTTAGTTTTCTTTTTATCAGGATATCTTTTACGGATAATATCATATGCTTCTTTGTAGAGGGATAAATACATATTAAGTTCTTTGGTGTTTTCTGTCCGGATTCCTGAACTAGTACAATATCCTCCTAAGAGGATAATTATAAGACTGATCCATAAAAGGCGTTCTTTGATATAAAACATTAAAATATCCTTAATAAAATATCGTAGTATTCTTTAAATGGGTTTTTAGATTATTAATACCTTCTTTGGTAAGTTTCGTTCGGTGTAATAATAATGTTTTTAAGTTTTTAAGACTTATCAGATGGTGTAATCCCTTATCTGTTATTAAAGTATCATTTAAATTAAGAAATGTTAATTTATTTAAATCTTTAATATATTCCAAACCTTTATCAGTGATTTTGTTATCTAGAAGGAAAAGTACCTGGAGATTTATTAAATTCTTTAAATATTTTAAGTCCTCATCAACAATTTTAGTTTCGCCAAGATTGATCCACTCTAGTTTCTTGATATTAGTCAGGGATTTAACTCCCTCTCCTGTGATATTATTTTTGTATAAACCAATGGATCTTAAATTAGATAAGGATTTTAAATTAACTATTCCTTTATCAGTAATTGATGTGACAGAAATAAGTAGTCCTCTTAATTTAGTGAGTTCGCCTATTATTTTCAGATCATTGTCATTTATAGAGCTGCGTGTTAAGTTCAGCCATTTTAATTCGGGTAATTCTTTGAGTAGAATTAGAATATCCTGAGGGATTTTTTGATCAGGGAGGTCTAATTTTTCAATCTGTTTTAGATTAGCCAAAGTATAGTTATGTCCATGATCTTTTAACCATTGGAGTAATTTATCTATACCCGTTGAGCTATAGATTTGACCGTGTTGTTTGGGGATATTTTTATCCTGATTGGTGGGTTGACAGGATATCAGAATATAGATCACCGGTAAGATAATTATTAATTTTTTATACATCATCCACTCACGTAAAGGAATATATTGGGTATTGGAAGATCTTAGAAAACACCTTGATCTTGACAAGATATTATTAATCAAGTAACTTTATGTAATATAATATATATATTTTTTAAAATTTTTCAATATTACGATGAAAACTATAGTAATATAGACATAATATATAAGTAATATCTAAGAAATATATTTGTCTTAATTTATTGATTAATATATACCTATCGAGGATAAAATGATAATTCGCAAGACGTTTGAAGAGAATGAACAAAAAATATTTTCTCCCAGAGCCTGTTTGAGTATTCAGAGTAAGGGGAGGGTTCATCCTGAAGAAGAATGTCCAACTCGTACAATATTCATGCGTGATAGAGACAGGATATTGCATTCAGAAGCTTTCAGAAGGCTTAAACACAAGACACAGGTATTTTTAGTAGCCAGTAATGATTTGTATAGAACAAGACTCACGCATACCCTCGAAGTATCTGGTATTGCCAGGACAATATCTAAAGCTCTCTTGCTGAATGAGGACTTGACTGAGGCTATTACATTGGGACATGATCTAGGACATCCCCCGTTTGGTCATGTTGGGGAACAGATATTAAATGATTTGTATAAACCTGGTTTTAAGCATAATGTTCAGAGTCTTAGGGTGGTTAATCGATTAGAAGGAGGGAAAGGATTAAATCTTTCATTTGAAGTACGGGATGGGATATTAAAACACTCGAAAGGAATGAGACCCATGCCCCCTGAGGATCATAAGGAGCAGGCTATTACATTAGAAGGGCAAATTGTCCGGTTTGCAGATAGGATATCTTATTTGAATCATGATCTGGATGATGCTATACGTTCAGAAATGCTGGATATTCAGGATGTACCTCAAACGATTTTAAAAACTCTTGGTTATCGCTATTCTGAGAGGATTAATAAAATGGTTACTGATGTTATTACGATGAGTGAGACAAGTGATGAGATATCGATGAGTGATGATATCCTTAGAGAGACAGAAAACCTTAAATCTTTTTTATATGAAAATGTCTATACTCACTCCAGGATTATGGAGGAAGCTGTGAAGGCTAAGAAAGTTATCTATGATCTTTATGAATATTTTTATAAAAATACTGACTTGCTTATGGAGAAGACATCCTGGATTGATTACCAACAGGAAACCCCTATAGAAAGAAGATTAGTCGATTATATTTCTACAATGACTGATTATTACGCGCTCCGATGTCACCAAAAATATTTAACCCCTAAAAAATGGTTTAAATTGAAGGAAGATTAGTAATTTTAAAGTATAAACAATTGATACTGCTTAGTCCGTTGAATAGATAATTATTTAATTTAAAAGAATTACTGGATTAACTGAAATGATTTTTATAAGCTATCGTATATTATTATGGGTGTTGTACCCCTTTTTAATTATTTATGCAATGTTTAGAATTACTCTCCGAAAGGATTTCATAGAGGAACATCTCTATAAACTTGGAATGATACTACCTAACGCATCATTGAATACCAATAATATATGGATTCATGGGGTGTCTGCTGGAGAAATAGCGTCCATTACTAAATTATATAAGATATTTAATGATCATAATTACAATATTATCCTTTCCACAACAACATCCAATGGATATGAGATGGCTAAAAAGTTTTATACATCAGCTAATCTTTATTATTTCCCTTATGATTATCCCTTGATATGGTCAAAATGGATACATCGTTTGAAACCTAAAGTGGTTTTACTTGTGGAGCTTGAAATCTGGCCATGTCTTCTGAATATTCTTAATAGGTCTAATATTCCTTGTGTTTTGATTAGTGGGAGGATGGGTGAAAAGGAATATAAAAGATATAAATACATACAATCCTTTTTTAAAGAGGTATTAAGCAAGATTAATATATTTATAGTCCAATCAGAAAATGATCAGAAAAGAATATCTTCTTTTAATATTTCTCCACAAAGAATTTTTAAAGAGGGATCCTTAAAATATGATATAGAAATACCTGATAACCCACAAAATCCTATCCATCAGATTCAATCAGGAGGAGGAAAAATAATTATAGCTGGAAGCACGCATCCATCGGAAGAATTTATTATATTGAATTCATTTAAATCCATAATATTAAATCACCCTGAAATTAAACTCATCATGGCTCCTCGTCACATCCACAGAATATCTTCAATAAAGAAAATCACCCAATCCCTGTCCCTGAGTTATCAAACATGGTGTGATTTAAAAAATCTCGATGGAGAGAAAAGACTTACTAAAAATATATTATTGCTGGACTCAATGGGGGATTTAAGATATTTTTACAAAATAGGAGATATTATAATATTAGGAGGGACATTTACAAAACAGGTTGGTGGCCATAATCCCTTGGAGCCACTTTATTTCTCTAAAGCCATCATAACAGGTACTCATGTAAAATCCATAGAAAATATCATCAATGATCTTATATCCAATAATGCAGTAATAAAATTAGTTGACAATGATTCTAATTTGTTAACCCATCATATTGAAGAATTGCTAAATCATGAGAGTTATTCCCGAGAAATGGGTGAGAGAGGGAAAATATATTTAAATACCCACAAAGGAGTATCCGAAAGGACGTATAATATTATCGAAAAATTACTTGCTGAGAAATGATTTTAAAAAATACATTAATGGAGTGAATATTATGGATAAATACTGGATTCATAAATTATTAATAGTTCAAATGATTCTAACAGTAATGACGTATTCTTGCGGAAAAGAGGGGAACATCCCATTTGACCTTAAAAAAATCCCTTCTACCAAAGAAATTACAAATGGAAACACCATCTATTATTCCAGTGCAATTCTCACCCTCCCTGAAACATGGAACTACAAGATCATGGATAAAAGTGATACCTACATTCATTTTAAAGACTCTGATGAATTAATTCATGGAAAGTTTTTAATTTATAACAAAGCATCGGGTGTTTCCCTGGATTCCCTCCTCAATAAATATCTAAAGAATAAGAGAGATGTAAATTTTCTATGGAAAAAAAGTTTTAGAAAAAATAATATGGATTTCAAACTTGCCCATGGATATTTAGAGTATAGTGCAAAAGATATTGAAAGACATAAAAGACATTACCAGATATATTTGGGGTTAATTCGCCATCAATCGGTAATCTATGAACTGATTATTTTAGGACGTGGGAAGGATCTTTCCATAGATAAATCGTTTTGGGGAATAATTAATTCATTTAAAATAAATAATCAATATAAAAATATTACCTGGAAAAGATATGGATTACTTGTAAGGGAAATCCCTGACTGGAAAGTAAAATCTACTTCAGATAAAGAAATCGTAAAAATGATCCATACTAAAATACCTTTATCCCTGATCATTTCACATTTAAATAAAATTAATTCAAAAAAAGACTTTGTGTATCAGGTCAAAAAAGATATGAATAGCCGCCTCTTGTATTTAAAGGATGCCCAATATAAGTTTGAATATGAAATTCTTTCGATGAAATTACTTGGAAAGAAGTCAGTTGTTTTGCATTGTGTTGGAAGCTGGAATAAAAATAAATTAGGGTTAAGAAGATATTATTTTAGTAATAATAATCATATTTATATATTAGAAATTGGGTATAGCGATAAAAATTGGGAAAAGTTTAAAAAAGAATTTGAAAAGCTTTTAAAAAATATATCATTTGCAAAATGAATAGTTATATTTTGGAATACGATATTAATAAAAATATAATAAAGGGTTCTAAATAGTTTCTCCAGGAATATTGAAAATTATTTAAATAATTTGTAATGATTTTCAATTTCAAATGTATAATCTATAAAAATAAAATGGAGACTATAATGACACTTAGTATTCTTGAAAAAAAACAGATCATAGATCAGAACCACAAAGAAAGACAATTTGTTCTTTTCACTCGTGAAGAATTAGAAATATTAAATAAAGTTAAACCTACCTATAGAGGGATTCAGAATATAAAAAAATTAAAACATCTCTTTCATGGTCAGCTTGTAAAATAATGTTAATCACTCTCACGAATGGCATGAATCATAGTTAAACCATCACACAGTCCCTTGACGTTATGTGTTCGAATAAAATCAACTCCTTCAAGATAACACCAAATTTCACTGGCAAGGGTGCCAAAATCTCTTTCTGCCACAGATCGATTAAGAACATTTCCTATAAAGGATTTTCTTGACGTCGAAATATAAATTGGTTTATGGAGTTCTTTTAAAATAGAGATTTGTTTTAATATTGATAAACTAACTCCAGGATTGGAGCTTAAAAAAAATCCCATACCAGGATCTATAATAATATTCTTCTCAGGAATACCAAACCGGATTAATTTGTTGATTTTTTTATCAAAAAAGTGCAAAATATCATGTATAGAAACTTCTTTGTCATATTCTATTTTTTGAGCCCTGCCTTGGTTATTTCTAGAAAACATAATCACAACAGGGACACCATACGATTTTATAATTTCTTGGGAATACTTGTTATGAAGGGCGGTAATATCGTTAATCATATCAACACCCTCCTCCAGTACACGTTTCATCACTTCAGGTTGATAAGTGTCGATAGAAATGAAATAGTTTTGTTGTTTTAAATTCTGAATAACTGGAATGAGTCGATGAATCTCTTCTTCAATGCTAATGTCTTCACTATCAGGATGACTGGATTGAGCACCAATATCCAGTAAATTTGCTCCCTGACATATCAATTCATTTGCCTTAGTAATTGCTGATTCTTTTGATAAATAGAATCCGCCATCTGAAAAAGAATCTGATGTAATATTTAATATACCAGCAATTTTACATTTCATATTTTAAAATATGACTAAATAATTCAAATAATTGACGATTTTTTTAAAAAAAAGAAAATATATTAAAGTTGAAAGGAATAATTAGAAATTATTAATATTTTATAAAATATGGATAAAACCATAGTCATTTTCGGCATTTTATTGAATCTACTTTAGCGAAAATCATAATTTTTTATTTGACAAAATACAATTTTCGTTTTATAATTAACTTTGATTGGTAATCAATTCACAAAACGGATTGTCACAATATTTCAAGGAGGGCTTATGATCATCAATCATAACCTGAGTGCTATTGCAGCTCACAGGTATCTCAAAATTAACACCCACAATATTAACACCAACATGAGAAAACTATCATCTGGTCTTCGAATCACTCGAGGAGGAGATGATGCATCTGGTCTGGCTGTATCAGAAAAGATGAAAGCTCAAATCAGAGGTCTCAATCAGGCCAGTCGAAACGCTCAGGATGGAATCTCAATGATTCAAACTGCTGAAGGTTGGCTTAACGAAACCCAATCTATTCTTCATCGTATGAGAGAACTAGCTGTTCAATCAGCTAATGGTACTTATACAAATGAAGACCGTCAACAAATCAATACTGAAATTGCTCAACTCGTTGATGAAATTGACAGAATTGCCTCTCAAGCTGAATTCAACACAATGACCCTGTTGAAAGGTGGATTCAGAAATATGAAAGCCAGTAAAGACGGTGGTACACCTGCTTCTGAAAAAGGGGATGGTAAATCTCCATTCCGAAATATTCCAAATCCAACTCCAGGTGGACCTGATAGTCAAAACACTGTCAACAAGGATGGAGGAATCTATTTTCATGTAGGAGCAAATATGGATCAGAGAGAAGCTGCCTATATTGGCAACATGTCCGCTGCCGCTTTGGGTCTCTCAAAACCTGAAACTGGTGGAAAAAGAGATCTTTTGGTTACTTATCTTAATCAAGATGCTGCAAATAAAGCCATCTTTACTGTAGATAAGGCTTTGAAGGCTGTTAGCAGACAGCGTGCTGATCTGGGAGCATTCCAGAACAGATTAGAACATACCATTCGTGGTGTGGACATAGCTGCTGAAAATCTTCAGAGTGCTGAATCCTTTATTAGAGATCTTGACATGGCACATGAAATGGTGGATTTTGTTAAAAATCAAATCCTTTCACAGGCAACTGGCTCCATGCTCGCTCAGGCAAATTTACGTCCTCAAGTTATTCTAAGAGTGCTGGGATAACATTATTTCTTATGGGGGTTCTTAAATATGTGGATCCCCTTAAGAAAACAAAATCACTTGTTTCTCACATTACAATAGATTTTGTCTTAAAATATTAATTACTGCATTATAATCTTGTATAAAATAGTTAATAATCTATTAATCTTCTTTAATTATCCTGATCAAAACATTTTTTTCTTGACTCCTTATTATGATCAAGGTAAATTAAACATTGGATTTTAAATGATATTAAATCAGTGAAAAATCATAATAATTTGTAATATATTAAAACAAAGGATTTAAGGAGATATAATGGTATCTTTATTCAGTGAATTATATGAATATATTAAAAGAAGATGGATTGTGTTTTATAATTCAGTAAAAGCTAGTAGATTAGAAGTTGAGTATAATGAATATATTCTAAAATTAGGAAAAAAATCACAGGAATTGGATTTAGATAAAAATCTTGCAAGTGATGTTATCCAACAAATTAATGAATTAAACAAGCAGATGAAATCAGTTGATCAAAATATAGAAGATCTATATCTTGAATTAGACAAGGAACACAAAATTTATGAGGAAATTCGAAATCAAAATAATATAGAAGCAAAAAATATTATTAATAAAATAACAGAAATTAAAAACAGTTCTCAACCCTATCAAGAAGAGATCAATAAATTAAATAATGAGATCAATACAATTCAAAAAGACATAAAAAAAAAGAATCAAGAAATAACTAAAATTGATAAAGAACTGAGCAAGTTAAGCGGATCGGATGTGGAGGGTGACATCTCAGAAAGTGCTTCGGCTCTTGATGCCAGTAAACAAAATTTCATTCTAGAGATAGAAAAATTAAACGAGATATTAATTACAAGAAAAGAAGAAATTCAAAAGGTTCATCAGGAATTAAAGCCATTTTCAGATGATCTTCAAAAAGTTCAGTCTGAACTTTCATTGTTAAAAATTGACTGGAAAAAAAAAGAAGAACAACACGAGGCTATTACCAAAGGTCTTAATAAGGATATTGAAAGGCAGTTAAAGAGAAAACAGGATTTAGACAATAAACTTATTCTTCCTTATCGTGAACTTGGTACACAAATTTTAAAAGATCCTATCCAGCATGCTGAATTAGATACAATTTATCAGGAAATAGGAAAATTAAAAAATGATTTGACTAGTGTCCAGCAGATAATTTTTGAAAATCAGATGATTTTGAAATCACCATTAGGTAAAAGATCCAGAAATTATTTTATTTTATTTACTTCTTTAATACTAGTCATTTTTATACTTTTTTTAGTTGTGATTTATAAATAAATCTCAGAATCGATGAACCAGATAGTAATTTTTTGCTGTATTTCCAATATAATTTGCGTAATCCTGGGATAAATGATTAGGTCTATTCTCGTTAAATTTTTCATCATAAGTAGCCTCAAGCAGGGCTAAATCTACCCCCTCTACTTCTCTTTCAAGTTCTGGACATGGCAAAGTATCCCCTGAATATATAATAACCTCTTCACGAAGTTTTATTCGGTATCCCATGGCTGGTTTCTTTACAATGTTTGAGGGATTTTTTGTGGAATCATAGTGAAGAACAGAAAATGGTTTTACTATAAAATTACCAATATTTTCATAAACCTCATTTTTTAGTTCATGATAATTTAAGTGAAATAAAAATTTCTTTTTATAATATTTTATAAATAATTGAATTATATCATAAACCTCAACACAAGGAGATGGAGCAAATATATTTAATTCCTTTTCCCTGGAAAAAAGTCTCATTGTGGTCAGAAGAGAATAGAGCCCGCCCATGTGGTCAGGGTGTCCGTGGGTAAACAAAATTCCCTTTATCTGGTGAAAATCTATTGAGTTGTTTAAAAGATCCCTGACAATTCCATCACCACAATCTAATAAGATATGCTCATTGACTCTAATATCAGATACTAAGATCTGGGTAGCAATACCTGCTTTGGTATATAAGACACGGACTTCCATCTCATTTCCCTTCCACTGATATAACATGATTACTCCGTAATTATTTCAAATGTATAGTAAATATAAGTTTTAAACTGATTAAATAAAAGTCACAATAGAAGGAATGGACTTAAATAGATGATAATATTGAAGGATATCTTCTCTTAACCCTGAAATCAATGTCTTTAGATGGATCTATAGATTTATGATTTTTCCCATGATTTTCCAATACTTTTCCCTTGATTAAGATGTTTGATAAGAATTCTTCATATCTATTTTAATTTTATCAATCGATCAGTTTATTTTTTATGAATATAATTGTTTTTATACTAAAAATGGTTTTATAGCTTCTATGCACGTGTCTAAGTCTTTGAAACTATTAAATATATGGCATGAAATCCTGATTCCTCCACCCCTTTTTGAGACTATAATGTTTTTTTTACGTAATTCATTTTTCATTTCGTCAGGATTATTTACCTTAATGATAATGATACCAGATCGGTGAATATCCTTTTTAACAGGGGTTAAGAGAATTGCATTCAGGTTGATTAATTTGTCGATAGCGTATTTTGTTAATTCAAGTAATCGATTTGATATGTTTTCCTGACCTATGGACTGAAATAATTTAAATGTGGCACCGAGAGCAAAAATATTTGGAAAGTGCAGACATCCCACTTCAAGTACCTGTGCGTTTTTTTTCCAATTTGTACTTTTGTTATCCATTAAATTGGGTTCGAAAACGCTTTTCCAGCCTACGAGAGGGAATCTGAATTTACTCTGCATTTCTTTACTGATATATAAAATTGCTATTCCGTATCCTGACATTGCCCATTTTAATCCTGTCGCACACAGAAAATCAATTTTCATTTTTTTTACATCTATTGGAAAAACTCCAAATGATTGGGTGGCATTTAAAACAAAATATAAATCTCTTTTTTTAATCATCTCAGATAATTTTTGAATGTCTTGTCGGAATCCCGTGGCGTATTGAATATGACTTGATACTAAAATTTTTGTCGTGTCTTTAATATAACTTTCAATATGATCAATAGGATATTCCATTTCAACGGGTTTCACAAAATCAATTTGAAAGCTGTTATGAATCCAAGGGAGGGTCGATGAAGGGAATTCTCCATCCATAGTGAGGACATTTCCTTGCCCTTTTAACATTTGAGAGATGATATTCATCGCTGTGGAGGTATTTGTAGTGAAGACAATTTCTTCGGGTTCAGCTGAAATATAGTCCGCAATGAGTTTTCTAATATTACTCGCCTGCTCTAACCATGTTTCATAGATTAAATCTCCGTGATCACGCATGCCAATATAGTAATCCATCGCTGATTGGGCAGTTTCACTGGATATTGGTGATCCTTCAGCACAATTTAGGTAAATATAATTATTTAATGCAGGAAACTTTTTACGAATACTTTCCCAATCAGGCATTTAATTCTCCTTTGATTTATTGTAATCATTATATGCTTTTATATATTTTTGTAAATTTATATCCAATTCTTCTTTGTCTTTCGGATCATTTGCGGTTTTTAATGCTTCCAGTTGTGTTGTGACAGCCATTTTATAATATTTATTTTGATAATAAGCCTCTGCCAGAGTATCTAAATACGCTGATAATTGTTTATTATTTTGTTTAGAAAGGAATGTTGTAGTTTTTAAAGATTTTTTTGCTTTCTCAACAGTAATTTTGGCGTGTTTTAATGCTAATGGATAATTTCTTGCGTTGAGATCTTCAGCAGTAACTAGTATCCAGGAGAGAAGATTACGTGATTCAAGATCATCTGGATTTAATTTAATGAGGTTCTTTAGATGATATACTGCCTTAGAATATTTTTTCGCGAGATATAGAAATTGGGTAAAATTGATCCGGAGAATGTAGTTTTCTTCTAATTCCAGAGATTTTTTGTAGTAAGATTCGATAAGAGTTATTGTTTTATCGGTTTGTGGGATTTTTTTAGCCTGATAAAGCATTATGTATTCTTCAGTAATGTTTTTGTATTCCCTAGATTTTAATCTGGAACAAGAAAGAAATAATGTAATTAAAATTGGAATATATATCAGTTTGACAAGATTCTGCACAATAAATAATTCCTGTAATCAATTAATATTCAATGATCCGATGATGTCTTTAATATTCTGAATATTATGTTTGGTACAATATTCGTTGATGTCCCTTATGATATCTTGTGATATTTTAGGATTTACAAAATTAGCGGTACCGATTTGTATAGCTGTGGATCCAGCGATGATGAACTCCAAAGCGTCCCGGGCATTCATGATTCCACCCATTCCTATTACAGGGATTTTAACAGCATTATAAACATCCCATACCATTTTCACAGCAATTGGGCGAATGGCAGGTCCTGATAAACCCCCAACCACATTGGATAATATGGGTTTTCTTTTTTCGATATCTATTATCATTGCGGAAAATGTATTTACGAGAGATACTGAGTTTGCTCCCTCTCCTTCAACGATTCTAGCCATCTCTGTTATACTCGTTACATTGGGAGATAGTTTTACCATGAGGTGAAGTTTTGTTTTAGATCTGATTCTCTTTATAAGGGATTGGAGTGAATTGCAATTAGTACCAAAAGACATTCCACCCTCCTTGATATTAGGACAGGAAACATTGACTTCAAGCCCAGCAATACCTTGAACACTATTTAGACGCTCAACAGCTTTCTCATAGTCTTCTTCTGTAGTTCCCCAGAAATTTACAATGATTGGAACATCATATTTTCTTAGGATAGGCATTTTTTCCTTGTCAAATGCATCGATACCAATACCCTGAAGTCCAATAGCATTTAACATTCCACAGGGGGTTTCCATGATACGTTGGGGAGCGTTACCCAGCTTAGGATCAATATGAAGGCCTTTTACGGAAATCCCACCCAGTATTGAGATGTCAAAGAAGTCGATGAAATCTACACCGTATCCAAAAGTGCCTGAGGCAGTCATTACAGGATTTTTTAGTTCTAAATTACCAATATTTACACGTAAATCGGGCATGATGTAAACCAATTTCTTTTATTATACATTAAAACGGAAATGCACGACGTCACCATCCTGGAGTATATATTCCTTTCCTTCTACACGAAGTTTACCGTTATCTCTCACTTTGGGATAAGAACCTTCTGCATTCATAAAATCTTTATAAGATATAACCTCAGCACGGATAAATCCTTTTTCAAAGTCACTGTGAATCTTTCCAGCACCCTGAGGAGCAGTAGAACCTTTCCTGATTGTCCATCCACGACATTCTTTTTCACCGGCTGTAAAGAAGGTGATTAGTCCAAGAAGATCATACCCCTTTCTTATTAGCTGCCTGAGTCCTGATTCTTTGACACCAAGATCCTGTAGGTATTCCTGAGCCTCTTCCTGATTAAGAGCACTTAGTTCCTCTTCTATTTTAGCCGATAGTGGGACAATTTCTATGCCCTTATCCTTTGTATATTCCAATAGTTTTTTAAAATTAATATCCTGATCAACTGATTTTAATTGGTGTTCGCTGACATTAGCTACGATGATCATGGGTTTAAATGTGAGAAGACGATAGTCGTCGAGCCATTCCTGTTCAATAGTGTTAATTTTAAGATTATGTGTTGGTTTTTCATTGCTCAGTATATCTTCTATAGATTGCGCAAAGGTGAATTCTTCTTTAGCTCCTTTTTTTGCTACCTTGACATCTTTTTCAAGGCGTTTCAACCTATTACTTATCGTTTCCAGATCCTTAATTCTTAGCTCTGTCATTATAATTTCTATGTCTCTTATTGGATCAACATCACCAATATGAACGATGTTTTCCTCCTGGAATAAACGAACTACCTGGGCTATAGCTTCTACTTCTCTAATGTGAGCAAGGAATTGATTTCCTAAACCTTGGCCTTCACTAGCTCCCTTGACAAGTCCAGCGATGTCGGTGAAATTCATATAGGTTGGAACAATATTTTTAGGTTTGACAAATGATACAATTTTATCCAATCTTTCATCAGGGACTGGTACTACACCTACATTAGGTTCAATAGTACAAAATGGATAATTTGAGCTCTCAGCACCTGCTTTAGTCAAGGCGTTAAATAAAGTTGACTTCCCAACATTGGGCAATCCAACTATTCCGCAAGAAAATCCCATAATTTATATTCCAGTAAATGTAAATGATAATAATTCATTTATAAATTTGAATGATGAGAGATAATATAACAATTTTTTTACAGGATTGAAAATACTTTTCTTATTTGTTCATTAAATCAATTTGTTTAAAATGAATATTCTATGATAGAACTCTGTATAATAAAATTACCATTTATAGATTAGCTGAAAATAGAGTCTTTCAACAATACGATTTTCTAAAGGGCTTTTTCTATCATCGATAGAATATTTAACACCAAACGAGATGCTCTCTGATTTAGATAATAATAATATATTATACTTTATTCCACGGTCTGAAAAAGAAGCTATCCCATCATACCAATATGGAAGGTTGCTCTCCAAGAGATATACGGCTGATTCAAAATCGTCAATGGTGTAATAGGTTATACTAAAGAGTAATAAAAGTTTTTTAAACATCTTCATCTTGAATTGGGTGAACAGTAAATCACCTTGATAGATTATTTGATTGTCATCCCTTTTTGAGCTTATATTTTCATATCTAAGCCGGATAGAAATATTTTCTGTAAACCAATATTCAAGATTTCCCTGGTGTTTCTTTCTGACCCTAAATGTTGAGTAATATGATTTGTAAGTAATATTATATAAATAATATAATAGTAAGTCAGGTTTTATTTTATAATATAATTTGATAGCAAGATCCTTACCCAGCTTAGGATTATCAATTTTTCTAAACAAATCAAGATAGAGTGTCATGGATAACTCTCTATATATTTTAAAATAGATTCCCTGGAAGATTCCCATTTCATCACGTCTTTCTTCAATTACCTGACTTGAATGTGGAGAGTGAAAGTGAATTCCAAGATAACGAGCTAGAATTGAGTATTTCATTTTATTGAAATTAAGGATAGAACCAAGGACTGAGCCCATGTCAGTAAATCTTTGTTTTGACAGGACGGTATCTTTATACGTTGATATGGCAATTTCACTAAATATATTGAGCACTTTTGAGGGTTTTAAATCAAAATATACTGATGACAATAGTAAATCTTTACCACGGAATATTGGGATGTCATTTGAATCCTTAATAGTAGGGTTTATCAAGTCTGAAAAATTAATCTGTACAAGATTAAAACCTATTTTTATCATTTTATTTAATTTGAATCTTATATTAAAACCTGCACCTGTCTCAATTAACCTCTGACTAAGGGATTTGTCATCCGATACCAAAGAAGAATCTGTTACGAGACTTTCTATGTTGATGTTAACACCAGTCTTCAAGAATCGATTATTTTTTAATTCATATTCATTTATAAAAATAAAAGGTGTAATGTCAATTATTCCATGTGATAAAGTAAATGCAAGACCTCTCAAAGCTCCAGTCCTATTTGGATTGCTATATTTTCGAATACCAAGATCTGATTTCTTAATAGGGGAGTGATCAATATTATAGATAAAATTTGGAAAAGCTGATCCAAAAAGGAGGTGCTGTCCAAATCTTAGTGAATAATCACCTATTGCTATAAAATCGAATCCTGAGATTTTATTATCAATGTACAAAGACATACTATACTGTCTATAGAATCGTAAATTATTGTATGATGTTGAAAAAATACCACCAGGATAATATCCAACCTGTCCATCTGTACGATTTGCAGATATATTGAACTCAAATCCTCTGTCTAAGTGTAATTTGATTCTGGTAAAAAAATAATCAGAGTTAGTCTTGTCTGGTTTGATAGGTTTAAAGTCATGCTTGTATCTTAATTCTATAGAGCTTTTGGTGGCTGGAATGTCTTGTTTTAACTTTGCCAGATATGGTTTTAAGCGTATAAAAGTTTCACGGCTTATTTCTGGGATTAATAGTAATTGATATATTGAATTAAAACGCCCAAATTCCTTTCTGTATCTTAAAATAGCTTGAACCATGTTTTCATTTATAAAAGAATAATTTAATAGAGAGTCCTTTCTGAAACGGTTTATATTGATTTTATTATCTGGATCATTGATCCCTTCGTCAGATATATAGTATTCATCTTCGCGATCATTTTCAAATAAGTAAATGGCATCTTTGTCATTTAAAATAAAGAAATGAGAAATCACTGTAATATCTTCTTGAGTAAAAATATTAAGATATAATATTTCACGAAATGATTTAAAATGTTTTCGGGCGGTATTTTTTAAAAATATGATAAATAACTGGATTTTATGTTCCGATAGGGATAATAGCCTTAGCCTATTTGATAATTCTTTATGAGAAGCTATATTGAGATTAATGGGGTTATAAAACATTTGTCTTAGTGATATGTTTTGTATTTTAGAATACGATGTCAGTGAAATAAGCAGTATCAATAGTATAAAAAATAATTTATAAGAAATAAATATTAAACACTTAGAGAGATTCATATTCTTTTAATTTTGATTTTAATAGTAATAATTTGTTAAGATCCATGTCTTCAAGTAATAATAGATCATCTAATAGTTTAAATCGTTCATCATACCTGATAAATAGTACCAATCTTAAGGCTAATACTGGTTTGAAGCCAATATCTATAAAGTCTTTCATTGTCCAGTTAAGGATATTCATTAATCGTTTCTTTGGATTTACTTTCCCAACAGTGATAAGATCTTTTAATTTTCGATAAATCTTAGCACCAATCCCTGGAACGTTCCTCAGGTCTTCATTTGTATAAAATAGTCCATACTTTAAGCGATATTCAATGATCTTTTTTGCTTTCTTGAGCCCAATATTTGGTAGTGCCATAAGATCCTTTTCGTTTGCTGTATTGATATTGACTAGATTACTGTCATTCTGAGGATGATCAGGAGAAGATTTCGCAATGAGACCTCTGGGATGTTTCTTATCATAGGAGTATAGTAGTGTATAGGTAAGGAAAATAAATCCGTGATTATCTTTCAAGCCTCCATATGCTTTGATATAACCAATTTTAGATGTATATCCTGCACCAATACTAAGGATAGTAGGATTATTGGAAAGATGTGAAGATATGAAAATATTATCAGTAAAGTAGTATCGTAATATCGCATTCGCATTTATTTTTTTACCTTTAAAACTATGTACAGTAAACCGAGTTGATAATGATTGGAACAGCATTATTGAGGCACCAATATAAAATTCTTCACTGTTATCCTGTACAAGGAAAGATGAGGACTTGAATAGATTGATTAATCCTCCTTCCAGCATGACATATTTTCTTGGTTCAATTTGTATCCCTACATTCATAGAAGGAAGTATCTGGCCATTAAACTGAAATGCTTTTATATGAATAGGATCAGATAGATTTCCACTTATAATGAGATTTGAAATTCCTAATTTTAACTGATAACTTAAGTTATATGATGATTCCTTATTATGGAATAAATAAGCATTACCCTTTATATAAATTAAATGATCAACGTTTTTTTCAGCATATGAGAGAGATATCAAACCATATTTATTTAATGAAAGTGCAAACAAAGCTCCAAAAGATAATTCTGAATTAAAGTTGCTGAAAAAGTAAGGTGTGAAAGTAAATTGATTATAATTAGGAATAAAAAAAGTTGACTGGTACAACTCAGATGTATGGTTACCACTTTCTAATTTAGGGAGGATTAAATAGTCAGGGTATCCAGTAACAGGTAGAGATAGAATTGTTAGGAATAATAAGGCATAATAAAAAAAATAATATATTTTCATATAGTCAACTTACTATATAAATAATGGATAGACAAGTAAAATTATTCTAAATCTTGTAATTTATTCAATATTCCTAATCTTACCATATTTAAACTGTAGAAAAGAGATTTACGACGAATATCTTTTCGATCTCCTATGAATTGGCGTTTTCTTGTCCATAGTTTATTATCCTGATTAATGAGAGCGAAATGGACGGTTCCAACAGGTTTGTCAGGAGTGGCACCCAGAGGACCCGCGATTCCAGTTATTGCCATACAAATATCACAACCAAGACGTATTTTACCACCTCGAGCCATAGCTTCAGCAACTTCAGAACTCACAGCACCGTATTTATCGATTAATTTTGGATCAACACCAGCTAATTTGATTTTCAGGTCATTGGAATAAGTAATTATACCCCCTGTAAAGTATGAAGAGCTTCCTGAAACATCTGTGAGATATTTTGAAACGTACCCACCTGTACAGGATTCAACCGTGCCTAGTTTTAATTTATTCATTTTCAAGAGAGTTGCAATGATATCACCCAGCTCCATTTCGTCATAACCATAAATATTTTCTCCTAATAGATTGATTAAGTCTTGTTTAAGGGGATCTTTCCACTGATTAGAAAGAGATTTATTGATAGAGTAGAATTTCAAGAATACACCATCAGCCCGAGCTATTATTTCCCAGCGGATGGGATGTTTTGGAATAATATTTTTATTTATCATCTGGTCAAGATTTGATTCACCAACACCCATTACCTTAACTGTCAACTTATTTTTGTTTGGAGAATATATGGAATAGTTATTAAGTATAGGTTTAATTTCATTTTGAAAGATATTTTTTAATTCAGAAGGGACCCCTGGTAATACAAATATCTTACATTTATTTTTTGATATATAAAAACCAGATGCTGTTCCCAGAGAATTATTTAAGATACTTGATTTTTCAGGAAAGAAAGTCTGTTTTTCATTATTGGGAGATATTTTGTACTTATATTTATTAAATTTTTCCAGTAAAATCTTCCATTCATCGGGATTTTGAATTAGATTTTGACCGACTGCCTTTGCAACAGCTTCTCGTGTAAGATCATCCTCTGTGGGACCTAATCCACCTGTTATAAATAAATAATCACACTCAGAAATATTTTTATGGATCTCGTTCGCAATATGATCTATGATGTCTCTGACAAGAATAACTCTAAGAGTCTGGATATCATAGTATGATAATTCCTTTTGTAAATAAGGTGAATTTGTATCTATCACCTCTCCATTTAAAAGCTCACTGCCTATTGCAAGAATAATAGCTGTCATAAGTTACCCTGGAACTTGATTTCCCCAATATCTAAGATGCCAGGGTTCCCATATATATCCCTTTTGTAAATGATTTTCTTTTGTATAACTAAAATAAAAACAATATTTATTAGCATTTGCTTCAATCCAGAAATATGTTTTGGTTTCTGCAAAGGATTCTGATAGCCCATCATTGATTTCTGGAGATGTAATATCAATAGTAGTACCTAGTTGGTGTTCAGAATGTCCTGGTCTAGCTGTTGTCATCTGATTTTCTCCGTGTTTTATAATAGCTTTATCAAAAAGACCCTGTTGATACTCATATGATCGATATGCAGATATGCAGTGGATATGAATTTCATCTTTTAGTGCATCCTTAATCATAAGGCAGAGTGATTCAAGGGCATCGCTTCGTAAACGCATATCTTTTCCCTCACAACCATGAGCACGATATTTCTGTGGAATGTCTTTTAGATCATCTGGTTCATAATCAGAAGCAAGTCCATTCCATTTATCAACCTTCTCAAAACCGATAGGCAGATTTTTAATTATCATATAATTATTAAGGCTACAGGCATAAAAATATTTTACTTATTTGTTTTAAAACGATTTGTATACTATTAATCATCCTAATTTCAAATTGTCACCGGATGGCTCGGTCTCTCTCACCAAATGAATTAAAGTGTTTTAATTTCAATTTTTTAAAGGATTATTAATATTTAAATATAAACAATTTTATTGGATATGGTAAAATAACTATTAATAATTATAATTCAATTTTAATTGACTAGACTATTCAGTTTAAATGATGTTTAGAACAATATTAAACATTCTTGTTTTCAAAAGATTTTCCTGAGATTCTCATTGTATCTTTAATAATGAAAAGTT
>DKAT01000103.1 GCA_002450905.1 Spirochaetia bacterium UBA6919
TAATGGCTTAAACCCTTTGTGACTGGCATCACTTGTATTGCATCTTTCTATTTTCCCATCTAACCTTATATCTCCTAATACATTTATATTTAAATAAAGCTTTAAGGCAACATTATCAACATGACCTGTTGCACCAAACTTCTCTAAAAGGCGTTTATCAAGATTAAATATTGTTCCATCCTCTGCCAATAATGTATTTATCATATTTTTTGACTTATTTCTTTTTCTATAATTAGCTATTCTATTTAAATGAACCTGGATTCTCTTTAAAAGACAAGTACAAAAATCCGTTGGCAACTGAGATAGCCTATCTGAAAATGTATTTGTTGATAGCTTTATCTTAAATTGCTCATGGTACAAGCCTAAGCGATCTTTATGCCGACTCATTCCATTTATCAGACACTTTAAATTAACAAAGAAAAATGCCGTCCAATAAAAACTTCTTTTGCGCTTCTCTGTTACTTCATATTTAGAAAGTAATTGCTCTAATTCTTTTTCTGGCATAAAAAGTAAGTTGGATAGTTAATTTAATTGTAATTTCATACTATCTTTATCCATAATATGTCTCCTTATTTCCTGATTTGTTCTTTAAATAAAATAAGTAAGGAGACAATTATTTCCTATTTAACTGTATTGTGGTCCAGTAAAAATCTCTTCCAATCTATATTTCAACCCTTAAAATTCAAAGTAAGCCGAACAGTAGGGTGTCAGGATCAATTTATAACACCATTTTTTTTTATTGTTCATGGGAAGATTAGCCGAACTGGATTCCCTGGGATAGTGGGAGTTCCTTTGACCAATTAATTGTAACAGTCTGTCTTCTCATGTATCCTTTCCATGCGTCACTCCCTGATTCCCGTCCTCCTCCTGTGTCTTTTTCCCCTCCAAAGGCACCTCCTATTTCTGCTCCACTTGTACCGATGTTGATATTCGCTATACCACAATCGCTTCCTTCGCTGCTTAAAAAGATTTCTGAATTCATCAAGCTTTCTGTGAACATGGCTGATGAAAGTCCCTGGGGAACATTATTATGGATTGATATGGCCTCTTCAATTCCATTAAATGGGATGAGATATAGGATAGGAGCGAAGATTTCTTCCTGAAGGATTTTCATTTCTTTGTGAGCCAGTATTATTGTGGGCTCTACAAAAAATCCATCTTTATATTCATGATCTGTTAGACTATTACCACCATACAATACTTTTCCACCCTCAATTTTAATTCTATCTATGGCTTCCATCATTGTATCAACAGCCTTATGATCTATCAAAGGTCCCATTAATACTTGTTTATCCAGAGGATTGCCAATTTTGATTTGTTTGTATGCACTTGTCAATCGAATTATAAAATCATTTATTATCTCTTCTTCTATAATGACACGTCGGGTAGTCGTACATCTTTGACCGGAAGTCCCTACCGCACCAAATAAGATAGCCCGTACTGCAAGATCCATATCACAGTCTTTCATTAAAATTATAGCATTGTTTCCGCCTAATTCGAGGATAGACTTTCCCAAGCGTTGTGCAACAACCTGTCCAACATGTCGTCCCATATAACAAGATCCTGTAGCACTTATGAGAGGAACCCGTTTATCTTGTATTAATGATTCACCGACACTATCACCCGATCCAATTATAAGGTTCATTAATCCTTGCAGGGAATTTCTTTCTAATACTCTATTTATAATGTTTTGAACAGCTATGGCACATAAGGGGGTTTTACTGGATGGCTTCCACACAACAGAATTACCACAAATAATCGCTATAAATGCATTCCATGACCATACTGAAACCGGGAAATTAAAAGCACTTATCACACCAACAAGTCCCAAGGGATGCCATTGTTCATACATTCTGTGTTTAGGTCTCTCACTAGCGATAGTCAACCCATACAATTGGCGAGATAATCCAACAGCAAAATCGGCGACATCTATCATTTCCTGAACTTCCCCTTCACCCTCAGCAATTATTTTACCCATTTCGAGAGATACCAATTGACCCAACATTTCTTTATACAATCTTAGCTCATTTCCAATTTGACGTATGATATCACCTCTTTGAGGAGCTGGAATGATTCTCCATTTTATAAAAGCATTTATAGAAGATTGAATTACCCTTTCGTAATCGTGTTTATCTGCACTTTGGATATTTGCAATCTCTTTACCATTTGTTGGATTGATTGATTTGATTACTTTACCGTCAGGGTGACTAAACCATTCCCCTCCATATACTCCTGAATTTACTTTATTAATACCAAGATCCTTTAATAGTTGTTCCATATAAACCACCTTTTGTTATAAAATAAATTCATAAAATATTAACAATTATTCATTTATTTGTTTTGATTCAATCAATCTTCCTTTCTGATAATCTTTTTCGGCTTTTTTATGTTCTCCTAATTTATTAAAAGCCTTAGCCCGCCAGAAATAAGGTTTTCCTTTACCTAAACGAGGATCCGTTTTTATTGAGTAGGTTAAATATTTTACAGCTAAAATATAGTTATTTAATTGATAATAAGAGACACCCTGTATATAGTATATATTCGCTATAAATTCCTTGGTAAATAGTTTGTGACCAATTTGTAAAACAGCATTAAGATCCATGATACAATTCATATATCTTTTGATATAATAAAAACATATTCCTCTTTTAAATAGACTATCTATAAAGTTTAATGGAATGGCGATATTTTTTATAGATTTATCTTTTAAAACAATAACTCTGTGTAGTTTACGACGGATTTTATCATTACGCCGTAATACTTCTGTAAAATCTGAAATAGCTAGTTTATAATGTTTCAAGTTTTCATAACATACTCCCCGATAATAGTATGAATTTATATGTGACGGATCATTTTGAATTGATTTTGTAAAATATTTTATTGCTTGTTTGTAATTTTTAGTTTTAATTTTATAAAGACCTAAATTAAAATATTCCCTGTCATCACTCTTTGATGAACCACTGGAACAGGCTGTCACCAAAGTTATAATCAGTAATATAAGAAAACATATTTTTTTCAAATGTCCTCCATTAATAAAATATTCATTATATTTTGTTTATAAGGATTCACTAAATATTACAATTAGAATTATTATAATATTATTTTTTATTTGACAAAATTATTTCACCTATCTGTGATAAATTAAAAATACCATGTTCGGAAAAAATAGTCAAAGAATTACTGAGATTATTTAATCTACCTGATATTCAATATTTTATTTGTGATTAAGATTTTTTTTTATGAGGAGTATTTTACGATGAGAGATGAGGAACTGAGTTTATTTATTAAAGCAATAAGATTTGCATCAGAAAAACATAAAGATCAGCGTAGGAAAGGAAAAGAAGCTTCTCCTTATATAAATCATCCTATATTAGTTGCAGATATTCTCTGGTCTATAGGTGGGATTAGGGATTATAAGGTTCTTATCTCCGCTATTCTTCATGATACTGTTGAGGATACCAATACAAGTCCTGATGACATTGAAAGTATTTTTGGAAAAGACATTCGGAAGATCGTAGAAGAAGTTACCGATGATAAGTCTCTCCCCAAAATGGATAGAAAGCGTTTACAAATTGAAACTGCTAGTCACAAATCCCTTGAGGCGAAATTAGTTAAACTGGGGGATAAGATATCAAATATACAAGACATTTTAAAAAATCCTCCTGTCGATTGGTCTATTGAGAGAAGAAATGAATATCTTGAATGGGCAAAAGCTGTTGTGGATGAAATTAGGGGGACGAATATCACTTTAGAAAACTATTTTGATGAGTATTATAAATCTTATTTTAACAAATAATAAGTATACTTTATTTTAAAGATTTAGGTGGAGGTGTTTTTTCAGGTTTTGTGGGAGATTTCATAATTTGTTTATCTTTATTAGGGATTGTTGTAGAATTCTTTTTTAAATGATTCTTATCAGATTTTTTATCTTGTTTAGGATCAAATGATTTTATTGAATCAGTTTTATTATTTTGATTAGGAATAGATTTTTTTTGCTGGTTATTATTTTTTTTATTCTTAGAAATAGTTTTGGATTTAGGATTATTTACTGGTTTAGATTTTAATTTATGATTAATTTTAGTTATATTTGATTTACTCAGTAATTTCTTATTTATTTTTTCATACCACTCAAAGACCATGGCAGATTCTTCAAGGGTTATTGTATGATCCAGTCCTTCAAAGAGCATACGGTCAATTGTTTTAGCACCATAGATCATTAGTTTATTAATCATTGCACTAATTGCTGAATTGACTTGTTTCTCAACACCTCGATCCCCGTTAATATATAATAGTTTTACAAAACCGGCATTATATAGTTGTTCCTGGTTTAGTAAAGGATAACCTCCTGAGAGACAGGCAACAATTGGAAATAATTTTGGATTTTTCAGGGCAGAATATATTCCCTGATGAGCCCCTAATGAAAATCCAAATAGGAAAACAGTTTCTTCAACCAAGTATTGTTTTTTTATAACCTGAATAAGCTTTAATATAAATTCATTTCCATAATAGAAGCTAGACTGATGATATATTGGTGATAGTACATAATTTTGTGGACTAACCAGTATTAAATTATTTTTACGAGTAGAATCACCAAAGAGAGCAACGAATTCATAGGCGTCTCCCCCAACTCCGTGGAGTCCAATTGCTAATTTATATCTCCTCTTTTTATCATAATTGTCAGGGAGATGGATATAATAGTTTTTACCATATAACTTTTTTTCAAGTATATTTGGTTTAATAATTTGTGTGTCCTTAAGAAAGGTGTCTGCTGGTAAAAACAGCATGATTAATAGGATGTACAGGAGCTTGGTATTCATTGTTTTTTTTAAGTATTTCAGATATTTATAAACCATCAATTTTATCCAGAATAATTATTTCTCGTTATGGTAATTTAGAATTGATTTAAATAAATATAGAAATAAATATAACGTAATTCTTATAAATTACCAAAAAATTTTATAATATCCCTATTCTAACATTAAACATATTATTATATTCATAGAATATGACTGAAAAATATCCAAAAACACAAACAAATTGTATTGAATCATTTCTAAAAAAAAACCCCGATCTTAGAGATAAATTAAATTCAAGTATAACTTTTGCAACCTCGATGATCAATAAATTGGATCCTAATAAAAAAAAATTAGATAATGACAAATTAGTTGATGAATTATGGATACTCAAAATAGAGGAAAGAACACGATTAAACGTACAAGTCAATCTTCACAAACAAATAATAAAATTATCAGCAAATGCGATAGATAATAAAGATGCCCTGGATCTTCTAAATAAACAACTCCTGGATATAACAGAACAACTTGATGGTATTCGTCAGTTAATCTATTCACTTAAACAATCTATTAAACCCCAACTCGTTCCAAGAGATATGAGATCGCTTCTCAATGAACTTGACAAACATATTAAAAATGATAAAGACGAGTTGAAAAATATGAATATAGAGGTTTAATCTTTTTAAAATATTATTTCATAAGAATTAAATACCTGCAATCCAATCACTTTATATAATTTACTTAATTCGCTAGTTAATATAACATAATAATTAAATAATTTTCAGTTAAATTAATCTCATTTAATCAATTTACTACGCAGCAGATGATCTATTGAAAACTTTTGATATCTTCCCAGGGCAGCTGGAATCTCCTCCATCGAAAGATACATCGTTTTTGAGACTGGCAGGAATATCATTGTCTGAAGATTTGTACCTCCAAGAGCTGTTTGTTTCAAGATATTTTTTATATCTGACACCCCGATCTTTTTATTCTTCACAATAAATTCTTTACTAAACTTTCCAAGGCTAGTATATCTGGTGTCTTTTTTTGAATACATCTCCTGACTTCCTTTCTTATCCAAAAAATAATTCGTACAATAGAGTGCATTTCCTGATGGGTACCTCATTCGATTATGATAATTTGGAGATAGTTCTATGACAACTGACTTATTGTGTGCATCTGCTACCGTTAGGTTATTAGGGGAAGCAATTTTAGTTTTCTTGAAATAATCAACAACCTCTTTTACACTTCCATAAGACTCTAATACTTGTCGGAAAGCAAGAGTGCTGGGGATATTATTAAAATTAGGTCTCTGTTCACTAAGACTCACAAGCATTGTTGCAGCTAACCCCTTTTGATTCATCCCTGAAATTGCACCAATCATTCCTGGCCACCCTATTATCACAAGGGAATTCTTGTTTTCCAGATGATAAACCATGATCAAATCATATAAATGAGCTACATTCATTGACGGAAAGTCTAGATTTCTCCCAAAAATAAGGGTATTTACATCTGATTGTTCTTTCTGGACTACAAACGTACTGCACATGACACCAAATAACATTTCTAAAAATGTATTGGCAAGAAGAATATCCTTATAAGCTATACCTGAACCCTTACTGATCCCTTTCATTTCAAGGATATATTCTCTGGGAATATGTTTCTCAAGTTGATAAGCTGTTTGAATAGCCTTCTGATACTTTTCCCCACTATGAAGTATCTTAATATACTTGTCTATAAGATGTTGAATCTGCTTACCCATAAGATGACCAATGGCTTCACCCCTTTCTGAAGCTGATCCATAGAGATGAAGGATAGGAGTATTATTCTGATATTCCAGATAAGAATTTTTGTAATGCTTCTTCTCATAAGGGATTTTGTCCACACTTTGGAATTGAGCTAATACTATAGGTATATATTCGGAATAGTAATACGCAACTCCTCCAATGAAAAAAAGTATCAACACTAATAGATATAATAAGATTCGTTTCATAAATCGTCCGGTTAATTAATAATTTGGTTCACCTGCTTCACAAAATCGTTAGCTATATTTTCAAGTAATTGTTCTGTACTACTCTTAATATCCTCAAGTGGTGTACCATTGTTCTTCTGGTGAAAAGAGAAGTAAAACTTTATTTTGGGCTCTGTCCCGCTAGGTCTTAAAGTAACTTTACTCCCGTTCTCCATATAATAAGTCAATACATTACTTACAGGTAAATCTAAATCCAGTTCCCTATTCTGGACTATATCATATATCTTTCGTCTCTCTACATCCCGAATCTTAACAACCCTCGAACGATGAATTTCTTTTAAGGGATGTTCTCTGAAATATTCCATAATCGTCTGAATAGCTTCAACTCCCTCTTTTCCCTTCAGAGTAAGAGATTTCAAAGTTTCAAGGTAGTATCCATATTTTCTATACAAATTATTCAGGTATTCAATAAGTGTAATATTCATTTTCTTACACTCATCCGCCAATATAGAAATCAACAAACAGCTACTCACCGCATCTTTATCCCGAACATAATCCCCAAAAGTATATCCATAGCTCTCTTCAAAGCCAAACAGAAACTTTTTCGATCCCTCCTCCAATTCGTGATATTTCTTCACCTTCTCAGCTATATATTTAAATCCAGTCAATACTTCCTCAAACTCCACCCCAAAATCTTGACAAATCCCATCAGTCATGTCTGTAGATACAATTGTCTTGACCAGAAGAGGATTAGCAGGCATCAAATTCTTCTCTTTCAACTTTGAGAATAGAAAATGACTTAATATGACTCCTACCTGATTGCCATTAAATAAAATAAACTCCCCTCGATGATCTTTCACCGCTATCCCAACCCGATCACAATCAGGATCAGTAGCCAATACTAGATCACTCTTCGTATCCTTAGCCTGTTGAATAGCTAATTTCAAAGCATCTGCCTCCTCAGGATTAGGATACTTCACTGTTGGAAAATCTCCATTGGGCATTTCTTCTTGTGGAACAACAGCAACTGAATATCCCATTCTCTTCAGAGCTTCCCGAACTGGTATATTTCCCGTCCCATGCAAAGGAGTATATACTATTTTAATTAATTTCTCATGATCACTCTTATTTACAAGAAAATCAATTGATTTAAACAAAGTGTCAAAATAACTCTCATTAATCTCATTCCCAATATACTGAAGAAGACCCTTGTCAAGAGCTTCTTGCTTATCCATTATCTTAATCTCATCCACAGATTGAATAGCCCTGACTTCAGATATAATTCCCTTATCATGGGGTGGAAGTACCTGAGCACCATCCTCATAATAAACCTTATATCCGTTATACTCGGGTGGATTATGACTAGCAGTCACCATAACACCAGCTTTCGCTTTCAAATAACGAATAGCAAAGGATAATAGAGGAGTAGTCTGAAGATGACTAAATAAATAACTCTTGATCCCATTCCCAGCAAAGATAAGGGCAGATCTGAGTGAAAATACATCCGAAAAGTGCCTTGAATCATAAGAAATCACAACACTTAGATCCTTTTTATTTCTACCACCCTGTAATAAATAATTGGCAATCCCCTGAGCTGACTTCCCAACAGTATAAATATTCATCCGATTAGTGCCAGCTCCTATGACACCACGCATCCCACCTGTTCCAAAATCCAATTCCTTATAGAACCTATCAACAAGTTCCTTCTCATCTTTATTGTCAATAAGTAATTGTAGTTCCATACGGGTCATCTCATCATATTTATCTCCCATCCACTCCTGAACCCTTGTCTCGATCAGCTTATCCATACACATACCCCCTGATTTTCTAATATATAAATACTTTTATCGAATTCATTATATCAAATAATTCACAATAAAAAATAATAATTTTTGAAATGTTTTTGCATTATATGAGTAATAATACATATGAAAAATTATTTATTGACGAATCAAATGTTTTTATATATATTTCCTTCTTCAAAATACCTTTTCTCCAGAATTAAATTATTTTTGGAGAACAAATGTCCACAAGGAGTTGAAATTGAAAAGAAAATATGAAATTATTTTTATATTAGATCCCATGGATCATCCCCAAACCAAATCTCAGGTTATGGATCTGATTAAACAACACGACTGTACTATAATCAAAGAAGAAGACTTGGGTATCCGAAATCTTGCTTACACCATTAAAAAGAAAGAAAAAGGATTCTACTTCTATGTTCACGTTGATTTCCCAGCTCATGCTGTCAAAGAATTGAACCACGACATACGGCTAAATGAAAATATCTTGAAGTATATGTGCTTAATTCTTAAAGAAAAGAAACAAAAACCCCCAAAAGAGAAGTCTAAGAAAAGATCGAAAGTATCAGAAGATAGACAATCACAGGAACATACAGGGTCTAATGAACAACAACCAGAAATGAGTTCAAATCAACAGGCTTAAAATAATATTGGATTAAATTATGTCATGGGATATCAATCAGGTAACAATCATAGGACGACTGACAAGGGATCCAGAACTCCGTTATGGCAAAACTGGCGTTGCATTCTGTAATTTCAGCATTGCTGTTGGAAGAAAGTCAACCAGAGAAGGATCTGAAGATGAAGTCTCTTATTTCGATGTCGTAACTATTGGTAAAACAGCAGAAATAGCAAACCAATATCTAAAAAAAGGCAAACAGCTAGGGGTACAGGGATATTTACAACAAAGGCGTTGGGAAGATCAAAATGGTCAGAAAAAATATAAAGTAGAAATATTTGCAGAACGTGTACAATTCCTCGGATCATCCGAACGCTCTGATAAACAAGACCACATGGATAACCCACCATACGATCCCACAATCGGTGCTTCCCAGGGAGAACCCTTTGAAGACGATGAAATCCCATTTTAATTAAAATTAATTATACAGGTAATATATGGAAACAAAAGAAACTACAACAAATGAAAGAAAAACGGATAGGGAACAGTCATTCCACCAAAACAGGAATCAAAATCCTCAAAAAAAGAGAATGTTCTTTTACCGAAAAAAAGTATGTAAAATCTGCACAAAAGATTTTTCGGGTGATATCGATTATAAAAACACAAATCTCTTAAGAAAATTCATTACAGAAAAGGGAAAAATTATCCCTCGACGTCTGAGTGGTGTTTGCGCCAAACATCAAAGAGTTCTGACTGTTGAAATTAAAAAAGCTAGAACAATAGCATTCTTCCCCTTCGTAGACAAATAATTATATACAGGATTTAAATATGGCAATTGAAATTATTTTAAAAAAAGATGTTGATGGACTCGGTGATGAAGGCGAAATTAAAAAAGTAGCTAATGGATATGCAAGAAATTATCTACTACCCTTTGGACACGCTGTTTTAAAAACAGATAACAACCTTAAAAAACTTGAATCAGAAAAAGATGCTATTCAAAAAAGAAAACAAGAAAAATTTGAAGCCTCAAAATCCTTTGCTGATAAAATTAATGGCATTGAACTGAATTTTGAAGAAAATGCTGCTGATAATGGAAAGCTCTTTGGATCAATATCTATCGTGGATATCCTCCAAAAATTAAAAGACCAGGGATTTAACAATATAGAAAAAAAACAAATACACCTAACTGAACATATTAAAAATATCGGTACATATGATATACCAATAAAAGTTTATTCCGATCTAAATGCTAAAATAAAAGTAAATGTTAAATTGAAAGAAGAAGAGCCCAAAGAAGAAGTACAACAAGAAGGATGATAGATAAAGTACCACCTCATAACATGGAAGCAGAAAAAGCCGTACTTGCTTCCATGATCATTGATTCTAATGCCATTATAAAAGTCGCTGATCAAATCAATATTGATGATTTCTATTCCGAAACAAATAAAATTATCTCAAAATCCATTCTTGAAATCTATCAAAAAGACGAACCCATCGATCTCATCACATTAAACAATTATTTAAAAGATAATTCAGTATTTGAAAAAAAGGGAGGAGCCCGTTACCTGGACGAACTAGTAGAGTCCATACCTACCTCTGCGAATATCGAATATTACTTGCGAATCATTCAGGAGAAGGCAGAACTCCGAAGACTGATAAATATCTGTACTGACACGATAACTTCTGCTTACCAGGAAACGGATGACGTCTCACAAATTATCGATAAAGCTGAAGTGAAAATATTCGAAATCGCAAAACAGCGGATAAAAGAAGATTTTATCGCTATAAAACCAGCCCTCACAGAAACTTTAGAATATATAGAAAAACTATACCACAATAGGGATAAATATTCCGGAGTCCCCTGTGGATTTATGGATCTTGACGAAATGACTGGAGGATTTCAAAAGTCCGATCTCATCATAATTGCTGCAAGACCTTCAATGGGTAAAACCGCTATGTGCCTTAATATTACTGAAAATGTAGGTATGAAATACAAGAACGGAGTAGCATTTTTTTCCCTTGAAATGTCAAAACAACAACTCTGCCAGCGACTCATAAGCTCCTACAGCAGAATTGATTCTCAAAAAATTAGAACTGGTAAAATCGCACCGGAAGACTTCCCCAAAATTGCTTCTACTGTTTCAAATCTCTCAAAGGCAAAAATCTTTTTAGATGATACCCCAGCCATCTCCACTCTTGAAATCCGGGCAAAGGCAAGACGTCTTATTACAAGAGAAGAAATTAATTTAATAATTATAGACTATTTGCAACTCATTGCATCCCCTGATAAAAGAAGATCTGATAACAGACAAACAGAAATTGCAGATATCTCACGTTCCTTAAAAAATCTGGCAAGAGAGCTAGAAGTACCTATAATCGCTATATCTCAGTTATCAAGAAGCGTAGAAACACGTGGAGGAGACCACAGGCCTAAATTATCAGATCTAAGAGACTCTGGGGCAATAGAACAGGATGCAGATGTTGTAATATTTATCTACCGTGATGAGTACTACCACCCAGAAGATGATAATATTAAAGGGAAAGCAGAAATGATTGTTGCAAAACAAAGAAATGGTCCTACAGGAACTGTCCAACTGGCATTTAACGCCTCTCAAGCTCGTTTTGATAATTTTACACCTTATGAATAGTATAAAATCTTTTTTATCCGTTAAGATAAAAAATAATCTATATTATAAACCTTTTAGAACTAAGCTTCTTGCTAATATAAATTACCATTAAATATTACATAACCCTTCATCATAAATCCTCAAAAACAGGAAGATTTCAGCAACTGTGTTATAAGTCAAG
>DKAT01000122.1 GCA_002450905.1 Spirochaetia bacterium UBA6919
TATTAACTACCCATTACATGGAGGAAGCTTCTCAACTCTGTGATAGACTGATTATATTGGATCACGGGAAGATATTGACTGAAGGCAATCCAAAATCCCTTGTTGCAAAGAATATTAAGAAGTACGTCCTTGAATTTAACATCAATGGAACAGATTATGATAAAATATTGAATGCTTATCAGAATGTGGAAAGCGAACTATTTGGAGATCGTCATTATTTTTACTGTGAGGATGAGGAACCGCTGGAAGAAATCTCCAGACAGCTTACCCACGAAGAAAAACACATACGGAATACTACCTTGGAAGATTTATTTTTAAAATTAACAGGAAGAAGCCTCCGTGAATAATATTAGTGTATCCCTCCCGGTGCCACCAGTCCTTACAAGGGTATTGGCTGTTTGGAAACGTCATGTCATTGTCTATTTCAGCAATCTTGGAAATAGTTTTCCGCCACTGATTGAACCACTCATTATGCTTATTGGGGTTGGGTTAGGTATAGGACAATATGTAGGGGATCAAATTGATGGAGTTCCTTATATTGTCTATCTTATTCCTGCTATGGCAGCTAATATCGCAATGTGGACATCCAGCTTTGAGTGTACTTATAGCGCTTTTATACGCCTGAATTACGAAAAGGTCTATCATCCTATGGCATCCACCCCTGTGAACATTAATGAGATCGTCCTGGGGGAAATATTCTTCACGGGTACGAAGGGATTTTTCTTTTCCACACTGGTGATCATAGAAATGGCACTTTTAGGATATATCCAATCTCCCTATTCGATGCTGATACCTTTCGTTGGATTTCTCTGTGGACTGGTCTTTGGGGCTATGGGGTTAGTCTTCACATCCTATGTCAAATCCATCAATACACTTAATTTCTACGTCTCCGGTATATTAACTCCTATGATCTTTGTCTCAGGCACATTTTTCCCCATCTCCAAATTACCAGAATCCATTCAACCTATTGCATACTGGCTTCCGCTTACTCCTGTAGTGGATATGATGAGAGATTTTAGCAAGGGTGAGTTCCACATGGGCTTATTCACGGATTTTTTAATTTTATTATTATACTTTATCACATTTACCATATTAGCTATTTATCGGATGAGAAAAAAAATTATAATCTAACACTATTATTAATCTTAATATTTTAACAAATAAGATTATCAGAGTTATAATTACTTGTTTCTTTTTATGGGGATTAATTGCTGATGGCGAAAACAATCTGTGGTGTGGTCATTCACCATTCCAACCGCTTGCATGAACGCATAACAGATTGTAGGGCCAAGAAAACGAAATCCCATTTTCTTTAAATCCTTACTCATGGCAATGGATTTGGGGGTTTGGGCTGGGACTTCCTGTAATGATTTCCATTGATTTATAATTGGTTTCCCATCTACAAAAGACCACAAGTATTTAGAAAAAGATCCCTTCTTTTCCTGGAGATCTAAAAAACACTTTGCGTTGTTTATGGTGGATTCAATTTTCAGACGATTTCGGATGATACCCGGATTATTCATGAGTTCTGTGAACTTTTTTTCATCGTAACGGGCAATTTTATTGGGGTTTAGATCATCGTAGGCTTTTAGAAAATTATCTCTCTTTTTTAAAATAGTTATCCAACTCAATCCCGCTTGTTGCATATCCAATATAAGGTGGGAAAATAATTTATAATCATCGTATTCAGGGACACCCCATTCCTGATCGTGATATGTTATGTAAATCGGATCATCACTTACCCATTTACAACGGACAGGATTGATATTATTTTTTTCCATATATTCATTTACCCCCTGTTTTAAGATTGAATAAGATATTAATATTTAATAGTTAGGAATATATAATATTTCCTTATAAAAAGGGTTACTAACCTTAGAATATTCATTATTTTTATACAAGATTAACGAATGGGGATACTATGCCCAAACATATTTTTAAAGTACTTATCGTCGATGATGATAAAAATCATTTAACTCTCGTTGAAAATGTCGTCAAAAAAATTGAAAGAGAAGATCTTGCCCTGTTGATTGACAAAGCAGATAATTATGATAAAGCAATTCATATTTCTACACTGGGTTATCCTGATCTATTGATTTTAGATATTGTTCTACCTGGAGGATTGAGTGGATTGTATATTGCCGCTCATGTTATGGCTCAGGCGATTAACAAGAATTTTGAAGCACCTAAGATTATATTTATTAGCGGGGATGTTGATAATAGTAACAAAATTATAGAAAAGGCGAGTATGCTTGGAGCGTCTTTTCTCTGGAAACCTTTGGATATTAATGTTTTGCGGGATGTTGTCCTGCGTAAAATTGATGAGAAATATCCTCAAAATCCTGTGAAAGAAGAGTTGACGAATCTAGAACTCAGTCAGATTGATGCAAGTCTTTTTAAGGAATTAGAACACTACGTTGCTCATTTGATTATGGAGATCCAATTTTTCAGGACGAAATCCAGGGAAATGAATTTAGGACCTGAAGAACAGGAATTTCTTGATGAGATGTATTCCATTGAGGAGAAAACGATTTATACATTCAATAAATTAAAGAATGATATTTTTAATACGAGCAAGAAATTATCATGAGATTTAAATAAATTCATCTTCGGATATATATTTTGTGATCTCATTTTGAGTATTTAAATTATTTGAGTTTATAATTTTATTCGTATCAATATTTTTTGCTTTAAAGTATAAATTATTTTTTGAATAATCCCAATAATAATTAACATACCATGTCTTGTCCTGGACTATCCATTGAATTAGGATGAATGATTTTTTTCTGATGACATTAAGATATGAAAATTGCGTTTTGTCTGAAAATGATTTTTTTAGGGTGTGGATAATTTTATTGTTTTGTGAAATTACCATTATTTTTTCGTTATTTTTGTTAAGCTTTAAATATGCACTGGTGAAATTACCTTTATGGTCTGAAAATTGGAATGGATCGTGATATATAAGCATCCCTTTTTTATAGAGAAATGATTTTGTGAAGTGAAATGTTTTGTCATTGATCTGATATGTATATTTTTTAATGAGATCGAGTTTTTTGTCTCCATCGATATCGCCAAATTTTAACTGCTCACTGATGGAATATATAATCCCTTTGGTATCAACTCCTGAATTATCTTCATAAGTGGCGGTTAGAAGGATTTTTTTATCCCAGTCGTGGAAATGCACAAGTTCTGTATGCGATACAGTATATCCCTGATAAGTGCCCCCTCCACTGATTTGTATTTCTGATATACCATCGTTATCTAAATCCATGATGTTTAGAGATTCTAATTCCCCTTTTTCTATGATCTTTGCCATTTTTAATTGTGGTCTGATGAGGGTTAGCAGACGCCATCGGAAGTTATTTTCTTCTAATATAGCTAAATATGCCTTTTCCTTATTCATCAGGTGGACGGGTTGAATCTGTATGATTTTGTAATTTGCTGGAGATTTTGGATCAAGCCATTTTTTTATGGTGGGTAGATCGGGTTGATCTGTTTTGTCGATGGGTGGAGTTGTTTTATTTTTAATTTTAATTGAATCTGAGGTTTGAATGGAATAGAAAGTTCCGTTTTTAAAGAGATATTTGTGGAGAAATCTTTCGTGTTTGTTATTCACTGAAATTATAGAATATTTAACGAGATCGAGTTTTTTATCGCCATCCAGATCGATGTATTCAAACCATTGGTGGATAGAATAAGTGTTTGATTTACTGTTGTTTGGCTGATCTTCATTGGTTTCAAGGGTTGCTTGCTGGAGCGTGAGAGTTTGCCAATCATTGATTTGTATAATACTCTTATTGCCTATGGAAAGGTTTTGAAATTGTTTCCCTGATTCTACTTCTATTTCTGAAACGCCATCGTGATCAAGATCCATTACTTTTATTGTATTGACATCGGGAAAAATAATTTGAGCTTTTTTTAAAGCTGGTCTAATCAAAATCAGAGGTTGATCATTAGTATCTTTGTTCTCCAGAATGGATAGAAAGGCGTTTTCTTTATTTTTTAGATGGATGGACTGGATATCGATGATTTTAGTATAATTTATGCTATTTCTCAACCAGGATTTTATGGTAATGAGGTCTGGTTTATTTGGATTAGAAAATGTATTTATTGAATAGATTATAAAAAAAACGATTATAGAATAAATATGTCTTTTGTTCATGATAAAATCCCCTCTGATTGATTGCATAAACAGGTCGAGAATATAACACTTTTTATCGAAAATACTTTGGAATTTGAAAAGACATATTTGGAATATTTGTTTGGGGTTGTTTTGAGAATTGATTATTTTTATTTGAATTAACAACGAGTTATGAATATTTTTTAATATGAATTGTTTTGTGGCGAGAAGAATGATTTTAAAAAATTGTTTTATATCTATTGAAAATTGGTTTAGTATACCGAGATTTGTTTAAAAACAGGGTGAGAGATATTTTGATTAATGAAGATTTAAATGATTCCCAACAGGATTATATTATTCAATTACGGCATGTGAAGACCTTTTTAGGGGAAAAATGGGTTCATCGGGATGTTAATTTGGATATTATTCGTGGGGAAACTATGCTGGTTATTGGTGGGAGTGGATGTGGGAAGAGCGTTTTATTTAAGAATATTGTGGGTTTATTGACTCCAACAAGTGGTGAAATTATTATTGACGGTGTTGATATTACCCGGACAAGTTCCAAAGAAATGAATGAAGTTCGAAAGAAGTTTGGGGTGTTGTTTCAGGGTGCAGCATTGTTTGATTCCTTAACAGTAGGAGAAAATGTAGCCTTCCCATTAAAGAGAAATACGAAATTGAGTGAAAAGGAAATACATAAAAAAGTCATAGAGAAACTTTCTCAGGTAGGACTTCATGACATTGAGGATTACATGCCCAGTGAATTGAGTGGGGGAATGCAGAAGAGGGTTGGTCTTGCCAGGGCTATTATTATGGAACCTGAAATAATTTTATATGATGAACCAACTACAGGACTTGATCCTATTACAGCGGATGTGATTAATGATTTGATTCTCCAGCTTCAAAAGGAGTTGAAAGTAACCTCTCTTGTTGTGACCCATGATATGACGAGTGCCTTTAAGGTAGGAGACAGAATGGCTCTTTTAAATGATGGGGTGATCTTAGCGGTTGGGAGCCCTAAGGAGATGGAGAACTCAGAAGATCCATATATCAAACAATTTGTAACGGGCACATCGGAAGGGCCTATGTATTTTGAATAGATTATCCACCCAGTTTTTTAAGGAGTTTGATGGTCATTTCGTAATTAGGAGTTTTATAAATCTTTTCTATTTCATGGGATTTTTTAGCGTAATCCAGGGCCTTGCCCTTATTTCCCTGCTTATCCATTAAGATAGCCAGATTAAAATAACTGGTAGCCATTCCCAGATTATCTCCAGCGTATTGACGGAGTTGTAAGCTTCTGTTGAGGGATAATTGAGATTTGTTATAGTCATTTCTTTTGTAGAAGACGGATCCCAGATTGAGATAACAACGGGCTTTCATGAAGACATCGCCGAGTCTCTCGCTAATTTTTAATGCTTTTATAAGATAAAGGGTTGCCAGTTTATATTCCTTTTGGTGGAAATAGAGTATACCCAGATTATTGTATCCAGCAACGATTCGTGGTTTATGGCCGAATCTTTCATTGATGTTCAGAGCTTTTATTAAATATTTTATAGCCTGTTTATATTTTTTCTGGGATTGATAGAATAATCCGATATTATTATAAATACTGGATAGTCTTTGGAGGATGTGATAATTTTCTATTTTGCTGAGTTTACTGACATATTCAGAACGATCAGGTATTTTTGTTTCATCAAATAACAGCTTTTGGAAAACGTCTATTTTATTGAGATCGCCCATGGACTGGGACTCTTCCAAGCCTTTTTGATAAAATACCCTTGCATTTTTTATATTTCCTTGATTTTCTTGTATTTTACCAAGATTTAAATAGGTAAGAATCATTCCGGGTTTGTGCTTCACTTTTTTCCAATAATTTAATGCCATGCCGAAAAATGTAATTGCCTTATTATCCTTTTTATCTTCTGAATAGGCTCTGCCAAGCATGGTGTATATTTTAGCCGAGGAAAGCTTATCATTGAGTCCTTCAAATACTTTTAGAGCACTCTCAAAACGGTCAATGGATTTTTTATAATCCCCTTTTTTAAGTAAAATATATCCGAGAGCTTCGTTCACCTTGGCGGAATTGACAGAGGCATTTTCGTTATTGTAAATATTTATAGCTTGTTGGAAGTTTTCTTCAGCCTTGTTGTAATCCCCTGTTTTGTAATGAGAAATTCCTATGTAAAAATGCTTATCAGCCAGGGATTTTGGATCATTAAAGGTCTTTTCAATATTTAATGCGGATTGGTAATAGGATAGGGATAATTCATATTGATTTAAGAGGTCGTGTTGCTGAGCCATCTTATAATAGAGGGACATGAGTTTTTCACGACCGAATTTTTTTATACTCCGATCTAAAAATGCTTTATAATAATTCATGGCAAGATAGTGATAACCCAGTTTTTCGTGGAGTTTCCCGAGATTTTCAAGGGCTTTGGTATAATTTGGATCGATGTAAAGTACTTTTTCATTATATAAAATAGCTTTCTTGTGATCCCCATTTTTATAGGCCTCTATCATATCTATGAGAGCTTGGTATGCCTGATATGTGGTTGTATTTCCAAGGTTTAATCGTTTATTGAGCTTTTCTGAAATATTGATTCTCTTCCCTCCAATACCATTCTGATTAATAATTT
Organism: Spirochaetia bacterium UBA6919; assembly: GCA_002450905.1. GTDB lineage: Bacteria > Spirochaetota > UBA6919 > UBA6919 > UBA6919 > UBA6919. The sequence continues at coordinate 6,760 of DKAT01000122.1, forward strand.
TAATGGATTCCTGGGCTATGGTATGGGCTGAGACATGGATTTTATTTTCATCCGATTTTAATTTCATTTTGTGAATAATACTTGAGGTTCTGGGGTTGAGGAACTGGACAAGTAATTTGATGGATTTATCTTTGGATGTTTTGTAGGAGCCGAGGATTATAAGATGAGATCCTTTGTTCATTTTAGAGATTTTTAAAAGGGTTTTTGAACTAAACTTATGTTTTTTAGGGTATTTAAAATCGAGGAGCCGCTTTCTGGGATCAGGTATTTTTGCATCAATTCCTTGTTTAATATCATTGAGATCGCTAATAATTTCTTTTTGGAGGGGATAATGGATTTGATTTACCTGAAGTTGCTTATCAAAGGGATGAAACTCATAGACCACGACCACAATATTTTTTGAATATCCCACAGCAGAAATTAAAACCAGGACTAATATTAATCCAAATATCCTTGTTATTTTATTCATCTTAAAACCCCTTTGTTGCTTAATAAGTTATCTATATTATAATTATTGGATAGCCACTTGAATAATCATTATAGTATTATAAAAGTTTTTAATGTATAAGTCAAACGAATTACTGAAAAATATTCAATATGGATATGAATGATATACTGAATAAACAATATGATGTTATAATATCGGAATAAATGGTATTTTCCTTGATTGATCAGAAGAATTTATATAGTTTGATCCAATTTGAAAAATAATTGAAGTTAATTGAAAGATATTATATAGAAAATTATTTTTTGTAGCCGAAAATTATTCCAATAATTAATACAATTATGTATATTATAGCTGGTATTTAACTTTAATTACTTAATATTTACTATTTGAGGACAGTTTATGGGGATTTTACGAATAATTGTCATTCTATTCAGTATAATAATCTGTCAAATATCCTTTGGGTATTCAGGTCAAAGAATAGTAACAACAAATAAGGACAAGGAAATCAAAATAAAAGCTGGTTGGCAGTTTCAGTGGGGTGCCTGGGGAAATGATTATTCCACGGTTATTCCTTATATTGGTGTATCCATTGGAGGATTCAAATTACCCTTTGGTGAGACGAAGTGGAAGAGTGAAATTGAAATCGGCTATTTTATGATGAAGGCTGAGACGTTTGGACTTGCAGATGCATCGGTTATACAATCCAACTATAGTACAATTACAATCAAAAGTCATGGAATCCCCCTCACGATAAGTATTATTCGGACGTTTAAGGTCAAGAAATTCCGTCTGGTTCCTAAATTTGGTTTCGGTGGGATGATTTTGATCCATAGTACAAGTAATAATCAATCGGGTATAACGCCATTTGCCCTATTGAAAACGGCTTTTGAGATCCGATATCAGATCAGTAAGAGTTGGGGAATATTGATAGACAATTCAGCCATGGTATCCTTTGGGAGTGGAGGAGCCACATTGTTTTATACCCCTTCGCTGGGTGTTAGTATAGGATTTTAGGAGGAAATCATGGAGCGAGGTGATTTTATCAAACAATCAGCTAAACTTACAGGGATAGGATTAATCGCCTCCCAGATCCCCGGCTGTTTAAAATACAATGACCTCTTCTACCTTGGTTTATACAATGGTACTACTTGGAGCAATCACCAACTCGTTGTAGCAAAAAGTTCATCAGGACTAGGATTAGATACCAATTATGTTGATAACCCTTCTGTTATTAAAGACGGCTCTACATTTAAAATGTGGTATGGGGGAGACAACGGTACGCGACGTATTCTCTATTGTGAATCCTCTGATGGTAAAAATTGGTCTAATTTTAAATTATCTATTAATACAAATAACTTATCGGGATTTGATAATATCTCAACTACTGATGCGATTGTCATTAAAGAAGGTTCCACCTATAAAATGTGGTATGCTGGGAACGCACTTCAAATCATATATTGTGAGTCCAGCAATGGTGTGAATTGGAACAATTATCAGGTAGTTTTAAACATAGGAGCTTCAGGGCTCGGATGGGATAGTGCTAGCTGTTATGGCTCCACTGTAATAAAAGAAGATTCAACATATAAAATGTGGTATACAGGCAATGGGATTCAAATTTTATATTGTGAGTCCCAAAATGGGATAAACTGGTACAATTTCAGACTGGCAGTAGGCTCTGGTGCACAGGGCACCTATGATACCAATGCTTCTTCCTCTTGTACTGTAATTAAAGATGGTTCGATGTATAAAATGTGGTATGCGGGGAAAGATGCCATCAATACTACTCGAATATTATATTGCATATCCAGCGATGGGATAACCTGGAAGAATCATCAACTTGCAGTCGGTATTAATAATATAGGTACTGGGATAGATTCATTACATTCATCAGCACCTAGTGTAATTAACGATTATGGCATTGCTAAAATGTGGTATAGAGCTCAAGGAGCAAGCTGGCAAATACTCTACGCTGAGTCCAAATAAATATTTCGGCAGCCCTCCTGATTTTCATAATACATCCCGAAAATCTTTTATTAGAAATATATTTTTATCATTTGAAGTTGTTTTAAGTGTAATTTTATGTTAACTTATTTTATTCAACAAATCCATGATGAATCTTAGAATAGTGATGCCTTATGAAACGACGGGATTTTATCAAACAATCGACTAAAATAACAGGGACAGCCCTCATCGCCTCCCAGATCCCCGGCTGTCTAAGCTACGATGACCTCTTCTACCCCAGCCTGTTCAACGGCAAGACCTGGAGCAATTATCAGGCACTCAACATATCGTCAGGCACAGGTTATGATTCAAGTGGTCAAGATGCTCCCAAAGTCATCAAAGAAGGATCCACCTATAAAATGTGGTACATAGGGATTAATGCAACAAGACAAATAATGTATTGTGAATCCTCCGACGGCAAATCCTGGTCCAATTATAAATTGGCTATGGCTAATAATCAATATCCAGGTAGTACACAATCAACTTATCCTGCAATCCTCAAAGATAATGGGGTCTATCACATGTGGGTTTCTTCTTTTAATTCCCCAAACTATAATATAGTTCACTGGCAATCCAATGATGGGATCACGTGGACGAATTTTTTCTTATCAGTTCCAAATAATAAGGTGCCTGGAGTAGATACTGATTACAGCCTTGCACCCTCTGTGATCAAAGACGACTCTACTTATAAAATGTGGTATGCAGGTTTTGATCTTGGAAGCAATAAAACTCAAATTGTTTATTGTGAATCCAGCAATGGAATCAATTGGAGCAACTTCCAGTTAGCTGTGAAGAATGGTTCTTTTCCTGGATATGATGATACAAATGCCACTAGTCCAACTGTGATTAAAGATGGCTCCACCTATAAAATGTGGTATAATGGATCTAATACTGCAAGTACTTACCAAATTATTTATTGTGAATCCACCAATGGAATCAACTGGTCTAACTTCCAGGTATCTGTCCCTTACAATGCCTATCAAGGAGATACAGGATCCTACAACCCCTTCGTCCTCAATGACTATGGTGTTGGGAAAATGTGGTTTACAAATACAACATCTATCCGATACGCCGAGTCCTATTAAAAACGTCTCGGCACCTGGAATTCAATTCATCATTCCCAAAATATCAATAAACAACCCCCTCATGGGAAAAAGATGGGAGAATCATGGGAAAAACATATAGGGTAATCACACCAATTTTAAGATGTTTTCTTCAATTTATAAAATCTATCTGTACACATTTTAATTTATAGCGTCGGAGATAATAGATTGGATCTCATGGATTGAATTAGTAATATCTTCCAGACGAACGGGTTTTGTGAGAAAATCCTTAAAACCATATTCCTTGGCTTTTTGGATATTTTCTGGGATAGTGTCAGCACTGATAGCGATTACAGGGATATGCTTAGTTGCATTTTGGGATTTGAGTTTTTGAAATACCTCAAAACCATCCATTTGAGGTAATTTAATATCCAGGAAAATGAGATGGGGAATAATTTCTTTTATAATTTCCAAACCTTCTTCCCCATTATTTGCATAATAAGAATCGATATTGGGGATACGCTTTAAGAGGTTTTTCATGAATTTTAAATTAGCAGGATTATCCTCTACATAAAGGATTTTAATTTTCGATTGGTGTTGATTCTTGATGATGGATAAGTCCAGAGTATTTTTTTCTTGTATATTATGGCTGATGGCTGGTGCCTGAGAACTGGGAAGGTGGATTGAAAATTGAGATCCCTGACCAATATTACTTTTGACATGAATTTCGCCATTCATAGTGGACATGAGTTTCTTTGTGATATATAAACCGATACCAGTTCCTTCAACAACCTCAAGATTCTGTTCAAGGCGATGAAAGGGTTCAAAAATCTCATTTAATTGATCCTGAATGATCCCAATTCCTGTATCTGCAACGGTAATTATAATTTGATTATTAAAGGATTCTGCCCTTATAAAAACATCCCCTTCACGCCTATTGTATTTAATGGCATTGGATAATAAATTGATGATAACTTGTTTTAGTCGGGATGGATCTGCAAATACCCAGTATTCCTGGTTTATTTCATTGTGTATAGTAACATTATAATTTCTTCTATAAGAGGAGGTCAATAATATTGACTCTTTAATCAGGTTATTGAGATGGACTTCACTTATATTAACAGCAATTTCACCCGATTCGACTTTGGCAATATCAAGAATATCTTCAATGAGTTTTAGGAGATGATAGCCGGATTTTAAGATATAACTAACCCCTTCAAACTGTTCAGAAGTGAGACTTTTATGATCATGCTCCAGAAGTTGTGCGAAACCAAGAATTGCATTCATAGGGGTTCTTAATTCATGACTCATCCTTCCAAGGAAATCTGATTTTGCACGACTTGCTCTTTCAGCCAATAACTTTGCCTCAAGTAGCTTATTCTCAGCCTCTTTTCGATCTGTGATGTCGTGGATGATAATAAGAGTCAGATCAGAGGACTGGTATTTGGACAAAAACATTTGCCAATCAACCTTTCTTCCCTCTATGAGGACATAAATAATTGAGTTATCTATTCTTTTTAAATTGACTTCGATTTTTTTTTCATTGGGTTGACTGATAAATGATTTGAATCTTGACCGAAAGATTTTCTGATCTTCGGAATCGATGATATTAAAAAAGGATTTCCCCTCAAGATAGTCATTTGAAACACCAATCATATCTGCAAGGGTATAGTTTGCTTGAACAATGATTCCACTGGCATTTACGGTGGCATATCCAATGGGAGCCTGATAATAGAGATGGGAGAAGTGGTCATAGGATTTCTGGAGTTTGTACTGGGAATCAAGGAGATTTTGTTGTGTCAGGCGAAGTTCTTCATTCTGGATTTCTAGTTCGACCTGATGGACTCTCAGATCATGGATCAAACGTTTTATATCATCCTGTGAGAGTTCTTCTATATTTTCAAGGATTTCAGGTGTGATTAATTCTTCTGCCCGTTGTCGTAAATTATCCGAATCCATATGGATTACTTCCTACAAAGTGGTTATATTCTCATCTTACTGTCAGTAACATCTTTTACGATTCCGAGCATTCGAATTGGCTTTCCTTCCGGACTTAAATCAACCCCGCCCACTTCCAATACCCAGTGAACAGAGCCGTCGGGGTGGATAATTCTATGTTCTATCATATAATCCGTATTATTCTTTAAAGACAGATCAATGGCATTTTGTACTTTGGTGACATCATCAGGGTGAATGTATTGTAGAAAATGATCATAAGTTCCTTTGAAATCACCTTTTTTCAGTCCAAACATAGGTTCAACATGTTCTGACCAGGTAATTTTGTCATTGAGGATATCCCACTCCCATACACCAGTATTTGTTTTTTCGACAAGGAATTTGAAATCCTTTACGATCTGTTGGAGGGAAATTTTAGTTTTATAATGTTGTGTGATATTGATAAACAAGATAACAACACCGGAAAAGAAGTCTGATGATATTTTATATGGAACAATCCTCATGAGATAGTGGGATAGATCAACAGATATTTCGACTTCATTAATTTTTGTTTGTTCTATAGAGGTTTTAATAAGTTCTTCGAGTTGAATATTCTTAATTCTATGGGAAATATCAAAGATTGATCTTCCGATATCGCTCTCAATAATTTTGAACAGCGTGGTTATTTTTGGAGAATACCGTCTGATTCTGAAATCTTCATCGAGGAAGAGTGATGCGATTTGTGTGCTGTCGAGGAGATTGTCCATATCGTTTGTGACTTCGGTTAATTCAGTGATTTTGGATTGGAATTCTGAGTTGACAGTGTATAACTCTTCGTTAACGGATTGCAATTCTTCGTTTGTGCTTTGGAGCTCTTCATTGCTGGATAATAATTCTTCATTGGTGCTTTGGAGCTCTTCATTGGAGGTTTCTAATTCTTCTACGGCTGCTTGAAGGTTCTCCCGGGTAAATTGGAGTTCCTGTTCAAGATCCGAGATCCTTTGTTCAACTTCCTTACTCACATCAAATGTCTGGTCGTTTTGGGAATCGATATCACTCTGGGTCTTCATTTCTGAAATAAAAATCCCAATCAGTGGCTCTTGACCTTTTTTTGAGGGGAGTAATTTTAATTTTAACTGAATGACAAGGGTGTCTTTTGCTCTTGGGATGCGGATATGGGTGAATGTCATCTCCTTATTCTTGTTTAAGACTTTCTGGATTCCTGTTGATATGGGAATAGACAATTCTTTTCGGATTAATTTTGTAATGTCAGAAGTCATTTCACCGGGTGATAACTGAATAAACGTGGCTGTATCGCCAGTAGAATAGATAAGTTCTCTGGAATCATTGACAATCATGGCAAGGAGGATGTAGTCCTGTGCGAAGGTCTGGAGGAATCGGTCTAATATCTTATGGTCTTCCTGTACCTTTGAAAATTTATATTCTGAATTACGAGATTTAATTGTATTGTAATTAACTTTATCATCTAAAGTTATATTCGTGAACTTTCGTTTCCCTCTGGATTGATATAATTTGTATTTATGATCCAGAGGTTCAAAGTAATCAGACATCTCACCAGTGGTTTCACTCATGCCAAGGAATAGAATACCTGTTGGAGTCAAGGAAAAATTAAAATATTCAAACACTTTTCTTTGCAGAATAGGCTGTAGGTAAATAAGGAGGTTTCGACAACTGATGAGATCGATATTTGTGAAGGGAGGATCTTTTACGAGATTGTGTTGAGCGAAGACGACCATCTCCCGGATAGATCGAATGATCTGGAATGAATCTTCTTTGGTGATGAAATACTTGTTCAGTAAAGTAGGTGGGATATCCGATGCAATTCCAACAGGGTATACACCTGTACTAGCAGTTTCAATGGATGATGTATCAACATCAGTAGCAAATATTTTGAGGTCTATAAAGTTCTTTAATTCCTCCATAGCTTCTCTAAAGAGGATTGCAAGGGAATAGGCTTCTTCACCCGTTGAACAACCCGCTACCCATACCCGAAGTTCTTTACCATTAGCATTTTTAATTAAGTTTGGGATATATTTATTTTGTAATAAGGCAAATGCTTCCTGATCTCTTAAAAAATTGGTTACACCAATAAGTAATTCCTTGCGAAGGATCTCTATTTCACCTGGATGGTTCTCAATGTAACGGATATATTCGGTTAAATTCTCCATCTGATTAACAGACATTCTCCGTTCAATACGTCGGATAATAGTGCTTGGCTTGTAATAGGTGAAGTCGATATGGGATTTTTCACGGAGTAGAGCAAAGATATGATTGAACTCATTGTCTTCAACTATCGCTGGAGCTTCTTTTGTGACAGATTTTACTGCCAAAGGATGTTGGATAAAGGCGTTTAGTTGTTTTGGCATCTCTTCAGGAGGGAGAATAAAATCGGGTAGTCCTGTTGATATAAGACTTTTGGGCATACCATCGAACTTTGCACTATGCTCATCCTGGGACATGATCATCCCGCCATATTCTTTGATAGCACGACAACCCCTAGTTCCATCTGATCCAGTACCTGATAGTATTATAGCAATGGCTTTCTCCCCTTGATCTTCTGCTAAGGATTTAAGGAATAGGTCAATAGGGAGATAAACACGGTTTGCCTGATCCATATCAGTGAGGATAAGCTGCCCATTGAGGATTCTGAGGATCTTTCTTGGAACTATAAGGTATATAGAGTTGGGTTCAATGGCCATGCCATCTTCTGCCCGATACACAGGCATGTTTGTTTTCTTAGAAAGGAGTTCTGGCATAAGGCTCTTGTGATCTGGGGATAGGTGTTGGATAACGATAAAGGCCAAGCCTGAATCCTGGGGCATTACTTTAAATAAAGATTCAATAGCTTCCAATCCACCTGCTGAGGCTCCAATTCCCACATAATACGATGGGAGGGTGCTTTCTGAGACGTCTATATTATTATTCATATTTTTGAGGATAATTTTATTTAAATTAATTACATAGAAGATAATCAAATTATTATTATCCGTCAAACGATAATAAATACTTTATATATTAGTTAATATTAATTTTTGAATACTTATAAATTATTTATTAATAATTAAATAATATGATAGCCCAGATAGAATTGAAACCTATTACGAAATGTATTTTATTTTATTATTAATTTCAATATATTATATCCCATGTTTGATCCTATCCAGCTTGAAATCTACAAAGGACTTTTCACCGCAGTGACTGATGAAATGGGGGTTGTTCTCCAGAAGAGCGCCTTTTCTCCTAATATCAAAGAGAGGCGGGATTTCTCCTGTGCCTTATTCGATCAGAAGGGTGATTTAGTGATTCAATCTGCCCATATCCCAGTTCATCTTGGCTCTATGCAGGTTTGTGTGAAGAGGGTGATGGAGAAAGTATTGATTGATGAGGGCGATATTGTGATGGTGAATGATCCATTCATGGGTGGAACGCATTTACCAGATATAACACTCATCGCTGGCTGTTTTCATCAAGGCAAGTTATTATTTTATTTAGCCAATAGGGCACACCATTCTGATGTTGGAGGCATGACTCCTGGTTCTATGCCGTTGTCTACCAGTATTTATCAGGAAGGAGTGAGAATTCCGCCTGTTAAAATCATTAAAAATAATGAGTTGAATGAAGATGTCTTTGAATTACTTCTCTCAAATATGCGGAATAGACCTGAAAGGGAGGGTGATTTCAATGCTCAGATATCCAGTCTTAAAATAGGAAAGAAACGTCTTGATGAGTATCTTATCAAATATCCTGTTGATGAGATTTTAAACTACATGACAGAGCTGCAAAACTATTCTGAAAGGATTATGAGGGCATGTATATCTGGTATTCCCGATGGATTATACTCCTTCTCAGACCAAATGGACGATGATGGAATCACTGATCAGCCAATAAATATCGCTGTTGATATTACAATAAGTAAGGATCAGGCAACAATTGATTTCAGCCAAAGTGATAATCAAGTGACTGGAGGGATTAATTGTAATCTTGCTATCACTACTTCTGTGGTCTTCTATGTCTTTCGATCTCTCATTTCAATGAAAGTTCCTTCAAATGCAGGTATAATGAGGCCATTGAATGTTATAACAAGGAATGGCAGTATTGTGGATGCATGTTTTCCTTCTGGAATAGCAGGTGGAAACGTAGAAACCTCCCAACGAATTGTTGATGTCTTGTATGGAGCATTATCAAAAGCTTTGCCCGATAGAATCCCATCAGCTAGCCAGGGTACGATGAATAATCTGAGTATAGGGGGTATTGATATCAATACTGGAAAAGAATTCTCTTATTATGAAACAATCGGTGGTGGTATGGGAGCAAGACCTGGAAAAAATGGACTAAGTGCTATCCAGACTCACATGACGAACACATGGAATACCCCCATCGAAGCCCTTGAAAACACCTACCCATTTGAAGTGCTAAGATATTCTATCCGAAAGCATTCAGGGGGACAGGGAAAATATTGTGGTGGAGATGGGATTATAAGAGAAATCAAAGTTTTCACCCCCTGCCATGCAACGATTTTGTCTGAGAGAAGAAAAAATCCCCCTTATGGACTACAAGGCGGTGAAAATGGAAAGTCAGGTGAAAATTATCTAATCAGGAAAGGTATTAAACAAAATTTACCGTCAAAATGCAATTTGGATCTCATGAAAGACGATATCATTGTTATCCAGACCCCGGGTGGTGGTGGTTTTGGTAAACAGTTATTATAATTTAAGGAGTTTTATATGGATAAAAAAATTGTATCTTCAAACAACGCCCCAAAGGCAATTGGACCCTACTCACAAGCTATCGTAGCAGGGGGGTTTCTCTTTTCAGCAGGACAAATCCCTCTGGATCCCGTGTCAATGACCATAGTAGAGGGCGGTATCGAACAGCAAACCAGAAGAGTTCTTGAGAATCTGAAAGCAGTTTTGTCAGCTGAAAATCTCACTTTCAACAATGTGGTCAAGACTTCCATCTATTTGAAAGACCTCAACGACTATCAGGCAGTAAATACCATCTATTCAGAGTATTTTGGTGAGAGCAAGCCAGCGAGAAGCACTTTACAGGTAGCAAAAATCCCTTTAGACGCCATGGTAGAGATCGAAGTCATCGCAAAATTATAAGTACTCATCACAGAAAAGAAATTTATTCAATAATAAGTTCGCAATGAAAGTGTGGGATTATTGAAAACAACCCGATCATGGGAGATTCCGTGTAAGAAGT
>DKAT01000111.1 GCA_002450905.1 Spirochaetia bacterium UBA6919
TATTATATTTTAAGAATATAATAGCCAATATGTGGGAAAATACCAATTAATAACGTAATAACTAATGATATTATATTAATTAATAGATAATTCCACTTTACTGATTGTCGTTCATAAACTCTCTTCTCTTCTTTCAAGTATAGATAAACTACTATTTTAAGATAATAATATACTGATACAATGGCAGTAAGGATTCCAATAATAGATAATCCATACAATAATAACGACTGTGATTGGATAGCAGATTTGAATATAAAGAATTTTCCCATAAATCCTGCAGTTGAGGGAATTCCAGCCAATGAAAAGAAAAATACCACCATACACAGACCCAATAATCGATTCTTATATCCCAAACCTCTGATATCATCGAATGTTTCGAGATCTTTACCATCGGATCCCCCTCCAATAAGTACAGAGAATGCTCCAATATTCATTAATGCGTAGGCTAATAAATAAAATAAAATAGGAGATATATCCATATTATTGGGTGAAGTTACTTTTGAAGCAATAATTCCCAGTAAAATATAACCTGTATGGGCAATCCCTGAATAAGCCAATAAACGTTTGATATTATCCTGAATGAGAGCCATGAAATTCCCTACTATCATTGTTAGAACTGTAATGATACTTAAAATATTAACCAATGTTTGGGTTTCTATAACCTGAAAAATTGTAATTAACCCTCTAATCAGTATAGCAAAGGCAGCTGTTTTAACTCCCGTTGCCATAAATGCTGTCACAGACATAGGGGCACCTTCATATACATCTGGAACCCATTGTTGAAATGGAACTGCACCAATTTTAAATAAAAATCCAATTAAAATAAAGAGTAATCCAGTACTACCAAGGGTAACAGTATATTCTGAAGAATGATTTAAAAGAATTTTACTAATCTTCCCAAAATGCATTTCCCCTGTGGCACCATAAATAAAAGCAATTCCTAGGAGTAGAAACGCTGAAGCGAAGGCTCCAAGTATTAAATATTTAACAGCAGATTCATTGCTACGAAGGTTTTCCCTGTGTAGCCCTGCCAAAACATACACTGCTATAGACATGACTTCCAGGCTGATGAAGAATGTCATCATGTCATTAGAAAGGGATAAACTAATCATACCCGCACTGGCAAATAATATGAGGCTGTAGTATTCCCCAATATTTTTATATTTCTTAGTAATGTAGTGAAATGAAACAAAAATTACAAGAATTGCTACAATGGAGATGATTAGTGAGAAAGCCATTCCCATATTATCTACTATATAAGATCCACCAAAATACTCTGTAGCATTTGTTTTCATACCGCATATTAAATAATACATACTAAAGATCAATCCTGCTACAGAAAGAATAAGGGATATCAAGTTCTTAAAATGTTTATCTATAAAAGCTTCAACTAAAAGAATAATTAAGGCTGTCCCTGTCAAAATTAGAATTGGTAATATAGCAAATATCGATTCAAAATAATTCATTACATCCCACCCAATTGAATATTAGGAATCATCTTAAAAAACTCACCCATTGAAACATCAATCTTACTTAAAAAATAATTTGGAATTACACCCATTATAACCATTAAAATCACCAAGGGAACCATAACAATAATCTCTCTTATGGACATATCCTTTAAAGAAAGGTTCTTGGGATTGGTACACTCACCAAAAAACACCCTCTGGTAAAGTATTAGCATATACACTGCCCCTAATATAACCCCGCTGGCACCAATCACTCCATAGATCCAATTTGCCTTGAAAGTACCAAGTAAAATAAGAAACTCTCCTACAAAACCATTCAAACCAGGTAATCCAATAGAAGATAATGTGGTAATCATAAATACAACAGCATATATTGGCATAACCTTAGCAAGTCCACCATATTCCTTCATTTCTTTGGTATGTCTCCTCTCATAAATCATTCCAACCAATAAAAATAGTGCACCTGTACTGATACCATGATTAATCATTTGGTAAATAGCTCCTTGAACCCCTTGATACATGAATATAGCTTCACTTGAACCTGGTAATCTATTTAAAACAGCAAATAAACCAAGCATGACAAACCCAAGATGGCTCACAGAGGAATAAGCTATTAATTTTTTGATATCAGTCTGTGCTAAAGCCATAAATGCCCCATAAACAATTCCAATTAACGATAATATCGATATCACAGGCGCAAAATCTATACTGGCTTCAGGAAAAAATGGTATAGCAAATCGAATAAATCCATAGGTTCCCATTTTTAAAAGAACACTGGCTAGGATGACTGAACCAGCCGTCGGTGCCTGGACGTGGGCATCAGGTAACCACGTATGGAAGGGGAATAAAGGAACTTTTATTGCAAACGATAACGCAAATACTAAAAATAAAATGTGTTCAACATGCAAATTAATTCCAAATATATTAAAAACATCTGATGATAATAAATTCACATTTCGATAGATTACATCCAGATCAAAACTACCTACTTTCATGTAAATATATAATATTCCTAAAAACATCAGTAAACTTCCCACCATTGTATAGATGAAGAACTTTACAGAAGCATATATCTTATTCTCACTCCCCCAGATACCAATGAGAAAGTACATAGGAACAAGCATCACTTCCCAGAAAATATAAAATAGCAAAAGATCCCAAGCTACAAAAGCACCTAACATCCCAGTCTCAATAAGAAGTACTGTAATAACAAACTCTTTAATCCTTATTTGAATGGAGTTCCATGAAGCCAATAAAATAATCGGAGTTACAAATGTAGTTAAGATAAAGAGTAATATACTAATCCCATCCAATTTCAAATGATAAGAAGTATTTAACATATTAGGGTCAATCCAAATTACTTTCTCTTCAAAACCGCCTTTGAATGAAGTAAATAGAGGTATCGACAATATAAATGTTAATAAGGCAAAGGATAGTCCAATTACTTTAATCAATTTATCCCGACTGGATGGAATAAATTCCCTATTTGAAGGAAAGAACATTAGCAGGATACCACCAATCAACGGTAGAAATAAAACAATACTTATTAAAGAATTACCCATGTATCTAATCCTAAATCACAACAAAATAGATTAATAAAAGAATAACGCCGATCAGAAATGTAAATGCATAAGTATTTACACTTCCCGTCTGAAAATTCTGCCCAAAATACCCTGCTATCTGAGCTAATCGAGCCACTCCATTTACAATTCCTTCTATCATAAAAGAATCAATCCATCTCCACAATAGCTTTGATCCTTTCATAATGGGTTGTACAAAAATAAAATGATAAATCTCATCCGCATAATACTTATTATAGGATAATTTATGAAGTAATTTTCCAATTCCACTTCGACTAAATGTTTCAGGAAACGACCAATTCTTCCCGTACATCAATCCTGCAATAGCAGATACAATAATACCCAAAATTGTCGGCAATCCAATATGAGGAGACTCTACAGTATTCTGACCTGTAAAAACCTTTCCTAAAAATGTATGCAAGTTACTCTCACTCAGAGAAGCTAATCCAATCAGCCCTCCAAAGATAGATAATAATGCCAAAACTACAAGTACCCCTGTCATAGTCCAGGATGGTTCATGCACATGGTGATAATCATCATCTGACATATTTGATTTACCCCAAAATGTCATCCCCATCAGTCTGAAACTATAGAAAGCTGTAAACATAGCAGCTAATATCCCTATCACCCAAAATATTTCCCCAGCAGATGCCATAATAGGTGAATGGAAGTGCTTTACTTTCTCTAAAATAAGATCTTTACTCATAAATCCAGACATATAAGGAAACACACCACTCAAAGCAAGCATCCCAACTAACATCGCTCCATGAGTTATTGGGAGACGTTTACACAGCTTACCCATTTTCGTCATCTCCTGTTCATGATGACAGGCAAGAATTACAGATCCAGAAGACAAGAACAACAAAGCCTTAAAGAACGCATGGGTCATCAAATGAAAGATCCCAACAGAAAAAGCCCCTACAGCCATCGCCATAAACATATATCCAAGTTGACTCACCGTGGAATAAGCTAGTACTTTCTTAATATCCGTCTGAGTTATCCCAATTGTCCCTGAATAAAGTGCAGTCACACCCCCAATAACCAAGATCACCAGCATTGTAATCTCAGACAATGAAAACAAAAAATGTAATCTACCAATCATATATACACCAGCAGTAACCATTGTCGCGGCATGGATAAGTGCACTCACAGGAGTAGGACCAGCCATCGCATCAGGCAACCAGGTATAGAGTGGTATCTGTGCCGATTTCCCGGTAGCCCCAACAAAGAGACAAAGAGTGATAATCGTTATCAATAAGCCAGAATCTTTACCTACAATTGGATTCAGTATTTCTGGAACAACAGGAATCCCATCTTTCAAAGCTCCCTGTATCCCTTCAAATGATATTGTTCCCAAATAACCAAATATTAAAAATATCCCTATCAGAAATCCAAAGTCCCCTACACGATTTACTATGAATGCCTTCTTCCCGGCGTCTGCATAATCTTCTTTCTTGTACCAGAAACCAATCAGCAAATAGGAACATAATCCAACTCCCTCCCATCCAAGAAAGAGAAGTAATAAATTGTCCCCCATAACAAGTACAAGCATTGCAAAACAAAATAAATTAAGATAAGCAAAAAATTTATAAATACCCTCATCTTCCTTCATATAGCCAATTGAATAGAAATGAATCAGAAACCCTATACCACTCACGATATTAATCATCACAGCCGACAACTGATCGATCTTAAATCCCAGGGCAACATTCAAATTACCTGATGAAATCCACGAACCCGACTGAAACACAATAGCAGATCCGCTTTCAACGACCTTCCATAAAGCCATTAATGATATCACAAACGATATGAATATCGATACACAGCCCACAAAATAAATAGCCCCTCTGGGTAATTTCTTTCCAAGCAACCCATTAATTGCAAATCCGATAAGAGGTACAAGAGGAATTAAATAAATTACTTGATCAATATTTTTTATAAAATCAGGCATAACTTATTTTACCCCTTCATCTCTTTTAATAGATCACTATCCACATTCCTGCGATTTCTATATATCGTAACGAGAATAGCAAGCCCCACAGCCGCCTCAGCCGCAGCAACTGCAATTACCAGTAATACAAAGTACTGTCCAAGCTCCCTACCTTCCTGATAATACAAAAAATAATTAAATGAAAGGAAAATCAGATTGACAGCATTAAACATAATTTCAAGAGACATCAATACCACAAGCAAATTACGACGTGTAATCACACCATATGCACCAATAGAAAACAAAATTAATCCAAGTATAATACAATTATTTAGTGTGAAAAATGTCATTTCTCTGATCTCCTCCTGAAACCCAATACCATTGCTCCAAGTATTGCTACCATAATTAAAATAGAAGACAATTCAAAAGATATAATTTGTAAGCTATTCAAAGAATTCATCATAGACACCTGAACATTCTTATCAGACTTACCGAAAATAAGTTCGCCAATTTTTTTAGCCGAGCCAAACTCCTCAGCCTCTTTAGGAGAGGAAAACTTCTTTGCTATTATTTTTTCATCAGGTTGATAAATAGTTTTAGGGAGAACCTTGGATACGAGAACAGGCATCATCACAAGAAAAATCCCCACTACAATTAGGGATAAAAACTTATACATTCTGCTTTTCTCAAACTGATACTCCTCTTTCCTAAGATCAATCATCATAATCACAAAGGTGAAGAGTACCATAATTGCACCAGCATACACCAAAATCTG
>DKAT01000041.1 GCA_002450905.1 Spirochaetia bacterium UBA6919
TACCCTACTGTCGGATTAAATCTTAACTTTTACATTTTATAACAGACGCTGAAAACGAATGCACACTGTTGTTCAGGATATGCTCGACCTCTCAAGGGCTAGTCGAAAAGAACTTAAATTAACAAATGTCAACCTCAATCACTGTATGAATAATGTCACAAAAGATTACATCAAACTCTTGACTATTCAACCCCAGCAGAAGTATATTTTGGTTATTCTTTTCCCCATTTACCTTGGTCTAATGTTGAAAAGCTGAATGTGGAAAAGAATAGCAGTTAAACGGAATTGTGTAAATAAAATTTAAAAAAGTGGTCTGAAATTCTAGTCCACCTCACATAACTGCTGGGCCAATTGAAAAAAAGAAAGCGCCCCAACATTGTAGAAATTGGGTAATACTCTCAAAAGAATTATGTAATATTTTAATATTTGTCTTCAAAAATCTCTTTTTTGGCTTTTAAATTTTCATTGGATTTCTGGAGTCCCTCAATGCCTTTTTCTGTAATTTTTGATTTAGCATAATACAACTCCCTTAGACTCTTGATCTTTTTTAAATGTTTTATACCCTTATTGGAGATAGAGGTATCAATAATACTCAATTCCTTAAGTTTTTTTAGTTTAGTTAAATATTTTAAACCGTTATCGGTGATCTTTGTTGACCCTAAAATAAGAACTTCAAGGATTTGTAATTTTGAAAGATGCTTTAATCCGGTGTTTCCTATATTACATTTACTGATATCTAAAATCCGTAATTTCTTAAATCTTTTTAAATAGGACAAACCTTTATTAGTGATTTGAGTTTTTTGTAAAATAAGAATTTCAAGACCTTTTAATTTTGATAATTGCTTTATACCCTGGTCAGAAATATTACAATTACTGAAATTAATATATTTTAATTTATTAAGCTGAGAAATATATTTTAGAGCCTTATTAGTAATTTTAGTTTTATTCAGATTTAAAATTTGAAGGGTATTTAAAATAGTGATATTAGATATATTGTTATCATTGGTATTTGACTCACTTAGATTAAGAGTAATTATATTTTTAAGGGAATCGATACTGTAATTTTGATTGGAACTATCCAGCCATGTTTTTGCCTTTTTTAATTTTATATCATATTCACTTTCTTTTTTTTCAGCTACTATAGAATCTTCATCATTATCATCTGATTCTTCTTTCTTACTCGATTCATTTTCGTCATCTGAGTCTTCTTTTTCTTGTTTTTGAGTTTGTTTAAGACTATAATCAATTTTTGTTTCTGGTGTGGACTGACTTTTGGGGGTTTTTGTTTTGTAATTTCTTTCTATAATTTGTTTTTCAACATTCTCAGTTTCCTCCCATTCTAATTCGTCATGGATATCCACAGACTTACTTTGAACATTTTTTTTAGTAGAATGAGATACGCTGATAGCTTGTTTTGCCTTTAAAATAACTGGTTTGCCCTCGAATTTTTCTTCACTTTCATCCTCATCTTCGGCTGATACAGTTTTTTTAAATTTCTTTACTTCTACTTCTCCTTTATGAACTACAACTTCAGTTTTTGTTTCATTTAAATCTCCATCGACAATTATTGCAAACGTTGTTCCTCTAACACCAGCAACGACTGAAGGTGTTCTAGCTGAAAAAGGCTTTCCTCGTAACCGATTTAATTTGAAGAGAGCACTTCCACGTTGAATATTTATCTGAGTCCCTCTTCGATTACTATATCTGGATAATCCTATTATGGTATTCTGTCCAATTTTAACGGTGCCACCATTACTCATCCTTAATAGAATGATTCCATTGGGTCCTGTTAATATCCATCCGTATTGACCTATGGATGCTCTTATATATACTCTGGACCATCTTGACGCAGAAGACTGTTTAAATTGAACATTTCCTTTATGAGCAAGGACTGTAAACGTATTAGAGAATCCAATACTATATGTTGATATAACAAGTAATATAATGAATAGAAATATTTTAATTTTCATAAATTTTCTCCTTAATTAATCTGCACGAACCCAAATTAGATTTATAGGGTCCCATTTAGCTCTGAAAGTCATTATTCCTCTAAGTCTAACTTGTGTTTTGCCAATATTTTTATTATTACTGGTTTTATTGGTTGAATCAGAATTACTAAATGCAATAATGATAGGATTTGAATTATCTATATCATCCATTTCTTCAGGATATGAGGATTTTTTATCATCAAATGTTACTGTATTATCTGAATGGACAGTTATTTTAGTGATTCTACTTGGATTTCGATTTTTTTCTCCGATTGGACTTACCCGAAAATAATAAGTTCCAGGTTTAGCAGAAATTGTAACATTATTTCCATTGGATGTGTAAATCTTTACAATATTTTTAAAATCGCTGTCCGTAGATTGCTCAATAATATAGTAATCAGTGTTTTTTTGATTATCCCATTTCAAGGGGATAAACACGCTATGCCCTTGCATTGCCAGGAAAAATGTAAAGCAGAGTGCAATTAATATTCTTTTCATAAATTATTCTCCTTTTATTCTTTTTAAATAAAAGACACCTTTAATCTCATTTTTTATGACGATATCTGGTATAGACATTTTAATTTTCTGATCCTCATAACCCTTTTTCTTTGCTGCAATGACTTCTAAAAATACTTTATGAGCATTGGTGCTGTCGATCCCATTTATTTTAAACATCTCGATCTTTTCGTAGGGAGTTGTTCCTAAAAGCTGATATTGTGTAGTTTTAACTTTTATTGATTTTGATAGAATTCTCCAGTATAGATTAGTATTGCCTGGAAAGGAGGTAAAGTACCAGCGGAATATGGTTCTTAAGCCCTTTGGGATAACAACTTTTCTTATTAATTTCTTTTTTTTCATGATATAAGACTGGAGAGCCAGACGGTTTTGATTAGCTATAGCTTTGTTGATACGCTTACCTACTGGTATTTTTAGTAAATCTGGATTTATAGTATTAATAGTATACAATCGGCTGTTACCATCCGCGCAAAATTCTCTATATATTCTAGGTAAAGTAACTTGATAATTTGGGTTTGCTCCTTGTTGTACCAGGTATTCAGCAATTTTATTTTCGTTTTTACAAGCTGCTGTGAAAAGAGGTGTTTGTCCACCATAATCTTCCCCGAAGTTGATATCAATACCAAGACCTACGAGTAATTTTACAATATCCATACGGCTCTTTAGAACTGCAAAGTGCAAAGCGTTTCGAATTTTAGTCTTTTCTATTATACAAGCATGATTGATATTAATCCCATTGGCGATGAGATATTTAATCACTTCTATATTGACATCCTTCTTAATTGCATATATCAGGTAGTTGGAATTTTCAATAGGATAATTATCATAGAAATCGAATGTTGTATTGATATTTATACCTTTTTTTAGAAGAGATTTTAAAGCATTGATATTTTCACTTTTAATGGCATGCAGCATTGTGAGAACATCTTTGTCTTTAATGTTTGAAACAGAACAACTGATTAAGTGAGATGTGATAGTAATGAGAATTATAATATATATAATTTTTTTTAACATTTCCAACTCCTACTCATGTGCTAAATTAAAAAATGTTTATCATAATATAAATTCCGGTTGGATGATATATTTGATTTATAACAATATAATTTTGTATTATAATACAATTATTTAAAATTGTAAAGAACAAAATTATTTTTTTTTAAAATATAATTTTGTTTAATTTAAAATAACTATAATGATTATGAATAAATAATGTTTTTTATGCAGATTTAATAAGTGTTGATGTGTCGATATATATAAAAATAATAACTTGTTATCTTAACATGGAGATAAATTTCAAATATGATTAAATAAACAGAAAGATATATTATTTTTTTATTTCTATTCTGATAATCTTCTTAATTTGAAATGATCAACGGATGGTACGGTTCCACTCACCAACCGTTTATGTAGATTTTGACTTCAAATTTAAAAGATTATAGGTATATATACAATTACTGAGGAATTTATCAGGAGCACCCACTTGTTGCACCACAATTAAGACATCGGTAACAACTGCCAGATCTCACCATGATGGATCCACAAGTGAAACATGGAGTAGCATCTGCTTGATTTTTGAATACGTCTTTTTCAAATTCTTCTATGCTTCCATTTAATTTAGGGAATTCTGTTTCGTACTGTTCTGAAACTTCGTCATCAGCTAACTCTTGAGCGTTTTTAAGAAATTTAAGGGATAGCCATCGGAAGATATAATCCATGATGGATTTTGCAATAGGGATTTGTTTATTTGTTGTCCATCCTGACGGCTCAAAACGGGCGTGACTAAATTTATTGACGAGGACTTCAAGTGGTACACCATATTGAATTGCAAGTGAAATGGCGGTTGCAAATGAATCCATCAAACCAGATACGACGGAACCTTCTTTCGCCATGACGATAAAGATTTCACCTGGTTTCCCATCCTCATACATCCCAACTGTAATATAGCCTTCGTGTCCCCCTACGCTGAATTTGTGAGTTATTGCCTGACGTTCATCGGGGAGTCGTTTTCTGTGGATTCCAGGTGTGACATTCTTTTCTATGTCTTTTATTTTTGTACTTAATGGCTGAGTCCGTTTTGATCCATCTCTATAAATGGCTATTGATTTTAAGCCACGTTTCCAAGCTTCGATAAATGTTTCATAGATTTCCTGAACAGTAACTTCTGAAGGCATATTAATCGTTTTTGAGATGGCACCTGATAAGAAGGGTTGAACAGCTTCCATCATCTTTATATGCCCCATATAATGGATGGATCTTGTGCCATTGGATGGCTTGAAGGCGCAATCAAATATGGGAAGATGTTCAGATTTTATATCCGCACAGCCTTCTATGGTATCATTCTCATTAATATATTGGCTGATACTATTAATTCTTTCTTCAGAATACCCTAGTTGTTTTAGTGCAAGAGGGATAGTTTGGTTAACTATTTTTAGAAACCCGCCTCCAACTAATTTTTTATACTTGACAAGGGCGATGTCTGGTTCAATTCCTGTTGTATCACAGTCCATCATGAAAGCTATTGTTCCTGTAGGAGCGAGGACAGTTGTTTGGGAATTCTTATACCCATATTCCAAGCCAAGATCATAGGTTTCCTGCCATAATTTTTCAGCAATATTTAATAAATTGTTACTTTCAATTTTATACTTTGAGTCTTTTTTTATTTGAGGTATGTGATTTAAAGCATCTTTGTGTTGTTTAATCACCCCCAGCATGGAAGATTTATTTTTTTGATATAGTTTAAAAGGTTCATTCACAGAAGCCATCATGGATGACATTCTATAGGCATTTCCAGTCATAAGAGAAGTAATCAGCCCTGCATAATTTCTACCTTCAGGACTATCATAGGGAAATCCGTGAGACATAATCAGTGCACCCAGATTGGCATATCCTAATCCAAGGGGACGGAAATCGTGGCTATTCTTTTCAATTTTTTTTGTAGGATAAGTTGCCTGATCCACAAGGATTTCTTGGGCAATAATCATGATACCAACAGTATAGAGGAAATTATTGACATTGAAAGAACCATCTTCATTTCTAAACTTCATTAGATTGATAGAAGAAAGATTACAGGCAGAGTCATTTAAAAACATATATTCAGAACAGGGATTACTCGCTTCGATTCTCCCAGAATGAGGGCATGTATGCCATTTATTAATAGTCGTATCAAATTGGATTCCTGGATCACCGCAAATATAGGCGGAATCTGCCATTTTTTCTAAAAGTTCCTGAGCTTTATAGGTATTTGAAGTATCATTTCTCACGATATGCTTTGTCTGCCATGAGTCATTGTTTATTACGGCTTTCATATACTCATCCGTCACACGGACACTATGATTTGCGTTCTGAAAGGCTATTGAGGCATATGCTTCACCATTGAAAGAGCCGTCATATCCCGCGTCAATCAGAGACCAAGCCTTCTTTTCTTCCTGAGCCTTACAGGTGATGAATTCTTCTATATCTGGGTGATCTACATTTAAAATTACCATTTTAGCTGCTCGTCGTGTTTTTCCACCGGACTTAATAACCCCTGCAAAGGCATCATATCCTTTCATGAAGGAAACAGGACCCGATGCGGTGCCTCCTCCTGCCAATGTCTCCCTGGAGGATCGTAAGGGAGAAAGATTTGTCCCAGTTCCAGAACCCCACTTAAATAACATCCCCTCTGTTTTAACAAGATCCAAAATCGATTCCATAGTATCTTCAACAGAATTAATAAAACAGGCAGAGAATTGATTCGAATTACCCTTTACACCACAATTAAACCAAACAGGACTATTGAAAGATGCTTTTTGAGTAACGAGAATATGACAAAGTTCTTTGTAAAAATTATTTACTGATTGAGAATCCAGAAAATATCCTTGCTGATTTCCCCAGTCCGAAATAGTTTTAGCAACTCGCTCTATGAGTTGTTTGACACTCCTTTCGCGATCTTTGGAACCAATTGCACCTGTAAAATATTTTGAGGTAACAACATTCGTAGACATTTGAGACCACGATTTAGGAAATTCAACCCCGCTTTCTTCGAAAATTATTTCACCTTTCTCGTTTGTAATTGAGGCATTACGTAGCTCCCAATCCATTTCATCAAAGGGGTGAATGTTTTGTTTTGTAAAACAGGCTAAGATTTGTAATTTATTTTTACTTAGAATGATATAATCTTTATATAGTTCTGTGTTTTCTTTGATTAACTGATTTTCCTGGTGAAGATTGTATATATCTGTTTTGGGTGGTGTCATTTTATCGTTCCTCCTTGTGATTGAATACGTCCATGTTCAGTATCATCTGATTTAGTGATACATCTTGGGACGTGAAATGTAAACAATTTTATTTGTAGTGTCAAATTGTTTATTTTAATTTTTAAATCATTTTTTTCTTTATACAATATATTCTATTAATATTATTTTAATACATCACTTATCGATACTTTATCACAGGAAATTTGACACTGAAATTCTCTCTTGAGCCGATTATTTATGTATTAAAGGTTAATAAAGTATTTATAATAGTCAATATAATTTTTTCTAATTAATTTGATAATTCTCCCTTACGAATTCGCTCCTGGATTTTTTTTAATTTTTTTTGGAGAAGATTTGGGTGTAAATCTAATTCCAGCTTTAAAATCTCCTCAGCTAATTTATCATAATTCATTTCAAACAAAGAAAATTGAGATTCTTCTTGTTTGAATACAGGTTTTAAAATTTTATGATTTAACAAATCTTCTTCGACATCATGATTACGATTTTCAAGATCAGCTAAAATTACCTTAGCACGTTGAATAACTTCTTCAGGTAATCCTGCCAGCCTTGCTACCTGGATACCATAACTTTTATTTCCTGTTCCTTTATTGACTTTGTGAAGAAAAATGATCTCATCTCCCCATTCCCTGACCATCACCTGGTAATTTTGTATGCCGATTTCCTTTCCCAAAGCTGTAAGCTCATGATAGTGTGTAGCAAACAAGATTTTACCCATATTTTTTTCTTTGGATGTCATATATTCGACAATACTCCATGCAATACTTAATCCATCATAAGTACTTGTACCTCTACCAATTTCATCCATGATAACCAGAGATCTTTCTGTAGCGTTATTTAAAATAAGGGCAGTTTCTATCATTTCCACAAGGAATGTGCTTTCACCACGAGCTAAGTTATCAGATGCTCCAATCCGAGTGAATATTTTATCGGTAAGAGATATTTTAGCATATTGACAGGGTATATATGAGCCTAGTTGAGCCATGATTACAAGTAGAGCAGCTTGACGAAGATAGGTAGACTTTCCAGCCATGTTTGGACCAGTTATTAACAGTAAGCGAGATTCTTTATTATCTAAATAAATATCATTTGGTATATATTCACCTTTTTTTAAATAATATTCAACTACGGGATGACGTGCTTCTGAAATGATAATTTCTTTGTCTGTTGTTACTTCTGGCAAGATATATTGTCTATTAATAGCTATATAGGCAAATCCTGATAAAATATCTAATTCAGCAATAATTTGACTAGCTTCCTTAAGGTCATCAAGGTAATCACAAAGGAATAAACGGACTCCCTCGAATAACTCTCTTTCAAGAGCAATGATTTTTTCCTGTGCCCCCAGTATTTTACTTTCATACTCAGTTAATTCAGGAAGTGTGTATCGGGTAGCATTTGTGAGGGTTTGTTTTTTTATGTAATGATCTGGAACATGCTTTGTATTCCCCTTTGAAACTTCGATGAAGTATCCAACGACCTTATTATACTTAATTTTAAGATTTGCTATCCCAAGGACTTCTCTTTCTTTCTCCTGAATCTCAATTAAATATTCCTTTCCCCTTTGGTGGATATTGCGAAGATCATCTAACTCATGATTAAATGCCATTTGAATCACTGATCCGCTTGTGAAGTCTATCGATGGCTCCTCTAAAATCGCTTTAGAAAGATGATTTATGATTTCCTGAAAAGATTTTACTGAATTGATCTTATCAGATAATTTCTCATACTTTGATAGAAAGTCTTTCAATTCATCAAGTTTAATTAGAGAGTTCTTTAACAGAATTAGATCCCTGGGATTAACCTTATTTAAAGCAATTTTACCAATAAGTCTTTCGATATCCATGATCTGATCAAGAATCATCCGGGTTTCTAATAGCACTGGATTATTTTCATAGAAGAATCGGACAATTTTTTGGCGTTCATGTATTTTTTTAATGTCTAAGAGAGGATTTAATATCCATTGATGTAGTAATCGAGTACCCATAGAAGTTTTCGTTTCATTAAGTACTGAAAACAAACTGAGCTTTTTGGTGTTATCTTGCAGATTGAAAATGAGTTCAAGGTTTTTAATCGTGGATTCATTCATTTGCATGTAAAGATTTTTATGGATGAGGCTTAATTTCGTGAGATGAGATATGTCTCTTAGCTGTGTTTCTCTGAGATAATATACAAGTGCTCCAGCAGTAGCTAGTATAGAAGAGTCATCCTCTACTCCAAAACCTTTAAGAGTCTTTACTTTCAACAGATTATGAATTATACTACTCCCATCAATTGTATCAAAACGATAATCAGGTAAGTATGTTTTAGTAATTCCCTGATGATTTCTTTCTAGCAGCTTAATAAATATCTCGTTTTCCTTGATTGATTCAGGAAGGACAAGTTCTGCAGGTGAGGTCTGGTATAGTCGATCAGTTATCGCTTGATATAAATCATTCTCGTTTTCTTTGTATAAATAAAAATCCCCTGTTGAAATATCAATATAAGCGATCTGAAGATATCCTCCGCATTTAGTTGTGTTTGAATTCCGTGGTTTCTCATTATCAATCTGGATATTTAAACTCATAATATAATTATTTGTTTTATCAGCAAATTGATTGAGTAGATGATCATCAACAAGGGTCCCAGGAGTAATTACTTCAGTTACCCCTCGTTTGACAATTCCCTTTGATGCTGATGGATCTTCCAATTGGTCACATATAGCTACCTTATATCCAGCCTTGATAACCTTATGAATATAATTATCCTTAGCATGATAGGGAATTCCGCACATTAATATATTACTTCTTTTAGTAAGAGCTATTTCAAGGATTTTAGATGCCTTTTCTGCGTCCTGACCAAACATCTCATAGAAATCTCCCATTCTAAAAAATAGAATTTCTTCTTTGAAACGCTGTTTTATCTCATGATATTGTCTCATCATCGGTGTCAGTGAATCCAAAATGCACTCCATTATTTCAAAACGATGGTTGAATCAATCTTATTATGTTTTAATAAACTAGCAATTTCAAGTGCTTCAGATTTCGATGAGTATCCTCCGATGATAGGCTTGTAGAGGATTTTGTTATTATTCTTTATTTTAAAGATTTGACAGGACAAGCCCAGTGATTTAACTTTGTTTTTTAAGCGAATTGCATTGGAGTATTTAGCAAAATAACCGAGGCGTAATAGGTATTTTCCTGATGGAATCTGTTTTGGTCTTGATTCTGAAGGATTATTTGAAGTAGAAATATTCTTTCTAATGTAAGATGACTCCTCTTGAGTTTCAGAATTACTTTTCCTTGAAAGAGCTAAATATTGTCGTGATTTCTTATTCTCATGAATCTTTGAGTAACATTGAGATAATTTAAGATATATCTTATTCTTCAATGGAGTATAAGGACGGTGTTTTAAGAATGATTTATAGAAAAGAATTGATTTATTATATTTGTTTTCACTATAAAATGATTCTCCAACTAAAAATAAAACTTTTTCATAATATTCCGTATTCTTAATAGATCTCAATTTGGATTTAGCAAATCGACGGAGTTCATTTAATTGTCCCTGGATCAGATGGATGAGAGTTAAATAATAAATAGCTTTTGGATATAACTTACTTTTGGGAAATCGAATGGATATTTGTTTATAGTGAAAAAAGCTTTTATCATACTGATGAGTAATAAAATATATATCACCTAAGTCGTTATATACGTCATCCGATCGAGAGAATTGAATATAATTCCTTTTTAAATAACTGAGATTATTGATCATTGTTTGAAGATTTGATTGAAGTTTAATATATTGATATAGAGCATGAGGAGCGTAATATGATTTTGGATTTTGTTTGTAGAACTGATAAAATGATTCTTTAGCCTTCAGAACATTACCTTTTTTCAGGAAATTCATTCCCTTATCATATAAATTATAGGAATAGGATGAAATGGAGATAAATAATAATATAAATATATAAATTACTTTGTTCATATAATAAATGTGAAATTGTGTTAATTTGTTTTTCGGAAAATCTGTATTTCAAATCCATCTATGTTGCATAAAAAATCTTTTCTACTCTTAAAAATAGTTTTAGTTATATTTTAACCGATAAAGATTTCAAAATAATTTACCAGTAATAATTAACAACCAGGATATAAAATTGATTAGAATTTAATTAACATTTTATGAAATATTTTTGCAATTGTAAAAAATATTAGTATTTTATATCTGAATGATAATATCATTTTCAATCTATATTTAGAAAAGAGAAATAAAATGAGTCAGGCATTTGTTGATCTAGGGGATAAAGTCCAAATTAATGTTAAGTTTTTGAAAGCCAATGTAGTGCTCAATTGTCCAACTTATGATACTCAGGGAAACACTATCAAAGAGGCATACTCCCCTTTTTCTCAAAATGACATAGATAATTTAATAAAATCTAATGTTTTAACTATATTCTACAACAAACCTACAAAAGTTGATTCCATTTCTCATAATAAAAAACTCAAGGATTACCTGGATAATAGTGTCTATCAAGGTCCAAGAACAATTAAATTAGAAACACAAAAAAAAGCTATAAATGTTTTACTTGACATCAATAATAAATTAGAAAATGAAGATAAAATTGATTTTGCTGGAACCCAGGATGTCATTGAAAATATAAGCACTGATTTACATGAAAGTAAACAAGAAATAGTCAATCTCATTGATATCCAAAACTTTGATGACCATGTTTATTCACACGCACTCAATGTTGGAATTATCGGAATGTCCTTTGCAAAAAAAATGAAACTACCAGAAGATTTAGTAAAAATCATTGGAGTAGGTGGATTCCTCCACGATATTGGTAAAATCAAAATTCCTTTTGAAATCCTTAATAAACCAACGAGTCTGTCTCCTCAGGAATTAAGTATAGTCAGAAATCATCCCCGATATGGTTATGAAATATTAAAAGATAGCACACAATTAGATGAGAAAGTTAAGAGAATAGTTCTACTCCACCATGAAAGATATGATGGCACAGGTTATCCATTTGGATTCAAAGGGGATCAGATTGATGATATTATAGGTATTATAGCTATGGCAGAGGTTTATGATATCCTAACCACCCGATTACCCTATAGAGATTCTGTTGTATCCAAAGAAGCTATGAAATCTGTACTAAAGGGATCTGGAACACATTTCAAACCAGAATTAGCGCATAAATTTGCAAGTAGCATGGGAATCTTATTTAAAGAAAGTAGTTATTATAACATCGGAGATCTGGTTTTATTAAATACTAACGAAATAGCCCGTGTTACAGATAAAGACAGTGACACCACATCCAGACCTAAAGTTGAAATTATCAGAAACCAGGAAAATAAAGTCCTATCAAAACCACTTAATGTAAATCTAGCAATGGATAACTACAGACACATCATAAGAATGTTATCACCCACTGAAAAAGAACAAATCGCAAGGAATTAACCCTGCTGAAAATGATACAAAATACCACTAATCATAAATAGAGATGCTGTATCACTCTTCAATATACTATCCATCAAAGTAACTCCACGAAAACCAATATCAAAAGCAATTTGACATTCTCTATCACTTAAAGATCCTTCTGGCCCAACAAGAATTATAATCTCCTTATCCATTTTAAACGTCTGTAATACTGATTTATAAGTAGATCTACATTCTCTCTCCATGCCAATTATACACTGATCACTGATATTTTTAATGTTATTCAAATCATTAATTACATCTGTTATGACAGGTAAAAAATCTCTCCCACACTGCTTTGAGCCCTCCTCACATATCTTTCTCCAACGGGTAAGATGTTTTGACCAGTCCTTGTTCTTCACACGTACAACACTATTCTCTGCCTGATAGGGTATAATTTTATTCACGCCAAGCTCAGTTGCCTTTCTGAGTAGGATATCAAATGCCTCATGCTTCAAAATGGACTGACACAAAGTAATACTTATAGGAGAAACTAGTAATTTTCTTTTATCCAAAATACGAAATATCACTTCATTCTTTTGAATAGAATGAATTACACATCGATAGGCAAATGTCGGATCCTTAATTTCAATAGATTCCTCTTTCTCAAGGCGGTACACATGGGTTATATGATGTAAATCTCCACCCAAAACACTTATGAACTCACCAGAAATCTGTTTATCCTCAACAAAAATACATTTCATAAATAGTTATACCTTATATATTCTAATATAAATCTCTTTTTGCTATAGTGATACAATGAATCGTCTTAACTCCATATTCAGAAAGCACCCTGGAGCATTCATTAATCGTACTGCCAGTTGTATTAACGTCATCAATAAGGAGAATATTTTTATTTACAATTTTTAAATGATTTGCTACACGATAACAATTCAAAGGATTGTTTATTCTCTCCTCTCCTGATAAGCTTGATTGCCGGTTATTATTTTTTATTTTAAAAAGTATTTTAAAATTATAAGGTATTTTTAATAACTTATAAATATTTTTACATAGAATCTCCGACTGATTAAAACCTCTTTCTAAACGACGTTGATTTGAAATCGGCACAGGAATTAACAAATATTCATCCAAAGGTAATTTATTTTCTATAAGATGAACAACATCATCTATAAAGATTTTCCAGACCGAATGACGATATTTAAATTTACCCATTTGAATAAGCTCTCGGATGGGATTAATATATGAAAAACAGGAAAATGCTTTTGTATAATATATCTTTTTATGGTATCCTACACGACAGCTAAAACACTGACCCTCAAGATCAACAGAATAAATCGAGGAACAAATCTTACAGGAAAGTTGATTAAACAACCTTGGGATTTCCAAAAAACAGGATTTACACAAACCATTCTCATTGGAGGATAAAATCCCTTTACATTGTATACAATAATTTGGAAAGAATACATTAATTAATGAGTGATAAATACCATGACAAAAATCTGTAAAAAAAATATTTAAGTTTTTCACAATAATAGCCATAATTAGATATAGGGAGGGAAGGCGATGAAAATAGAACTCACAGCTTTACTCAGTGATGCAAAAAAAATTGCATCGATAACTAAAAATAATTATCTTATAAAAGATAATATTACTTCAGAAAAAAAATCCCACGAAAATTTATTAAAAAAAGTTGATAACATCAAACAAAAGTTATTTTCTCTACAATCAAATATTTCAGAAAACCAAAGTATTCAGGAAGCTCTCAAAGAAATCCACCAGGAACTCATTCACCTCAATAAAGAATACAACGATGCAAATTTAAAAATCTTTTATGAAAATATTTACAAAATTGCCCAAAGATATAATTATTTGCAAAAGGATATTATTTATCAAGAGTTCATAAAACCTTTCTATGAAAAAAATATTGAAAAAAAAGATATTAACAAAGTGATTAAAAAAATATTAGATGTAAGGGAGCATATCGATCAAAGTGTAGAAATTGATAAACTGAATTTAATGAAACTACAAATATCATCAGAAAACATTTTGTCATTGACCACAGCAGATGAGAATTTATTTAATCAGGTCAAAGAGATTTTTAAACCTTCTCATATTGAATTATTAAAAAATGTTCATCTTATAAGAGATAATTTTCAATTAAATCGGATTCTAACAAAAAAGTAGTAATATGCCGCCGGGCAGAATCGAACTGCCGACACAAGGATTTTCAGTCCTTTGCTCTACCGACTGAGCTACAGCGGCTAAAATATCAGGCTATATAATAATCATTCTTTTAAAAAAAGGCAAGCAACAAAAAATAAATCTTTTGTTTGTTATAAAATAAATAATTTACAAACTATTTATTTTCATTTTGATGAAGTGGAATAAATCGAAAACCCAACCAAAATATCAATGCAAATAAAATTGAACCTACTACTATTGACGAAACAAGAAGATATGAATTCTCATCTGTTTTATTATACTCAAGATTATCTTGGATAAATGCCTCTGCTTCGTAAGCTTCTTCAATTTCTGTATAATAATACATTCCAGCATTTATATTATGATCCCTTATAACTTTAAAATGATCTTTTACCAACGATGTTTCAGCAAACCAAGGTCCTATCACACATAAAAAAAGTCCTATTACGCCAAGACTTATAAATAACTTTAACCATTTTATAAAAATACCGGATGAACCCTTAGATCCATCCGATGAAGTTTTGTTATTAGACATATAATTTAATTACCACGCGCCTTTAATATCAAGGGCTTCTTGTATATAGTTTCCAAATAACTTAATAAACATTAGATATGCCATTAATAATGTTAGAACTAAGTTAAAAGACTGTCCTGCGACGTAGAGAATAAGCGGTTTTCCACCCTTAAAGTAATGACCAAGTTCCCTGAAATTAGTTGCAAGTCCTATACTTACAAATGCAAGACAGAAAAACCATCCACGATAAATATCACTCATTCCTTTAATAACGCCCTGATCAACAACTGTTTTTCCAAGATCTTTTCCAATGGTAAAATAAATCAATGAAAATACACCAGACGCAATGACAAAACCAATCACAAATTTTGGAAAACGATACCATACTTCTAACCAGCCAACAGTCTGACCTTCCTTGGCCTCGACTTTTTTTGTCCAATAAACTGCTACACAGAAAGCTATCACACCAATCAACACATTTTGAATCATTTTAACCGTTGCAGCAACATACAATCCATTTTGTCCCAAGAATGCACCAGCAGCAGCTACTGCACCAGTTGCAT
Organism: Spirochaetia bacterium UBA6919; assembly: GCA_002450905.1. Taxonomy (GTDB): domain Bacteria; phylum Spirochaetota; class UBA6919; order UBA6919; family UBA6919; genus UBA6919. Next base: position 15,455 of record DKAT01000041.1, read on the forward strand.
CAATGGTACCTCCCATCCAGGCTCCACCTAACACCTGGGCTAATTCAGTAGGTTGGCCATTTTTTCCCCATAATGCTATAATAACTGCAGGCATAGCTACCATCATTATAGATGTAAATACTAAAGATAATCCTACAGCAAGAGTCAACTCTTCTTTCTTAGCACGACAGGCTGCAGCAGTGGCAATGGCAGCGGATACACCGCAAACAGACATGTCAGACGAAATCGTGATATTAAGAGTTTTTGAAGCCATTTTTAATATTCTTTGTCCAAACCAGAATGTTACTAGAAGTACTATGGGTGTAACAAGCCAGGCAACNNGGCAACTACAATACCTGGTGCCCCAATTGCTACAAGTTTAGAAAATAGGATTTTAGCCCCTAGTAATACTAATCCAGTTTTAATATAATATTCAGTCTGTACAGCAGGTTTCACCCATTCTGGAGTACCAACAGTGTTACTAATAATAAGACCGAAAATTATAGCCCATGCAGCATACCCAATACCATATTGTGCACTAAATACATGCTGAGATGCAATGAATGAAATAACAGCAAGAAGAAATACAAACCACCAACCTTTAAGAAATCCTGCAAATGAATGTCCCATTACAGCCATGCCAATTGCAAAGAATATACCCATACCTACCATATGGACAATTAGTTGAAGCCATATATTATGGGGTTTAGTTGAAATTGTCCGTTTTTTTAATCCTTTGCTTATTTCTTTTCCTTTAGTAATGTATGCATCAATAGCAGCTTTTGCACTTACAATATTGGAATTGCTCGGATCAGCAAGAGCTTTTTTTTCTGCTTCCTTGGCAACTTTATGTAATCTTTTTTTATCTTTGTTTGCTTGAGCCATTCTTTGTGCTGTTTTGTGATCTTTATTTCTTTTTGCTGCATCTTTTGAAAGAACTATAGATTCCCAGAACTTCCATCCACCCCAGGATTTTGGCTTGACTGTCCAATGGGCAATAGCTTTTCCTGTAGTGGAATTTTTAGCTTGAAACTTTCCAATTTTACTTTTGATTTTATAATATTTTAAAGTACGAAACTTATTATTTTTAGTTTGTTCTTTTTTTAGTTCATCCTTTAATTTTGCGATTTCTTCTTTGGGTTTTGCAGTATGAACAGTTTTTTTAACCACTTCTTTACCGTCATGTTTCTCGACTTTCTTTGTTACATACTTGTAGCTGGTTTGCATAGGCAGGTAGATAATTGCTCCAGCGGCGAGAATAATGAAACCCAACCAGATTGCCCACCAGTCTTCTTTCTTCCACATTTCTGACCATTCCCATTTTCCCTTATCAACAACAACTTCCCCTGGTTGACGTTCAATATCTTTTTCGATACTTACATCTTCACGGTCTTCCATAAATTTCTCCTATAATTTTTAATTATTTATAGCCACTTATAAAACTATGATAAGTAGCAAACAAATTGATAAATGAAAGTTTTATTTTTATCATAAAAACTTCATTCTCCTTTAGTAAATGTCTAATAACCATTAAATTATTAGGTGTTGTACGAAAAATCATTGATTTTTGCATAACTAACAAAGGTTAATAAATATTATATAAAAAGACAAGTAAAATAAATTATTTATATTATATTTTTTAATATTTTATGATTCATATAAAATAATATTTTTATATATTTTGTTTGAAAAGATAAATATATTCTGGATTAATAAATTTGTAATTCTTTAATATTAGTTAACTTTATAAATAAATGTAATGATAATTACTTTATAAATATTAGTAAAAACAGTTATGTTTTTTTAGTATTAAAATAATATTTTTCAGATTTGTTTAAGGTGAGTAATTACCTCAGGGGCTTTAAAACTCCTGAGGTATTTTAGTTGAATATTAATGAGGTGCTTTCATTAGGAATCTGGTTACAATAACCAGAACAGCCAATGCGACTACTCCAATTATTAAACTCCAGGATATGAGTTTCTTTTCAACAGGTGAAAGAGGTTCATATTCGGTATCCATTTTTTTTATCTCATCGGATAATTTTTCAGCCATATTGTCTCCTTAATTAATTATTTAGGGTATACACCAGCAAAGAATAACCATGATATTAAAAGAGCTACCCAGATAATAAATCCAAATAGTCCAATAATATATACAATTGCTAGCCGTCCGATTCCTTCTTCCCAGAGCTTTTTAAAGTTAGATACTACACCAATTGAGAAGAATGTCAGCGCAAAGAACATTTTTCTGAATAAATCGGTTTCTTTGGCTCCCATTTTAGCCGCTTTCAAAGTTGCGACTGTCTCAGCTTCTTTTCCAGTAAGTGCAAATCCGACGATTAACATTAAAGCAAATGTAAAGATATAACCCAGTACAAATTTTGGGAAACGATCCCATATTTCTGAACCACTAAACTTCTGACCTGATTTTTCTGTATCAATTTTAGTTGACCAGATAATTGCCAGGATAGCAGCCCAAACACCAATAAAAATATCAATAAATACTTTGATATTTGTTGTAGTCAAGATAATTAACTGTTCTGACCATCCCTTGCCCTGTGCAGCATCACTTCCAAGTAAGAGAGATGCAGTTAGTTGTCCACTGGCTACTGCGGCACCATCTGTTTTTACAGCAAGCCCCATCCATGCAGCAGCTACAAGGGGTTCATGTGAAAGAAAAGCTTTTGCAGCAAATGGAAGTACAATTAATTCCACTACAGCAAATACTACTACTAGAGATGAAACCATAATTGGGACAATGGGGCGTGCTCTGATAGCCCCACCCGTTGCAATAGCTGCTGAAACACCACAAATGGATATACCTGATGCCAAAGGTGCAGCCCATTCTTTACTAAACTTAAACCATTTTCTTGCAATATAATACACAACAGCCCAGTAAATTAAATATGCTTCAATTATAGCACATAGACCCCGGAAGATTATATTGAAAGAAAGAGATAGAGATCCAGCCGCCTTTAAACCTACACCAATTCCCAGAACTACGATTGCAGTTTTGATAAACCATTCTGGTCTGGCTGCTTCGCTTAAATATTCTGCGAATTTAGGCATAAAATTACCAATAAAGAGCCCTACAAAGAGTGCTATGATTAAACCAGCATCAGCAGAAAGCATCAATTTCATCGCCCCTTCTGCAGCTGATTTTAGTGCACCTGGATCACTTTTTAAACCTGGATTAGCAGACAACACAGCTTTCTTGGCAGCACCCAAAGAATCTGCTGCTATAAACGCATGATGTCCTATAAGATAACATAAGAAAGTAACGAAGTAGACTACTGTAAATCCTATTACAAACTTCTTGATATTTAAACCAAGAAACTTTGCTCCAACAGTTAATACAGCAGTATATGCAACGTAAGTTAGTAGGAGAGAAACAATACTATTTAGGGCACCTTTTTTAAAGGGTCCCATCGATTTACCGAAATCTAGCCATACACTGGGTTTAATAACCCAACCCAGTAGGTCTACCTTTCCACCCGTAAGGAGAGGGGTCATCCCCAATATAAATATAAACAACCCAATCCACACCGCCCACCAATCTTCTGTTTCCAGAAGACCTTTTTTAGACGATTCTGCCGACATAAATTCCTCCATATATTTTTTTATAAGTTATAAATGATTTACAGAGTAGTAGTTCACAGCTTATATTAAATAAATTTGAGGTGTTATATCTCAAGTTATTTAAAGTTGATTTTCGATAAACTATCTATTCTATAGTACTCTATAACTTAGGAAAATGTATAGAAGGATGTATTATCATTTTGTCAAACTTGTTAAAGGTAATCACGGTTTTAAAAAATGACAAGAAAAAAAACATTCTAAGTTTAAACTATTTATTAGCTAAAGATTTGTAAATGATTTATTTTACTTCCACAGGTGGAATAGGATTTTGAAACTTTGATATATTACTTTGAATCATCTATAAGGGGGTTGATATATTTAATATTTATAATAGATCATATTCTTAAGGAATATTGACTGTTGATTATTAAATTAGTTTATGTTTTCATTATTATCAGATTTTAAAGTACTGGAGAATCCTTTTGGGATAATGTTTGAAATTATTCGATACTAATAATCCATAATTTGCAGGCATTCAACATTGTTTGAATGATCACATCATAGCAATTGAGTGTTCCTGGATATCAAATAATAAAAGTTCATTTTAAAATAAAATTGAAGATTCGAGGATAAGAACATCTTCTTTTGTAATCTTGTATAATTAATAACCTTATTTTCAAAAAATAATTGATTAATTTATTATTTATATTTAAATTTAATTTGAATGTTATTCATTAATAAAAGATATAGTGATTAATTCACTACAGAGCCATAAAAAATATCAAAATAATATAGATATCATAGCTATTAAAGGATCTTAAAATATGAAAATCATCGTCTCTATTTTATCATTAATTCTGACATTATCTTACTGCAGTAAAAATAGTAATAATAAGCAGTCTTCAAAAATAAATGACATAAAATCCAAGTCTCAAATCGCTCTTTCTTCCTTACCTAAAAACAGACAAATTAGCCTAACTTATCAATTTACAATAAATAATATCCCCAAAAATATAAAAACTGCTTATGCTTGGGTACCTGTTCCTATGAAGACAAAATACCAGAAATTATATTCATTTAAATTGCATAACAATCTGCCATATAAATTATTAAAAGAAAATAAATACAAAAACCATTTCCTGAAAATAGATCTAACTAATTCCCTCAATAAAACATCTAAAAATAAAACAATTAAAATTACATTTGAAGTTAACCGGAAATCTTACAACACATTAGACAACTCAACACCGTTGAAACCCTTACCTCAACAAGAACTACAAACATATCTTCTCCCAAATAAATTGATACCAATTTCTGGTAAAATTTATACCGAAGCTCAGAAAGTCACTAAGAATGCTAATGATACACTATCTAAAGCAAAACTCCTTTACTATAATGTCATAAACACAATGGTATACAATAAAACAGGTACAGGATGGGGAAAGGGTGATGCAAACTATGCCTGTGATATTAGAAAAGGGAATTGTACTGATTTTCATTCATTATTTATTGGTCATGCACGTTCTCTAAAAATTCCTTCAAGATTTATAATTGGGTTTCCACTTGATGAAAAAAAATCAATGGACGTTATACCCGGTTATCATTGCTGGACTGAATTTTATGTAGATAATAAGGGTTGGGTTCCTATCGATGCCTCTGAAGCATATAAACATCCTGAAAAAAGAGAAATGTTTTTTGGTGGTCTGGATGCAAATAGAATCCAATTTACTATGGGCAGAGATATTGAACTACCTGAATCAGAAGCTGAACCGCTGAACTATATTATATATCCTCATGTGGAAATAAATAATAAAATACATACCAAATTAACACATTATTTCTCATATAAAGAAAAAATATAAATAAAATCAATTTGGTATAGATGATTTATAGAATTATTAATAGGTCAGGTTGATCACAGACTTTTTAGATTAAAATTAAATCGCAGGACATGTCTTGTATTAAATAGTATTTTTCCCATGATTTTCCCATCATTCTCCCATGCAAGTGCAATTTTTTGTATTTATAAAATCAGGCTCATTTATTATTCCACAATGAGCCTCAATTAAATTTAAATTACATTTAACTTAAAATGCTACACCTAAGCTTATTATTGAACCTAGCCATGGAAATTTTTGAATTGTAGATATGGTTATACTTTTCCCATTCGAAGTTGTAACAGTACCAGTACCTGTTCCAGACATATATCCAGCCTCAATTCCTATTCCTAAAGTAAGATAATTAAAAAGAATCCAACGCACCCCCAGATCAATAGTAAACCCGCTATAATTATATTCTATATTACCAGATGCTGAAGACCCAGAAGTAGATAATTTAAGTTTTCCAAAAAGAGCATTAGCCCCAATAAAAAATCCATTCAAACCTGTCTTGCCAAAAAAATAACGTAATCCAATAGTTCCAGCTGTTCCACCTACATCTACACCGGAAAGATCCAAGAGAGAATTAATGATAGGAGTTTTTGAATGAAATACTATTTTCCCTCTAATAGCTAATCCATTGAGAAAACCAATTGTACCACCAAAATTCCAATCAAGATCAATTGATGGGCCAAATCCAACAAGATAACTTCCACCATTCAATTCAAGTGAAGCATATTTAATCGAACTTTTTTTTGAGGTATTTTCTTTTTTTTCTCCTGATTGATTATTATTAACTAAGAAATTTGTATTTTCTACAGAAAACACATCAAAGCTTGTCAATGAGATAACCATCAACATCGAGAAAATCAAAATTTTATTCAACATAAATATTTTACTCCTTAATATATTATAAATTTATGATAGATAATTAAACTACAAAAATATATTAAGTCAAATAAAAAATTATTTTATAATTTATATATCATTTTATAAGTTATTAAAAACATCTTCAATTAATTAAAGAATCCAGGTAATTTTGTAAAACGATCTGAGCTGATAGACTATCCTTCAATTCTTTTTGTTTTTTTCTATTTATTCCGCTCTCCATAAGGATATTTTCAGCTGCATATGTGGATAATCTCTCATCATATAATAAAACAGGAATATCAAGAAGTTCTTGTAGCTTATCACAAAAACGTCTCACTTCCAATGATTTTTGAGTTTCCTGTCCATTCAGGCTAAGGGGGAGACCAATAATAATTTTCTCACAATCATTCATCTCAATAAGATCTTTTATCTTCTTAAGTATGTTCCCCTTTTTTACCGAGATATATGGCATAACACTTGCTATAATATGCTTAGGATCACTGAGTGCTACACCAATACGTACATGTCCATAGTCTAAGCAGAGAATACGTCCCATGAATCCCTCTGTGATTCGAAGTTTTTATTGATATTCATCAATTATTTCTTATACCTATAAAAATTATAATAAAAATAATAAATTTTACTTGACCTGATAAAGGAAATTCAATTAACTTAATAATATTAACAAGGGACATCAAATGGCAAAGCGTTTATCATTTTATATCAGTCTTATCTCTGCAGTGGTATTTATCATTGTAACCAGCATTTATTATTATCAAACCAAGAATATATTTTTCCAGGAAATCTATGCAAGAGGTCAAATCATTGTTCAGGAAAATAAAAAATCTATTTCTAATTTTTTTTATAATCTCAGAAATATTTCCTACACAATCTACCAGGATGAGAGCATCAAAAAATATTTATTAGGCCATAAAGAAATACAAAATACCCTTGAAAAGCGGTTTTTAGAGATCCAAAAAAATGTTAGAACAATTCAGGCAATCCGTATTCTTGATAGCCAGGGGAACATTGTGGTATTCGTAAAGGAGAGGATAATACTGAGTTCTAAAGAAAATTACAAGCCTATTTCTTTGATCAATAAAAAGTTCGTAGAGGATGCCATGGTTGTCGATAACGGATATACCTTGCTGACTAATTTTGAACGAGGAAAACTACCCAATGATAAGAATTTTTGCCCTTCCATGATCCGAACGATAACTCCGTACTATCATAAATCTGTACTCATAGGGTTTCTTGTCGTTAATTTCTGGGGAAATTCCATCGAATCAAAAATTTGTAAGCTATTTAAAAATGATAAGGGCATATCATTTCTTATTGAATTTAACAATAATGACAAGGAGAGGGATGGGATATTTGTTTTCCATAAAAATAAAAAATATGAATTTGCAAATCAGTTTGGTACTCAGTATCGGTTTTCGAATGTTTATAACACAAAAATTAGTGATTTTATAAGGAATAACGAATCAGGGAATTTAAAATTACCTGACTCAAATAGCCATCTCATTTTCTCTACTATATATCCTTATGAAAATAGAGATCAGTTATTTAAAATTGCTACCATTTTACATAGTGATTATATTTATAAAAATCTTGATGTGCTAAAAAAAAATCTTTTCTACACAATGATATTTGCAATTATAATAAGTATCATTACAGGAATAGCTTTTTCCAGACGAATTGTTAAGCCATTTGATAAAATAAAGGAATCATTAAATCATTACGGACAGGGTGAATTAGATTATAATTTTAAGATAGAAGGAGATTTTCAGGTACGTGAAATTGCTGATAATATTCAAAATATGGCTACATCCCTGAAAAAATACATCCAGGAGCTTTCAATTTCCCGTAAGAACCTGGAAAAAATGGATCGTATTTACTCCCTTGCTATTCTCTCTGCTGGTTTATCCCATGAATTAAATACTCCACTTAACTCAATCATACTCTTATCAAAAATGCTTTATAATGACTCGGAAGAAACAAAGAAGGACGATTTAATAATTATTAAAGAGCAGGCTGAAAGGTGTGTTCGGATACTAGATAACTTAAAATCTCTCACCCCATTTTGGAGGATCGGAAATGATTCCAATAATACCAATCTCAAAGAAACTATTCTAAAATTAAAACCTCTTTTTGAGCTAACTGGTAAGAAAGCTAACATATTTTATGACTTGGATGACTGTTCTATTAATGTAAATCAAGTTCACTTTGAACAAATTATTCTTAATCTTGTTTTAAACGCTCTGGATGCTTGTGATGATAATGGAAGCATTAAAATAGTCCTTAGAAACAAGGATAACGAAGTTATGCTTAAAATAATTGATAATGGAACAGGTATATCACAGGAAATGTTACCGATGATATGTGATCCATTCTTTAGCACAAAACTACCACATAAAGGAATGGGTCTTGGTCTCTCAATTGTAAAAAATCTTATTTCCCAATACAATGGTACACTTGATTTCTCCCAAAATATCGAAAATGGTGTTACTGTCACAGTATCTTTTAAGGATCATAAATATGAAAATTATGCTTATAGAGGATGATGAAACACTGAATAAGATTCTTTTGAAGGCTCTTAAAAAAGAATTTAATATTATTGGATTCACTTCCCCGTCTAAAGCAATTAATATCATTGAAAAAGATTATTACGATGTTGTCATAAGTGATATTAAAATGCCAGAAATGAACGGCTTAAAAGTTCTGTCAGAAATAAAACGATTATCCCCAGCTACTGAAGTTCTCTTAATCACAGGGTTTGGAACAATAGAAGAAAGTGTTCGTGCTGTGAAACAAGGTGCCTATGATTATATCCTTAAACCTGTTGATTCTGATTACCTTATTAATAAATTAAACCATATTCAAAATTTAAAGAGCCTCCAAAAAAATCAATTTATTGAAATTAATGATCTGATAATCGTTTGTGAAAATCAACAAATGAAAAATATCATCGAATTAGCTGAAAAAGTTGCCCAGACTGATACTACAGTATTGATTCGTGGTGAAACAGGTACTGGAAAAGAAATTATATCAAAGTTCATCCATCTTAAAAGCCATAGACAGGGGAATCCCTTTATAAGTATTAATTGTGCCAATATCCAGGAAAATTTATTTGAAAGTGAATTATTCGGTTTCGAGAAAGGATCCTTTACAGGCGCTGATAAAAATAGGAGAGGCTTTATAGAACTATCGAAAGGAGGAACATTATTTCTTGATGAGATTGCTGAAATGCCTTTACAGATCCAATCCAAATTCTTAAGATTTATGGAAGAAAGATCTTTTTATAAAGTTGGCGCAGAAAAGCCTACTAGCGTTGATATCAGAATTATTGCAGCTACAAACAAAGATCTGGAAGATAAAGTAATGAAGAACGAATTTAGACAAGATCTCTACTATAGATTAAATGTCTTTAGTATAAAAATCCCTAGTCTGAAAGGAAGAATAGAGGATATTGAAGCTCTCACAAACTTCTTCATAAAGAAATTCAAATCGATCAATCCTAAAATAAAAGGAATAAATCAAAGTTGTATTGATCATTTAAAAAAATATCCCTTTCCAGGAAATGTTCGTGAGTTATCTAATCTTATCGAACGGGCTATGATTCTTGAAAAAGGTGAGTATATTTCTTCTGAAAACCTTAACCATCTCCAGTTTCACGATAAATCACCTAACCCATTGATGAGTATGGATGAATTAATCAATGATCACATTATAAGAGTACTTAACGCAGTAAAGGGCGATAAGGCAAAGGCTTCAGAAATTCTCGGCATCGACCGCTCCACCCTGTATAGAAGATTAAAAGATTTTGGCTATCAGTAAATTGCAATATGCAACAGCCAATATATCATAATTCGCATAATGCAACACTACATTACTTACGTCTCATAATTCTTAACAACTTATATCTGGCATATAATTTGCTTTAAAATTACTGATTCTAACAAAAATTAGGGGATATTATATTTAAAATTCAATTTATTTTAAAAATACATCAATGACATAAAAAATAGTTTTATAGATGTTTCTCTGATATAAATAGATTTTTTTTAATGATACCCCTTTTTTTATTCAAAGTTTTATAGCCTATTAAGATAACTATTATTATTTTAATTGGTGTAAAACAACATATAAAAATTATGGAGGAAAAAATGATTAAATCATCAACAAAAATTTCAATTATATCAATAATTGTTATTTTAACAACTATTTTTGCTGGATCTATGCTAATCTGGGCAAAATATGGTAAACAGAAAGTTGTTTATCACTTCAATGAAGGAAAATACAAAATTACCTTAGGTGGATTAAGAAATATCCAAAACCATATTAATGCTGTGGGCAAAGAAAATGCGGAAATCCGTGCTGTTTTTCATGGAAATGGTGTAATGACAATATTATCTGCTCCAAAAATCGATCTCGCTAACAGCGGTCTTACTAAGGAAATCCAAAAAAGAATTAAAAATCTTAAGAAACAGGGTGTTAAGTTCAATATTTGTAAAAATACTTTAAAAGGAAAGAAAATCACAATTAATGATGTATTTGATGCTAAAGATTCAGATATAGTCCCAAGCGGTGTTGCAGAAATTGCTCATCTTCAGACTCAGGGATTTGCTTATGTCAAGCCATAATCCTATTCAATATCTACAAAATATCATTCTCGGAGGCAAAATGTTTAAAAAATTGCTAATTCCTGTGTTGGTAATAGGATTATCAATAATTTCTTTCCAGTGTAAGGGTAAACCAGCCCCTTCAGACAAAGAAAAAAAAGATTCTAAACTCATGACAGAAAAAAAAGAAGATAAGAAAGACGACTCAAAAAAAGGTTCTTATCCAGCTCATAAAGTGGTCTATCATTTTAATCGACCAAGTTATAAAAAAACATTGGGTGGGTTAAGAAATATCCAAAATCACATTAATGCTTTGGGCAAGGGAAATGTCACAGTCAAAGCAGTATTTCACGGAAATGGTGTTATGACCATTTTAAATACACCTAAAGATGTTGATCTAGCAAATAGTAATCTCTCCAAACAAATCCAAAAAAGAATTAAGAGTCTTAAAGCTCTTGGTGTGGAATTTAATATTTGCAAAAACACACTTAAAGGTAAGAAAATTAAAATTACTGATGTATTTGATGCAAAAGAATCAGACATCGTTCCAAGTGGTGTAGCTGAATTAGCACACTTGCAATTAACTCAAGGTTTCAAATACGTTAAACCTTAAATTTACCTGACATTACATATCCGGAGGATATTATCCTCTGGATTTATTATGTATGATAATCAGTTTTATAATGCCCATATTCTTCAATTAATGCATGGATACTTTCTTCAAGATTCTTCCCTTGTACTATTTGGCTTATTTTTTGATGAGATTCTAACTTAGCAAGAGACTGCCAGCTATAATTTCTGACACTTAAAGTTGGATGTCGTTGAGAAGTAAGATAAATCGGCGGTATTGCAAGCAATTTCCCTTCATCAACAAGGTGATCAATAGCTTCTTTTACGGCGATGGAGTCATTTAACAGAAGACAATTTACAACACTTTCATAACTTTTTCTGTCCCAATCAGGGGATCCTATTATATTTACTATATCCGATAAAAATCCTTTCAACAATCTTGCAAATTCATTAACCATAAGTTAGATCTCCTTAAAAATACTTAAATATACAACATCTTTATTAACACTTCAGCAAGTCGTCCTGTGTCAAATGAGAAGTTTATTAAAAACTATTAAAACATTTAAAAATTATTCTAAGAGAAGGTTTCGTAAACAAACAACATCGGAATCAAATTTTTTCGTTCCGATTGTGATTAGTTAGAGAAATATTGGATTTAATTAGTGCATCCTATTTAGGAAAAAATTTTTGCAATTATAAAAGTGGATTAACAAATAATTATATTTAATTAAAACTATCTTTAATTTTCTCATACAATGATTTAGGTTTAGGGTTCACTTGTTCATCACGGTCTTTTGCAAATTCTTCGAGTAACTGTTTTTGTTTTGATGTTAAGTCCAATGGTGTTTCAACTAATATTTTTACGTGAAGATCTCCTTGTCCATAACCATTTAAAAAGGGGATACCATTTCCTTTCAATCTGAATATTTTATTGGTTTGAGTACCTTCAGGGATTTTAAGTTTAATTTTTTTTCCATTTAATGTTGGGACAAGTATTTCAGTACCGAGAGCTGCCTGTGTAAATGAAATAGGAATTTCGCAATATAAATTATTATCATGGCGTTCAAAGAATTCATGATCTCGGACATGGATGACAATATAAAGATCACCTTGTTCTCCACCATATGCCCCAGATTCCCCTTCCCTTTGGACTTTAATTTTAGTTCCAGTTTCAACACCTGGTGGTATTTTAATTGAAAGTGTCCGTCTTTTTTTTACAGTTCCCCTACCCTGACAGGCTGTACAAGGATTTTTTATAATGGAACCACTACCCTTACACGCATGGCAGGTAGAAGAGAAACTAAAAAAGCCTTGTGACCTTGATATTTGCCCACTACCTCCACAAGTATTACAAGTATCAGGCTTTGTTCCAGGTTTTACACCTTCACCGTTGCATGTGCTACAGGTTTCTTCTCTGGGAATTTCTATTTTTGTTTCTTTCCCAAAAACAGCATCCTCGAAATTAATTTCCATATCATAACGAAGATCAGAACCACGTCGTTTTCTTGATTTAGACGAACGTCTTCCGATTCCACCAAAAAATCCCTCAAAGAGATCTTCAAATCCTTCAAAGATGTCGTTAATTCCGCCTCCACCAAAACCACTGAAACCACCTGCCCCGCCAAATCCAGCAGCACCAGAAAATGCTTCATGACCAAATTGATCATATTGTGCTCTTTTTTTAGGGTCGCTTAAAACTTCATAAGCTTCAGTTGCTTCTTTGAACTTATCCTCAGCTTCTTTGTTATCAGGATTTCTATCGGGATGATACTGTATAGCAACCTTCCGATACGCCTTTTTAATTTCTTCCTGGGTTGCACTTTTGCTTACTCCCAAGATTTCATAATAATCTCGTTTCCCTGCCATCCTACTCAAACCTCTGGTAAATTATTTTTTCTTTGAATCCTCATCATCCACCACTTCATAATCTGCATCCACCACTTTCTCATCTGTCTGAGAGGCTGTTTTATGTCCTGCACCAGGATCGCTACCTGGCTGCTGTTGTTTAGCTGCTTGTTCATAAACGAATTGTGATATTTTATGGGTAGCTTGATTAAGTTTTTCGACTGCTGATTTCATTTGCTCGAAGTCACCTGACTCAACAGCCTTTTTGGTATTATCAATTTCAGTTTGTATATTTTTTTTATCGTCTTCAGGAACTTTGTCACCATAGTCGTTTAACATTTTTTCAGTCTGGTAGATTAAATTATCGGCATTATTTCTAATTTCAGCTTTCTCACGCTCTTTTTTATCTTCATTGGCATGAAGTTCAGCATCTTTAATCATTTTATCAATTTCTGATTCTGTAAGACCACTGGATGTTTCAATACGAACACTTTGTTCTTTTCCAGTTCCAAGATCTTTTGCGGATACATGGATGATACCATTTGCATCAATATCGAAAGTTACTTCTATTTGAGGGATTCCACGAGGTGCAGGCGGGATTCCTACGAGTTCGAAATTACCAATCAGCTTATTATGAGAGGCAATTTCACGTTCTCCCTGGAAGACTTTTACAGACACAGCAGGTTGATTATCTGTTGCGGTTGAGAAAATCTGACTCTTCTTGGTAGGAATTGTTGTATTTCTATCAATTAGCTTTGTCATAACGCCACCAAGGGTTTCGATGCCCAGAGATAGTGGAGTGACATCCAATAGGAGAATATCTTTCACATCACCAGCCAAAACTCCTGCTTGGATAGCTGCTCCCATAGCAACTACTTCATCTGGGTTTACTCCTTTGTGAGGTTCTTTACCGAAGATTTCTTTTACAAGTGTTTGGACTGCAGGGATACGAATAGACCCACCTACAAGGATTACCTCATCAATTTCAGAAGGTTTGAGACCAGCATCCCGCAGGGCATTTTCACAGGGAATTCTGGTTTTATCAATAAGATCTCCAACCAATTGTTCAAACTTTGCTCGGGTTAAATTCACATTTAAGTGTTTGGGACCAGTGGCATCAGCAGTAATAAACGGAAGATTGATATCGGTGCTTTGTGAGAAAGATAATTCTTTCTTTGCCTTCTCGCTTTCTTCTTTGAGGCGTTGGAGGGCCATTTTATCCTGACTTAAATCAATGCCTTGTTCTTTTTTAAATTCGTTGACCAGCCATTCAATAATTCTTTGGTCAAAGTTATCACCCCCAAGATGGGTATCACCATTGGTACTTTTCACTTCAAATACACCATCTCCCAGTTCAAGAATGGTTATATCAAATGTACCACCACCTAAGTCATATACAGCAATCTTTTCATTCTTTTTTTTATCTAAACCATAAGCCAGGGCAGCAGCAGTTGGTTCATTAACAATACGTTTTACTTCGAGTCCAGCAATTTTACCTGCATCTTTCGTAGCTTGTCTCTGTGCATCATTAAAGTAAGCGGGAACTGTAATCACAGCTTCTGTGACTTTAGTACCGAGATAGTCTTCAGCAGTTTGTTTCATTTTCTGAAGGATACGGGCAGATATTTCAGGGGGCGAAAACTCTCCCTCTCTGACTTTGATCCTTACATCGTTATTGGTTCCTTTAATAACCTGATAACCCACCATTGTCATTTCGTCTGTTACTTCATCAAAACGTCTTCCCATAAATCTTTTGACAGAACGCACAGTATTATCAGGATTTGTGATAGCCTGATTTTTAGCTGCCTGTCCTACAAGACGTTCGCCTTTTTGAGTGAATGCAACAATTGATGGCGTGGTTCTGCCACCTTCTCCATTTGGAATTACAACCGAGTCACCACCTTCCATAACTGCAACACAGGAATTTGTCGTACCTAAATCGATTCCTATAATTTTTCCCATAGCCAATACTCCTTTTGATGGGGAATGTAAAATATTTATATAATTTAATGTGAGTTAATATTAAGTTCAGAGTAATTTATAGATTTTAAGATTTCGTCTATTTTATCGTGAACATCCAATTTATTTTTATAATCCTCTTGTAGATAATAATGATCGTTTTTTAATTGATAAACATCATTAAAAAGTTTTTTTTGATCTTCTTCCTGAATACTATTTAACACCTGTTCTTCAAAAATATCTTTAGAAAATGAGAAAGGAATTTTATAAGTATCCTGATAATTGCTATTACCCTTCGCGACAACAACTTTACTATGTCTGATTACTTTATCATTAAGCATGTATCCCTTTTGCCATTCAGTAATTACAGTGTCATGTTTATAATTTTTATTGGATTCGTCAATTTGCAGAGCCTCGTGAAGGTTTGGGTCAAATTCTTGTTCAAGAGATTCAATAGTTTGGAGTCCATGATTTTGAAGATTTTTTTTAAATTGTTTTTCAATGAGAATAATTCCATCTTTCAAAGCATCGACATCATGTTTCTCTTCAAAGGATTCAAGAGCTTTTTCAAGATTATCAACTATGGGGAGAAGGTCTACAATTATTTTTTGATTTGCTGTAATTTGAAAATCTTCTTTTTCCCTTGCTGTACGTTTTTTATAGTTTTCAAATTCAGCCTGACGACGTCGGATAACATCTTCATAATCAGCGATCTTTTTTTGTAAATCAGCTATAATATGCTCTTTTTCTTTAATTTGTAACAAAAGATTTTCGTCTATTTGAGGTTTTGGAATATCATCTGATACCAAATCCTGGAGGTTTGCTGATTCGAATATAGATTTAATTTCTTTATTATCAGCATCTTCCATGAGTTGATATTTTTGTTCTTTCTTTTGATATGCTGACTTAAGAATTTTTTTATGGTCTGGATTTTCAATTTGAGATAAAATATCTTCTTCAAATTTTTTAATATCAAAAGTTTCTGGTATCGATTTGTTCATGTTTAGAAATAACCCATTTTTTTTTGTAATTATGATTTATTTTGAATCATTAATATATAAGAGTTTACATCGTTGGTGGGTAGCTATACGTTATCCCATTTTTACAGTAGTAGTATAAATAATAATAATTTTCTAAATTGTCAACAGGGTTATAAAAAATCATATAAATTATTGATTTTAATTAAAATGTTTTTTTATTGGAAATGAGGAGTTCTACTATAATGTTATTGGCTGAAGGCATTGATATTTTTTTTATATTTTTTTTCATGTCAGTCAATGTTTTATGGTTTATTATTAAATTTATGATTGACTCTTTCAACAATTCAGGATTCAATGTATTTTCATTTATAATTTGAGCAGCACTAATCTCCTCTAACATTCTTGCATTTGTGTACTGTTCATTTCTTGTAGCTGAAGGGAGGGGGATAAATATTGATGGGATTGCCAGTGCTAAAACTTCACTTACTGTTCCTGCTCCTGATCTACCTATGAGGAGATCTGTTCCATTTAATATATGTTTTAATTCTTGTGTATTTATGAAATCTTTAATAATATAATGATGTTTTACTGAATCGGGTAAGGATTGCTTATAATCGTTAAGTTCCTGAAAATCATTGTGTCCATCTGTTTTTCCACATTGATGGATGATATTTGATAATTGTAAAAGGTCTTTTAATATAGGTTTAAATGTTGTATTTATTTTATGAGAACCCTGGGAACCTCCTGTGATGTAGATGAGAGGAAGATTTTTATTCAGGTTAAATATTTTATAGCACTCATCCTTTGATCCAGTAAATAATTCCTTGCGGATAGGCTGTCCTGTATGGATTACTTTACTTTCTGGAAAATATTTTTTTGCAGATGGGAATGATATGGCAATCTTCAGAGCAAAATAACTTGCGATTTTATTAGCCAAACCCACGCTGGTTGTTTGTTCATGAATGATAACCGGTATAGATAGTATTTTGGATGCAATTACTACAGGCACGGAGACAAATCCACCTGTACTGAATAGTATATCAGCCTTAAATGTTTTTAAAATACTGTATGAATCAAAAATACCTTTAATTATTCTTAAGATATCACTTATATTTTTCAGTGAAAAATATCGTCTTAACTTTCCTGTAGATATATAATGGAAGGGGATATTTTTATTGTTTGCAACCTGGTTTTCTATACCATCCTTACTCCCTATGTATATACAGTTAAATTTTTCATTACTAGCCGTCGTTTGAAAATATCCAACTAATTCATCATAAATTGTAACTGCGGGTAATGTATGTCCCCCGCTCCCGCCACCTGTGATAGCTATTTTCATGTTAACCTATTCATTTCATCGTATTTTTTAATGAGATTTATAAAATCATTTTCTGTTAGCAGATTTATATTTAATTCCTGAGCTTTTCTTAACTTAGAACCAGGGCTATCACCGACTATTACATAATCGGTTTTGTTACTAACTGAAGAAATCGTTGTTCCACCAAAATGATGAATAATATCCTCAGCCTGCTTTCTTGTGTAGTTAGCAAGATTTCCAGTTAGAACAATTTTTTTATTTGAAAATATCGTATTATTTGGGACTTTACTATCTGATAATATATTCAGTTCTTCCATTTGAACACCAGCAATTTTTAATTTATTTATTACTGATTGATTATGAGGTTCCGTAAAGAATTGGATGATACTCTTTGCCATGGTTGGCCCAATCTCATTTATATTAATTAGATCTTCTAAAGGTGTATTTTGAAGAACAAATATTGAATTAAAGTGCTCAGATAATAATCTAGATGCTTTTTTGCCAATATGTTTAATACCAAGAGCTGAGATCACAGAAGCTAATGGGGATTTTTTTGATTTTTCTATTGACTGGATAAGATTTTTTGCAGATTTTTCTCCGAATCCCTCTAACTTTGCAATAGTTTCTTCATTTAAAGAGAAAATATCAGCATAATCCTTTAAAAAGCCTTTTTGGATGAATAATTCAACAATACTCTCTCCGAGCCCTTCAATGTCAAGACCATCTTTAGAGGCAAAGTACTGGATTTTCCTTTTCAGTTGAGCAGGACAGGAGATATTTATACATCGCAGGGCAACCTCCTCTTCGTCTTTAATTAATATTGAATGACATTCAGGGCAATTCATCGGGGATTCAAATGGCTGTGATTCTTTACCCCTCAATGATAATACTACATCAACAACCTGGGGTATAATCTCACCACTCTTTTCAATAAATACAGTATCTCCTATCCTAATATCTCTTCTTTTGATCTCCTCAAAATTATGTAAGGATGCACGTGTTACAGTTGTACCAGCCAATAATATAGGTTCCAAAATAGCAACAGGTGTTATAGTCCCCAATCTACCAACTGACAGGATAATATCATTAATCTTAGTTGTCATTTGTTTAGCTGGAAACTTATATGCTATAGCCCACCTTGGTTCTTTTGCTGTGTATCCTAATTTTTCTTGTTGTTCTATTGAATTAACCTTGACTACCATACCATCTGTGTCATAATCAAGTGAAGATCTTTTATTTTCCCATGATTTTATGACACTAAATACTTCATCTATTGAATAACAGAGGGTATATGTAGCATTGACTTTAAATCCAAGGGACTCAAGATACTTTAATCGGTCATATTGGTGTCCTGGGTATCGTTCATCAAGCGTTTGCGCTATACCATATATAAATACATCGAGAGGACGTTTTGATAGCTCTGTCGGATCTAACAATTTAAGTGAGCCTGCTGTGGCATTACGTGGATTTGCAAAGATCTTCTCTCCTTTCTGAATACGTTGCCCATTAAATAATTTGAACTTTGATATTGGAAAAAATATCTCCCCTCTTACTTCTATAGACACGGACTCATTTAATTTAAGGGGGATAGAGCGAATTGTCCTGATATTTTCAGTAATATCATCTCCAGTAATACCATCTCCACGTGTTATTCCTTGAATAAGTTTTCCTTCCTCATATTTTAAAGAAATTGAGACACCATCTATTTTTAATTCAACAACATATTGGATATTTTCATCAGGTAATAATTTTTTCACACGATTATTGAAATCATTTAAATCTTTTTCTGAATAAGTATTACCAAGACTCTTCATGGGATATTCATGTGAGACAGAAATAAACTCCTTTAGAGGCTCTCCACCTATTCTTTGAGTAGGGGAATCAGGAGTAATTAAACCTGGATATTGTTTCTCATACTCAATTAGTTGAGACATATATTGATCATATTCATAATCAGAGATTTCAGGGGCATTATCAATGTAATATTTTTTGTTATGATAATGTAATAGATTTTTCAATTGATCAATTTTATTTATAATATTTTCAGGTATGGTCATAATTTTTCAATTCATAGAAATTATATCAATTTTAGGGATCGGATAATATATTAAAATATTAAATATTTTCTAATTATTAGTTAATTAAATATTTTTGGGCGTTTTATTTGTATGATATTTTTTAATCAGATCATTAGCAATGCTTCTAAAGAGTGAATCAGGATATTTCTTTATAAACTTTTTTAAGATTTGAATTCCCTTTGATTTTTTATCAAAACTTTCAAGATATAATTTACCTAGAAGAAATAAACTTTTTTGTCTCCAAAACTTGTTTTTCGAATTGTTATTAATAGTTAATAACACATTTTCTGCTTCAATAAATTTTTCTTTTAAAATAAAAATATTTGAAAAATGAATCAGATAATAATTTTTCTGATCTTCTGATAATCCATTATAATTAATAATTTTATTATAATTTGCAATGAGAAGATTATATTTTTGAGCATCTAACAATTTTTCGAAGAAAGTAAATAATTTCAATTTATTAATATTATTTTTAATTTGGTACAATACTTCCAGTTTTTCAAGGGTATAAATAGCAATATCAGAATGCCCAAAATGGGTGATTATTTTCTCAAAGTAGTTGATACACTCCATATATTGTGATTGATACAACAGTAAGATGGCTGAATAATACAATAAATATTGATTTTCTGAATATCTCTTTATAGTATTATCTATTTTTATCTTAGCCCCTTCATAATCTTCTTCAGCCAAGAAACATCTGATAATATATACAATAGACAAATGTTCCACAGATTGATGGTTAGATTCTGCCAATTCAAGTGGTTTACCAACCTGGGAGAAATATTGTTTTGAAGATTTATAATCCCCTTTAGAAAAGTAAATTTTTCCCATGTTAAAATATGCTTTATTAGTAAATCCCTGACCCTTAAGTCCTGTTGAGATGATCTGTTTAAATAAGTTTTCTGCCTCCATAGTTTTTTTCATAACAAGATATAATTCTGCTTTATATTCCAATGATTTAAAATATATTAAGTTATTTTTTTTTCCTGATACCTTTAATAATTTTAAATAGGTATTGAGTAATTTCAAACAGTGTGAGTATAGCCCATCAGAATAAAAGACATTGAAAATCTCTATCACATTAGAATAATTATAGTATCCACTACGAATAGCTTTCTGGTAATGTATCCTTGACATTTTATAACGATTATTCATATAATAAAGCTTCCCAAGAAATTTTTCTATTTTGAAATGGGTTATGGGAGGGAGTTTTTGATCATTAAGATTTTTTAATTCTGAAATTACTAAATTTGATTTCTCCTCCTGAAGTGCTATCTCATAAAGCATATTAAAATATTTCTGGTCGATCTGATTTGTAGTTTGGATAATCTTGATAAGATACTTTACTGAATTCTCGTACTGAGAAAGGATTTTATATGTTTCTACAATTCTAATCCTAAAATATTCTTTTAATGTTTGAGATTTTGTCCCCCATTCTCCTTTAAAATAGAATTTCAATAGATCATCATATAAAAAATATCTGATAAAAAAATCTTCCATATACTGATAATCAGAATCAATATCCTTGAGTGACCGGTAAATATAATAAACTGCCCTTCTATTATTCTTTTGACGTGCATAAAAATTAGCTATTTCAAGGAAATTAGTCTGAACAGGATACAGTTTTTCAATTTGGAGATAGATTTGTTCTGCTTTAAAAAATAAGTTATTTGATTCATAAAATTTAGCTCTAATCAGCAATTGCTCCCATTCAGGATTAATTTTAGAATAACCTGCAGAATTTAATAAAAATAAAAATAATAGAAAAATAATTTTTTTATATTTCATTGTTATCACTATAATTGTTTATTCAAATAAACTTTTTATTATAAATATTTTTTTCTAAAGTAAATTTTCTATAACCTGTATGACGAAATTAAAGCTGATATGAGAAATCAAAAAAAGATCTACTCTTTGTAAGGAACGCACATGGGTAACGAAGGCTATATCAAGCTGAAAACAAGATTGATTGGTGCAATTAACAATGCCCTTTCTAAAGACCCAAAAGTTACTGAACTTATGCTAAAAAAAGCTTTCCTAGAATGTTGCTTCAAACTGAAACAAAATGGAAAATTATAAGCATAATTAAAGTGACACATCTATACAAAAGTCACTTCTTAAACAGGTGGCTTTTGTATTAAAAACACTTATAAACCCTAATTCAACTCTTACTTCTTACAAAATATATATATTCCCTCCTCCGTATAAATCCCTGCCTCCCTGGACATTTCCTTCATTCTGTGATAAATAGAAAACCCTCTCCTAAATAGACTCTTTTTATAAAGTGCATATACATAAATTATTATTATCTCACGTCTTCTTCGATTAAAGGAATCATCAATCTGATCTAAAACTTTTTCTAATATACATTCATGAAATGGGTTAAAAAAATAAAACACACAGGCATCATCGGGTATTAATAAATCAATCGCATCTTTATGATAAACACTAATTTCTGAATCGTGTTTGAAACATCGACTAAACTCAGAAATGTTTTTTAAAGAAATAGCACATAATTTTGAAGAAAACTCCACCCCAATTACTTTTTTAAAATAAATTGAGGCAAGCATAAGAATTTTCCCTTTCCCGCTCCCAAAATCAATAAATTTCGTATTAAAAAATCGTTTGGGTAATACTTCCATTATCTTTTTAAAAACACTTTCCAAAGTAGATTCATACCGAAAACTATATCTACGGTTGGTTCCAACAACTTTTAATTCATCAATCTCAATCTGGGTAGCTGTTTCCGTGTTATATCGAATATCAAAATCTAAATTATCTGAGAATTGAGTGAAAGTAGAAACCACCCCTCTTAGTCTTATGGAGTGGAATATATATTTTGAATAATAGAATATCTTCTTCATACAATAAAATATTTATATATCGAAAGTCATTTATATACGAATACTCTCTTAAAAATAAAATCAAATTATCAAAATTGTCATAGTGGATTCTTAAGCCATGTTTTATATGATTTCATACCATATATATAGTTATCATGATATCATTTTTATTATATCATGAGAATTATATCTTAATTATATAATCGTTTCAAGATTTACTGCAAACAAATACATATAAACCATATTACTCTCTCCAAATCCACACAATCCGACAGACTAAATTCTCACCAAATCCACAAAACAACCTCAAAACAGGACAAAGACAGGAAAATCACAGGAGAATCTCAATAAAAAAATAACAAAAATCTTTTGATAATGTATAAATATTTTAATTCACACAACCCGACACCAAATCAATGAAAAACAAATCGTAGGGCAAGGCTTCAGCCATGCTATACTGAAACTCTTTTAAAATTGAAGTCCACATATTTGAATTGTCATGGTGAGGCTCTCGAACCATGTTTCATATGATTTCAAATTGAGAAAATTATCAGTATAACATCTTAAATTATAAAAAATGCTTGTAACGTTTGCTCCGAACTTGTGTATAGTAATATAACAAATGATTTGGAGTATTAC
>DKAT01000009.1 GCA_002450905.1 Spirochaetia bacterium UBA6919
GAATCAGAATTTTTAGTTCCGATTGTTTTGGCTTTCGGTGGATTTGTATTAATCTGTTTTAGAATAATCTGAATATGTATGTTGATTATCGGATAACAGGGTAATTACGAACAGCGATATTTTTATTTCAAGTCGCGACCCCGTTTCCCACCAGCGAGGATAAGAATTTCCATTGCGGAGACCTTATCACAGAGATCGAGGGGTGTTTGATTGGACTTATCCTTTGCATTGACATCAGCTTTGCAAGAGAGGAGATGTTTGATCATATCGATATGACCTTTTTCAGCAGCGATGTGGAGGGGTGTTTGATTGTATTTATTTCTTATTTCAATGAAAAGTCCTTTTTTTATTAAAGTTGTGGCAATTTTCAAAAAACCATTTCGAGCGGCTAAGTGAAGGGTTGTATTCCCTTTGGGTACACGTTCCTGACAATTTAAACGGATTCCCTTATGGATAAGAAATTCTGCGACTTCAGGTTGTTTATATCCAATCGCCATACAAAGGGCTTTCTCGTTCCACTTGTTTTGTAAGTTTATGTCTATCCCTTTTTTATTGAGAAGTTTAACGATATCTATTAATCCTTTCTGAACAGCAATATGATAGACTGTTTCGTTGTTCTTATCTGCAGTGTTAATATCAGAATCCTTTTGAATAAGATATTTTGCGATCCGTACATGTTTATTTTGAATGGCTTTGTGGAGGGGTGTTCCTTCGGATGTGAAAGAATGTATATTGGCTCCCTTACTGATAAGCCATTTGACCAGTTGGACATCCTGAATTGCTGCATGGAGTGGTGTACTATGTACCCATTTATTGTGATCTATTAAAGGGATATTCACATTGGTGCCGTGTTGATATAATAATTCTGCGATTTTCAGATGTTTAACACCCATTGCAGTGATGAGGGCTGTGGAGTTCCTGACGTCGGCACCTTTCGAAATAAGCATTTTGACCATGTCATAATTTCTATTACCCACCGCAATATTTAAAGGGGTACCGCCATCTTTATAAACACGTGCCATTCCACTCGGTAAATTTATTTTGCTGCCCCTGTCAATGAGAAGTTTAGCTATCATTAAGTGATTGTGTTCGACGGCTAAATGGAGGGGTGTGCGTTCTGTATTATATTCTCTTTGCATAATATCCGCACCTTTCTCCAGGAGATATCGGACAATCTTGATATGACCCCGTTTCGTCGCAGGATATAATCCAGCAATATATTTTTGAGATTTTTTATTAGTTGACAAATACTTTTCTATTAGGATTTTTACGATATCAGCATAGCCTAGATAAGATGCCCAATCGATTGGTGAAAGGGGGAGTTTGGTAGCATAGGGTGGCCAGATCATAATGAATGCATAGGGATCAGCCCCTTTCTGAACAAGAGATTTGACCTGATGGAGATCTCCTTTCTTCACAGCATCAAAGAGGGGGTAATTGTGTTCCGACCAGTCCTTGCCCAGCACTAAACCTTCCATCTGAAATCTCTGTCTAAATTTCAATCGATCATCAGGGGTTGCAATGTCCAGGGGTGTTCTGCCCAACTTGTCTTTGATGTTCACCTGAATGACTTCTAAGTATTTTTTATAATATAATTTTCTTTGTTTCTCATATACGTTTTCATGTTTTCTGCGGAATGACCGCTTGTTTGCGTTGTAGAGAAAGGAATCTTTGGTGCTGTAATGGATAATGGTTTGACCTTGGTTGTCCTGCAAGTTGAAATTGGCATTGTATTTAATACAGAATAGGATAAATATTTCCTTGTCCTTGTCTTCCTTGAAACCGTTGTTGAGGTAGTACATGTGGAGAGGGGATCTGCCATCGTTGTCCTGGGCGTTGATATCGGCTCCTTTGTTCAGTAGCAGGGTTGATGCGATGCGATCGTTATTCTGAAAGGCGTAGTGGAGGGGTGTTCTGCCCTTTTGATCCTTTGTGTTGGGATTGGTACCCTGTTTTAATAATTCGGTGAGGGCTTTGTGATTATGCTCCTTCACTGAGATAAAGAGCTTTTCTTCCCTACTGGTGCAGGTGGTTAGGAAGATTAGTAAAATTATTATCAGGGATCTTTTCATAATATCCTCACTTGTCGACAAAGAAATATGTTATTCGATAGGGTGATGAAATATTTTTTTATATGGGTTCGTCTCCATGGACTGTATTTTATCACTTATTCTTGTTATATATAATTTTTAAGCCTTTTAAGGTCAATAGGGTGTCGGTGACGTCGATGCAATGGGTACCCGATTGGATTAATTTGGATAGCCCTCCCGTTGCGATGACCTGGCAATTATTCAGGGATAATTCCTGTTTGAGGTGTTCTATCATCCCTTCGAGCATATAGACTGCTCCGTAATAGACTCCTGAACACATGGCGTGGGATGTACTTTTCCCTAATAATGTATCGGGCTTCTGTAATTCGATGTTGGGTAGTTTGGATGCTTTCTGGCTGAGGGATTCCATACTCATAATCAGTCCTGGCATGATGATCCCTCCCATGTATTCCGCCTTCTCGGATAGTACACAGAACGTTGTAGCCGTGCCGAAGTCGATAATGATGGCTGGTCCTCCGTAGAGTTCATGGACTGCTACGGCATTGACGATTCGATCCGCTCCTATTTCTGAGGGATTGGGGTAATTGAATGTGATGCCTGTCCTGATCTGATGGGTTACAAAGAGGGGTTTGGTGTGGAAGAACTTTTCTGACATCTGCTGTACAGCGTGATTAATAGGGGGAACAACGCTTGAGCAGATAATACCAGATATATCACTGCTGTTTATTTTACTGTGGAACAAGAGTGATTTAAGAAGAACTCCTAGTTCGTCAGAGGTTGCCCGTTTGTGAGTCCCGACCCTGTTACTGGCGATTAGTTGATCATCCTTATTGAGATCATAGATCCCGACGACCATATTGGTATTACCGATATCGATTGCTAAGAGCATATTTTGATGTCTCCTGATATAATTGGGATTAATTTACCTTTGGAATCTTTTATCAATAAATATCCATCGTTGTTCAGTCCTTGTACATGACCTTTGATTTGGGTATTTTCATCGACCTGGATTTCGATATCCTTTCCTTTCAGATAAAATCGGATGCCAATTTCTTTTAACAGGTTATAATATTTATTTTCGATCCATTGATAATATATTTTCTCCATCTCATATAGAATTGAAGAGAAGATGAGTTCCCGTTTTATTTCTAAATCAGATTCTATAGAAACAGATGTGGCGATATCTTTTAATTCATCAGGGAAATCATCAGGACTCTGGTTGAGATTAATCCCTATACCAAGGACAACATAGGGTAACTTATATTGAATAGCCCTTTGGGGTAAGGATTCATCATGAAATCGGATTTCACTTAATATTCCACAGCACTTCTTATCATTGATATATATATCATTAGGCCATTTAATCATGGGTTTTACAGGATAGAGAGCTTCGAGGGATTTTGTAACAGCAAGAGCAGTAATCTGGGTGAGTTGAGGGAGCTTATCTGATTTGATATTTGGGAATAATAAGATGGAGAACATCAGAGATTTATCAGGATTCGAGTGCCATGATCTGTTCATCCTGCCTTTCCCAGCAGTTTGATGATCTGCAATGACCACAACACCTTCTGTAAAAGGGCCTTCATATTCATTGAATAAAAAATTGTTGGTGGAATCGATGGTTGGGAAGTGGATGAGTTTTTTTCCAAATGTGTGGGTATTTAAAGAGGGATTGAATGACGACATAGACAGTACTCCCTAATTTATCAGGAAATATACAGAATAATTTGATAAACGTCTATAATCAATGGGATATCGTTTACAGAACGGTCTTCGGGAGTTCAACGATCAATTCAGTCCCCTCCTCTTCTGAAGTAATGAAGGATATTTTCCCATTGTGTACCCTGGTTATCAGTAACGCACTATAAGTTCCCAGGCCAGTACCCTTAACCTTCCCACTGGTAGAATATTTCTCAAAAAAGTGATCTCTTATATCTTCGGGTATCACACCCAAATTGTGGACTTTTATTATATAATAATCCATGTTTTCCTCAATTTTGAAAGTAATAACACCATCTGTTGGTGAGGCCTCAATGGCATTTTTTATAAGATTACTCAGGAGGTTCTCGATGTGGAAAGGGTCACAGACAATCTGGTATTCAAAATGAAGGGGTATAACTTTCCCATTTAATTGATAGGAAAGTATAATATTTTTAGAACTTATCGTACTATCGCATTCAGTAATAAGTTTATCAATGACTTTAAAAATATTGATAGAGTGCAATTGTAATTGATAAGTCCCTTGCTCCATTTTATGAATATCCAGCGAATGATTAATCATATTGAGCATTTTTGTTCCGCTGTCATGAATTATATTAGCCCATTGAAGAAATGGCTGATCCTTTAATCGCATTTTAAACAAATCTGCAAAGCCTTGAATCGCTACAAGAGGTGCTTTCAGGTCATGACGTATGATTCGTTCAGTATCCTCTCGCATGTGTTCAATTCTTTTTCTCTCGGAAATATCTATTACAACACCCTGTATGGCTTTAAGTCCTTTAAAGGGAAATGGGCTCAAGGATATAGCGACATCCATTGTATTATAAGGTGCGAATTTGAATCGGTATTCGTCGGTCTGGATGGTATCTTGCATCTTATAAACCATTGATATTTTATCATACAAACGATCAATATCCCCGTGATGTATATAGGATAAAAATGATTTCCCAATAGTAGGTTGAATATTAATCTTAGTTAACATATCACTCAGTGCGTGATTATATAATAATACCTTATCCTTATGGAATATAAAAATACCTACGGGAGACTGTTCAACAAGATTTTGAAAAACATGAATTTTATAATTCTCAATAAAGTTAACAGATAATCCACCAAAAGAAGTTAGTATAATGGATAGTAAGGGCGTAAGCATATCGATAAGTATATTATTTGTTGTATATAAAAGGAAACTTAGTCCAATGAAAGCTATAAAAACAATACCAATAAGGATAATGTTCATTGGATTAGATAATTTTTTAAATAGGATCATGGTTGTCAGGGATAAAATAGTCAGAATGATAATATAGTAATAGTTTTCCCTAAACTCCAATATGAAATCATTGTTTATATAATTGTTTATCAGTGTTGCATGTAGGTGTACCCCCGCTTCTCTCTTGTTAAATGGGGTTGGATGTATATCCCAGTGCGTATCCACAATACTTCCAATAAGGACGATCTTTTCCCGAAATAATTCAGGAGCAACTTTCATAATATCTTTATCAAGTAATTCCTTTTCTGGTAAAATATTTAATCCTCTTAATGTATCCCACAAAGCCTTAATATTCTTTGTACTTCGAAAGACATTTTGAAATAAATTGGGAGGTAATGTTTTAACAGACTGTGAGTTTTGCTTCATCACCTCCACATAATCGACCACCTTTAAAATATCACTCATATAATAATCATTGTAAATATCGTTAGTACCATAATACTTTAAACGGATGTTCCCATATTTATCCACAGGGATTTTCCGATTATTAATATGAAGATAATTGCCATCAAACAGGATATTTTTAGCTGAGGATAATTTTATTATGGCTGATAAGGATAAGGAAGGATAGTATTGATTGTAATAGTTAATAAGAAGTGGTAATCTGCGATAGATATGATCAGTATCTATTGTTGCATTAATCATTCCAAGTGAATAAGCTGATTGAGTAAATCTTTCAATGGGGGTTATAACGGATTGGGATTTAATAAATGGATTGAGGTACGTATTTTTAAATTGAATTGGTATATGAAATCTCTCTATAAAAGGCTTTTGGGGTAATTTATTTTGATATTTAAATAATTGCGATAAAATCACATTTCCTGAATCTCTAATAGCTGAATCAAATTGATTGTCATCACCCTTCGAATCACTGATATTCCTCTGATTATCATAGACAGACTCCTCGCTAAATAATATATCCATCAGAACAATCTTTGCACCACATTCCTTTAAATAACGGATTATCTTTCCATAAAAACTCCTCTTCCAGGGCCATCCCATCTGATAATGCTTTCGGGCATAATCCAGATCTTTCTGACTAATCATTACATACACAATATCTTTACTCGTCTTCTCAGGTTGAGCAAAGCTCCGTACAAGGGAATCGGATAAAATATTCTCAAATACCCTCATATTTTCAGACAAATAAAAAACAGATAGAAGTATAGAAATCGATAGTGCAACAAGATAATGTATTTTAACGTACTGGAAAATAGTTTTCATGAGATACTTCTATCAAATTAAGTTGATTGAATACATTATATAATCTAATTAATGTAAATCACTATTCCAACTAAAATTTAATTGATCCTCCCATAATAATCCCTATCGAAAGTCGCTTCCATTCAGCAAGAATTTGAGAAAACTTAGGTAATTGATTTGGTTTACTTTCATTTATACTTGATTTCCCATATTGGATTATAAATCCTATTCCAGAAGTCATTATAGGGGTAATATATCCAAGACCTATCGTTCCACCATAGCTATTCACCCTTTCCGACTGGCTATATTCTGAAGCTCCTGAAGTATTCGTGAAAGCTCCCCACCGCAATGCGAATACATCACTCAGATAAATTTCCATTCCAAAAGAAAGATCGATATGACTACGCTCCTCGTGATAGGCATTAGGATCAGTTGCACGGAAGATATCATAAGGTGCATTATACTTCATATAGAAATAATATATAAAATCAAGTGCTATAGTAATTTTTTTACTCTTCTCAAATGCCAATCCCACTGCTAACCTATGGGGTAAACGTACATCACCTTTCACCTCCGCTGTATTCCTGGAATCAAGCCCGAATCCATTATGGACAAATTTATATGCTGAAGAATTGTTCCCTTCGATAAAAATAGTTTCCATACCATACATAACTCCTATCTTAAATTTATTAAATATGTTCCACCTTAAACCAAAAATAGGGGTTAATCCAAGACTTGTTATCTGATTTTGTTGTTGAGCAAAAATATATGAGGATCCAGATTTGGTTTCTTCATAAAAAGCCGCAACACTTCCTTGAAAGTAGTGAAAAAATATGGATACTCCTATTGAAAAACTCTTGGTTATCTGATAAGCAAGGGTCGGGCCAAACAACCAGCTTTCAGTGTCTAAATCCAAATTAAGTGATGCTGAAGTGGTAGAATCTGAATAGTACCCAATGGATGAGAATTTTACTTTATCGATTTCAAGTAATGAAAATCCGAGGGCAAAACCTCCACCCAGATTAAATGTAAGACTCACAGTTGTTGGGATAACATTAAATTTTTTTATTTGATTAGTAATATTGGGCGGTTGTCCTGAATCCCGGCGTGACCAATTCTGATAGGAATACATATTGACACTGAGTGAAAGCGATGTCGATTGAATAAATGCTATTCCCGCTGGATTATAAAACACCCCAGAGCCATCTTCAGACAAGGCTGTATACGCACCCCCCATCATCGCCGCTCTATCCCCAATCAGTTGATTCCGGTTATTCCAAAAATCGCAAAATCCATTTTGCCCTGAATAGATTATTAATAAAATTGATAGTGCTAATAATCGGATTATCATAATTTTCCCCCTTAATAAGATTTGATTATAAATGTATTTAGTATAATATTACTTGTAGAGCATCACCTCCTTACACCAACTTCACCGAAATATTTTCAATGAGTTGATACTTGTTATTCAATAGAACGCAATCGGAACCAAATATTTTGATTCCGATACTTCTTCGTATTATTAATTTAGTCTTCCATGTTTTCAACAACATTCTGGAATCGTTGATGACGTTTTGTATTATAATTTGGAATATCCTCATTGGATGAACTAATTTTCTTTTCAACATTCATCGCGCGTTGATTGGGTGTTCCATGAATACCTTCATGTTTTTTGAGTCTTTTTAATACTTCTGAGAATCCATGGGGATTATAACCTGAGCGAATTAAAATGTCAACAGCCATTAAGTCCGCTTCTTTCTCTTTATCAGAATCATATCCCGATTGAATATTTTTATATATTTCATCCACAATATTTCCAAAAATAAGGGTAGAATGGGAAATATTATGAGGCGATAAAGCTCTGCCAGTTACAAATTGAATGAGTTCAGAAATAATTTTTCTTTTGTTATAGTCATTTACAGAAATCATTGGATGCTTCAATGCAATATGACTGACTTCATGAGCCATGACAGCTGCTAATTCGTCTTCATTTTTAACAATGTCGAGTAGTCCTGTTGTTATAAAAATATATCCACTGGGTACAGCATAGGCATTTCTATGAGTTGATTTTAATACAACAAATCGATATCCCTGATAGGTTTCAGGTCGATCGGACGCTGAAGCCAGGGTATGACCAATTTTCGTGATATAGAGATTTAAATCTGATTTTCCATTCTTATGGAGGGGATATTCTTTTAATACGCGTGCTGAGAGCGTCCTTCCCAGATAATATTCTTCCTTGGGTGTGAATTCATGGTTGTATACCTTGTATAATTCAGTCAATTTAGCTACAGCCCCTACAGTGGTGAAAATGAGATTTCTCTGGGTGGCTATAAAATGGGATAATCCGCTGCACTCAAACAAGATGAAAATATAGATCAGGAAAGAGATGATAATGATTATCATTTTATTTTTTTTTGAAAACTTAGAAATCATTTTAAACCTCCTTTATTCTTTTGAAAATATTTTGTGTATTCTCCAAGACTTCCCTCCATTCTCCACTTTTGAAATCTTTTTTGAATATTATCTATTTCACCCTGTTTATTTAAATGATCTACTAAATCATATCGTAATGTCTTATTCTTTTTACGATAAGACTTTTCAATATCATCTGTAAATCCCTTGGAACCGACGGATGCAGTGGTCTCCTCATCAAACTTCTTTATCCTTTGAGAATTATTGTTTTCTTGAAAACCCTTTACGCCTGTAGAAGAAGTAGTTTCTTCATCAAAATGAAATTTACCAGATTTATTCTGACTATTTTCAAATTTTTTGATATCCTTCTCTCTCTCAATCTGGCGTAAGAAATTCTTTGTATTGATAAGAGTTTCCTGATGGATATATCCTGAAAGAGTATTACTGATTTTGATCTTCACCCATTTATAATACATACCCTCGATTTGGACTGTTTTTCCAAAGGGGATCCGGGTTATTTGGTTGGAAAAGGCATTAGGATATAAATATACTCTGGCTAGAACATGAGTTACGTAAAATTTATTTTCATCGGCATGAAGACATACACTCAACAAAATAATTATTATAAGGATGATCAGTGTATTTTTTAGAGAATTCATTTTATCCTCCCAATATTTTTTTTATATTATAAATATATTATAAAATTTAATATTAGTCTGTCTTATTGTTAGACAAAAATGATTTTTTTATTATTTTATTAAAAATTGATCAATAAATGGGAGTTATAGACACGATAAAATACCCAAGGTATGATCCCTGAAATAAGATTTCATTGGAGAATTGATGATAACCAATAGAATTATAATAATAGTATTGTCTCTAATTGTATTCACTTATTGTAATAATTTAACAAGCCAGGACAAATATGTCGGTATTGCCATAAAGATCAGACAGACCTATGTCAAGAATATGGATAAGCTTACCCCATACAAGCGAAGTCATTTTGCGATCCGATATTATCGTATGACTGGGAAGAGTAATTTGAATTCCTATATTTCTGATTATTTTGATCTCATTAATAAAGGTTTATACAAGAGTTTAAGGAACTTTGACAAAAAAGAATATGCTTTAAAACGGGGAGAGTATTATTTTGATAAGCTTTTAATTGACTATGGGAAAAAGAGAAAGGGGATAGAACGTCAAAAGTATTTTAAGGATAAGAAGGACTTATTATTTTACATTGATTTAATTGAAATTGGACATATATGGAATGACATGGGATTTCTTAAGGGTGAGTATAAGGAAAGATATAAAAAGTATTTATCCTATTTAAAGGGGATGGATTTGAGGTCGATATTTTTAGACAAGGAACTTATGAAGATTTATAGTACCCAGTTAGTTACAAGAGTTTATCAGTTGAAACACCATGGGGTGATTGATATGGAGGATGATTTTACAAAACGCTTTCAGGAGATATTTAAAGAACCCGTTGAAGATGATTTCGCATTTAAAAATAAGATATATTCCTTGACCCATTTTATTATTGCTGCGTCAAACTATTATCAAAAAAAGGTTTCTAAAAGAGAATTCGCATGGATTTTCAAATACTTTAATGAGAATATTCATAAGATCATTAAAAAGACCAATGCAGATATCATTTCGGAGGTAGGGCTTTGTTATTTGCTGGCTGGAATTGAAACATCCAGTACTCTAGATCTTGTGACGGATTATGTGACAAAATCTTTTGATCCTAAAAGAGGATATATCCCACGTAAGAAGGGGAGTTTGAATGAATCGGAGCATACCAACGCTGTTGCTTTCGTGTTATTAAGGGGTATGGATAAGTTCCATCCGGGACCTCGTTTCTAAAAATAATATTATTTATTTGACTTATAATATTGACAAAGAAACTGTGTCTTTTATCCCATCTGAGCCTATCGGTATTTCGACAAGCTCAAGACGGTATTACAAGGAGTTGATTAGTAGATATAATATTATTTTATGAAGGGATTTAAATTTCCCTGTATTCTTGAAATTCTTTGATTTCTCTCTCTCTCCCAATCGTCTACGGGATCTTGTTTATTCCAGACTTCAAAGAGCTTTCTCTGGCGATCGGAGATTTTTACCCCATAGGTTTTTTCCATATAAAAATAGGTTCTTGCAATATCACCACGGATTTCTGGTCTTGGTTCAGCTACTTTGTTTTTTCTATCAATTTCAAAATCCACCTTCCCATATTGTCTTCGTTCACCGGAAATCATTCCATATCGATAATTGGATCGATCTGCATTGAGTTCGCCGATAGCCGGTTGGAGATTGTGGAGATCATTTTCCATGGCACGGTATACTGGATCGGTATCTTGACAGCACTTTCTGCCCTTTTTCTTACAACCCTCGAGCTTTTCACGCCAACATTTTCTTGTATGACCGAAAGCCCAGGCTGGTACGACGTGTTCCCACTCAATATATTTCCCACGCTCACGATTCTTTCTTGGGGTATATCCACAACTTTCTGCATTTACAACAATTCTTTCCCTCTGACCCACTCTCTTGTATTCATAGGTGCATCCGCTGTAAAATGCGATGTAATGTCCTGCATAGACCCGTTTCATAAGCTTCTTTGCTTTGCTGAAGGTATTAATTTTTTGTGAAGGACCGCTATCCCTATCCATTGATTTGGAATGTCGTTTGGATTGAGGTTTAGTTTTTTCCTCTTCGTTAGTCTTACAGGAAATATTAGATATTGTTAGAATTAGAATCAATAAGATATATAATTTATTCATTGATTACTCCTTTCAAATAAGGATATATATCATCCTCTGGATATCAGAATATTAATACTAATATAAAAAAATATTTTATAAAAAAATAATTATTCTTTCATTCCAAGCATTGAAGAAATTCTGAATCTCTATCCGAAACTAAGTTTAATGATTAATTAATTTTATAGATTACATATAATAATATATACTGATAATTGTTGATATCAGAAATCCTTTGAAACATGATTCGAGAGCCTCATCATGACAAAGTTGACATTATGACTTTAATTTAAAAAGAATTTTAGTATATAATATTTATATAAATTAAAATAATCGATATAGTTTCAAGAATTATCTTCAAATTGGGGCAAATTAAATTAAGCATTATTTAATATTTATGAGAAATCTAATTTTAATTGTGAATAGTTATCAAAACTATTGAAATAATTACATTGTAAATACCTGATTTTCATCATAAGCCGGAAGGGTGACATAGATGTGGGTTCCGTCCTCATGGGATGTCTTGAAAGAGATTGTACCATTGTGGCAGTGAGTAATTATTTTAGCACTATAAGTTCCAAGACCGGTGCCTTCTTTCTTTCCCGATGTTACGTAGCGTTCAAAGAAAGTATCTTGTATTTCTTTAGGCACCATGCCCTGATTATGGATATCAACCAGGATTGCTTTGGTTGAAGTGTCAGTGGTTTTTAATTCTGTGTCTGATATTTCAATATGAATTTTCTCATTATTTGGGGATGCTTCGATAGCATTTTTTAAAAGGTTTGCAAATAGTATTTTAACATAGTCGGTTTCGCCAATAATTAATTGTTCCTTGTTCCAATCCATGGGATGGTGATTCAAGGTGATATTTAAAGAGATATTCTTTTTTTTGAGGGGTTTAGAAAATTCATCGTGGAGTTCTCTCATAATTTCTGTGATGTTTATGAGTTGTGCATTTAGTTTATAAATACCCGTTTCCATTTTAAATAAGTCTAGGGAATGATTGATCATTCTAAGGATTTGCTGGGCACTATCATAAATGAACTTAACAAGCTCGGTAATTTCTTCGGGGAGTTGTTTTTCGAAGAGTAATATCTCGGTGAAAGTGAAAATAGCACTTAACGGATTTTTAAGATCGTGGCGTACCATAAGTTCATTGCTTTCCTTTAATTTCTCAATACGTTTTCGTTCTGTGATATCTCGAATGGCTGTAATGTGAATGATTTTTCCCATATATGGAGCAGATTTTGTTAGTACCTGGACTGGAAAAGTGTTACCATTCTTTTGAAGCGCGATGGCTTCATAAGATGTTTCAGCCGGGTTGGATAATTTGTCAATTATAAATTGCTGGCTGTCTGGATGGAATAACTGCTGAATATTTTTTTTTAACAAGGTTTCTAGTTTATATCCCAGCATATTCGCCAGATTTAAATTAGCATCGATTATCTTTAAATCCTCACTAAGGCATATTCCTTCGAAAGTAGCTTCGGATAGAAGTTTAAATCTCTCTTCGCTGTCTTTCAATTCATTTTCAGTAGCTTTCTTCTGAGAAATGTCCCGGGCTATACAAAGGATCAGGGGGCGACTTTTTAAACGAATGGGG
Organism: Spirochaetia bacterium UBA6919; assembly: GCA_002450905.1. Lineage (GTDB taxonomy): Bacteria > Spirochaetota > UBA6919 > UBA6919 > UBA6919 > UBA6919. Next base: position 13,024 of record DKAT01000009.1, read on the forward strand.
AAAGTTCTGATTTCAAGAGGGATTACGTGGTTATTTTTACAAATGAATAAGATTTCTTCAGGGGGACAAATCTCACCCATACTGTTTTTTAGAAGAAGATTCGCCAGTTTTGGGTTATCCTGTGCATAGATAAAATTGGATCTCAACAGGTTTTGATTAATGATATCTTCTTTTGAATAGGATGTGATAATTTCAAATGATTTATTGGTCTCAACAATATTTCCTTTGAGATCACTGATTAAATAGGCGTCGGGTGCGTATTCATAAAGTTTTTTAAAATGCTTTTCAGAACTGATTAACTCATTTTTATATTCTTTGATACCAGTGATATCACGAATAATATATTGGAAGATAATACCATTTGAAGAATTAAACGATTTAACAGCGATCTCAACATCAAGGATAATTCCATCCAGACGAAGTATTTTTTCTTCTATGAACTGTAATTTATTGTTATTTTGAGTGTTTTCCTGCAGTCGAGTTCTTTCGATATCGTGATATGCCGGGTGGATAAAATTATATATCAGTTTGTTAAGTATTTGATCTTGATCATCGGTTCCAAATAAATTCATGCCGAAAGTATTGATATAAATCCATTTTTCGTTGTGTGCAAGGGCTATGGCATCAGGTGAGCATTCAATTAATTGTTTAAAGAACTCTGGCTGATCGGTAAAATATGTATTGGGAATAGTTTTCATTTTTTATCCAATTATGATAAGTTCATAGCGTGGATTAATTCATTTTCTTCATCAGAATTAAGGACTCTTGATATTTCCCGGGTAGAATCCAATTTTAAATCGACATCGAGTGGTTTTGAAAGTGCTGTATTATCCCGAATAATGATTTGAACAATTGGTTTATTGGGGTTATTTTTATTTTCAGTGATAACTTTAGCTATTTCTTTGGTATTTAACAAAACATAAGCCCCTGGGATGGCAAATTGATCTTCCTTGACCAGATGAGTCATTTTCTCGCAGAAGAACTGGGTAATATTTCTTTTAAAATGTTTATCGGCATCGGTGAGGAGGAGTTTAAATGTATTTGGAGTTGAAATTGCTTTTTGATAAGGATGAGTAGAAGTAAGTGTATCATATGCTTCAGCGAGTGAGACTATACACACCTCGTCATGAATTTTATCTCCTTTGTATTGGAAGGGATATCCGGATCCATCAAATTTCTCGTGGTGGAGCAGGACAATATCTTTGACTAACTGGGAGATTTGAGAGTTATCCTTAATCAATTCATATCCGTGAATAGAGTGTTTTTTTATAATTTTATATTCCTCTTCACTGAGAGGGTCTTTTTTGTGAATTAACTTATATGGTATTTTTAATTTACCGATGTCATGAATAAATCCGCCCAGACCAATTTCCAGAAGAGTTTTATCATCAATTTTAAGATATTTACCATATATCATTGTGATGATCCCGGTGTTTATGGAATGAGTATAGGTATAATCATCGTATATTTTTAATGATAAAAGATTTACCAGATTATCTTTCATGTTGTTGATGTCATCGAGAACCATTTCTGTAAATGTTTTTGCATCACTAAACTCGATGTCTTCTCCAATTTGAACCATTTTAACAATCTTGCTCATAGCCTGGATACCCATTTTATGAGTTTGAATATTGATTCCGAGAAACTCTTTACGATTTTTTGGGTCGAGGGAATCTAATAGTAAATTACTGGGTGTGAATCGGTAATCATCTTCTACTTTGGAATAATAAAGATTGTCTATACCCTGCTTTAACAGTTCATTAATTCTGGTCTGTTCAAATGCTTTGTAGGCTGGCTGGATTAGATTTCCATCTTCGTCGTAGACATCGTATTTTAATAATATACCCGCTTTTAAATATTTGACAATGATCTTAACTTCTTGTCCAGTATCTATAAAATGCTGATGTTCTGTCATCTGTATTGTATCCTGTCTGATGCATTTTGGAAACGGTAATATAAATAATATATATTTTATCCAATGAATTCAAGTGGTCTGATCAATTAATCGTATGTGGTAAACAGTTTAGTACTTCAGATGGGATAAAAATTCTTTCCATTGCTTATCAGGTTTTGCATGGGGTAAGTGATCTCTGAGATTGAATTTCTTTTTCAGGTTGGCTATGCGTTGATTTAATAAATATTTAAAGCTCATCCACAGTGGAACTGCGTTATATTTATCGGTGTTATCCTTATTTTGATTAAGATTTCCAAAAGATTTTGATTTGTTATAATAGCGTTGAAGTAGATTTAACAAGGCATTTGGGTTATAGGAGATTTCTATTAAACGTTTCACAGCTTGTTCATCTGCTTTTTTTATGAATCCAGGGGTGTATTGAAATAAGAATGATAAATTTTTCTTCTTTTGAAAAGCCTTTGGAAAATAGTAATCCTTAAAAATAAGATTTAGAGAATATTTCATCCCTATTGTTCTTAGTAGTACTTGAAGGATATGATGTTTTTTTAAATGAGTAATTTCATGGATTAGAATAGAAGCTAATTCATCGATACTTTCAAGTTGATTAATCAATCCTGTAAATAGAATTATATGATTTCCTGGTAAAGATAGTGCTTTAGTAGATGGATTTTTGATAAGTGAAACATGATAACGAGTTCCAGGATCAATTTTATCCATCATTTTATTAATAAAATTGTTTATATACGTATTTTGAATAAGATCCTTCTGGTCAATTATTACCTTATAAACATCATCACCGAATTGCTTTTCTACAGAATCTGGGATAAAATGATAAGATTGAAAACTAAATCCTAAAAGTAATGCAATAATAATGGGTATTGCAACAATGTATAGAATGAATTTTTTACCAGTTAATTTAAAATTATTTTTTGCCACAGAAGATTTTCTCCAAATATCTATAAATTATAAAATATAATTGTTAAATTGAATTAATATACAATAATTTAAAAAAATTAATATCTTTAATAATTGTTTAGAAACTATAACTTGCTCTCAACATTATAGCATAGTGCCAGTCATAGGGATCATTCACGCTGGGAATCGATGACTTAGGTATAGGTGCTCCTGAAGAATACTTTCTCATATAGAAAAATGCGTAATAGAAAGAGAATTTTAACGTATGATTCCTTTCATGGAATGCCAGAGGGTACCAACTCACTGAAGGTATCAGAGAAATACCATCTACACGCCCCTGAAACCCAGTCAGGTCTCTGTCCTGCTTATGATTATGATAATTAAAATCAAATCCTACTCCAAACCATTCAAATCCCTTGCCAAACCCTTTTATTTCTTCACCTAAATTAATAATATGAGATATCGTATTTTCTTCAAGCACGTCAAATTTCCACTGAACAAGAAAATATTTAAATCTTAATACAAATCGGTCATGCAAAGTAATTTCGCTATCCAGAGAACCCGTATTCTGTTTATAAGCGATTGCCCAGGCATCAAAATCTCCTTGTCGGCGTAGATAAAGCATTCTGGCTTTGAAATCAATGCTTCGATTCTTGAAACGAACAAAAATACCTCCCATAGTGGAGAAAGTAAATCGTTCACTAGGGTTGTAATTGGCTAAAACTGCCTGAACACTGAGAGGAAAGGATTCTTCTCCAGCGACTACATCCTGTTTTCCCTCAGGGATATTAAACTCGAAATATGCTAATAGTCCAAGGGCAAATCGCGCTGATTGATAAATGTGGATGCGATCGGATACACCCAAAGAGATATTTCGGTTGGTTGGATATAATACTTCTAGTGTGGTAGAGGATGTTGGAACAATACTTGGAGTGTATAATGCCCCTTTAAAGCTAAATGCGGATGATACTAAATCTCCATACCAGAGCATAAAACTCGTTATGAATTGTGTACTGGAGTCAACCCTGTTACTGATTATGAAAGTAAGGTTTCTTAACCATTCATTCCTCTCTACAAATAGGGCATATGAACTTCCAGAAAATAGAAATGAAAAGAAATCAAAGGGTTTGAACTCAACTATAAATGGAAATCCGCTGTTGATAAGATATTTTTTTTCCAATATGATATTACTCTTTGTAAAAATACGTAAATAACCAAGATTTAAATTAAAATAAAAAAAAGGATCCACCTGTGAATCTGTGCCATGAGCAACATGAGAATCCAAACTAGTTGGTGGGTACCAATTATCTATAATGAGATTGTTTTCTTTCAGTCTTCCCTTAGGTTCCCTCAATTTAATTGAATATGCTTCTGGTATAACAAATATTAAAATAATTAAGACCAAAAAAATATATTTCATAAATCCCTCAAAAAAAAAATTATAATCAACTTATAGTTTGTAGTCAAGGAAAATATTTTGAAGAACCTTACAGAATATATTCATATTTGATGAAGGAAATCTTAGAGTATAATAAGAATCGGAAGCAAATAATTTGATTCCGATGTTGATTATTTAAAATTGGATAGTATTAATTATCTTTTAATATCTAAATTCTATTTCATCAATATAGGCTGTTGCAAAATAAAAATCCGATGATATATAGATTCTGTTAATGGCGGATCCTATATTATTTCTAAAGGGCAATCCAGTAGCTACAAGTGTATTATTTAAATATAAGTCATAAGTTGAAGTGGAGTAATTAATATTCTTCACTTCGATATGATGCCAGGTGTTGATAGGTAGAGATGCTGCTGCTCCTGTCCAGGTACCACCATTATCATAAGATATTCTATTTCCGCTATTAGCATCATTATGAAAAAATGCCATTGCTCTACCCGAAGTAGCTGGCAAATTATTATTCCCTATATCAATCATAAGTTGTGCCCAATCACTATTTTTTCGCAGCCAAAATCCGATATAGCTAGGACTAATTCCCGGTGAAAATTGATAGTGTACACCATCATTAAATCCATAATTGACAGAATTATTTGATAATGCCAGGGACTGTCCGCCAGAATAATTTGTTAGCGAGATTAATATATTTTCACCATTCCCACCGCGATCATCAATCCAACCGTTACCAGGGAATGTGAATGCTGTGTGAGTTGGACTATTAAACCCTTCATACCATAGGAGGGTTCCGTTTCTGGAAGCATTAACGGATGTAGTACTCTGTGTGGTACTTGCTCCTGCACTTCGGATAGCAGATACGGTGTAGGCATAAGCTACCTTTGTTGATCCTCCATAGACAAATACATTACTTATCGCTGTGGTTTCCATGACTTCTGTACCATCTCGGAATATTTTATAAGTAGGTGTTCCGCCGGAAGCTGTGTAGCTTAAGTTAATATAGTATTCACTGGGTGTTGCGGCAAGTCCCGTTGGTGTTGCCAGATTAAGGATATCAAAACTACCCCCGGTGGAATTGACATTATTCGTAGCATTACTATCCCCTGTGACACCTGTAATTTCTACTACAAGATATCGACCAGTACCTACAGCACCGACACCTACAGGCCAGTTACCAGTGAATGGGATAACTACGAAACCTCCCGTTACAAGAGTAGAGGCATAATTTCCTGATGCGATGGGTGTTCCTATTATTCCAGCGGTTGTATTAGTGGATGAGAGATAGATATTATATGTAAATCCTGATGATCCATCAACAGATCCAATATTCCGAACAGTGAAATTACCTGAAACAATATCTCCACTGACATTTCCAACATAGTGATCATTAGTTGTTTTTAAGACAGATGAAATCATGTAATCTACATTTCCAGTACTGCTATAAACGCCTGATATTTCTATATTATTAGTTGAATTGGTATCGTCGGTAGCATTAATACTGACTATAATGTAATAAGTTGATGCACCTAAAGGCCAGTTCCCAGGTATATTAATAGTTGTTGATCCACCAACCGCAAGGGGAGCAATTGAACCCGATGTAAGTACGTCATCACCCTGACTGATTGTAGTATTTGGAGAGAGATATACTGTATAATTGATACTCTGTGTACCAGGTGATATTCCAATATTCTGGATATTAAAACTACCCCCAATAGGTGTTCCCTGTGTGATACTTCCTGCTGGAGAGAAGTTTGGAATGATATCATAATCTACAGAGATGGCTGTTACAGTTAACAACGTGGATAAAGCGGTATTATTAGCTGTGTTGGTGTCCCCAGTTAAGGAGATGATGATATAATAGGTTCCTGCGGCTGGGTAATTTCCATTATAATTGACAGCAACATTACTACCTGCATTGATAGAAGCGGTAGAGCCAGTTGTAACCACAACATCTGTCCCATCAATGGTTGTATCTTTTGATAAATAAACAGTATAATTAGCTATACCAGCAAAAGATCCTGTATTACTCACATTAAAACTACCTGTAAATGCGCTTCCTGCTGGTCCTCCTGATGGATAAACTGGACTTGTCACACTATAGTCTGGGATGCCTACAGCGACCTGTGCTGATACTCCTGTATTATTACCAGTGATCAAATCATCCACGGAACTTACTGAAACAAGGATATAATAACCCCCTGTCGTAGCTGGCCAGGATCCAGTGCTGACACCAATTGTAGTTGATCCGCCTCCTGTAAGTCCTCCTGTTGAACCACTGGTGATTAATGTATCGGTGCCATCAATGATATTATCCGATGAAATGTACACATTATAGGTAATATTATTTCCTCCGGTGATGTTTCCAAGATTCTGTATGGTGAATCCAACGCCAGTTCCATTTACAGTTCCACTAGGTGTAGCACTTGTTGGTACAGTAATATTGTTCACGATATAATCTGTTACATTCCCGCCGCCTATACTGAATGTTGCAGTAGCAGGACTTACGGGATTTGAAACTCCATTTCCTGCTAAATCCTGAGCAGCACTACTAAGAGAAGCAGTTGTACTACCACTGGGTGCTCCTGAAAAATTAAACGTCACCTGATCATCCGTAGTGGTAACTGTAGCCCAGGTTATACTGCTAGGTGTCCTGTTAAGCCCGTTAATCACGAGATTAAACGCATTTTGGACATCCGCTCTACTCATCGATTCACTGAATCTAAATCTTATTCCATCTAAAGGTGTGATAATTCCTGATAAAGGTACTTCAACACCACCAGATACAGCTACAGCAGCAGTAATCGAAGGAGCTGTGGTATCTGCTATCGGAGATGTTGTAAAGGATCCGGTGAAGTCTCTTTCCATAGGATTCTCATCCACGCTACGTAAATTAGCACTATTTAAACGGATGGTATAGATAGAATCTATTGTGAGAGGCCAATTTCCACCAATAGATTGCGCTTTGAAAGTTAATATGGTATTATTATAAGACCAAAACCAGGTATAGGATGATTGATTAACAGTTCCTGATGATGAAGAGAGTGTTAGATCATTAGATCCGAGTGTATTTGGGTTCATGGATTGTGAGAATGTGAATATAAGGCTTGTATTGGTTACGATAGCAGTAGAAGTATTTATTGTTGGGGATAGAGATATTGTAACATAAGTATATTTTTTACTGGAGAGCTTCCAAACGTAGTCCCCATCTTCACACTTTGTAAGGAAAAGGATTCCAATTATGTGGGTTATAAAAATAATAGAATATATAAGCTTTTTCATACTAACCTCAAAATGACCTATAGTCAGATAAATATAGAAAAATTATAATTGTGTTATGAAAGTCACATACAACACATAAAATAATTGAGAAAACTTGTATATAGTTTTCACATGTTATAATATAAATCACATTCATTTTTTTTCAATGAGATCATATAAATTTTTTTATATATTGATTATATTCTTTTCTGACGTAATTATCAGAAACTAACATAAAATATTTACGAGATTTGATCAAAGAAAAATTGTAATATATTGATAAATTATATATCTTTAAAAGGATTTTTTAACGGGTTTAGAGGTAAAATATGAAAGTTACTCTGGAAGTGGTAGAGAAGGTCGCTCAACTATCTAAAATAGCACTCAATGAAGAAGATAAGATAAAATATTCAAATGAAATAAGTCAAATCCTTGATTATGTAGAAAAGATCAATGAATTAGACACCTCTCAGGTTGAGCCTACTGCTCATATACTGGATATTCACAATGTATACCGTGAAGATAAGAGTGGAAGAAGTATAGATGTAGAAATTCTGATGAAATTAGCACCCAAACATAAAGACCAGTTTATCGTCGTACCGAAAGTACTTTAAAATTTATTCCCATAAATCAATTCATGATCAGTAAGAAGCTAATATTAAAATCCACACTCATTATCAGTGCAGCTACTCTATTATCCAAAGTACTGGGACTTGTTCGTCAACAATATTCTATATATTTATTTGGTGGAGGTTGGGAATTTGATTCATTTATCGCTGCATTCCGTATTCCAAATGCACTAAGAGAACTACTTGCTGAAGGCGCTCTCTCCGCAGCTTTCATCCCTATTTTCTCTGCAATTCTTGTAAGAGATGGAAAAAAGGAGGCGTTTAAATTTGCAAATAAAGTTCTGAATATATCTATCATCATAACAGTTTTAATATCATTTGTATCAATCATAGTTTCAGAATTTTTTATGCAGTATTATCATAATAATCCTCAATACCCCATGGCTACCCCTCTGGCTACGAATCTATTTAATATTTTAATGTTCTACCTTCCATTTATCAGCTTATCAGCTCTTATAATGGGGATGCTGAATTCCATGAACCGCTTTACTATTCCAGCTCTTGGACCTTTCTTTTCCAACGTAACCTTCTTGATCTTCTTATTTCTTCTTTATAAAACATTAGATATTCAATCTCTTGCCTATGCTACAATCATAGGAGGTTTAACGTATTTTGTTATCCAAATACCTGTGCTCACAAAAGAAGGGTTTAGGTTTCAATTGTCTATTGATTTTAAGGATGAGAATATAAAAGAGTTCATTACTTTGTTTATTCCTTTTGCAATGGCGATGGGGATACCAAAATTAAATAATATCTTATCCAATTTATTTTCAGACGATATTACAGGAGCTAATACCGCATTATCACAAGGATTTTTCTTAATTCAATTTCCATTATCCGTGTTTGTTGCTGGAATATCAATGGTAAGCCTTCCGAATATGTCGAAATACTTTGAAATTAATGATATGAATAACTTCAAAGAACTGATCCTCATGGGATTACGCATGGTATTCTTCTTTACAATGCCTTCAGTTATTGGACTTATGATTTTGGATTTTGAAATTGCACGATTTATTTATCATGATGTTCTGATGATCTTTTCTGGAGGGAAGTCTGGTAAGATAAGTGACCTGGTGATTAGGAATATAGCACTGGCACAATATTATTATGCTCCAGGTATCCTTGCTATGGGACTTTCTATAATTTTTATCCGTGCTTTTCAAAGTATGAAAGATATGAAGACTATGATTTATAGTGGATTATCTTCTGTTGTACTTCATTTAATAATTATGACGATTTTAATTCGTTATTCAGGATGGTCATTTGAAGGAATCGCTCTTTCAATCACCATTTCATCTTTCTTTAATCTTGTATTATTGATCGCAATTCTTTTGTGGAAAATTGGTAATCTGGAGTGGAAAGACACTATTATTAGTGTGATTAAAGTAATTTTCTCATCATTGATAATGGGTATATTTTTATTCTATTTTCAGAATTATATTTCAGGAGTCCAATGGATATCAATTCATTATATAGACAACATCCTGAACACTACACTATTAATATTCCTTGGAATGATGAGTTACTTTATGAGTCTCTATATATTGAAAGAAAAAGAATTTCGAAATGTCCTCAGCAAAGTTGTCAGCCGAATTATTAAATAAATATTGTTTTTTTTTATAAACGTGTTATATTTTTGGACATAAAATAATCAAGGAGATATTTTGAAAATAATATTTTACTCATTGTTAATCTTTATGTTTAGCGCATTGACATGGAATCTGGTTAATGCAGACGATGATCCATTTGAACGTTTAAATATAACTAAGATGAATAAAGTTGCACCAAACATAACTTTTCAAACACTTGAGGGGAATAATGTCTCTCTCGTTCGGTATCGTGGCAAGGTTGTCATGTTAAATTTCTGGGCTACATGGTGCGGTCCCTGTCGTGTTGAAATGCCATCTATGAGTAGACTTCAAACGAAAGTTGGTGACACTCACTTTAAAATACTAGCAGTATCTATTGGAGAAAATAAGTCAACAGTCCAAAGTTATGTCAGCGGAAAGGGATTTTCATTCCAGGTATTTCTTGATCAAACTAGACAGGCATGGAAACCTTATGCCACTCATGGTATTCCTACTACGTATATTATCAATAAGAGAGGATACATTATCGGTCAGGTCATTGGTGCGAGACAATGGGATTCGGAACAATTTGTTTCATTCTTCAAAAGCTTAACAGCATCTAACTAATTAATTTGGTCACAGGTATTATCTGTTTGTGACCATCTTTCAATCCTTTCTATATACTATTTTTACTAACATCTATTTATCAAACGTGATCTCAGTGCTTATTAAATATATTTTTTCTTGAGTAACGATGCAATATTCATGAGATAACCTGTCATGGCGTATTGTGGATTTAAATTATGATGTTTCACTCTATATAATATAATCTCCCCTTCTCTGACGATCTCATCTAATATTAGATTTGGACAATGTTCAAAGGAATTTTTTTTACTACCGTTAGAAGACAGTGCATATTTCAATTTTTTTGCGCTCAGAATATAGTTTGAAAATGCTTTCAAATAATTTTCGGTATCATACAGTGAATTGATCTTATCCACATAATCAAAGATCTCACCATTTGTTTGATAATTAGGAGCAATTTTATTTACAAATTCATTAATCAATCCTTCGAAATTACTACTCTCATCCTTATCTGATATGATATCCCAGATGTCCTTTGTGTTGGATTTATCGTATGGGAGTGGAATATTAAATTTACTTTGAATAAGTTCTCTTTGTTCATCGAATGATAGAGGTCTAAATGGCAATATAAAACAACGGGACAATATAGTTGGCAAGATACTATCTTTACTATCGGTTATTAGTATTAGATAATTATTAGGGGGTGGTTCTTCAATACTTTTTAGAAAGGTGTTTGCTGTTTCCTCCTTCATCTTTTCCAATCCATTAATAATAATCACCTTATTCCGACCTTCAGTGGGTTTGATATATAGTTTCTGGATGATATTTCTTATTGTTTCAATGGGTATATTATCCATTTGAAGGCTATCTGTAATCGTTTGGGTGTATTCTATAATTTGAAGTAATTTTTTATCATCCTTAGGATCGAAGGTTTGAGATTTCATATTCCTTAACCAATTTTTCATAGATAATTTATGATCATTTATCTTGTCCTGGATGTCGCTCTGAGATTTCTTGCTAGTCTTGACACTTCCCTTGTATATGAATAATTGAGATGAATATCTATAATAGAGATCAGTGAGTAAATCTGCTATCCTTTCTAATAATATTCTATTAGGGTGCATTTTCCATAAATGATATAAAGAATTCAGTTTGAAATTGCAATCATCGGTGTTTATGATGATAATGTCGGGGTAAAGATAGTTATCTATTTTCCGACAAGAGTTACATGTATCGCAGGAATCATCTGATAGCTTCTCGCAATTCAGAGCTTTAGCAAGTTGAAGGGCATAAGATAGTTTCCCGCAAGATGTCTTACCGTGGAATAACAAACTGGAGGAGAGGTGATTATTCCTCAGGGCATTTTGTATGAGGTATTTATTTTGTTGATTTCCCAGCAAATCTTTAAAAGACATGGGTATAAAATATAAATTGTATTCACAATAGTCAAAGAAATTTGTAATTTGGTGATCATAAAATTGAATAAGAAATTTGTTTTCCCCAAGGGATTTTTATTATATTATCAGTTATTATATTGTAATATTCTTTTATCCAATTTTCTATTAAAATGACATCCTGCTCATGATATAGTCATGGTGGATTCCCTAAACATGTCACAAAGGATTTCAGATTTAAAATATTTTCAGAAAATAATATCATTTTTATCAGGAATTAATAATGCAAAGATTTGGCACATTTAGTTTTGGCGTGGGAAAAATAACTCCTGGCGTCAAATGGATATTAATTTCAACAGTCTGCATTTTTATAATACAAATCATCGCTGGAACAATAGCGGGTGATCCAGGTCTGTCTCCTTATCCCAATTTATATGACCCGACAATACACAATCCCTTTTCAGTATTATTCATGTTAAAATTCGGAGGATTCAGCGGCTTCTATCCCTGGCAGATTGTTACCTACATGTTTCTCCACAGTGGATTTATGCACATCATATTCAATATGTTCGGAGTATGGATGTTTGGAGTTCCCTATGAAAGACAGTTTGGAACAAAGAATTTCTTATTATTGTACTTTATATCAGGTGTCGGTACGGGTGTATTCTTAATATTAACTCTGAGTAATGTATTAGGAGCTTCTGCTGCTGTATTTGCTGTTCTGGTTTCATTTGCATATATGTGGCCTCAGGCGATTATTTATATTTGGGGGATTCTCCCTGTGAAAGCCTGGGTGTTTATTTTGATATTTATAGGAATCGAACTCCTCCTTACTATCAGCCAAAAAAATAGCAACGTAGCTCACTCAGCCCATGTTATAGGTGCATTTATTGGATTAATTTTCTTACAAATAGTTCATAAGAAGTACCAGATCTTTGGTTCCGTCTCTCAATACATTGATGAAAAAAAAGAACAACGTCATCATAGATCTCAAAAGCAGGAAGTAGAAAAAATTGTACAGAAGGAAGAGTGGGTACAGGAGAAAGTAGATAGTTTATTGGAAAAGGTCTCTAAACAAGGAATTAATTCCCTTACAAAAAAAGAAAAAGAGTTTTTAGACCGTGTCAGCATGAATTACAGCAGTCGAAGCCGCAGAGATGAATTTTAAATCTCTTTAAACACCACTTGGAATGAATATGTCACAGATCAAATGTCCAAACTGCCAAGCTCTCAATGACTTGGGAAATATTAATTGCACAGAATGTAATTCTCCCCTGAAAAAATATCGCTCATTGAGCAAATCGACTATAATAATTATTTCAGCTATCCTAATTATGCTAATCACGTCTATTATCGGATTAATATACCTCGAAGTTGTTTATCCACAATACGGACTGAGTAAACGGCTGCCAATGATCTGGGAAATATTAGTGGATAAGGATTTCTCAAAAAAATATAAAAAGTATAAATCTTTAAATGATGAAATAATTAAAAAAACCGCTGAACTCAATCAAAAAAAACTGGAACTCAAATCGATCATCAAGAAAAAAGAGATTTTAAGTAAGTTAAATGATCTAAATAAACGTGTCAATGAAGTCCAGGAGAAATTAGAAAATCAAAATAAGGAGTGATAAATAATTTTAATTAAATTGAGGTGAAAATATGTTTATAACGCTTAAAAGAATGAGTATATTATTATTTCTAATCTTTGTATATCAGTGTTCTGGGAATAAATCATCCGATACAGCTAGTTCAAAAAAAGATTCTGTAGTGAAAACGTCGGTAAAACCCGTTGAAATAAATGATGTCAATCCCCTCGATCCTATAAAACTCCGTGAAATCCATAAAAATATCTATATGGCTCGGGGTACAAGAGCTTTACCATCCCCTAAGAATCGTGGTTTCATGTCCAATAGTTATGGTATTCTCACCTCACAGGGCTGGTTTATTGTCGATGCTCTATCAACTCCTGCACTATCCAAAGAATTTATTGGAGAACTTAATAAAATTATAAAAGCTCCTATAAAATACGTCGTAATTACTCATTATCACCAGGATCACTGGTATGGTGCACAATCTTACAAGGATCACGGTACAAAAATCATTGCCCATAAGAATATTACAAAATATGTCGAAAGTGATTACAGTATAGATATGCTTAACCTCCAGAAGAAGATGTTTAAAATATACGATAATGTAAAATTAACTCCCCCATCAATGCCCATAACTAAAAAAACAATAATTCGAATGGGTGATAAGGAATTCCATGTTGAACCCTTCACTCCAGCTCATACTAACACGGATCTTATTGTCTATACTCCGGATGATAAAATGATGTATGTTGGAGACCTTGTCAGCACAGACACCATCCCCAATGCATCCGATAAATTCTCTAATTCCTCTGGGTGGATCAAAGTTCTCGAGAAGATGAAGACGTATCAGGTCAATAAATTATTGAGTGGACATAATATGCCTATGGATGTTTCTGGTGTTGATTTCAATATAAAATATCTCACATATATTAGAAAGCAGGTTAAGGAACTGAAAGCACAAAACAAGACTTACGATGAAATTAAATCAAAATTACGGGATAACCCCTTTCAAAATAAATCGGACCGTCGTGGGATGCACAACGCAAATATATATAAATTATTCAATGATTTGGATAATGAATTTCTATCCAACTAATATTATTCAAACAAGTAATCTAAGGAGAAAATATGTTAACAATTAAAATGAACATTGTTGTAATTATGTTCATATCCATACTCATCCAATGTTCAGGCAGTAAATCTACTGATAAATCATCAGTGAAAATAGATACTAAACAAATTGTTGATTCAAATAAATTACCCAAACAGGAAATCGATCCCAAAGCTCCAATGAAACTTAAAAAAATCCATAAAAATATCTATATGGCTCGGGGTGTCAATGGATTAGCTTCTCCTGAAAATCGCGGATTCATGTCCAATAGCTATGGTATTCTAACATCAGAAGGCTGGTTTGTCGTCGATGCCCTAGCAACTCCTGCACTGGCAAAGGAATTTATCGGAGAACTTAATAAAATTAAAAAAGCCCCGGTCAAATACGTCGTCATCACCCACTATCACATGGATCACTGGTACGGTGCCCAAAGCTACAAAGAGAATGGCACAACAGTTATAGCACATGAGAATGTCAAGAAATTCACTGAAAATCCCGAATCAGAATTGGCACTTAAGATTCAGAAAGAGCGTTTCAAAGTCTTTGATGATGTAAAATTAACTCCACCCACTATGCCCATAAATAAGAAGACAATTATTAAGATGGGTAAAAAGAATTTCCAAATAGAGCCATTCACCCCAGCCCACACCAACACTGATCTTATTGTCTACTTACCTGATAATAAATATATCTTTGTCGGAGATCTCATAGGAAAAGACCGCATTCCCTTTGCTGGAGACAGAACCTCAACTTCCTCTGGATGGATAAAATTCCTCGAGAAAATGAAAACATATCCCATTGATAAAATTTTTAGTGGACACAACAAGCCTATGAAAGCCACAGGAATTGATTTTAATTTAAATTATATTAAATACCTCCGGGAAAACATCAAAAAATTGAAAGATCAAAACAAGTCTTACGATGAAGTCAAAAAGGCTTTAGAGAAGACACCCTTTCATAAATCAGATGCCAGACAGGAGTTTCACTACTCAAATATATATAAAATTTATAATGATCTGGATATAGAGATTCTATCCGAAGGAAAATAATCAATGGACAAACCGAATGTATTAATTCTCTGCACAGGAAACTCGTGTAGAAGCCAGATGATGGAGGGGTTTGCTCGCCATCACCTGGGTAAGGACTATAATTTCTATTCAGCAGGTGTAGAAACCCATGGATTAAATAAGCGTGCCGTTAAGGTGATGATGGAATCCGGTGTGGATATCAGTTCTCATAAATCGAAGTCCATAGATGAATACGCTGATATAAACTTTGATGCTGTTATAACAGTTTGTGGCGATGCTCATGAAAGATGTCCAGCTTATTTAAAAATAACAAATCTTATCCATAAAGGATTTCCAGACCCTGCTAATGCCCAGGGATCTGAGGAACAAATTTTACTCATATTTCGTTCCATACGGGATCAGATAGAACACTTTGTTCTCAAAGAATTACCAAATGAATTAAGAAATTCCTAACTCCTCATAATTCTATTGAATAAGATCCTGAAATTCTATCAATATCAATAAAATATTTTAATCATAAGTGATGAAATCGGAATGGGGTTTCGAGAATCTTTATATCAGTAATCAAGATATTATCGTTATGAGAACCCTCAAAATAACTTGAATTTATCACAATTAAAGTAATATATATTAATAAAAAAATAACTAATTTGCTTGTCTATATTTTATAAATTCATTACTATAAGATATATGATATACCTGTACATCGCTTGTCTAGCTATTGGAAGTATATTTATCGGGATATCCCTCTTTGGTGGAGATTCCCATGATCATGTGGGGGATACAGACGCTCACATGGATGATATTCATGGAGAAGTCGATGTCCCGTGGTATTTCGGAAAGTATTTCCCCTTGTTGAGCATGCGTTTCTGGGTATTTTTCCTATTCTTCTTCGGACTAGCAGGTCTGGGAGCATATCTCGCCAATTCTTCCCCAAGTGTCCAACTCATCTGGTCAATTATAATGGGTGTCATCACAGGTTATTTAGCCAATTTTGTTTTCAAAAAAATACGCGAAACAGAAACAAACAGCCTTGTAGAGCAAAAAGATTTTATTGGGGCTGAAGCAGAAGTAGTTCTACCCATCCACCCAGGGAAAATGGGTAAAATACGATGTATCATTAAAAGTCAAATGATTGAACAGCTAGCGGTTAGTGATGAGGAGAGTGCAATGTATATCGGGGATAAGGTGGTTATCATTAGTTTCCAGGGGGATAAGGTACAGGTTATCAAAAATAATTTAAATAACATCTAAAGGAGCGTTTATGAAAGGATTAGAATCTTTAATTGGGGCTGGGATCGTCAGTTTCGTGGTAATTGTTGGTCTTGCCATATTAATCATTGTTGTTATTATCAAGAAATTATTGTATATCTGTCCACCCAATGAAGTGCTTATATTCTCTGGTAGGACAAGAAAAATGTCTGATGGACGGGAAGTTGGTTACAGAACCATTAAAGGAGGGCGGGGAATTCTTATACCCTTCTTTGAATCAGTGAGTAAAATGAGTCTTACGGTAATCCCCATTGATGTCATCGTAAAAAACGCCTATTCAAAGGGTGGAATCCCGCTGGATGTCCAGGGTATCGCCAATGTCAAAATAGCCAGTGATGATGTGCGATTATCCAATGCCCTGGAGCGGTTTCTTGGTAAGCCCTATGATCAGATCCGTCAGGTTGCCAAAGAAACTTTAGAGGGTAACCTTCGGGGTGTTCTTGCCACTCTAACTCCTGAACAGGTCAATGAAGATAGATTAAGATTTGCACAGGAACTGGCTGAGGAAGCTGAAACAGATCTTAACAAATTGGGATTGGTCATGGACACCTTAAAAATCCAGAATGTATCCGATGAAACGGGTTATCTAGACTCCATAGGACGTAAACAAACAGCGGAAATCCTCAAACAAGCTGAAATCTCAGAAGCCGATAGCCGATCAGAATCACAAATCAGGAAGGCCAAGGCTGAGCAAATGGGACGTGTAGCGGAAGCTCAGGCTAACAAAGAAATCGCCATCGCTGAAAATGAATTAAAAGTAAAAAAAGCTCAACTTGCTGCAGAAGCTAATGCTGAAGAGGAACGTGCAAAGGTAGCGGGAGAAACTGCAAGAGCCAAAGCGGAACAAGATCTCCAAGTAGCACGAAAAGAATTGGAAATCAGAAGACTTGAAGCGGATGTTATCGCTCCTGCTCAGGCTGAAAAAGAGGCTAAAGAACTAAAGGCGAAAGGTGAGGCTGCAAAGATCATTGAAGACGGTAAGGCAACTGCTGAAGTCCTGAGAATGATGCGGGAAGAGTGGGCTAAAGCTGGAGACAATGCAAAAGATATCTTCCTCCTCCAGAAGCTCGAAAACATCGTCGGAATGGTTGTTAGTACGGTAAAAGATATACATATAGACAAAGTAACTGTTGTAGATTCAGGAAGTGGGACTGCTATCCCATCTCTGGCTAGATCTCTTCCAGCATCGGTGACAAGTATTATCGAGCAATTAAAGACCAGTACAGGAATCGATATAGCAAATATGCTCGAAGGATATGCAAACAATAAATTACATAGCCACGATTCACAAATTGAAAATAATGATAGTGAAATTAATTAGATTGTAAAATTGCTGTGTATCGAGATGATGCGTGAACCATTATCTAATAAATTATTGTTTTAATGAATATCAATAAACAGTAATTATTGAATGTATAAACATCTAAAACAGTAGGCGATTATTATATTAACCATCAAACATTCCTTTCAAGGGAGAAAGATGGGAAAATCATGGGAAAAATTATTGTTGTGTTGTATGATTTTGATCTTCTCGATAACATTTAGAATTAAAATTACATAATTAGCACGTCAGCGGAAAGTTGTCCTAAGAATAATTTGAAAAAAAAAATTTCTCATTGAGAATTAAAATAGACTGTTGTTATAGATTTTATAAAATAGGAATAGATATATCTTCTTTTCGTAGGGGAATACCATCATCCGGGAAGGATATTACCTTGTTCTTTCCGGAGAATTTGGCATAGTAGAGGGCACAATCAGCCAGAGCTATTAATCTTTCTTCTGTATCTGTTACACATTCCAGCATTTGACCGATCCCAATACTGATCGTTAATTTTGTGGAATTCTTTTTATTTTCAAATGGATGTTCTTCCACTGATTTTCTGAGCCTTTCAGCCATGTTATACGCTTCCTGGGGTGAGTCATGGGTGAGAAATAAAAACTCCTCTCCGCCATATCGAATCAGAAGGTCTTCCGAGCGACTAAATTTTTTTAATATCCCTGCTACCTCTTTTAAAACAAAATCTCCAAAGGGATGTCCGAAATGATCATTAATCTCTTTAAAATTATCAATATCCAATAAAACACAAGTTAGTGGAAGAGAGCGTCTTTCAGCAATAGAAAAATAATCCTTTCCTCTATACATAAGCATTCTGCGATTATATATACCGGTAAGAACATCGGTCAAAGAAAGTTCTGTAATCTTATCCTGTTGTTGTTTAATCCTTAACATTACACGGATGCGAGCCAGTAATTCATTGGTATCAAAAGGTTTTCGGATAAAATCATAAGCTCCCAGTTCAAGCCCTTTCACTACATAGTTTGATGAATAATAATGACCAGTTATAAATAAAATAGGGACATTGACCATACGATTATCTTGTTTGAGAATTTTACATACATCAAAACCACTGATCTCAGGTAGAGAAATATCCAGAAGAATTAGATCTGGATTCTGCTCCCTGGCTAATATTATACCATCTTCACCATTATTGGCAGTCAGAGTTTCATAATCCTCATCTTCCAACAGCATGGATATACTCTTGCAAACAGCCGGAGAATCATCTATAATTAATATTTTACACATAGTCATCTCAAATTTAATAAAAAAAACATTATTATTTAAAAATCCTTATGATAACATGGATAAACAATTTCACCTGTTTCATTTATTTTTGGGCTTAAAAATTACAAAAGGATTATGATATATATTAACACATTTTGAGAGGAATTTATCATAATTTAAGATAAATTCTTTGCCAAATTAAACAAAATCCATTAAATTAAGTGATTATATTTTAAGGATGATTTATGTATCGGCAATTGCAAAAGGGTTTTATTCTAAATATTGGAATTTTCATTTTTTTTCTGCTAATTACAAGTTCTTGTGGTCAGAAGAAAGATTCAAAGAAAGACACCACGGACAAATCTCAAAATAAGACAGAAAATAAGGTTATCCAGCCCAATAAGAAATCTAAAAACACTGTCCAGAAAGGAGATCTGGTGACAGTTCATTATATCGGACGTTTTAAAAATGGCAAGATCTTTGATCAGTCTAAGAAAGAGAAACCATTGTCGTTTAAAGCAGGTGTAGGAGAAGTAGTACCAGGTTTTGACAATGCCGTTTTATCCATGAAATTAGGGGAAAAGAAGACTGTTGATATCCCTATGAAGGATGCATACGGCAAACGAGATGAGAAATTAGAACAAAAGCTCCCTGTTAGTATGTTCCCCAAGGGATTTAAATTTGAAATAGGTAAGACAATCCCTCTTCAGGATACCGACACAAAACAATTAAGACCTGTTATCATAAAGAAATTTGATGACAAAATGGTTACCGTCGATTTAAATCACCCCATGGCTGGAAAGGATCTTCAATTTGAAATCCAACTTGTTGCTATTGAATAATTAATTTATATTTATTTGATTTCTACTTAAACAATATTCCAACACCGATAATCAATTTAATAGATTAATATTTATCAATCTTGTATTATATTTAATATTATGAATGAAACCATCCCGCGAAACCAACCCAAATTCCATCACAAACATGCAACTGTAAAGGATTACGATTTCCTTGAAGACGACGGATTCCGCTACGAACTCATTAATGGAGTCTTAAATATGGCACCCTCACCTATCCGGATACATCAGAAAATAATCAATGATTTATCTTATATAATTAATGATTTTTTAGCCTCAGACCCTATTGGAGAACTTTATCCTGCTCCATTTGATGTCCAGTTCAACGACAAAAACATCTTCCAGCCGGATCTCCTCTTCGTATCCAAAGATCGCCTTCATATCATCACCGAGAAACGTGTCATCGGTACCCCTGATTTGGTCATCGAAATATTGTCCGAATCCTCTTACGAACTCGACACGAAGATTAAATACAAAGTCTATGAGGAATCTGGAGTACAGGAATATTGGATTGTTGATCCCACTAAGAAATCCATGAAGTTTTATCAATTATCCGGTAAGTCCTTCAAAGAAATCCCATATGATACCCAATACCCCAGCTTAGTATTAAAGAATTTCACCATCCAACCTCAACACTTCTTTCAAAACCTATCACTATAAAATAGAAGACATCTATTAGACAATACTGATTCAACTATAAAATCATCAATATTATAATATAAATACAAAGGCACTTAAACTAAACAATATCGGAACTGAAATTTTTGATTCCGATGGTGTTTCATCTTGAAGGCACTTTCTATGAAGTCTTATCTATATACCATGTACAAAACTAAATTGTTATTATCAAATTGGAATAAAATGAAAATTTACTTGACTACATACCATATAGTATGTATTATTATACCAACTGGTAGGTATATGTTTCTATGGCACAAAAAAACCTCAATACTAAAGATAAATTATTGGATTCCGCTATGAATCTTATGCTTAAAAAGGGATTTACAGCGACAACCTTAGATGATATCTGTGAGAATGCTGGTGTTACAAAGGGAAGTTTCTTTCATTATTTTACAAACAAAGAAGATTTGGGGATTCATGTCTTGACATATTATACCAATGATTTTCTGATTCGGATTCAGGACAAGGGTATTCCAAATATAAGTGATCCAGTAAAACGGCTGGAGACCTTTCTGGATTTTATAATCGATTTATTTCATCAAAATATATATGATAAATCCTGTCTTGTAGGAAATTTATCTCAAGAAATTTCAAATACCCATGAACCCATACGAATTGTATGCTCTGATATTTTTAATCTGATTTCTGGTATTGTGAATGAAATGCTCAAGGAGATGAAATACAAACTCAAACCACATGTAGAAATCGAAACCATGGAATTGTCAGATACTCTAATAGCCTTGATCCAGGGTTCTGCCCTTATTGCTAAAGCTCATCAGAATGGGGATATCATGAAAATTAGTCTTTTTCATTATAAACAATATATATTGAACTTATTTTCAATTTAATTATCTATGTAATTATGTGTTAAATATTATACCAACCGGTAGGTATCATATAATTAATACAACAAGTTATGTTAATATCTATAATTGATGGAGGTATCTATGAAAGTATTAATCACAGGGGCAAATGGATTTGTTGGAAGTCATCTTTTAGAGTATTTTAAAGAAAAAAATGATTTTACTATAGTAGTTGCTGTTCGGGAAAAGAATAAATTACACATCAGTGAGGGAATTGAAGTTCGGAAAGGGGATTTGAGAGATCATCAATATGTAGTGGAGTTAATAAAAGATATTGACGTGGTGTGTCATACTGCGGCATGGTCTTCAGTCTGGAAACACAAGAAGGAATCTCATGAATTGTTTTATCAACCCAGTATACAGTTATTAAATGAATGTGTAAAGCAGAATGTAAAACGTTTTATATTTATTAGTACGACGAGTGCCGCATCTCCAAATCAATCCCATGACCCCATGAGTTATGGTATTTCAAGAAATTTCTGGCCTCACATAAATAACATCATTTTGATAGAAAATAAAATGCGGGAACTTGCTTCAAGTAAGATTTCTATGGTAAATATGCGATGCGGTTTATTTTTGGGGAAACGCTATAATATATCTGCACTCCCAATACTTCTACCCAGATTAAAAACACATTTGGTACCTTGGTTAGCAGGTGGAAACACAAGTATGCCCTTTGTAGATGGAAAAGATATTGCTCAGGCTATTTATTTGGCTGTTATGAATAGTGATCTTAAGGGTTATGAATCCTTTAATATTGTTGGACCAAGTATACCCACAGCCAGAGAGGTCATTACTGCTGTTTGTGATGAATATAATTATCCTAAACCGCATTTTAGTGTCCCATTTCCGATTGGTTATGCCTTTGGGTGGCTTATGGAAGTTTTGAATCCTATATTGCCAGGAGAACCCCTTGTGACACGGAGTATTATACATTTATTGGAGGAATGTAACGTCGATAATAACCGGGCTAGATCAAAACTGGGCTATCATCCAAAAATATCATGGAAGGAATCTTTAATTGATTTTATGAATGAATTTAAATCAAGAGAATCTATAAAGATGTCTAAATCAATATTGTGAGTTTGATGTGATTTATGAATTAGTCTTTTTTTTCTATTTTAATGATTTTTATAATTTTGCAATAATGTTCAATAATCCGGAAACCACCTTGGGGGGATTGCTCGTACTGTGATTTGGGTTTATAAGTACGATATTTTGTTTCGATGATTTTCACCCGGATTTTTGCTGAATCAATCTCTTTTGGATCACCTAATATTTTTTTAAAATGGGAGTTAGAGAATATGTAATGGGTATAATGAGCACTCTTGCGGTTACAATTGGGACAATAAATGATATTTCCCTTTCTTTCTGAAAGACGATTTCCGTTGAATTGTAATACCTTCTCGTTCTCTGAAGTGTATGAAATACTTGAGTTAATTAGAATTGTAAAAATAAGTAGCGTCATCCAATTAGTCATGAATTATTCTCCTTAAATGAAAATAAAATTATTATTATAATTTAAGATAATCTAACACTAAGTCAAGTTATTTTGTATGTTATATATCTAATTATCATTGTTATGATTAATATATATTATTTTAATTATTTTGCATAAATTGATTGTTTCATGAATTGTACTTCCACTGCCCTTGTGCATACTCTCTGATTTAAGGAAGTAGGTACGATTTATGGTTTTATATATTTGTATTTTAATTTTAGCCCTTTTAATTTTTTTTGGATCTCCCAGAAGTTTTTTAAAATGGACTTTACGAAAGGAGTAGCGGGTATATTGAGTGCGTTTTGTAAGGCAGTTAGAACAATAAGATATGTAGCCATCATTATAATAAGTTTTATTACCCTCTAACTCAAGAATCATCGTTTTATTATTCGAGTTTAGGATATTTATAAATAATAGGAGTGTACAAATTATCATTAAAAATATTTTCATAAAATTATCTAGAGACAAGATATCAACGTATTATATATTAAATATATTAAAAATAAATTGTATTTATTTATTTTTTTTATGAAATTATATACCTTGATAATCTCACAATAATGTATTGTATGACTGGATACCACAGGATAATATTGATTTGTAGGAATTCCTGAAATCATTTCTGGTGGTGAATTGATGTATTTTATCTTATGAATAATAATTCGGACATTCGCTGTTAAAAGATTTTTTGGATCACCGAGGAGTTTTTTGAAATTATTATATGGTAAGATATAGTAAACATAATGATTTGACTTACTCACGCTGCAATGGGAACAATAGAATACCAAATTGTTTTTGACTTGTAAATCAATCCCGTCGATAGATATAGTATGATATTTATCTTTAGAATATGTTGTTACTATATATATTGATAAAATTAGGGTAATTAAAATAATCTTGTGTTTAATAACATCAACTTGAAAATATTTGTAGTTATAAATTTAATTCAGTTAAATCTTACACAAAATAGATTTCTTATAAAATTATCGAATAATTATTGATATTTTTATGATTTTTATTATATTTTATTTCCAATTATTAGGATAAGTCAGTGCTTAAAGAAGGGTTCATTTATTGATGCAGTGATGTTTATCCTCCTATTATTATTTTGTTCATAAATATTTATAAATTTTCCCTACCCCTATATGTACGATTACAAAATGGATTTTCAACGATTATTAATGGCACTATTAGTATAATAATTTATTATTTTAGAAAATAGAAGAGAAGGAGTTTTTAAATGCAAATTACAGGTATGCACTGGGGATCCAGGCTTCTGAAATACGTTGATTATCCTTGTACTGAGGTTTTAGGTCCTGACGCTTCAGTGGATGAAATCAAAAGTATGATTGAAAAACATAAACAATTATTTATCAAACCTCTATTCAAGGGGGGTGTTGGTAAGAAGGGTAAGGCAGGACTAATAGGGCGGGTAAATAATATCCAGGATGCCCTTAAGGAGAAGGAAAGACTTTTTTTTGTTGAGCATAAATTTGGAAATCAAGTTGCTAAATCCGATGGCGTGACATATGAAGCGGCTGTTCCTGCTGAGCACGAGGTATATTTCTCAATATGTGATAATACTCACTTCCGTGCACCTGCTATCACGATAACCCATCACGGTGGTATGGATATTGAAGAACTTCCCAAGGATAAGATTACTACAATCCCCTTTGACCCTTTAACTGGTTTTAAAGGATTTATTATTTCTAATGCTCTTATGAAACTTGGAGCTCCACCTGAAATCATTAGCCCTTTGGTACAACACCTTCCTAAATTATGGGACTTGTATCATAATTATGGTATGACGTTGTTGGAATTGAACCCCATCCGTATGTTGAATGCTGGTGGACGATTGACCCCAGTTGCCTGTGATTTTAAGTGCTCCTTCGATATTGACGACCCTAACTGGAAGCGTTTAGAAATACCAGCCGATGTTTTCGCATCCGACTACTCTGAATTCGAACAGGAAATCAATCAATTGAGAACATATCAGGGTCAGAGTGATGTATTTGTCATTAATGATAAGGGTTCAATCACAGCAATGACCTTTGGTGGTGGAGCGAACGCACTGGCTACTGAACTTCTTGGGGATAGTGCAACGATTTCATCCGACTTTGGTGGGAATCCTCCTTATGAGAAGATGAAACAGGTTGCGGAGATCTGCTATAAATATTGGTTACCTCAAAGCAATGTTCTGTTTATTATTGGTGGGAAAGCAAATAATACAGATATATTCGAAACGTTCCGTGCTATGTCCGATGCGTTAAGAGAGTTCTATGCTAATCGTGGTTCTAAACCTCTTTATGTGGTTGTTGGTCGTGGTGGTCCAAATTTGATCAGAGGAATGGCTTATTTGAGGGATACTTTAGATGCTCTGGGGCTTCCTTATAGAATATTTGGTCATGATAGCGCGATGAGTGAAGTAGTGAATTA
Source organism: Spirochaetia bacterium UBA6919 (assembly GCA_002450905.1). Taxonomy (GTDB): domain Bacteria; phylum Spirochaetota; class UBA6919; order UBA6919; family UBA6919; genus UBA6919. The sequence goes on from DKAT01000009.1 coordinate 38,606, forward strand.
TGCGAAAGCTGCTGATGACTGGATGAAGAAGGAAGGTAATAAACTAATAGCTCAGAAGCTTGGAATAAATTAAGGATGGGTAAAGATATGCATAAAAATGGTGTTGAGAAGTTTGATAAATATTTTGTAGGAATTAATTCCCTGGATCAGCTTGCAACAAAGGATGACAAGATTTGTGTTTTAAATATATTAGGAAGTGAAAGTCGTGGTGTTACTCCTGTGAGTCATGCTTTCTCTGGCGGGAATGTTGTATTTGGAACATCTCCGGGACGATCAGGTCATAAACTATCTACTCCTGCAGGGGATATACCAGTTTATAATAACATCGCGGAGGGTCTGGAAGCAGGTCACAAGTTTAATACTGCTGTTATTTACATGCCACCGTCAGGAGTAAGGGATGCGGTAGCGGAAGCTGTGCGTGTGAACCCTGATCTTAAGAAAGTTGTGATCTTAACCGAGAAGGTATCTGTAAAAGATTCCCGTATCATTCGTGCAATCGGTCAGCTCAGAGGGATAGATATCTTTGGTGCGAACTGTCTTGGTCTTGCAGATTCCCATAATAAGATTCGTATTGGTGGGGCATTGGGTGGAAGTAATCCTGCTGAATCTCTTGTACCTGGAACAGTTGCTATATATTCGAATTCTGGTAATTTTACTACTACTATTGCTGTATACCTCTTAAGCCAGGGATGGGGAACCACTACTTCCGTTTCTAGTGGAAAAGATGTTTATATCCATTACTCAGCTAAAGAATTCATCCATGCTTTCGAGAATGATAAGCGAAGTAAGTCTACTGTAATGTACATCGAGCCCGGTGGATATTATGAATACGGTATGGAATTTACTAAGCCGATTGTAGCTTGTATTGTGGGACGATGGAAAGCACGTTTAACGAAGGCTGTGGGTCATGCTGGTAGTTTAGCAGGGTCTGGAGATGATGCCGCTGCTAAGGAAAAGTGGTTCATGGATTATTTTGGTGTGAAGGATATTTTCACTCCTGAGAACCCTGTTTTCTCAAAGAAAGGTGCAGTTGTAACCAATATAGCTCACATTCCTGAGGCAATGACCAAGGTGATGGAAGCAAATGGAGTGAAACAGGACTTTGAACCCAAAGGAGATCTTTCTAAGAAAGCCTGGTTTGGGAATAATCAAGGGCTAAAACTTCCTGCTGAATTAGATTCTCCAGTTGTTGAAGCAGTAGAACCCTATAATCAACAAATTGAAGTTGTTAATAAACAGATAGGAACTGTATTCCCAAGACAAACCATGAAAGATACCAGTGGTGCATCGATGATGGACTCTAAAACACAGGTTACAAGGGTTCATAATATCTCTATCCTTGATGCAACAAAGCATTCTATAACCGCTAATCTTATTATGAATATAATCCGTGAGTATCCTTCAGAAATTGGTGAACAGTACAGCAATGTGATATTAAATTCATTTGTCAATTTACACGGAGATCCAATGCTTATAGCGTCTGAAGCATCGCGTAAAGCAGGAAATTCACCAAATATCGTTTTATCTTCAGCTGTAGGTATACTGGGTAAGAATCGGGTTGCTCATGCTCAAAGTACAGCAAAAGCATTACTTGAATTATTTCAACACAGTGGATTGAATGATCCTTTCGGAGAGAAAATTGATTATGCACAACAATTAAAATCCGCTGATAAAAAAGCTATTTTAGGTGATTCTTCTTCCTCTGAATTATCTGAAAAAAGAACTGATGATATATTAAAAGCAATAGATAAGCTCAAAGGACAATGTTTGTTTGTTGAATTTGTAAAAGACCTTGCAAAACAGGATGGGAAGAAACCAAATCCTGAAACACTTTTATCAGCCATTACTACAGCTTTAGCCTGGTCTCCATTAATGCGTAAACGACTATCTAAAATTACTATAACCAACCTTCCCTGGTATATGATGCTTTATAGTGCTATGGTTGGTTCAAGTACGCATTTGGAAAATCACACTGGTGAATCTTTTGTTGGAATAAAAAATGATGAGCTCATATCCTCCTGGACGTTTGGTGAAATAGCGTTTTTATCCATTGTTGGACGCAAACCTAATCAGGAAGAATTGTTCGCATTCAGTGTTCTTATGGGACTTATTATCAGCAATGGACCAGGAACGATTTCTGCTCAAGGCTCTAAAGGTGCTGTGAGTGCTGATGGACCTGAAGATCCTTTTAGAGTACAGATTAATAAAGCTTTCATGGGATTCATGACCCATACAGGTTATGCTCACGGAGGAAATGGATATGAAGCTATGGCATTCCTTCTTGATCAGTTTAAAAGTTCCGGTCTTAAGGAGCCAGGAAATAAATCTCATGGGATTAAATTAGCTGATATCGCGATGAATTATGCTTCTAATTATAAAAAATATAAGTCACAGCAAAAATCCATAGGAAATATCACATATGAGAAAATACCTTGTGTTAATCACCCTGTATTCAAAGGCAAAGATGTCAATTTTGACCCTCGAGAAGTTTATGTTAGAGAGCTTTTTGAGAAACAAGGTTCCTATAACGTGTTTTTAGACTTCTATCATGAATTGGTTAACTCACTATTCAAGACAGGAGTTTCAAATAATGTCTATTGTGTTAATGTGGATGCAGTCATTGCAGTGATTCTACTTAAGATCCTTTGGAAGCCTTATATAGAAGGAAATTTTAAGGAAGAAGACCTTGAATCTGCAGCATTCACCGCATTCCTATATGGACGTATGATGGGATGTGCTGCAGAAATTGAAGATCATATTAATCGTGGTCGAAATATGGATACACGAACACCAGCCAGTCAGTGCTACTTTGTAAACTAATTTTAACCATAGATATATCCCCGAACATGTTATATTCTTTACATGCCTTCGGGGAAATTCTTACTACCCTTAAATATGAAAGTCTTCATAATGAATGCCTATCCAAACTGAATAGTTATCATCTCAATTTATCTTGTAATAAATATTTCTACTATATATAAATTTAAATGATGTTACTAAGGTGAAGAGATAGAAGAGTATCGGAACTAAAAATTCTGATTCCGATGTTGTTCCTTCCAAAAAAAGTAATCTAAAAATCTATTTATTGAATGGGACAAAAATAAATTAATTATAATTGTTATAGATTAAACATCTTTCGGATGGATTGCTGAATTAAGGGGAATTCCTCGTTTAAGTCTATGGTGTGTCCTTTAGAATAGCTATAAAAATCAATGGGTAGACCGGATGAAATGATAGTCTCTACATGGGATTTCGTCTCATGATAAGGGAGTAAGTCATCATCGTATCCATGGGTGACGAGCCATGGGGTGTTTTTAGCTGTATCGCTCAATTCTTTACCTAATACTATTGGATCGTAGCAATATCCTGATATCCCGATGAATCCTGCTAATTGATGATGAGTCCTTCCACCCCACTCAAGGCACATAAGACACCCTTGAGAGAATCCAAACATTAAAACATCATTAGAACGGATACCTTGCTGATCAAGTTCCTGAAAGAGTTGATCCAATAATTTTCGTGAGCGATTAATCCCTGGAAGCTGTTCTGGTGGAAGATCGTACCAGCTATAACCAAAATAATATTCGTCTGGAGCATTGATCAATAAATAGTTAATCGATGATATACCTAGTTCGTTGACAAACCACTCAAAGCCATGATAAGAATCCCCTCTCCCATGGAGGATTAAGAGAGTTTTTGATGTATTCTGCCGGGCTGGTAGCCATAGGTGATTGAATGTGTTTATTTTCATTCTATTAATATAATGAAATTATTATTCCTTCACTTCGAAATAACCTTTAATTGTTGCTTGGTCAATTACTTTTCCTTTAATGGCTCTCAGGAATTTCTTTCGGCTAACTTTACCGTATAATTTCAGTTTACTGACATTTAAAGCATATATCGTGATCAGATATTCGTGTTTTCCAGATCCTGCTGGGGGTTGGGGACCAAAATATCCCTTGGTTTTCGAAGTATTTATGAGTTCCACTGATCCTTTGGGCATTTTCTTACCGCTGGCACCTTCAGGTAATTCTGTGGTATTAGCAGGAATATTTTTCACAGCCCAATGAACCCATTTTTGAGCTATAGGATGTTTATCCCACATTAAAATGGCATAGGATTTTGTATCAGCAGGGAAATTATCCCACATTAATTGTGGAGAGATGTTCTGTCCGCCTTCAACTCCATCCGCAGCGAATTTTAAAGGTATATTCGTTCCATTTTGAAAACTGTCGCTCTCGATAAGCATGGAATCTGCAAATAGACTTGTTGTTGTGAGTAGTATTATAAATAACACATATTTTTTGATGTGATTTCTTTTCATATAGAATATTCTCCTATTTTTTAATTAGTTTTAAACTTGTTATTTAAAAAAATATTATTCCCCTGATTAAATTGAGATGAACTGCTATATAAGAATTGATGTACTTGGTTATTCATGAATATACAATTTCTTACAAGGACTTCTGACTGTTAAGTATAGTAAATAAATAGCCATTAAACCCATCATCCGATTCTTTGAAAGGTGATGTCTTTCGAATTTTGAATGGTCATGATATAGTATGAGCACTCTTTGATGACTGAATATCTGAAATTTAATTGTTGTACATTATTGAGGGTAATTCCCTCGGTACCACTGCCAAATAAAATGGAGTCTTCTATATCGATAGACCGGCTATTTTCGAATCTCAGAACCCCCCCTGTACAAAAACCACTCTCTGTATGACCCATATTTAGGTATTGGATATTGATATTTATAGCATTAATAAATTGAAACACATAACCATATTTTGGATCAACAAGTATTTTTGGACGTTTGCTCCCAATTCCTTTGAGATTCAGGTTATTGATATTTTTTATTTTAATTTGATATCCGTCAAATACCTTTTCCCATTTGATATAATTTGTATTTTTTTTAGGGAGGGAGGAGAGGTGATAAGTCCCTGGTTTGATTAAAATAGTTTTATTGGAGCCGATGGCATTGATCAATTCAGTTGCTGTACTCACAATAGTTGTTTGGCTTGACCAGGGTATCTGATTGATAAATAATAAATTAAATATTAGAAGTGATATGGAGAGGGTAATTTTCAAATTATTCATAGTAATAATTTACTAAAATATTTTATGAATGGAAATCTTAATTACATTTAAATCTTATGAATTGTTTTCAGCAGGATAATAAGATATGCTTCATCATTGGTTATATTTTTTATATTGTTGATTAGAACAGGATACAGAATTATTCCATATTTGATAGACTTCTTATAAAAATATACTATCTTTGATCTAATCTTGAAACTTTAGTATGATATTAATAGTATGATAACCCATATTAAAAGATTTTTTTTGGGTGACAAGAGAGATCCCCAAGCCCCTGGTATTTTTCATAAGATAACTCTCCTCGCCTTCCTTGCCTGGGTGGGATTAGGATCTGATGGCTTATCTTCATCCTGTTACGGACCTGCAGAAGTTCTCCAATCACTTGGGAAACATAGTCATCTTGGGATATTAGTGGGATTGGCTTCGGTGATTACTATATTCATCATCAGTTCCAGCTATAGCCAGATAATAGAATTATTTCCTAGCGGGGGTGGTGGATATCTTGTCGCCAGTAATCTTTTATCACCCACGATTGGTATGATTTCTGGTTGTGCATTAATTATTGATTATGTCCTCACCATTGCCGTATCAATCGCTAGTGGTGCTGATGCAATATTAAGCTTTCTTCCTCTATGGTTTAAGAACTATAAAGTTGAAATAGCTGTTGTGGTATTAATTTTCCTTACAATTATCAATCTTCGGGGAGTTAAAGAATCTGTTACTCCGCTTGTACCCATCTTCCTCCTGTTCTTAATAAGCCACATCTTTGTTATATTCTATTCCATCATCAGCCATAGTTCGGAAGTCACTGCAGTAAGCCAACGTATAGCTAGCGATATATCTGGTACCTATAGTACACTTGGTCTATTTGGATTTGTATACCTCCTTGCCCATGCCTATAGTATGGGTGCTGGTACATATACTGGAATTGAAGCTGTGAGCAATGGTCTGCCAATATTACGGGAACCACGTGTCCAGACAGCGAAGAAAACAATGATGTATATGGCTATTTCCCTGTCTGTAATGGTAATTGGATTGTTAATTGCTTATGATTTCCAAGATGTGAGAGAGGTTGCTGGTAAAACCATTAATGCTGTGCTTATTGAGAAAGCGACAACGAATTGGAATCCCACCATATCGTTAATATTCACAATCACAACACTCCTCACCGAATCCGCTATCTTATTCGTTGCAGCCCAAACAGGATTCATGGATGGACCGAGAATTCTATCAAATATGGCTTTAGATCGATGGCTACCCACACGATTTGCTACCCTCAGTGATCGCCTGACTACTCAGAATGGTATTCTCATGATGTCTGTCTTAGCGATTGTGATCATAGCCCTTACCCAGGGATCTGTGACATTCCTTGTGGTATTATATAGTATCAATGTATTTATTACTTTTGTTCTCTCTCAGCTTGGTATGGTACGTCATTGGTTGAAGGTGAGAAAATCAAATCCTTTGTGGATAGGGAAAATATTAATCAATGGTGTGGGATTAGTCTTAACCACATTCATTTTGATCACCATTACTATCGTTAAATTTCATGAAGGTGGGTGGATTACAATTGTGATCACTACCGGTTTAATCCTAGTTGTACTGAAAATTAAAAAAGAATATAGCATCACTAAAAAACTATTGAAGAAGTTCGATATACTCATTCCTACTATGGAACAAGAAATTAAAAAATATTCTCACCGATACAAAGATATCAACACCAGTTATCGTTCAAAAACTGCGGTACTCCTTGTCAATGGATATAGTGGGGTGGGCATCCACTCTATTCTGGCTATCATCCGTCAATTTGGAAATATGTTTAAGAATTTTGTCTTTCTAGAGATAGGAATCATCAATGCTGGACTTTTTAAAGGGGATGAGGATATTATTAAATTAAAAGAGAATTTAAAATTAGATATTCAACAATATATAGATCTTGTAAAAAAAATGGGATATCATGGAGATGGATTTTTTTCTCTGGGACTTGAAGTGGTGCAGGAGGTGGAAAAAATGTCCGATGAGATATCAAAAAAATACCCTGAATCCATGTATTTCGGAGGACAACTGGTCTTTCCAAAAGACACACTTCTAACCCGAATCCTTCATAACCATATCGTATTCGCTATCCAACGACGATTCTTCAGAACAGGACGAGAGTTTATAATTCTTCCGTTAAAATTAAGATAATATCACATCCACTCCCATTGAAAGAAGAAATTGGATACCCTTGAATTCTAGTGATCACTAATACATTTCTTATTTAACATCTTCAAATAACAAAAGGCGATTAAAGAGGCACTTAGACTAAACAGCATCGGAATCAAAATTTTCAGTTCCGATTATAAATAGGTATTTTTATTTAGTTTCTATTGATAAAAGGAAGTTATTTTTTTCTTATGTTATTCTATCCACGTTATTTTTGAAAACACCATCTTCCATTGATTATTTTTATATTTATATTCTGTTATGCCACCTTGATACGCTATAAGAAAATAAATTATTGATTTATTAAATTTACTATTAAATTGTATGACAAAAATTTCAGGATGGGTTATTAAATGTCATCTAGACCAATGACCATGAATAATTGGGAGATATCGTTTTAAAAATTATAACGTCTCAGGCTCGCCCCCTTTGCTCTTGCAGGATTAATAAGATTAGGAGTTCCAAATTTATATTGTTTATTTCCAAGAAAGTTTAAAAGGATTTTTTCATATTTTTTTGTAAGATATAATATTTTAGATAATTTTAATTTAATCCTTGGTCTTATATTATATAACGATATTTTCTTTTTTACTATTGTTATCATCATTTTGATCGAAATTATTATTTATTTCTATGTTTATATCATTTTGAGATATAATATATTCAAACCTCTTATACAAATAATTACCCCATTCATGATTACCATATTTACTGATATTATAGGGATTATAAATCTTCATAAATTTGGTAGACATCTTGTACCCATAAAGGTTTTTTTAACAATTCATTTTGATTTATTGGTACGGATTCTTTAGCTCAACTATTTAAAAATTGTTTTAATTTTAATAATTCTCTTGTTTGTAAGCTTTGTAAAGGAGACTTGAAAGATCTTTTGAGTTATCATACTGGAGAACCGAACGATTCTTTGTATCGACACTATAAAGATTTGAATGATTTGTTGATCTACCAACATCATCTGAACACAAGGTTGATATTATTATTAGCTGAATAAGAAAGATTTGGAAAATTGGTCTTGATACTAATTTCATATTACACCATTAATAAATTATTTATATGTTTATTACATATAGTTGTTAAAAATAGTGTTTTTTTATATATATTTTTAGTACCAAATATATTATTATTTACACTCTAAAAATGATGGTGTAAGCTTTCCTCTAAGAGAGGGTGATTTTTTGGTATAAGAGACGCTCTGCTCAGTGTGAAAGCGAAGATTAGGATAAATAATCCGGCATATCCTAAGGTTATTCCAATTTCTGCGATACCAAATTTGACTGGGTTGGGTGCTAAATCATAGGTTGAATTAGATGGGAAGACCATTAAATAATAATCTAACCAGTGTCCTACAAGGACAAGTACCGCCATGGAAGTGAGAATTTTTACATTACGTTTGGCATTTCTCATCATGAGGACTACAAAAGGGATTACCCAGTTGATAATAGGGTTGATGATAAATAATATAGTATAACTTGAGCTATAATATTTCATTGCTCCCGATGGGTCTTTGATGTATCCAACAGTTCGGTTTAAAAAATATCCTGTTTCTTCGGGCATGTTTGCGTACCAAATGAGCATAAATTGGAAGAACCAGATATAGACCCAGAATGTACTGAATCCGAATAGGAATTTACCCAGATCATGGAGATGATTCTCATTGATGTGTTTTAAATATCCCTGCTGCTTTAGGAATACTGTAATAAGAATTGTGACAGCGACGCCTTGAACGAAGACTCCTGCAAATCCATAGACTCCAAACATGGTGCTAAACCAATGGGATTCTAAGGACATCATCCAATCGAAACTACCAAAGGATATTGTTATCGCGAACAAAACTAAAAATATAGCTGAATTGCGACGATTATTCATGTAATATTTAATGTTAGCATCATTATCTTCTTTTATCGATGAACTTCTCATTAACCACCAGAAGAATATCCAAATACCAAAGATAAGAATAATTCGTACGAGAAAGAATGGCTTGTTAAGATATCCAGCTTTCTTTGATACACTGAGAGGATCATGAGCCCAGTGATAGAGAGAATCCATTCCACCACCGAAGAATAAAAATAACATCAATAGAGCAGCGATAGGTAGGAAAGCTCCAAAGGCTTCAGGTATTCTTTTTAGTCCAGCAGACCATCCGGCATTTGAAGCGTATTGGATTGCGATGAAGAATGTTCCTCCAATTGCAATTCCAGTGAAGTAAAAATTATTCAATAAGATATTTTCCCAAAATCGTTTATGATGTGCTTCAGGATAGGAGAAGAAGGCAAAGAGTGCAGCACCTACACCTATAACAACAAGAATTGCACTAATTAACATTGTTTTTGAATCTAATGAATATTTCTCATTCACAGTATTACCCCGAAAAATGTACTTTATTTAAAATTTATGATCGTAAATTATTCTATAAATACTTTATATAGTAAAATCTTTTATTAACGATTCATCTTTTGATTGCCCACAGGATTTTTATCTAGTTTTTTTATTTCTTTCTTATTATCAGCTTGCTTATTATCTTTTTTTTGTTCTTTAGGTAGCTCTCCACCACCTTCTCTTAAAGACATAAGGTAATGAACAATTTTCCACCGGTCAAGTCTAGATATTTGGTTTGAATATGACGGCATCGCTGCGGCTGAACCCATAGTAATAGTGTAATATATCTTTCCTGCAGGGAATATAAACATATTTTTATTTCCCTGTTCCACTGCTGATTTAAAACCCTTATCATAGAGGGTACTTGTTTTCCCCTTTGGATTGCCATGACAGGGATAGCAATAGATATTAAATTGTCGTTCCCCTCGTGCAATAGCATCTTTTGAATGAGGGACTGGATTAGTTAATTCTTTTCCGGCCTTATCACCATCAGTATTTTTAAGTGTTACATCATTTCCTGTTCTTATAGGAAAGAAATCCAGAGTATATCCTCTTGGAATAGTTCCATAAGGTGGTTCCTGAGATGTTTTACCATCAGCGAAGATGGGGTTCCTATCATAAGCTTCGAATACGACGGCATGTTTGCTATCATCCCCTGTATGAGCCATGTCCGGGAATATTTCAAGACCTTTTTGCTTTTTTGTAGTTGTACAAGCAAATGTATAAATAATAGCAAATAGTATAATTAGATAATTATATTTAGGCATGTTTAAACCTCTTTCTCATTAACTTCAACAGCCCCTTTCTCTCTGAGATGTCCATCCAACTCTCCGCTGTTCATTGGGGATTTTTCCAAATCGATGGCCACTACAAAACGATCATTAGTAGCTCTCTCGTCAAAGACAAATACTTCAGGTGTTGGGAATAATTTACTTCTATAAAGAAATGCAGCAACCATACTCAGTGCACCGGATAACACCATGATTTCAAATGTTACTGGTATAAAGGCTGGTAGGGCGAATGCAGGTTTACCTCCGATGATGTTTGGCCAGTCAATAAATGTAAATCTCTGAAAAAATAATGCAAAACAAACACCGCAAAATCCCACTGCAAAGGCAATGATAGGTAGTCGAGATGGTTTTAAACCGATAGCATCATCAACTCCATGTACTGGATAGGGTAAAAATACGTCGTGAACTTTGACATTTTTATCCTTAAGAGATTTTAACGCCTCTAGGAGTGATTTTTCATTATCAAATAAGCCAATCTTATATTTCTTAGCCATGAAATTCTCCAACAATTATTTCTTTAGTGCTTTGCCAGCAAGATCTTTTACTTCAGCAATAGCAATATATGGTCCCACACGGATAAACAACAGAAATAAGGTAAGGAATAGTCCAAAGGAACCTATTAATTCAGCAATTTCAACCCAACTTGGTGAGTAGTATCCCCATGATGATGGTAGATGTGCTCTATGCAGGGATGTTACGACAATTACAAATCGTTCAAACCACATTCCTATATTGACAAATATTGTTATTACAAATAATGCAGGAATACTTGTTCTGATTTTTTTAAACCAAAATAATTGAGGACTTATTACGTTACAGGTTACCATAATCCAGTATGACCAGGCATAGGGTCCAAAAGCTCTGTTGATGAAGGCATATTGTTCGAATATGTTACTAGAATACCATGCAATAAAGAATTCTGTACTATAAGCGACTCCAACTAAAGATCCAGTAAGGATGATAATTTTTGCCATCTGTTCAAAGTGATATAGAGTGATGTATTTCTCAAAGTCGAAAATCTTTCTCATGATGATCATGAGGGTCATCACCATAGCGAAACCAGAGAATATGGCACCAGCAACGAAATATGGCGGAAAGATTGTTGTATGCCAACCAGGTAACACAGATGTAGCAAAGTCAGTACTAACGATAGAGTGTACAGATAATACCAGAGGAGCTGCAAGACCAGCTAAAACAAGACTGACAGATTCATGACGTGACCATGATCTTGCTGATCCTGTCCAGCGGAAACTAAATAGACCGTATACGATTTTTTTAACCCGTGTTTTAGCACTATCACGGAGGGTTGCGAAATCTGGAATCATTCCTATATACCAGAAAACAAGGGATACTGTGAAGTATGTACTGATCGCAAAGACGTCCCAGAGGAGAGGTGAATTAAAATTAACCCACAGATTTCTGCTATTTGGAAAATAAGGAAGAAACCATAATGCAAACCATGGTCTACCCAAGTGAATAATAGGGAATATACCAGCACAGATAACTGCAAAAATAGTCATTGTTTCTGCGGCCCGATTGATTGAGTTTCTCCATTTTTGACGGAATAACAAGAGGATAGCGGAAATAAAAGTACCAGCGTGACCGATACCAATCCAGAACACGAAATTAACAATAGCAAATGCCCAACTTACAGGGTTATTATTACCCCATGTACCAATACCTGTCATTATTTGATAAGTTACAGCTACGATACCAAGTATCAGGGCAGCCACTGAAGGGAAGAATAAACCATACCATAATGCTTTGGGCTTGGAGTTTAAAGGTGTTGATACAGCGTCTGTTACCTCACCGAGGCTCTTGACATTCCGTACTAATGGCTCTCTAATCGCTGATAATGCTTCCATTATAATTTCCTTTTTAAGATTAACCTTTATTATTTCTTATTTTAGTTAAATATGCCACAGAAGGAAGTGTCTTGAATTCCTCTATGACATGATACTTTCTTTCATTCTTAAATAATTTTGATATTCTACTATTGGGATCTTTTAAGTTACCAAAGACAATGGCATTTCCAGGGCAAGATTGTTCACATGCCATTTTTATATCACCATCAGCCAACTTAATTCCTTTCATTTTAGCATTTAATTTGGCTTCCTGGATTCTTTGGATACACATAGAGCATTTTTCCATAACTCCACGGCTTCGGACAACGACATCAGGATTGAGTGTCAATTTACCGACGGGATTGTTCATATGATAGTCATATTTATTATTATTTGCAAATTCAAACCAATTAAATCGGCGAACCTTGTATGGACAGTTGTTTGCACAATATCTTGTTCCCACACATCGATTATAAGCCTGTTGGTTAAGACCATCAATAGAATGAGTTGTAGCTAGGACAGGGCATACTGTTTCACAAGGTGCATTATCACAGTGCTGACACATCATTGGCTGGTGAGTAACCTCTGGATTTTCTGATGGATTTGTAGGGTCTCCGCTATAGTATCTATCGATTCTTATCCATTGCATATCTCTTCGCATGAGGATTTGTTCTTTTCCAACAACAGCAACGTTATTTTCAGCATTACAACTCACAACACAAGCACTACAACCAGTACACGAATTGAGATCTATGGACATACCCCACGAATATTCAGAGCCTACTCTTTCGGGGCGGTCTTCCCAGAGTGTAATTAACTTATGATGAGATTCATTTCCAGATTTCTTATTGACCTTGTATTTATCAAGAGTTGTTTCCATAACAATTGGTCTTGGCTCTTTAAAGAATGGATCACTTATGGAATGATAAGTCTGGGTTTGGGCAATTTTATATGATTCACCAGTGGCTTTAGCAGTTACCCAGCGATTATAGATTAGAGTATTATTACTTGTCAAGACTACAGGGAAAAGATTTTGACCGATATTATTTCCTACTTTTCCAATATTTTTATGACCATAACCAAGAGCAGCTACAATTGTACCATAGGCAATTCCAGGCTGGATGACTACTGGGAGTTTTACGGGATATGTGCCTATTTGGATATTAATTATATCGCCCTGCTTCCATCCTTCTGCCTTTGCGTATTGAGGAGATACACCGGCGTAATTATCCCAAGTCACTTTGGAAATGGGGTCTGGGAGTTCTTGCAACCATGGATTATTTGAGTGTTTTCCGTCGCGCATCTGTATACTTTCATAGATTAGTAGATCGGTTCCTGGATTTGCAGGTTTCAAATTATTTTTGATGTTATTTAAATTATCATTAAACTTATAATCATTTGATTTTTCGGGATTTATTTTTATAATACCATCGTGTACAGCCTTTTCCCAAGAAATATTTACTTTAGCTAATTTTGTATTAAAATGGTTTTTAATGTAATCATAATAAGTATTTTTCTGACCCATCCATTTCAGAAGGCTATCCTGACCAGATCTTGAATTAAAAATTGGTCTTACAGCAGGTTGCATTATATGAAAATATCCCTTTGTGGGTTCCAATAAATCCCATGATTCGAGAAAATGAGTTGAAGGACAGACGTATTTTGTAAGGGATGCGGTCTCATCGAATCTTTCTGAAATGGCAATTGAGAATTTTAGCTGGCTAATTTTCTCTGCTGGAGGGAAATTTGGAAAGTCATAAACAGGATTTACATTATAGAAGATAACTCCTTTTATATTACCTGAGAAAATATTTTTTGCAAGATCCATCATCTGACTGTCACTGCCCTGTTTCTGATTCGAGTAGTTATCCAGGTCAATGGTTTTACCGTAGTTTCCGAGCAGGCTATTGATGGCATTTGTAATTAGCTGAGCATTTGTATCATTTGAACCACAAAGGACAACTGATCTACCTCCACGCTTACTCCAAAGCTCATTGGCAGTATTACGAATTGCGGTTTCGAGATTTATTTTACCAGTGGATTTACTTAATTGAGGAAGACCATCATAAGTCTTTCTACCTGAGAGTTTTAATAATTCATTATAGAGATTAAATAGTGATAGATTCTCTTCTGATGGCTTTACAGGGTATCTGGTATCTGCATTTGTTCCTGTGAGAGAGAAATTAGCTTCAAACTGTATAAGTCGTGACATGTTGTTTTTAGTAGACAATTCCTTATTATTTCGCTTTGACACATATTGTCGGGTGAATCGTACAGGAGAAATCCATGTTCCAAGGAAGTCTGCGGAAAAACTAACAATGAGTTCAGCCTGATCCAGCTTATAATTTGGGATAACTGCTTTTTTGAATGACTTTTCATTTGCGGAAATGATACCGGAATAGGAGACCGCATCGTACATAACGTGTTTTGCTTTGAACATCTTAACAAAATCATCTATAATTTGTTTTGTAGCGGGACTAACAATCGTTGGTGTTACAATTGCGATGGAACCAGAATCTTTGAGTTCATTGATGTCGTTAATAATTTGCTGATCAATTTCATCCCATATAAATATATCGTGTTTATTTGCTATTGGGTTTCTAAGTCGAGCGTCATCATATAAATTAAGAAGAGATGCCTGACCTACGGCACAGACACCACCCTGGGATAATTCAGATAAGTTGTTACCTTCAATTTTAATAGGTCTTCCCTCTCTTGTTTTAATAATGATAGAACAAGATGCAGTACATCCTGCACAGGCTGATGCATACCAATTTGCTACTCCAGGGGTTACCTCTTCTGCTTTATTAACATAGGGTACAGCTCTTTTTACCGGAGTTTTGGTACAGGCAGCGAGGAATGCGGCAGAGCCTATTCCAACACCCATCTTTTTAAAGAAGTCTCGACGAGATGTACCGTTGTCTGATTGGTCTAATAATTGACCGAGGGGTAATTCATCATAGAATTCGTTTTCAGCATGTTTTAAGAATTCAGGATCTTTGTTTAATTCTTCTAATCCTTGCCAGTATTGTTTTTGATTATTTTCCATATATAAGTTCCTTGAGTCAAATTATTGATGACATCTTGCACAGTCTTGTCCACCCATCTGAGCGACTGTTTTTTTAGGATTACCGGGTGATTTTGATTTTCTATGACAATCTATACACCATCCCATGGTAAGGGGCTGTTCCTGTCGTACTTTCTCCATCTTCCAGACTTCACCATGACATTGTTTACAAGTCTGACGTCTGTCTTCTTCTGTCTTGACTTCCCTTCCGAGAATGGATTTTCCACCCACAACGAAGTGTTGAGCATGATTAAAATAGACATGGTCAGGGAGATTATGAATTTTAATCCAAGAAATAGAAGTACCGAGATTATAGGCGTCATGGATCATTTGAATATTTTTTTCTGATTGCTGGGTACGATTTTGCATTTTAACAGGGTATTGATATTTTTTGTATTCTTCAGCAGATAAGCCAGCTAAGAATTTATTGATTTCATTTAGGATTAGTTGTGCATTCTGCTTGCTTTTAGGATCTTTTAATTTTTTTAGTTTTCGCCATTCTTCTACTTTTTTATCAATATTTTTGTATTTGTCTCTGATTTTCTGGTATTCTTTTAAGGGGATATTAAAAAGTTCTTTTGAGAGTGCATCGGATTCTGCACGGGTAGTAATTGTTTTATGACAATTCATACATACGCTGACAGGGGGAATACCAGCATGTTTACTTTTTTCAGCACCAAAATGGCAATATAGACAAGATATTTTAAGATCTCCTGCGTGGAGCTTATGAGAATAACTAATGGGCTGATCGGGTTCAAATCCCTTATGGTTACCCAAGTTATATACTTCGTAGAATGTTAAAGATATGACGATGAGAATAATTATTGCGGAAAATAATACAAAAATTCCCCATTTAGCGTTTAAACTACTTTTCATGGTACTGCCTTATCAAAAAATCTTTATAATTTTCACATCCTGATTGAATGTGAGGTTAATCTTATTGATTTGAGGGTAGTTAGTATTCTAACATATATATTTAAATGATAATAAGCTACAATGGATAAATGTGCCTATTTTTTAGAGCATGAATTTAAAGAATATTGCAAAAAATGTCAAGAAAATATGTATAATTTTTTTTATGTATCTGGTATTTCGTATTTGGTGGAAAGTATTATCAATAGATGATTTTAAGAAGAGTAACTTTCTATTTTGTTAATTTTCAGATTATTATATTATTAAAAAAAAATCTCAATATTTTTAACTGAGTAATTGGAAATTGATATTTAGAAAATATATTTTGAGAAGTTGGGATATTTATCTAATAAGGTTTATATATATAATTTAAAAAAAATATGAAAATATGGGTTGTTATCCATGAGATTTTTTTTTGTGATTAATCCATTAAAATAACATGAGTTTCTGAAGGTTCCATGATCCAGAAATTTTGTCTACTTCCCTTCCATCGACGTCTTCTATGGATGCTTCTATTGTTGTTGATTTGGCATGTCCTTTCACACTTCCCTGTATTCTGAAGTAATCCATGAAGGGTCTGTTTTTCTCTGGTTTCTCGAGTCTTAGGAAGAATGCGAAGGTGCCGTTTTCTAAATTATCCTTTTCTGATAAACCATAGGTGACGGATCCAGTGATATCTCCGATCTTTTTTTCTTTGTCATTATGCAAATTTAAATTAAAACTGAGGTTAATTCTTTTTCCAATCTTCCTTCCAGTGACTTTACCAGTCAGGTTTCCTATGTTGTTGATCTTTTGGTTAATCTTATATTCATAGAAACGACCTGTGGACTGGGGTGTGATTTCGCCATTAAGATTTATTTTTAGTGAGAATCCGCTTGAGAGATTGAATTGAATGTCTGAATCATTGAGTACCGTGGCATCATTGTATTTTCTTTCAATGTATTTATAGGGAAGTTCATTATAAATGATTTTACGTCGCCAGTAGGGTCGGATTGCCTTATCATAGAGTTTTGGGTTGTGGGGGTCTAGATTTTCCTCGAAGAATTCCCAGCTTACGAGAGATTTTGGGTAGGCATATTGTAATAGAGAGCGGTTTAAGTATGCAAGGAGCTTATTTCCCTTTTTTAGATTGAGTTTAAGTAGTTTTTGAGTTTGCTGGTCTAGATTGATATCCTCGAATCGTTCTTTGGTGTAAAGGCTTTCTTGAGAGATAATTTTATTCAGATCTTTTATGAGAGATTCTTCCAATGATTTTATCAAGGATTCGGGTGGATTTTTTTTGGATTGATATTCCTTTATAAGTTGTTTTGTTTCATCAGAAAGGTTTTTAGTGATAAGTGCAGTTAGATTTTCTGGTTTGCCCTTATTTGTAATTGTTTGAGCAAACTCTTTAATATCTTTGATATCACCTTCCATGAATTCCGGTCGTTCTTTTCGAGGGGAATAGAGGTATAGGGTATCCTTGTCATCCTTATTTTTGTTGGTATAATAATCTACAGCATATACACTGACTGCTGAGAAGAGGATTATGCAAAACAAGATCATTTTTTTCATGATAAAAACTCCAATTCATAAAGAAATGTCGAATTGTTCAGGAAAAATTATAATAGTTCTTTTATTTTTTTTGGGTATTTTTATTTTTCTTTGGTGTAAATACTTTTATTATGATATTTTTATTGTCTTCCCGGACAAGGGTTAATATTTTTTTCTTGAGTTTATCTCGGTATTCAGGGGAATTTCTTTTAAAAAACCCTTTCAGATATTCCTCTACATCTTTTGGTGAGTCTTTTAGTATTTCTACAAGAGTTTTTATATACTTATCTTCAGTGATTCCCAGTGTAATAAGAGATAAGATTATAACAGTTCGTATTTTTGTTTTTCTATTATAACGAAACATAGATGTTAACGTCGGGATGGCTTTTTTATCGCCGAGATAACCTAGAGATTCAATGGCAGCCAGACTGATATCTTGATCCAGTGACTCAGCCAATTCTCTTAGATTATTTGAGACTTTTCTGACTTGGATTTTACCAATCGAATAGATAGCTTCAATATGGAGTTGCTTATTCATTTTCTTTGATTTGAATACGATGTACTGTAATAGTGAAAGGGCCTTTTTATACTTAATAATACCAATCACCTTTATTATTTCTGTCTGTATTTTTGTAGGATTCTCTTTCATTATATCGATTAGAAATTTAAAATCCTTTATTTTCTTTTTGAAATGAGGTATTGAAGAGATAGCCGATAGTTTTATTTCTTCCTTTGGGGATTTAAACAAATTATAAAGTTGTTTTATATTAGCTAATGCAATAATAATTTTTGAAAATGGAGGATATTTTGTTGGATCTTTTATTTTCTTATTTATTGTTCGATTATTATTTTTGTGAATTGGCAATGATAATAATTTATCTCTAGTTTTATTATTCTTACTCGGTTTCTTATCGGTCTTACTCTGTATTTTATCATTATTAGTCTGGATCTTCCCATTCATATTGTTTGTTTTTTTATATACTTCGTTAATATAAAAGTCATGCAGACTATCAAAGGCTTTCTTATCTGCAATTCTAATAAGAGATCTCACAGCATAGATCTTTAAAGGTTTTGATATTTTATCCTTATTAAGGAGATTTATAAGAGGGATAACAGCAGTATTTGATTTTAGTTTTCCTAAACTAATAATAGATTTTCTTACCACACTATATCTGGAATCATTTAATAGAGGGATTATACCCATTGATGCTTTCTTATAACTCCACCTGGAATAAAGATCCATTACACGAATAATTATTTTTGAGGACTTATCCTTAAGAAGTTTGTATAAATTAGGGGCTATTGTCTTATCATCTATTTTATCCACCACAAGAAGAGCAACCTGCCGTATGTAAACTGATTTGTCATAGAGTGTGATTAATACAGTATTTGGTATTTTCTTTTCTCCAAGACGATATAAAGACCATAAGCCCTGAACCCTTACCCAGTCAACTTCTTTCAAAAAATCATTGCTATAGATATAAGGTCGACTTGTCTTGACATTCATTTGGGTTAGCGACCAGAGTAATCCTATTTTTAGATATGGAGAATTGATATTCCTTTTCCGATAAAGTAGATCCAAAAAGAATTGTGCTATACGATAATCTTTTAAATGTCCTATAGCTAATGCTGATGCTTCTTGAATGTAGGGATTCTTCTTTTGAATTACAGATAGAATAACTGGAGTCCATCGTTTCTCTTCAAACTTGCTAAGAGACCAAACAGCAATACTTTGATTGTTTATATACTGATTATTCGGTGCTTTATTCTTAATTTCTTTAATTAGATAGGGAATACCATCATCAATACGCATTTCTCCAATGATCCACAAAGCCCAAAATCTCTCAAACTCACTTGAGTCCTTTGAATTTAAAATACTAAATACAAGTTTCTCCCTTAAAACATAGCGTAGAGGGTTCTTTTTATAGTACCCAACCCGTCGTCCCCTAGCCTCCTCATTCTCAATAAAAGATTTATATTGTTTCTCATAGCCAAGATGTTTCAATATATAAATAGGATTCCTTCTGAACCATTGATCCAAATGACCCAAAAAACTTTTGTCCAGATCGGCTAAAACAAATCTTCTATAATTATCTAAAATACTTTGAGCCTTCTTTTGGACGTCTTTATTTTCATCAAACAGTAATCGGATAAGTAATAGAGCTCCATCGGGTATCTCATATTCGTCCAGTTCCTCGATAATATCTATCTTGTCATCCTCATCCCCTTTTTCAATCAACGAGTCGTATTGAGCAAGATTAATCCTATCTTTAGACTTCTTACGTTCCAAATTTTCTTTTCTAACAGGGTTCCCACAGGATATAATAAATATTAATGGTATAACATATAGGTACTTAAAATTAAATTGAATCAAAATAAATAATCCTTCAAAATTATAATATCTAAATCTTAATATTTTATAAAATTAATACAATTAATAAAAAATATTAAACAAATATTATTAATAAAATTCAAATATTTCTATTTAAAATCTCTTATATTGTACATCAAATTTAAAGAGGAGTATAACCAATGAAAAAAATCATAGCTATTCTGTTAATGGCTCTTTTCATCCCAATGGGCGTAATGCAGTGCGGAAGCGGGGAGCAAACACAACCAACAGACAATCAACAACCAGCAAACAATCCGCAACCAGCAGAAACCAACAAACCAGCTGATCCCCCTAAAGCTGATCCTGCTGTCGCTGCTAAAAAAAGAAATCTTAAAAGAAAGATTCGAAAATTAAAAAGAAAATTGAAAAGAACTGTGAATAAGAGAAAAAAAGCTAGGATTAAGAAAAGAATCAAAAGACTTCAAAATGAGTTAAAACAGTTAAATTAATTCTACTTAAAAAATATCGGAGGGCCAATATGCCTTCCGATAGCCCACCAATTTTTTTAACAAAAAAATATTTTCTAAATCCTAATAACACACAATGTAAAAAAAAAGTTAAAAAAAAATATAAAAAAAAACCTTTTTTTTCTATTTAAAATCTCTTATATTGTACACAAATTTTTAAAACAATTTAAACAAGGAGAACTATCCAATGAAAAAAATCATAGCTATTCTATTAATGGCAGCTTTCATCCCAATGGGCGTAATGCAGTGCGGTGATGGTGGAACAAAACCAGAAGACAAAAAAGTAGATGAAATGAAGAAAGAAGAACCAATGAAGGTTGATAATTCAGCTAAAATTGCAGCTCTTACCAAGAAAATCAAGAAAACTACAAGAAAATGTAAAAAGCTTAAAAAAGCTAAAAAAATTAAACAATACAAAAAATGTAAGAAAAAAGTAAAGAAACTAAAAAAAGAGTTAAAAGAATTACAAACTCCAAAAATGTAATTTTTTCATAGTATGGGGGGATGTTCATAGCATCCTTCCATATCCCCTTATCGATTTATCATTCACAAAATATTCACCCAATATAAAAAAATATCTTAATAAAAAAAATCACTTTAAACTGACCACCCAATATTGATTATTCAAAATCATATGAAAGACATAGTATCTGATAACAATCGGAATCAGAATTTTTAGTTCCGATACTTCTGTGTTATATGTATTGTCTTTCTATATAGTAATAATAGAATTAATAAAAAATTGAAGGTCTAAAGATCTTATTTGGAATATATGCTTCCTATTAAGAAAATCACTTCATCAATTTTTTTTTTAAAACTCACAAATATTTTGAAGATCTTTACCGATAAATAATAAACAATCACTTGTTCACCGGTGTGTGGATTATTATATTTAAATATTAAATCTGTAAATATGGCTTGAGTGATATGAGGATGAATAAATTATATGTCCAAAATTATTTAACTGTAAATTCCTAAACCAGGTTTAATCTAGAGGAAAGCTATGGCAAAAAAAATATCATCTGAAGAGAAGTTGCAATTTCAAACTGAAATCAAAGAATTAAAAAATCAAATCAATGAAATTAAGTCTAAAATTGGTAAATTTGAAAGAGAATTAAAAGATGATCAATACGGACTTGCTAATTACTATCTTATAGCGATTGCTAATGAATATCTCAATATTGTTTCCATTAATTGTAATATGAGTAAGGTGAATGAGGAATTCCTTGGTAAGAAGAGTGACGATTTCCTTAATGATGCAAGGAAAAGTTATTTTAAGGCTCTTATTGAGCTGGAAAAGATTGTTGGAGACTTCGTTGATACCCTCCTCCATGAAAACCAGGATATCTTGGAAACCATAAAAAAAATGGATCCCAAGCGACTACTAAATCTGGTCAATAAAT
The DNA here is from genome assembly GCA_002450905.1 of Spirochaetia bacterium UBA6919. GTDB lineage: Bacteria > Spirochaetota > UBA6919 > UBA6919 > UBA6919 > UBA6919. Next base: position 60,717 of record DKAT01000009.1, read on the forward strand.
TAAAAGATACCCTCAAAGAAATCATGGATGGATACGGTGAAAATACTAAATATAAGTGGAGTTTTGTTGATATGGAGGGAAGGTATGTCAGCATTTTTAAAAATCTTCTGAATTATAAAAGATTATCCATTAATGATCCCCGTGATCCATACTTCCCAGAAAATATCCAGCTTCTTAACATGATAAAGAACTTTTTAAGACTATGCAGTGAGCACCTTCGTGAAAAATATATGCTTGGGACCAAAGAAGTCGTTGATATTAAAGCGGCAATCAATTTCCAGGAAGCTCTGCGGAAAATATCAGCTCTATTAGGTACGCAGGAAGAATCAGAGACCGCTAAGAAGACTATAGAAAGCTGGAAAGCCATGTTAGAGAAAGAAGAGAAGCGCAAAGATGAACAGAGAAAGCGGGAAGCAAGAGGTGGATGATATAATATCTTAACATAAAGAGTTTTTTTTCAATATGTTCTAAGGAAATTGTTTTTTACCTTGGATCATAGATTATAACTTTATATAAAGTTATTGTAGCTAAATATTAATCTTGTTCAAATATAATTTCTATCGTTACTCATGCCAAAGATTGAAATAATAAATAATAATTTAATCATAGATTTTAACCCAGCTGTCAGTCTATTAAATAACTTTCATATTCTGGGAGTGCCTATTGGATCGGATTGTGGTGGGCGTGGGAATTGTGGTACCTGTCGCTTTCAGGTTCTGGACGGTAAAAAGACCATGACTCCTGTAAGTGATATGGAAAGGTTTCGCTTCACAAAAGAAGAATTAGAAAGTGGATGGCGTCTTGCCTGTCAGAGTCATGCTCTGCGAGATCTTAAAATAATTATTCCTAATAATGAAAAGCAGTTGAAATGAGGTATTTATTTTGTCAATAGAAAATTTATCCCAATTTATTGATCTATTAAAGAAAGAAAATGAGATCCTAGTCGTTAAACAAGAAATAGACCCTGTTTTGGAGATGTCAGAGATCGTCGATCGTCTCTGTAAGCATAATGGAAAGGCTGTCCTATTTGAAAATCCCAAGGGAAGCAATATCCCGGTAGCAATGAATTTATTTGGCTCAGACAAGAGAATGGCTTTAGCCCTTGGGGTGGATAAAATATCTGATCTGTCCGATGAAATTCAGGATATCATAACCATCACTCCCCCAAAAAGCCTTATGGAGGGGATTAAATTATTTCCAAAATATGGAAAACTCTTTTCCTATCATACGAAGACAGTTAAGAAAGCCCCCTGTCAGGAGGTGATAGAAGAATCTGTCGATCTGTCGAAGTTACCTATCCTCCACTGCTGGCCACTCGATGGTGGACGTTACATCACCCTACCCATCGTTATCACAAAAGATCCCGAAAATAATCGCCTCAATGCAGGGATGTATCGCCTCCAGGTCTATGATAACAAATCCACAGGGATGCACTGGCACAAGCACCACGACGGAGCGGTGAACTATCGCAAGCACAAGAAACTGGGAAAGAAAATGGATATCGCAGTCGTCTTAGGAGGCCCACCCAGTCTTATTTTCTCGTCAACTGCACCTTTACCCCCCTTTGTGGATGAATTTACCTTCGCCTGTTTCCTGATGAAAGACAGTATGGATATGGTTCAATGTAAAACGGTTGACCTCCAGGTACCTGCTGAAGCTGAAATTATTATCGAAGGATATGTCGATCCAGAAGAACCAATGAAAACAGAAGGTCCTTTTGGGGATCATACGGGGTATTATTCCATGGAAGATGATTTCCCTGTATTCCACGTAACCGCTATCACAAGGCGATCCAAAGCTATATATCCATCGATAATCGTCGGAAAACCCCCAATGGAAGATACTTATATGGGTAAAGTCACAGAACGGATATTTCTTCCCCTGATTCGTACAATGATTCCTGAGATCGTGGATATCAATTTCCCTGCATTCGGTGTATTTCATAACTTTGTTTTCGTCTCAATCAAGAAGGAATACCCTTATCAAGCTAAGAAAGTCATGAATGCTATATGGGGACTAGGTCAGATGATGCTCACAAAATTTATAGCGGTTGTAGATGAGAATGTCAACGTCCAAAATATGGAAGAAGTCATGTGGAAGCTGGCAAATAATGTTGACCCCCGAAGAGATGTAATGATCGTCGATGGCCCTCTCGATCAGCTCGATCACTCCTCCCCATATTTCCTTGGAGGTCCCAAAATGGGTTTTGATGCCACAACCCGCTGGAAGGAAGAAGGAGCCATGAGAGAATATCCACCTGAGATTATAATGACCGATTCAGTTAAGAAAAAAGTCGATCAAATCTGGGATACTCTATTCCAATAAAATAATCCTCTTAGAAATGGAATAATAACACTAATGACACACTATTTTGATGAAACCCCAGAGTATCTTTATGTCCGTTTAAAAAAATCTTTTGTTGAAAAGAATATTCAGACAGGGGAATCACATACTATTCAATTTGGAATTCAATTCACCGTTACAGAAAATAACATATCCTCCAATTTAAGAATCTTCCACAATAAAAAAAAGGGCTCTCACATCGATACATCCCCTATAAAACAAGAGAACTTCAAGATACACATAGAAGAGATTATTAATCAAACGCTCATTTCCCAAAAAAATCTTTTTAAACCACCAATAGAAAATAAAAATAATATTATTATCAATGAACCTCTAATTGGAACAGATGAATCAGGCAAGGGGGATTACTTTGGACCCCTCGTGATTGCTGGAATCTATATTAAACCAGAACAATGGGAAATATTAATAAAATTAGGTGTCCAGGACAGTAAAAAATTATCAGATTATCAGTGTAATGCTATCTCTAAGGAGTTAAAAGTATTTCCCCAATCGATTGTGACCATAGGACCAGAGAAGTACAATGACTTATATGACAAAATCAAAAATCTTAATAAATTACTGGCATGGGGTCACGCAAGGGTCATTGAGAACTTGTTAGAGAAAATAGACTGTAATAATGTCCTTTCCGATCAGTTTGGAGATGAATCCCTAATACAAAACGCCTTGATGAAACGAGGAAAATCCATAAAGTTAATTCAACGACACCATGCAGAAGAGAATATTGTAGTCGCATCAGCTTCCATTCTTGCAAGAGTGCAATTCCTCAATTGTATGGATAAATTATCCAGAGAATACAACATCGAAATCCCCAAAGGTGCATCCAAAATTGTAATAGACAGAGGTAAACAACTTGTCAGGAAACATGGACAGGAGATTCTGAAGAAAGTCGCCAAACTCCATTTCAAAACCACCAGTTCTGTACTATCATAAAAGATCTGTAAATATCTAAACCATTATATTATAAAATAAACATCCATAGTCCCAAATTGAAATATGAGGCGAACCCATCGAAGGCTCAATAAGCAGGATTATCAAACCAGTTTGAAAATTATAATAACCCAATTGATTTCTACCAAACCCTCAATAGTAAAAAAGAATTTCAAAACAACCCCCTCATGGGAAAAGTATGGGAAAATCATGGGAAAAACTCTGGTCTCTCATGGTCGAATAAAATTAGCTGTAAATGTTTTACTTTTCCCAAATACTCTGTCAAATACAAATCCTGCAGGCAGGAATATATCTTTAACGACATCGAGTTGTAAGCTATCTGGATCACCACCTTGTTCAGAGATAGAAAGTACACCACCCGGCTTAAGAATTCTATACATTTCTTTGGTATAGGTTTCTTTTTCAACTATCTCACCTAAAACAGTAACAAGATAGATGCAGTTAAAAAAATTATCTTCAAATGGAAGTGATTGACCATCGCAAAAGATCAATTCTACATTTGAAATATTCTTCTTCTTTAGCCGCATTTCAGCTTTAGCAAGCATTTCAGGTTGGATGTCAGTTAAAAATAGTTTTCCATCTGGAATAGCTTGAGCCACAAACGGGCTAAAATATCCTGGCCCACATCCAAGTTCCAAAACTACGCAATCTTGACGTAAATTCATACGTTTAATGAGCTTTCGTGGAGAAAGATAGAAGTTTCGAAACGGGAGTAGAAGTATCCAGGCAAGTTGATGGGGATAAACTCCTTTACCAGAGAATCTGTTGAATATACCGGAATTATTGGACATGAATAGCTCCAAATCTCAAATATTTTATAGAAAAGATATTCATAAAAATGGACTGATAAGAAAAATGAAAACTTTTTTATCCCCACAATTGAAATCACTCCAACCCACCTTATAACACTTAGTGTGTCATTATAAATTCAAATCAAAGTCTGAAGTATATTTAAATCTAATAAAACCATTTGATTTATTAAAATTAAATTGATAAAAAATAGTTTAAAACAGGTATAGATACTATTTTCATAATGTTTAGGAATAATTTGTTCTTTCACTTTTTGATTTGAAAATACTTTTTATAATATTTCTCCCAATTAAAATGAACAAAACTAAAAAAATTATAATAATTAAGCTGACTCCTACTCCTAAACCCAGGGCTAAACTATCGGATATCAAAATGTAGTCTAAAATTCCAAGAAGGGGGATAAATACAATCAATATTAAAAAAACGATGATCCTAAATCGTAAACTTGGTAATCTATTATCCTTTTTTCTTAAAATATTAGGTATATCGATGAGATGGAATAATAGTAAATAAGCCAAAGGGATATCGAGAATAATAAAAATAATTAAGTCGAAATAACTTATATCTTCTGTAATCATAAATCGATCGTTATAATGATGATCCGCTAGGTTTGGATCTATCATAATAGCTTTGTGATAATCCTTATTACCATAATATCTTTTTTTAATTCTATAATAAACGGCTCCTCTATTATAGTAAGCCATTGCATAATCAGGTTTTAACTTTATTGCTTTGTTTAAGTCTTGAATTGCTAGTTCATACTGGCTTAAATTAAAATAAGCGACGGCGCGTTTATTATAAAGAATGGGATTATTTGGATTGAATTTAATATTTTTAGTCAATAGTTCCACGTCCAGTTGAAAATTTCTTATTTCACCAATATTGCTTTTATTTTTTTTATGATTATCTTGTAAATTGAGAACTTCTAATTTCTTGAGTTGGGATATTTCTTGTGGAATAGATTCTATCCAACTTCCAGTGATATTAAGGGATCGAATGTCCTTTAATTCTGTTAAAGATATAGGAAATGAAAAATCTTTATTAAAATCAAGATAAATATGTTTTAATTTTTTTAAACCCTTCAAGCTATGGATTATTGTATCTAATTTTCTAATACTTTCAATTTTATTTTTCTTTTTTATATAGTGTAACATTATAGATAAACTTTCTAATCGAACAAGTTTTGAAATAATTTTTTCCTTAAAATATTTTATTAAATCATTATTCGGGTCGTCGCCATCAATTTCAACATGGAGATGATACACCTGACCAGGATATTTTAATGCATCTTCTATGGAACTCGAAGGAAAGGAGCAGTTTGGCAGATCCTTTCTCAGTTTAGCCTTGGATTGATAAGATAATTTTTCATTCCAAGCATAGTTAATGTGTTTTAGATTTTGTAATGCATTCATATCAGGAGGAAAATCTTTGATCTCATTACTATCAATTCCAAGTACTTCTAATTTTTTTAAATATGTAATTTCTTTTGGAAGATATGTTAATTTATTCCTATTAAGTTCTAAAACACGCAATCGGGTTAATTTCCCTATCTCAGGAGGGAGTTTTTCTATTTCACAACCATTGAGATAAAGTTCCTTTAATTGACTTAACTGAGCTATTTCGTGTGGAATCTCTGAAATAAATGTACCATAAATAGAACTTGTACCATCCATAGTATAACCTATAACGAGTTTTTTTAATTTCTTCAATTGACAGATGGTTTTGGGAAATCTTTTAAATCGGATATTACTCAGAGTCAACACCTCAAGGTTCCTAAATCTCGCTATGCTATCGGGGATCTCCTCGACATTCGATCCATTTAAATAAAGCTCCTTCACCTCCTCAGGATTATTTAAGTGGTCTTCGATAATCCGGAGTATTGTTATTTTATTCTTTGACTGGTAGGATATTTCATTCGAGTTATAACCATTTTTTTGCTTGCAGGATACTAAGATAAAAATAATTAATAAATAGCTTATATACTTCATTCTGGATACCTCATTTAATTATTATCCAATTATATTTGTAGATCAATAAATTATATATAAAATATTGTAGTAGTAAAATATGAACTAACTTATATTGAAACTTGTCATTCTGAACTTGATTCAGAATCTATATTTATATAAAGATACAGAAATAAATTCTTCATGACATCAGTTATAATTTGATTACGACCAAATATATTTCTTATGATGAAATCTTTCTCACAAGTCATAATATCCCTATCGGTTTATTGAGTACAAACAGGATTCATTTCCATTCATCATCTCATTAATTTGTTCAATCCATTACTGTTGTCACCTGATTAAATAAAATTATTATACCCATAATATCTGATAACTCCACATAAAATCCTTTATATAATATCCAATTGTACACTGAATCAGTGTTCTCGGAAAATAGTATATATTATTAGTCAATAGATACTTAAGCTTATAAAATATATTCAAATATATTTAAAATTCCCTTTACAAATTCCATTATTTAATGTATAATTAATATAGAACAAATTTCTCTCGAGAGTATTCAAGATTTGATCAACTTAAAATAATCTGATAAAATATCAGAAGGGAGGTTGTCATGTCTGATATAAAAAATACTCTGGATAGGCGTGATTTCCTAAAAACACTGGCTATAACAGCTGGTTCTACTGCACTCGCCACAAACTGTTCCACAGTCGATAAAACAAAATCCAAAGTACGATATGCCATGCTGATTGATTTAAGAAGATGTTACGGATGTCATGCGTGTAGCGTATCCTGTAAAGCACAATTTAATGTCCCACTGGGTGTCTGGCGTAGCTGGGTAAAAACCGCTGAACGGGGACAATACCCCAATACAAGGATGTTTTTCCTGCCAGTCCTCTGTAATCACTGCGAAAATCCACCTTGTGTTCCTGTATGTCCGACAGGAGCTACTTATCAACGAACAGATGGTATCGTTGTCGTTAATGAAGAGAAGTGTATTGGTTGTAAGTACTGCATCCAAAACTGCCCCTATGAAAGCAGATTTTCTCACCCCGAAAAAAAGGTTGCTAATAAATGTGATTTCTGTATAGACCGTGTGGAAAAGGGACTTGTCCCATCATGCGTAAATACATGTCCATCCAATGCAAGAGTATTCGGTAATATCAATGATCCAAACAGTGAAATCTCAAAACTTATTGCAAGAAATCCTGTACGGGTCTTGAAAAAAGAAATGGGAACAGAGCCAAGAGTCTTCTATATTGGTTTGGATGACGATTCCGGCTTTGAAAAGAAAGTAATATAGGGGGGTAATATGAATGTAACATATGACGTTTTTCATCATATATATTGGGATTATAGAATAGCATTCGACCTCTTCTTCGGTGGAATGGGAGTTGGAGCATTTCTATTCGCCGTATTCGTAAGCTATTACTATAAAGATACCCATAAAGAAGTCACAAAAGTTGGTGCATACGTATCTCCAATATGTATCATCATAGGTTTTTTTTTCCTACTGGCTGAAATGGGTAACCCATTAAGGATCTGGAGAATCTACTTCAACTTCAACCCAGAGTCTCCTTTGTGGTGGGGTGCATGGTTCCAGGGAGCATTCATCCTCATATCCCTTTACTATGCATATCTCTGGTATAAAGATATTGAACACAACAGAAAACTTGTTGGATACATAGGATCAGTCGTTGCTGTCATTGTAGGTGGTTTTCATGGCTTCCTGTTGACTGTAGTAAAGTCCAAACCCATTTGGTATGGAGGTGAATCCATCATTACTAACATAGCGAGTTTCATTCTAACAGGTGTTGCCGTGGTAATCCTTATCCTCTCCCTAAGAAGTGACGCTAAATTCGTCCTTAAATCCATCAAATTAGCCCGTGATATCCTTGCAGTAGCTATTGTCGTCCAGATGATAGTTCTTTATTTATGGGTTATTAAAATGTTTTATGGACCATTTTTTGTCGATAGAGCTATCCATCATTTTAACACTGATTTCGGATTCCTCTTCTGGGGTGGTGTCGTAATATTTGGATTACTAATCCCTCTTGTTATGGGGGGTATTGCAATATACAGAGAAAAGAAATTAAGGGAACACCCCTTTAGTGTAACAATCCCAGCTATCACATCGGCTTTGGTGTTGGTAGGTGCATTTATCCTCAAATATGTCTGGGTAATTGGTGGACAACTTTTTAATTAGAAGGAGTTTACTATGAGCAGTCAAGATATATTAAATAAACAAATGAATCGGAGAGAAGCCTTAAAGGTTTCAGGTAAGGTTGGAGCTTTTTTCAGCCTATCTCAAAAAGCTCTCTTAAAACTGGGAGTCTTATCAACTGGTCTTGCCGTTGCACATGAAGGTGTCCTTGTTGCAAAAGACCTTATTAAAGGGGGTAAGGATTATTCTCCTGGCACTAAGAAAGAGAGACAAGCTATCCCAACAGCCTGCTGGTCTTGTACTACAAGAGATTCTATGATAGGTTATATAGAAGATGGTCGTCTTGTTAAGATAGAAGGGCAACCTCTATCAATGAGAGGTCAGGGAAAGATTTGTGCTAAGGCTCATGCAGGGATTAATCAGGTCTATGATCCTGATCGTATACTCTATCCTATGGTACGAACAGGCAAGCGTGGAGAAAACAAATGGAAGAGAATTTCATGGGATGAAGCCCTCAAAATGATTGTGAATGGATATACCCGAAATGGTAAACACATTAAGGGATTAAAAGAAATTCGCAAGGATAATCCAGGGAAATTCATGTTCCATTATGGACGAATGAAGTCCAGTTCGAGTAAAATGATTAAAGATATCTTCCTTACTTCCTATGGTACAAAAACTATAGGTAATCATACATCAATATGTGAAGGTGGAAAATGGACAGCACAGGAGCTAACCTGGGGAAAGCATTATGACAACTGGGATATTGACAATACCCGATTTATACTAAACTTTGGAAGTAATGTCCTCGAAGCCCACACAAATCATATCCCATTAGCACAAAGAATCGTCGATGCTATGGTTGAAAGAAACGTTCGGATGATTACTTTCGATGTTCGACTATCAACAACAGCAGCCCGTTCATCCGAATGGGCTCCGGTGAAACCTGGTACAGATGGCGCTGTAGTACTGGCAATGTGCCATACTATCGTGAAAGAGAGCATCGAAAAAGAGAAATTTGGTTACAAAAGCCTTATTGATAAAGACTTTTTGAAGTTCTGTAAAATTACAGATAAGCATAATGCTACATTAGAAGAGAAAATGGAAGCCCTTATTAAATACCTCAATATCCACGGCAAGCCAGGAGAACTCAATACACCGGAATGGGCTGAGAAAATTAGTGGTGTTTCCGCATCCAAAATACGATCTATAGCTCTTGAATTTGCTAAGTCCTATCCTGCTGTAGTGATTAGTTATCGCGGTGCTGTGGCTCACTATAATGGAAATGATACAGAACGTGCTATTCAAATGCTAGCTGCAATCACAGGAAATATTGATAACCCAGGTGGACGTTGTCGTGGTGTGGGAGCAAGTTGGAAATATCCTAAACCTAAAAAATTCCCTAAAGCAAAGGCTCTTAAAATTCTTGATGGTTTCAAAGGACAAATAGCTTTACCTACTCATCATGCCAATCACCAGATCTTTAAGATGATCAAAGATGGCAAGATGGGAAGACCTGACATCTATATGTGGTATTGTTATAATCCAGTATACGTTAATGGAGATTGTAAGGAAAATATAGATATATTGAAAGATGAAAATCTAATCCCATTTACTATAGCTGTTGATCCTTTCTACAGCGAAAGTGGTGCCTTGGCTGATCTTATTCTCCCTGATGCAACATATCTTGAAAGATGGGATTATGAAGATAACACATCCCCTAACCAGATTGCAGAATACCACATTCGTCAACCCCTTATTAAACCATTAGGTGAAGCAAGGGATTTTTGTGATGTTACTTGTGATATAGCAAAGATGCTAGGTATTAAATTGGGATATAAGAATAAAGTAGATTTTGTAAAAAAATCATGCTATAAAACTAAAATAGTAAAGGATGCTGCAAAAAAAGTCGGTGAAGATCCTTTTGAATACATGAAAAAACGGGGTGGTGTTTGGTACAATGATCCCAATGCTAAGCTCATAAGACCAAAGCCAAAGTTCTTTGGTTATAAAAAAATTGTAGATCCCCTTCTATTAAAGAAGGAAGGTGTGATACTGGACGCTGAAACTGGTGTATACTGGAATTGGAAGAAAGTAAAGGTAAAATCTCTTGATGAAGCGACAAAATCAGGTTATACAAATACAAAAAATGCCTATAAGGGATATGTAGCACAGAAAATTGGAGACAAGGTCTACGAAGGCTTTAAACCAGACAAGCTCAACAAATCAGGCTATTTTGAACTCTATTCCAATCTCCTCGTCAAGAAAAAATACCCAGGATTCCCAACATACACAGATATTCCTGATCATAAATCCATGAAACCTGATCAACTGATCCTTACAACATATAAGGTAAACGTACACATCCACTCACGCTCAACAAACTGTAAATGGCTTACAGAAATATACCACGAGAATCCTGCTCTGATCAACCCAATCACTGCTTCCAAAAAAGGAATTCAAAACGGCGATCTTGTAAAGATTAAATCAAAGATAGGTGAAATTACCTCAAAAGTACGTCTCTCAGAAGGAGTTGTACCAGGAGTCATAGCCATTTCCATGCACCTTGGACGATGGCAATACGGTCGATATGCTTCAGCTAACCGATATGCTATGGACAACACAGGTAAATCTCCTCTTGAAAAACAAAATCTCGATAATGATGTCGATAGAATTTGGTGGAGAAAGAAATCCCGTGATAATGATCCTACTAAGTGGAGTGATGGCGTTGGTATACACCCCAATTGGATCATAGCCAATAATCCAAATCCTGTCAACGGACAGCAGACATGGATGGATACTGTGGTAGATGTGACTAAAGTATAACGAAATAAACAGGAGATAGCTATGGAAACCAAATTAGATAATATATCAACAGCTCAAAACAGGGCAAATCTCTATGGTTTCCTGGCTATCCTCTTCAGAAAGGAGCCTGATATCTCTATAGTAAATATTTTAAAAGATGATTCTTTCATGGAATCGCTGATCACACTTAATTACGACTTGTATAATTTATTAAAAAACATTCCCACACAAGAACTTTTCGATAAACTTTATAATGAATACACAGAATTATTTTACAATCCAGCAAATCATTTCTCACCCCACGAATCCATCTATATTGATAATGAAAATCTTCTCTGGGGTAATTCCACAGTAGAGGTCAAAAACTTCATCGAAACCTATGGCTTTACTTACAGCGAAGAGAATAATCTCATTCCCGATCACATTAGTGTAGAACTGGAATTTATGCAACGTGTTATCATTCAGGAGAGTGATAATCTATCCACATCCAATTGTTTAGATGCTAACAAGTGCCTTGAAGTAGAAAAACAATTTTTAGAAAACCACATTATAAAGTGGATACCCCGTTTTTGTGACGATTTAATCAAACAGACCCAATGGGACATATATCCAAAGATAGCCCAACTTACAAAAGATTTCCTACAATGGGACGATCAATTCCTCTCAGATCTAAACTATAATTAGGAAAGAATAGACAATAAAAAATTTTCACCAGAAAGCGATTAATAAATAATACTTCAACACAAAACAATCCCCTCATGGGAAAAATATGGGAGATTCCGTG
>DKAT01000109.1 GCA_002450905.1 Spirochaetia bacterium UBA6919
ATTCTTCTTTTCAATTTCTTTAGCGGCATCCAAGATATCCAAGCCCACAAGATTACCCAATTTTACAATTTTATCCTCATCAATATTTGAAATAAAAGTATATTTAGCAACAATTAATAAAATAGCAACAGATAGAATTATAACCAGAGATACTCTTAATATAGATTTAAATATCATTTAGACCTCGTTAAATGATATTTTGTAAATAATAATTTATTTAATGTGTACATAAGTTATTTCAGAAAAATATTATTTTATAATTATTTTTTAGCGATTGAAAGTATATAAATTTAATTAATTTTTAATTTATGAAAAGTATTTTATTTTAAACTTTAACATAACATAGTGTTAATGTCCCATTTATGGCCATTAAGAAATGATTTATGATCCATAGGTTTCTTATTTTCCTGTTTCAGTTCGAGGATTTTTAGATGTCCTTCTCCGCATTGGATGATAATACCTTCTTTATCAAATTGGATAATAGTGCCGGGTAGTTTGGAAATAGGGAGATGAATTTTTTCAGCTTTCAGAATATTAATTTTCGTATTATTGTAATGGGTGTAGCATTGAGGCCAGTGAATGAATGCTTTTATTTTATTTATAATGACTTGATTGGACTCAGACCAATTAATTAAGGCATCCTCTTTTTTAATTTTAGTACAAAAAGACGCTTCTGAATTATTTTGTGGGTACGGTGTAATTTGATTTTTATTATAGAGAGCAAAAATATCTCTTATACATGAAGCAGATAATAAGCTGAGACGATAACTCAATGTAATATAGTCATCATTTTCTTCTATATTTGTTTGAAGAATATGGATTATATTCCCTTCATCCAGTTTCTCAGACATGATCTGGGCTGTTATACCAGTTTTGGAATCATTGTTTATCAAGGCAGATTGGATTGGCGATGCACCCCGGTATTTGGGTAGAATTGATCCATGGAGATTTATAGATGATATTTTTGCGGCTTGTAGGACTTCTTTGGGTAATATAAATCCATAGGCAACTACAATAATCAAATCAGGATTGAGATTTTTAATGGTATTGATTATTTCTATGTTATTTTTAAAGGATTTTGGCTGATAACATGGGATGTGATTGTCTACTGCAAATAGTTTTGGTTTAGGGGGAATAATTTTTTTCCCTCTCCCAGTAGGTTTGTCAGGGGAAGTGAATATTGCTAAGATATCGCTTTCTTCATGGAGTGCTTGAAGCGAGGGCATAGCATATTCAGGGGTGCCCATAAAAATTGATTTATACTTCATTTAGGCCAAGACTTTGTGATACTTCTTCTTAAGTCTTTTTAATTCACTTTTAAGACGTTTTTTATCCATATCATCCAAGCGGTCTACGAATAGAACACCGTCGAGATGATCCATTTCATGTTGGATAACTCTTGCAAGCAAGTCTTGAGCTTCGAAAATCATTGTCTGCCCTAGAAGATTCTTGGCTTCAACAGTGATTTTTTTATATCGCTTAACCTTTGCGTAGATTCCAGGAACAGAGAGACATCCCTCTTCCTCGATGATATAGTCATCCGAATATTTGGTGATTTTAGGATTGACAAAGTCCTGTCTTCCAACTTCATCTTCGATATCTATAATAATCAGATTTTTCAATAAGCCAACCTGAGGTGCAGCCAGTCCAATACCTTTCTCTTTAATCATTGTTTGGTACATATCATCAGCTTCTCTTCTCAGTTGGTCATCAAAGTCGATTACATCCTTAGATTTCTCTTTGAGAGTGAGATCACCGTATTTTAATATTTGCACACATTACCTCATTCACAATAAAATATAAATAAAATATATTACATCAAAGCGATAGGGTCAACGTCTATTTCTAAATATGTGTTATTTTTTTTGCTAAATTTATCCTGAGTATGACGTATAAGTTCTTGTAGGGGTTTTAATCGTTGCCCCTTCAATAGGATTTGCCAGCGATAGTTTTTGTTTATCTTTCCGAGTGGGGCAGGGGCTGGTCCAAGCAGCTCAATATCTTTTGTCTTAAATTGATTCATATACTGAAATATTTCATTTGCAGTATTTATAACTATTTCCTCTTTTTTACCGCGAATTAATATTTTTATTAAACGAGTGAAAGGGGGATAGAGGAATTTCTTGCGTTCTTCAATCTCACGGGTATAAAATTCGTGATAATCCTGATTTTTTGTTGACTGAATCACGTAATGATTAGGTAAGTATGTCTGAATTATTACCTCCCCCTTCAATTTACCCCTGCCTGCTCGTCCACTAATTTGTGTTAATAGAGAAAATGTTCTTTCTGATGATCTAAAATCAGGTAGATGAAGGCTTAAATCAGCAAGAACTACACCAACAAGGGTGACATTAGGGAAATGAAGGCCTTTTGCAATCATTTGTGTCCCAATCAGGATATCAATCTCCCCTTTGCTAAAACTATTTAAAATCTTTTCATGGGCGCCCTTTCTACGAGTTGTATCAAGATCCATTCGTCCAATTCGAGCTGATAAAAATAATTCTGATAATTCATCTTCAATTTTTTCAGTTCCATAACCAAATAACATAATATCATTACCCTTACAAGAAGAGCAGGTATTGATTAATTTAGTTGAATAACCGCAATAATGGCATAGTAAATTATTTTTCACTTGATGATATGTTAAGGATATGTCACAGTAAGGGCATTTTAATGTACTACCACAATCTTTACAGATCAATAAAGGAGAATAACCTCTTTTATTTAAAAATATCATTATCTGTTCTTTATTTGAAAGACGTTGAGTTATTTTTTCAAAGAGTAGTTTGCTGATGAATGACCTAGACTCTTCTTTTCTCATATCTACAAGGGATATATCAGGATTTTGGTGGGTAGAATGCCTTTCTGAAAGGGATATTGTATTGATATTATTAATTATTCCCTGGTAGTAACTTTCTATAGAAGGTGTCGCAGAACCGAGAATGAGGGGAAGGTTATGGGTTTGGCATATCTTATAAGCCAGTTGCTTAGCACTATACCTCGGTGTATCCCCTGATTTATACGTGGATTCGTGCTCCTCATCAATTATTATAATGCCTAATTTACAGTGAGGACAAAATATAGCACTCCTTGCTCCTAAAATAATATCCACTTCACCTTTATGAATGCGATTCCAGTTAAAATATCGCTCTCTTTGACTCAGCTTTGAATGGAGGATAGCTATTTTTCTACCAAAGGCTGACTGGAATCTGTTAATGGTTTGTGGTGTTAATGATATTTCTGGAACAAGGATCAGCGCCTGTCTACCCTTCGATATAGCATATTGAGAGAGATACTTATATACCTCTGTTTTCCCACTCCCAGTGACACCAAATAAGAGGTATGTAGAAAATTGATTATCTTTTATAGATTGTCTAATTGTATTAACTGCTTCTTGCTGTTCGCTATTCAGAAGGTGAAGTGGCTCTGGTAATACTTCATTTAATTCATATGATTTTTCTTTAATTTCTTTTGGAAGGCAAGTTGAGAGGGCTTCTCCCACTGAACAGAGATAATACTCGGACATCCATTCAGCAAGGTCAATAACAAACTGGTCAAATATTGCCTTATCATCAAGGATATCAATAATCTCAAGTGTATTAAACTTTGGTTTATTTTTATGAATTCGGACAATGTATCCCATCAATGTCCTTCTACCAAAGGGAGCAGTTACACGATACCCAATACTTTTAATCTGATTAAATCTTTCAGGAATCGAGTATGTAAAACTATTCTTCAATGGATGATTGAATACTATATCTGCATATCGGGGATGAATAGTATCCTTTATCAAACCACATTCTACGTTATCAAGTGAAATTTTACTCATTAAATTATTCCCTATATGCTGATAATATTATTATATACATACCATCATTCATTGGATGGCAAAAATAGGTTAATAATTCTTACAAATCGTCTAATTCCTTCAAATGATTATACAAAATAATCTTATGATTTATCTATTGATCATCTTGACAAATAAACATTTTTCAATATCTTTACCAAATCAAAAGTCTTTTTTGGAGTAAAATATGTATAGGGATGTCCCATCTGATGTGTCATTCTCGGAGATGGAAGAAAAAATATTAGAATTTTGGGAAAACAATAAAATATTTAATATGTCTGTAAATCAAAGAGTGGAAGCAGAAGATTTTGTTTTCTATGATGGACCACCGGGAACCAATGGATATCCTCATATTGGGCATATGCTTCAAAGTACTCTCAAAGACCTCTGGCCACGATATAAAACGATGAAAGGGTATAGAGTAATAAGAAAAGCGGGTTGGGATACCCATGGACTCCCAATCGAGCTTACTGCAGAGAAGGAGTTAGGTTTATTTTCCAAGAAAGACATAGAGAATTATGGTATTGAAAAGTTCATGGAGTATTGTAGGAGCACTGTATTCAGATATAAGAAAGAGTGGATTGAGGCTATCAAAAGGATTGGACGCTTCTTAGACTTTGAAGACGAATATGCCACCCTGACAAATGAGTTTATCCAGACAGACTGGTGGGTATTGAAACAGGCTTGGGATAAGGGTTTGCTCTACAAAGGACATAAAGTTATTGCCTATTGTCCACGTCTTGGAACATCTTTGTCCAATCATGAAGTCGCTCAGGGCTATCAGGACGTGGTAGATATTGCCATTTTTGCTAAGTTCCAACTAAAAAGTGAAAGTAATACTTATTTTATTGCCTGGACAACAACCCCATGGACATTACTTGGGAATGTTGCTTTAGCACTGGGTAAAGAAATTAAGTATGTAAAATTACAGGTAATTGATGAGTATTATATTTTAGCTGAAGCAAGGCTGGAATCTCTGAAAGAAAAAGGGTTTTTAAAGGAGTATCAAATTATTCAAACATATCTTGGTAGTGATTTGGAAAATATAGAGTATGTCCCACTCTGGGATTTTCATTCTAATCTCCCAGAAAGAAAGCACTATACAATAAATGATGATTATGTAACAACAGAAGATGGGAGTGGTATTGTCCATTTAGCACTATACGGTGAGGATGACTACCGTCTGATTACAAAAAATAGTCTGCCCTATGTACAACACGTCGATCTTCACGGGAAATTTACTAAAGAATGTGGTGATTATGCTAACCACTCCTTTGATGAGGAAGGTATGGATGTTAAAATACTGAAGGATCTTTCTTCTCATGGTCTTGTATTTGCTAAAGAGAAGTATCCTCATACCTATCCCTTTAATTATCGGACGAATACTAGGCTCATCTATTATGCTAAGTCCAGTTGGTTTTTAAAAACCACTGCTATTAAAGATAATATGATTAGCGCAAACCACAAAGTCAATTGGTATCCATCTCATATAAAAGAGGGTCGTTTTGGAAAGTGGCTGGAAAACAATGTTGACTGGGCAATATCAAGAGAAAGGTTCTGGGGCTCTCCATTACCAATTTGGACATGTACGAATGAGTCCTGTGGGCATCAAATATGTGTAAGTTCTATTGATGATTTGAATAACTACACTAAAGATAAAATTGATGAAAGCTTTGATCTCCATATTCCATACATTGATAATATAATTTGTAAATGCCCTAAGTGTGATAAAGAAATGAAACGAGAACCTGATGTTTTGGATTGCTGGTATAATTCAGGAGTAATGCCATGGGGTCAATTGGGATATCCAGCCAAGAAAGGTTCCAAAGAATTATTAAATAAACTATATCCTGCTGATTTCATTTGTGAAGGACTGGATCAAACAAGGGGATGGTTCTATGCGCTAATCGCCATATCTACTTTAATCACTGATCAGTCCAGCTATAAGAATGTGATATGTACAGAACTTGTTTTGGATAAACATGGTCACAAAATGAGTAAGTCTATCGGAAATGTGGTTGATCCTTTAGAAATATTTAAAAAATATGGTGCCGACTCCATGCGATGGTTATTTATTAACACTAATCCAGGAAACGCAATTCGTTTTTCTGAAGAGACAATTAAAGATAACCTCCGCCAGATCATATTACCACTATGGAATATTTATTCCTTCTTCATAACCTATGCTAAAATAGACAAATATAAATATGATATAAATAAACTTTCTTCAAATCAATCGAACTCTCTCGATATTTGGATTTTATCTGAATTAAAACGCCTAACTATTGAAGTAACTGAGGGACTAGATAGCTATGATCCTGCGACAGCCGCAACATCAATTTTGCAGTTTATTGATAAACTATCCAACTGGTATATACGCAGGAGTAGAAGACGATTTTGGAAATCAGAAAATGATCAGGACAAACAAAATGCCTATGATACCCTGTATACAGTATTATTTGACTTGATCAGAGTCCTGGCTCCTTTTCTACCCTTTATCACGGAAGAAATTTATCAAAATATTGTAAGATCTGTAAATACTAATTCACCTGATAGCATTCATCTCTGTGACTACCCAACTGCATTACATAACCAACGTAATCTTCAAATAGAACATGAAATGAATCTTGTCAGAGAAGCAGTATCTCTGGGACACTCTTTAAGGAATAAACATCAGATCAAAGTTAGGCAACCACTCAAAGAAATTATCGTTATTTGTCATGATAAACAGGATGAGAATATCATTTCATCCATGTCTCAACAGATATTAGAAGAACTGAACGTCAAAACCATCACTTTCGCACACAATGAAAAAGAACTTGTTTTCCTGACAATAAAACCCAATTTAAAGATCCTGGGGCCTCGTTTAGGAAAAGATTTAAAGAATTGCATGCCTTTAATTACTAATCTTGATGAAGAGAAAATATTACAACTGGATAATAGTCATCCCATAGAAATAAATTATAATGGAAATACTATACAATTAACTAAAGAGGATATTCTCATCGAAAGGAAAGAGCGGGAAGGACTATTAATCGAAGTATCACAATCTCTTACGGTAGCACTTAACTCAGAACTTACTCCTGAACTAAAACGAGAAGGTTATGCGAGGGAATTTGTTAATAAGGTACAGAATATGCGTAAAGAGTTCAACCTCGATGTCCTTGACAAAATAAAAATAAACTACAACTCCTCGCAAATCGTTAAAGAATCAATTGAAGAGCTTTATGACTACATTCAAAATGAAACTCTCGCTACTGATATCATGTTTCAATCAAATTTAAACAATGGCAAAGAAAAGCAATGGGATCTTAACGGAGAAGCCTCTGTGATAGATATAATTAAAATATAGTTAATAATATTTTGAAGACGTTATAATTCTATTATCAACAATCCGATATATTAGTAAAACAAGGAGTTGATGGTGTCTAAATTATATCTCATTAATATATTAATATTGATCTCTATTGCTAGCACCCAGCTAGTTTTCCCAAATCAAGAAAACAACCAGCAGGACATTGATCAGCAACAAGAAAATAACCAGAATCTTCCAGAGCAGAGACAGAAACAACAAAAAAAATCATTTACTCCCTACGGCTCTGTACAATTCAATTTTTACTACCTTTCCGCCTCAAAACGTCATAATGCAAATGGAGACAATGAAAACATCGGATCATTCAAGGAATTCACCTTCAACATATTCACAGATATCTGGATCAACCCAAGAATCAATTTATTCCTCTCCTTCAATTCACTGAAACACATTACCGCAAAAAGCGATTCCTCCATACCAAACTCCCCATCCAAGGACAACTCAGAAACCAATATCGGCGACTTAAACATAGGATTCAAATATGCAATTATACCTCGAACAAACAATAAATTTATAAACCTAGATTATGGATTAATAATAGGTATTCCAACTGGAAGGTCAACATCAGGTCAAGGTACAACCATTGGTGGATCAAACTACACACTCCCGACTGGTAATGGAGATTTTAATTTTACAATTTTTGAACAATTCATGATGAAATTCGGTGTATTTTATATATTTGGTGATTTAGGATTTAATTTCAGAACCAATAATAATTCCTTTGAATACTATATCGCAAATTACCTTGGGATTAAGTTATTTA
The DNA here is from genome assembly GCA_002450905.1 of Spirochaetia bacterium UBA6919. Lineage (GTDB taxonomy): Bacteria > Spirochaetota > UBA6919 > UBA6919 > UBA6919 > UBA6919. Next base: position 7,984 of record DKAT01000109.1, read on the forward strand.
AAGAAATACTGTCTCTAGACCTCGGTATAAAGTGGCTAGATGGACTCAATAATGGAAATCGCACCAACACAAGTCTTGCCCTAACCCATGCAAATAATCCAGAATATTTATTACTTAATCCCAAATTAAGTGTTCAAATAAATAGTATTAGTTTGCAACTGGGCATATTTCTGGGGCTCATTGCAAAGAATACACCAAGTACCACAGTATTACATTTTGGAGTGGCTTATCTATATTAATACATATATCAAGATGATTACAATTTTGAAAATAATTTCAGGTAAATCCAATATTGAGTATTGTGAGCCATCAATAATTATAAAACATTATCAGTATTTTATAAAATATTTTAATTGCAATAAAATGAATATTTATTTTATAATATATTATACTTATATATCAAATACCAACATTTATTTGTGAGTTAATTATGAGTGAATCAAAAGGTCTTCAAAAGATTATCTATAATTTTAATCATTTTGTTAGAACTCCGTTACAAAAGTCTCTGGATGATGATCAGGAAAACCCAGACCATATGATCCCAGGCTCAGTCGATAATATCGTTGGTGAAGGAAATGTTATAGCCCGTATTATAGATTTTGATGACCCGGAATATAATGAAGAAATTTCAGGGATGGAGGAAATTGATAAAGATCCAGCTTCCATGGAATCAGAATTTGTATTTTATAACCCAAAAACGAAAGAATTTATTTCCAAATTATATGGATTTGCTGCTTTAATTGAAAATAAATTACAGATCTTACCTCTATTCTGGCATTCTGAAAATAAATTAACTGGATATTTATATATTCACTCAACAATTAAAAATCAGATCCCAACGGTCGCAGAAATCAGAAAACTATTTGATATTTTAAAACTTATTCACGTTGTTGAAGATTATAGGATCAACAGCCAAATCGATCAGCTAAGAAATCAGGGAAGCTTACCTGCAGGACAAATTATTATTGCAGAAGGTGGCAATCCACAAAATGGTATGGTAGAAAAAATTGAATTGCGAAAAAGCCTTGAAAAAACTGTTGGAAAACAACTTGAAGACGGAAGAATCGATTACAAAGAAAAGGACTCCTTTCACACTGTAGAAAAAGGTGAAATAATCGCAGAAAAAATACCGGAAATTCCTCCAACTACTGGAGTTGATATTTTCGGAAAAGAGGTCAAAGGAATATTACTCGGCGAAAGTCCCTATCATCTTGGCAAAAATCTCGAACCGGAATTTGAGGGATCAAATATATATATTTCTAAAATTGATGGTGTATTAGAGCTCACTGAAGATAATAAATTAAATATAGAAGAACGGCTTGTCGTAAATGGCGATGTCAATCTAAATACTGGAAATATTCATTTCCCTGGAATTGTAGAAATTACTGGGAGTGTTCTCCCTGGATTTACTGTAGAGGCAACAAAAGATATCATCATTCGTGGAAATGTTGAGGATGCTATTATAAATGCCGAAGGAAATATCTATGTGGAAAATGGTATCCTTGGAAAAGAACACTGTAAAGTTACTTCCAAAGGAACCATCAAATCCCGTTTTGTCCAGAATGCTGAATTAATCGCCGATAAAAATATTGAAATTATAGAATCGTCTGTACAGGCAAATTTCTTAGCAAAAGAGTATGTCATTATTGGTGGAAAAGTTGTTGGTGGTGAAATCTTAGGAAGATATGGTGTCAAAGTTGCTATTGCTGGGTCTGCATCTGAAAGTAAAACAATTCTCATAGCAGGAAAAGATCCTGATATTGAAAAACAAATTGATATCTTAACAGTTAAAATCAATGAAGAAATGGATAAATTAAAAAATATCATGGATGAAATTACCCAATATTTTGGTGAAAATGTTTTAGCAGATATAAAAAATGTATTAATATCTTTACCTGTACATAGAAAAAAACAGTTACACTCCCTCCTGCAAGGAATTAAAGATACAAATGCTGAAATTAGTGAAAATAAAACAAAACGAGATGCCTTAAAATCCTCTCTTAAATTTCCCGAACCAGTAGAAATTAAGATTATAGAAGACCTCTTCACTGGTGTTACTATCCATATCAAAGGATCTGTAAAAAAAATTGAAAAAAGACAAAGTTCTAAAGTAAATTTCCGTGAAGACCCAAAGACTAAATCGATTTATTGGGAATAAAATAGATTTAATCAAATACTTAAAAGATTTGATTCCTTCATAAATTGCTCTTTTCTCACTATTTTGTATTTTAGCAATTCGAATTTATCTTTTCCCAAAAGGAAATGCAGATAATCAAGAAGCTGAGCAGTCCTGTCATCAGAATAAATCAAAAGACTAATATATTTTTCTTCCTCATTCAAACTAATCGATATAATTTCATTAATTTTTTGAGTTAATACCCCTTTTTTATTTTTTTGAACAGATTGAATCAATTTTTCATGTTTAATTCTTTCAATATTTATTTTTAATATTTCTAAATCTAATTTGTCATCAAAATAGATATGATATAAAATATTTTTAAAGTCTTGGTGAATCTTACCAGGAAATTCCTCAGTGATTGCTATATCATTAATCTGTATCCCATCGGGTAATCGTTCATTTAAGATATCTTTCAATATCTTAGGATCAATGTAACCTTTAATTTTATATTGAACATATTCTGATTCACTTTCTACTCCAAGAGGGAGAGGATTAATAAACTCCATTTTTGGGATAGGATTAAATCCCTGACTAAATTGGATAGGAATCTTTGCTTTCATCATAGTTTTCTGGAACAAGTTTACCACTTCAAGGTGTGATAAATATTTTAGCATTCCTAATTTCGTAAATTTCATGCGTACATGGTAAATCTGATCATCATATCTATAATTATCAGTATCAGTTAATTTATTCTCTATGCAATCTATATTAAATAATCTTTGTAAATCCTTGTCACACACACCACAAAAATCATAACACTTCTCCCTGCAATCGAGAGTTTCTTCTGTATTAAATGATTTTTCATATTCACCATACATAAATTCGTTAGTGACGGTACAATCTATATTATCCCAGGGTAAAAGATCCTTACTATCCTTATTCTTGTGGAGATATTTATCCAAATCTATATTCAAATCCTTAATGGCACAACTCCATTTATCATAATTAAACTGATCATGCCATCCATCAAAACATGCACCCATTTTATAAACATGATAAATGAGTTGCCCTATATTCCGATCTCCTCGTGCTAATAATCCTTCTATAAGGCTCATTTCATGGGAGTGAGTTTTAAATTTCACTCTCCCATTCCGTACATTTGACATGATTTTTTTAATTTTCCTATACGACTCCTCAACAGTCAATTGTCTTGACCATTGAAAGGGTGTATGAGGCTT
>DKAT01000017.1 GCA_002450905.1 Spirochaetia bacterium UBA6919
GATTGGTTCAGGATGATAGTTGATGGTTTCAGGATGATAGTTGATGGGTTTAGGATGACAGTTGAGGGGTTCAGGATGATAGTTGATGGGTTCAGGATGACAGTTGAGGGGTTCAGGATGATAGTTGAGGGGTTTAGGATGATAGTTGAGGGGTTTAGAGTGACAGTTTAGATGGTAGGTTTGTGGTTAGGGTTCTTGTTAATATGTTTTATGTTTATATTTTAACCAACGAATCCAATAATGTTTTATATATTGGTGTAACAAGTGATATTTGTGAAAGGGTTTATCAACATCGTGAACAACTTGTTGAAGGATTTACCCAGAAATATAATGTTCATAAATTAGTCTATTATGAACAATTTGAAGAAGTTTATGATGCTATATCCAGAGAAAAGCAGTTAAAGAATTGGCGTCGGCAGTGGAAGATTGATTTAATTGAAAAAGAAAATCCGGATTGGGTTGATTTATTTGATGAGCTTTGTTAGAGATGCTGAATTAAATTCAGCATGACTCATAGTTGGTGTATTTGAGAATGGATTGGGTTTTGAGATTCTGAATCCAGTTCAGAATGACAGGTGGTGATTCAGGATGACTTTTCTGGGAAGTTGGTTTGTGGGTTCCTGAATCCAGTTCAGGATGACCATTGGGATGTTCAGAATGACGGTTTTGAGATTCTGAATCCAGTTCAGGATGACAGGTGGGGGTTCAGGATGACTTTTCTGGGAAATTGGTTTGTGGGTTCCTGAATCAGGTTCAGGATGACCATTGGGATGTTCAGAATGACGATTTTGAGATTCTGAATCCAGTTCAGGATGACAGGTGGGGGTTCAGGATGACTTTTCTGGGAAATTGGTTTGTGGGTTCCTGAATCAGGTTCAGGATGCACCCATTCGATTTGAGATGCCGAATCAAGCCCATCGACACTTCGACTAGGCTCAGTGCAAGCTCTGCTCAGGACAAGTTTGGCATGACATTTAGCGGATGAGGGGATGATTGGGTTAGGTGTTGTAGGTTCCTGTGCCGAAAGTACCTTTGCCGTAGCCTGTTGTGGGATTCCAGATCCTGGTGTTGCGGTGTTCGTAATCGAGGGATGAGCCTGATGAAAGATCGATGGGTTCTGTGGGGAGTCCTATATTTTGGGTGTATTTTTTCATATAGATGGACATGAAGAGTTTATAAACAGTCCAGTAGCGGTTTTCTGTTTGTCTTAGGTTGTCTGAGGCTGTTTTCCAGGTTTGGTAGGCTGTTAAATCTGATTTTAGTTCATGGTATTTTTGGACTATTATTTTGAAGGCTTTGCTGGAATTGATTTGTTTTATTGATAGAGAATTTCTGGGTTTGGGGGGTGTTCTTACGTAGGATTGGAAAGATCCCAGACCCTTTTTAGGGGAGATGAAGATGAGGTTTTGAAGTTTTCCTGAGATTTTATCTATTATTGGGTTTAGTTTTAGTTTCATTTTAGTGCTCCTTAGTTTGTAAATACCTATATTTCACCCTTCGAGAGCCTCAGGGTGACATTTTATGGTTATTGAACTGTTGTCGGATAGGGTGGGTTGAAATGAATAGAGTACGATTTATTTTTTTTGATTTTTTTTAAGAGATTCTCCTGTGATTCTCCTGTGTTTGTCCTGTCTTGAGGTAATTCGTATACAATTTGATATGAATGAAATTGAATAATCGCTTATCTAAGGATAGAAGTAGTTGTTGGGTTATTGTATTTTTGTGTTCAGTATGGGGTTTTTGAGGTGATGATGTGTGGTTATTTTATTTATTTTATAATGGGAATATAATATACATCAGTGGGGAGGAGTTTTGAATTGCGAATAAATTTTTGTTTAACTTTCGTTCCAATCCAGGATAGGGATGGATTTTTTACGTCGAAACCCAGTAGTCGTGTCAAGAATAGGGTATTCACTCCAGGATATTGTATGAGAGCAAGGATAAATGGTGTTTCGGGTAAAAACTTTTCTGAGCCGAAATAACAAACTGTGAATGTGTGTATCATACCTTCTTCAGGTAGTTTTATCCATGTGTTTGTCCCACCACATTCATTACAATACATCCTTGGAGTAGCATAAGTATAGTTACAATTATCACAATGGGTTCCTAATTGTATTCCATTTGTAAGTCCTGCAAAGAAAGGGGAATATTCTCCATAGGAATAAATATATTCTATAAGATAGGGACGTTTGACAACTATGGGTGTCATGTTTGACAAGTCCTTGAGATCTTTGTTGAATGGAAGATTAAATACTATTGTTCCGTCCTGGGATTCTGGTAATTTTATTTTATCAGACATGGGTACTCCTTATGAGATTTTTTTTAGTATACTGACTGATACATAAGTTCCTGTTCCAGCATGGGAATGGATGACACCTGTTTTAGGATTATTGAGCTGGAGGGTATTGTCTTTAAAATGCTTTTGTATTGTACCTTGTAATTGCCAGAGAGCAAAGACCCCCTGCATTAAACCCGTGGCTCCAACAGGGTGACCGCAGGCTATAAGACCACCAGACGGATTGATCGGTAATTTTCCTTTATGAGGTAATGTTATTTTTCTGGTTGATTCAAATTTATAGTGGATATTTGGTAAAAATGGATATCCCTTTTCTACGAATTGTCCTCCCTCGCCATATTTACAAAGCCCCATGTCCTCATAAGTCTGGATTTCTGAGGAACTATATGCGTCGTGGAGTTCGATGAAATCGATCTCATCCAAAGGATTTTTAATATTCGCCATTTTATAGGCCTGGATTGATGCAGATCTTCCAGCACGAAATGAATGGATGCCGGGGTATTTTAATTTGCCATCAATAAATTGCGTCCCTTCATAATCTTTTTTGGATTCATGATCCATTAAAATGACATCGGAATGGGGTCTGTCTGCCATACGCATCATGTCTGTTCCCCTACCAATTCCAGCTACTGAAATTAAGGGGATTGTGATTCCTGTGGCTTTCTGAATCTTTTCCACGCCTTGTTCTGAGGCTAGTAATATTGCTGATGCTCCATCGGACATGGTGCAAATATCTAAATAGGTCAGGGGCCAGGATACCATTGAGGCATTTTGAATATCCTCTAAATCATAATCTCCAGGATTCTGAGCAAAGGGATTATAGCAAGCATGTTTTCTATTTTTTACAGCGACCATACTTAATTGGTCCCGTGTTGTTCCAAATTCTTTCATGTGTCGAGCGACCATCATTGCGTAGTATCCTGAATAGAAACCACCGACGGGATAGTCAAACAAGGTATCGGACGCTAGAGCTATAAATTCGTTACCCTTCCATGTATTAACCCTTGACATAGTCTCAAAACCTACTGCAAGGCATATATCCATATAACCACTGGCGATAGATTTCCATGCTTCCTGGAAACATATGCCTCCTGTGGCTCCTCCCCCTTCAACACGATGGCTAGGTTTTGGAGTTAGACCCAAGTGATCCTGTACCATAATACCTGCCATGAGCTGGTTGGTAAAATGATCTGAAAAATAAGATGTTACAACTCCGTCAATTAGGTGATATGCAGCCTTGTGACCTAAGTGAATGTCTTGCAAAGTATAATCATATGCTTCTTTGACCAGTCCAAGAAAGGTCTTATCAATACGTGCTTTAGAAAATTTACTTACTCCACCTGATATAACATAAACTGGATTAGTATTTTTCATAATTATCCTTTTCAATTAACGTTTTAGCTCGTCAATATTTTTAAAATACTCTAATGACTGAGGATTAGCCAGAGCATCAATATTTTTTACGGGGATATCATGGACAATATTTCTTACGGCGGATTCGGAAATCTTTCCACTAATGGTTTTTGGAATATCTTGTACACTGATTATTTTTGCTGGAATGTGTTTATGAGATGTATTATCTCTGATCATTGTAATGATCTTTGAATGTAAAGAGGATGTTAATATGAAACTTTCTTTTAGTTTAATAAATAATACTATCCTTGTATCACCATCCCAGTTCTGTCCAATAACTACAGATTCCAAGACTTCTTCGATCTTCTCGACTTCCCGGTATATCTCTGCTGTTCCGATTCGTACTCCACTCGGATTTAGTGTAGAATCAGATCTACCGTATATTATAACGCCTCGCTGTGTAATTATGTTATTGTCATCCTTATGTAGTATAATTTCTGCATAGTCCCTATGAGCCCATATATTATCATATAATTCAAAATATGCTTTGTGATATTTGCTTCCATCCGGATCATTCCAGAATCCTGTTGGCATTGAAGGGAATGGAGATTTGCAGACTAACTCTCCTTTTTCTGAAAAGACTTCTCTTTCTTTATCATTAAAAATAGCTATATCCATACCGAGTCCCGGACATTGTAGTTCCCCTTTATATACGGGTAGTATTGGGCATCCCAGGGCAAAGCAGGATATTATATCTGTTCCACCTGAGATACTTGATACGCAGATATCTTTCTTAACTTTGCTATAAATGTATTCAAAACTTTCAGGGGAGAGTGGTGATCCTGTCGATAGAATGGTATTAAGTGTCGTTAATTTATTGGTTTTCATAGGAACTAGATCGTTTTTTTCGCAAGTAGAAAAGAATTTTGCACTTCCACCAAAAATAGTTATCCCTGTTTTGTCTATAAGCTCGAATAAAGAGTTCTTATCAGGAAAGAATGGTGAACCATCATATAGTACAATAGTAGCTCCTACACTTAAACTACTTATTAGCCAATTCCACATCATCCATCCACAAGTGGTATAATAAAAAATAATATCTTCTTCTTTAATATCAGTATGGAGTATCAATTCTTTTAAGTGCTGTATTAACGTACCACCTGCACTATGAACCATACATTTTGGAATTCCTGTTGTTCCAGAAGAAAACATGATATATAATGGATGGCTGAAAGGTAGTCTCTCAAAGGATATGTCATCTGATTTGTTATCTAAAAAATCTTTGAATAAGATAAAATCTTTATCACTCCAATTTAATTCTTCTTCAAGATAAGGAATAATCACTACATCAATAAGGCTTTGTAATTGATTTGATATATTTTGAACACGATCCGTAATAATAATCGATTTTCCATTGTATTGATATCCATTAGTAGCAAATAATAATTTCGGTTTTATTTGTCCAAAACGATCTATTACGCCATCAATACCAAAATCGGGTGAACATGATGACCATATAGCTCCAAGACTTGCAGTAGCTAACATACAGATTACAGTTTCATTAATATTTGGAAGATATCCAACGACACGATCACCTATTCCAATACCAATTCTTTTCATTGAGGATTGTAGTTGGCAGACTGTATCAATTAACTCTTGGTATGTTATAGTTTTTACACTGCTATTTTCCCCTATTTCAATAATAGCAATTGTTGAATCCCTTTTATTTAAAAGATTTTCTGCATAATTTAGTTTTGAATCTGTGAACCAATATGCTCCTGGCATTTTATGGTTATTTTCTAGAATTGTTCCATTTCCTAAGTCCCCTATTATTTCACAATACTCCCAGACACTTCTCCAGAAGTCTTCGCACTGTTGAATACTCCATTCATACAAGGATTCATAATCACGAACTTTCACATCATAATTATTTGTGAGAAAATCCATATATTTTATGATATTTGATTGATTGATCCTTTCTTGAGATGGCTTCCAAATTATTTTATCCATTGTCATTCTGCCTATGAAATAATGAAAACATTTTTATTATTTTATATTCAGGTAGTTATCTGGTATACGTATTGCTATTACTTCTCCATTAACACAAATATCATCCTCAACAGATAAATGCACTTCTACAATAACTTTCTTCCCTTGAACTTCTTTAATAATTCCTTTTAAAATGATTTCCCTATCGATGGGAGTTGGTTTTATATACATAATTTTTAATGATCCTGTCAGACAGCGAATAGCAGGTTCAGTACCCATTTCCCGATGTTCAGATTTATAAATTGCGGCAGCAGCAGATCCGACTCCATGACAATCTATGATGGAAGCTAACAATCCACCATATACATAACCAGGAAGTGCTATGTGATACGGCTTTGGATTAAATCGGCAAATGGTATTCTCATCATCCCAATAGCTTTTTATCTTCAAACCATATTCATTCAATCTTCCACAGCCATAGCAATGACTGAAATGGTCAGGATAATAGTCTTGAAAAGATTTTAGTATCATATATTCCAATGAAAATCATTATAAGTATTTTCAGAACCTTTCATTATACTAAACCCCAATCTGCAAATAATGATTTAAATTATTTGAAAATATTTGATGTTTATTGGTAATTGTATTGACTTAAGGATGATACATTGAAAATTATATGATTTACTGCGTAGATTATTTTTATTTGCTAAAGCATATCAACAATCATTGTTGGGTTTGTATTTGAGATGAATTTAATGAAAAGTGATTGGGGAGAACTGTGATCTCTCCCCAAAAAATATTTAAATCCTTTCTAAAAGAGATTCTTTAATTACATTACCCTGCATTAGTTTATTCACAGCATTGATATAAGCCTTTGCACTGGCATGAACAATATCAGTACTGGAACCATGACCAGAAATGAGCTCATTATTATGATTAATAACAATATTCACTTCACCAAGAGCATCTGTTCCCCCTGTGACAGCATTTATTGTATATCTTTCCAATTTAGGTTCAATGTGGGTAATTTTATCAATGGAATTGAAGACCGCATTGACAGGGCCATCACCAGTAGCAGATGCTTTATACTGCTCATTATCCTTTTCTAACAAAACATTAGCACTTGCTATTGTTGGATCACTCCCGCAAAAACAATTAAAATCAATTATCTTATAGGTCTCCTTTGTTTCTGGATGAACTTCATCAGCAATAATAGCATAAATATCATCGTTGTAGATCTCCTTCTTTTTATCAGCTACCATCATAAACCTATTGTAAGCCTTATCAAGCTCATCTGAGCCTAATTTAATTCCTAATTCATTCAGACGACTATGGAATCCGTGTTTACCAGAGTGCCTCCCTAAAACTAACGAGCTTTGATCACGCCCTATACTTGCTGGTGTCATTATCTCATAGGTCTGACGATATTTTAACATCCCGTCCTGATGGATACCTGATTCGTGAGCAAATGCATTTTTTCCCACTATAGCTTTGTTTGGCTGCACAAAAATCCCTGTTATTTTGGATAACAAAGAACTTGAAGGATAGATCTCTTTTGTATTGATTCTTGAATCAATATTATAAAAATCCTTTCTTACGTTCAAAGACATAATGATTTCTTCTAAAGAGGCGTTTCCAGCACGTTCACCTATTCCATTAACAGTACATTCAATCTGTCTTGCACCTCCTTGTATTGCTGAAAGAGAGTTTGCAACAGCAAGTCCAAGATCATTATGACAATGAACACTGATGATAGCCTGATTGATATTCTTAACATTCTTATAAAGCTCTGTTATCCTGTTATAGAACTCAAGAGGTGTAGTATAACCCACTGTATCAGGAATATTTACAACTCTAGCCCCAGCTTCAATAACTGCGCTTACAATATCAATAAGAAATCCCATGTCACTGCGTGTTGCATCTTCAGCAGAAAATTCCACCTCATCACAAAGGGATTTTGCTATATTAACTGCTTCAACTGCCATTTTGAGAACATCATCTGGCTTTTTTTTCAATTTATGTTCCATATGGATATTACTTGTAGCGATAAATGTATGTATTCTTGATTTCTGAGCATATTTCACAGCATCATAACAGGCTGTAATGTCTTTCTCAACAGCTCTAGCAAGCCCTGCAATTGTTGGACCCTCAATTTCTTCAGCTATACGTTTCACTGCTTCAAATTGAACCTGTGATGATACAGGGAATCCAGCTTCAATCACATCTACATTTAATTTGCTAAGCTGTCTGGCAAAGGTTAATTTCTCATCGATACTCATTGAAAATCCTGGTGCCTGCTCTCCATCCCGTAATGTTGTGTCAAAAATATATATGCTATTGTTAGACATATTTATCTCCTTGATTTGAATATAAATAATAGATATTATTATAGAAAAAAAAAGAAAAGATATTACCCCAGGTGGGGTAGGAATTGATAGAGAAATACACAGCGATAGGATATTCTGTGGTGATTATTAGATTTAATTGTGTTTATGAAATTCTTGGTAATCATATCTTGAATTATCGTATAATTTATATAAATAAATATAAAAATTTTAAAAAAAAAGTAAAGTGATAATTTTATTATTTATTTATTAGAAATATTTTTTTCAATGTGTTATATTAAATAATAATTATTTTCATATAAAAAATAAAGATTTACTATCATCTTTACGAAAGATAAATTTGGAAATATAAATATGGATTAATTAATGAGCGCTGAACAAGTCATAACTGACTCTAAATCGATTGAAAATATTTTTCAATCATTCCGTGCAAGTAAAAGTAATATTATTATAAGACATGAACTAAAAGAATATAATGCATTTGTATATCGTGTTAGTGATGTCTCTATAACATTTGATTATAAAGGTAATTTATCAACTGATTTAGAAACTATTGAAATAAGTACTACAACTAGAGATGCCATTTATTTTGCTATTTGTAAAGTATTAAATATATCAGGTAGTGAAATCACTGTAGCATATCCTTCCGAATTAGAAAAAGGTGTTAAAAGAAAATTTAAAAGAGTTGATACTATTGATGATGTATACTTAAAATTTAATGTCATATCAAATGTAGAAGACAATTTTAATATTGATGATAACAAAAATATTCCCCAGCAATTTGCTCACATTTACAAAGAATTAATGAAACCCATTCCTGATATCAAAATTGTTCTCCCTCTTGTAGCTCAGGAATTAAAAAAGAAAGCACCCTTATTTGAAATTAAATTATACAAAGAAAATGAAGTCTTTTCAATCCGCGCAAAGATACTTTCAAAATATAAAAAAATGATTTATATCAATAATGTAAAAGAAAGTAAGTCTTATTTAAAAGACCATCAAAAACCTGATCTAATCTCCTTTCTACCTTATATTCAAGAGTTAAAGCAAAATAATTTGAATGATGATGCTATTCGTGGTGAATTAATAAATATCATGAAAGAAGATATTTCGACTTCTGCTATCACATATATTTGCTCCCCTATCATCTTATTTAACCACGCTATAGGCCATATATTCCTTGGAGTCTCCGAAGGCTCCTTTTCTGTATTTCGTGATCAGGATTTTGTATTTGTACAAACTGCTTGTGACATCATCTCAGAAACTCTGGCGAAGGGAAAACTTCATCAATTAGATACAGGTAATGATTTCACTATTAAAGCCCTTGATTTAAGTGCTGGCGGTGTTCTTATGGAACTAAATGATGCTAATATTGTTAAGCTCATCAATGAAAACATGAAATTAAGAATTGTGTTAAAAGTAAATGACAAAGAAATTAAAACTATTGGAAGGATACGTCGTCTTGACAAAGAGGATAATAAGGCAATAATAGGGATTAAATTTTCTGAAATCCGTTGGAATGATCAGGAGTTTGTTGATCGTTATGTTAATCGACGTATTGAAATCATTAAAATACAGGAGAGCCAAAAATAAGTACTTTTTTTAAATGATATTTCAAAAATACTTTCCTATTTCATTAATTTTAAGTATTATAATCATATTAATCTTAACACAAAGCAATATTAATTATTAAAATAAAGAGGGTTCTTCTATGACATTACCAGGGGGAGTATCTCCATATATCGGAATAATAGTATTAATAATATTATTCATTTTCTTATTTGTCTATCTAATCCCTGTAAGACTATGGATAGCTGCTCTATCGTCAGGTGTTTCAGTTGGTATATTTTCTCTAATCGGAATGAGACTCCGTCGTGTCCCACCAAATCAAATCGTTTTGCCAAAAATAAAAGCTGCAAAGGCAGGGCTACAAATTGAAACAGATACTCTGGAGGCGCATTATCTTGCTGGAGGACATGTTGATCAGGTTGTAAATGCTTTAATCGCTGCAGCTAAAGCAAATATTGAACTTAATTTCGGAAGGGCTGCTGCCATTGATCTGGCTGGTCGAGATGTACTCCACGCTGTCCAAATGTCAGTATTACCTAAGGTCATCACTTGTCCCGAGGTCGTAGCTGTCGCGAAAGATGGTATTGAAGTGAAGGCAATTGCAAGAATCACTGTCCGCACGAATATTGATCGACTTGTTGGAGGTGCAACCGAAGAAACTGTCGTAGCCCGTGTTGGTGAAGGGATTGTTACTACCATCGGATCCTCAGATGTTCATAAAGCTGTTCTGGAAAACCCGGATATGATTTCTAAGACCGTATTGAATAAAGGTTTAGACGCAGGAACAGCATTCGAAATATTATCCATCGATATTGCTGATGTGAATATTGGAAAAAATATTGGTGCTCAGTTGCAAACTGACCAGGCGGAAGCTGATAAAAAAATTGCTCAGGCTAAGGCTGAGGAAAGACGAGCTATTGCTGTAGCTGCTGAACAGGAAATGATAGCCAGGGTTCAGGAAATGCGTGCAAAAGTGGTTGAAGCAGAGGCACAAATCCCCCTTGCTATGGCTGAGGCATTTAGATCAGGGAATCTTGGAATCATGGATTATTATCGTATGAAAAATATTATGGCAGATACGGATATGCGTGATTCTATTTCTAAAAAGACTAAAGAATAAACGATCATTTTCCTAAACAGATGAAGGACTGATGGAAGATTTATTTGATATTATTAAATTCATTGTAATCACAATAGTTATTATAATTTGGTTTGTATATACAAATTTAAAAAAATCAAAAAAATCTGCTGATAAATATCCACAAAATATTCGACCAGAAACAATTGCAAAAAAACGAACAGAGCAATCTTCTGATATTGATAATATTTTAAAATCTTTTTTTGGATTACCTACTGAAGAAACACAGCATCCAATTCCTCAAAAAAATGTTATAAAATCATATTCAGAAAAAAAACAAGTAGTTAACAAGGATATTCCCAAAAAAGTTTATAAAACTTCCCCAAAAGATATTACCATTGAAGAAAAAGCAGTTTCTACCCCTGAAATCATTGAAAAAAAAGATTCGAATCGAGAGTTTCTTGTATTCTCAAAATCTCCTATCGTTCAGGGGATTATACTGAATGAAATCCTGGGGACTCCTACAGCCCTGAAAAATGATCAATTCCCGAAATAATACACACCAAGATCTTTAAATAATATGAAAATAGCCATTATCCAAATTACTTCAAATGATGATAAAAAAGGAAATCTTGATAAAATTGTTCGTTATATTGATGAGGCGGTGAATCGTGGTGTCCAGTTGATTGCACTCCCTGAGAATTTTTCTTATCTACAAAGAGAGGGAGATCCCTGGGATTTCAGTGAGACACTTGATGGAGAGGTGATATCCCTCTTAAAATCTCTGGCGATAAAGCACCAGGTCTATATCTTAGCGGGATCAATCCCTGAAACAATTATTAATACTAATAAAATATACAATACATCTTGTTTAATCAATAATGAAGGAAATATTGTTGGATCGTATCGTAAAATCCATCTCTTTGATGTCATTTTATCACCCGATAAGGAGTATAGGGAAAGTAATTTCGTAGAACCAGGAGGTGATGTCGTTGTTTTGGATACTCCCTGGTGCAAAGTGGGTTTGAGTATCTGTTATGACTTAAGATTTCCAGAACTCTATAGAATATTGACATTTCGGGGAGCAAAAATAATTTTTATCCCATCTGCATTTGTAAATCAAACGGGGTGTAAGCACTGGGAAATTCTCCTGAGGGCGAGGGCTATTGAAAATCAGGTTTATATTGTTGCACCCAATCAATATGGATATCATGGAAAGGGTAGGTCGAGTTTTGGGGATAGTATGGTGATTGATCCCTGGGGGACACCTATTGCCAGATCGAGTGATAAAGAAGGTTTTATTATAGCAGAGATTGATTTGGATTATCTAGATGAGGTTCGGAAAAAGATTCCCTGTTCAGAGCATTGTAACCAGTCTATTCTGGGTTCTTTTAATGTAGATATTAATAGTTAAATTGAAAATTCTTTCTTAAGAGATGACTAAAATAATATAAACCTATAGCAGTAAGTAGGGAATATTGTTAGAATAAATGATATAATTCTAAATAATGATAATGCTTGTAATGTTTGCTCCGAA
>DKAT01000018.1 GCA_002450905.1 Spirochaetia bacterium UBA6919
TACACTGACTTTCATTGGAAAATTCACTTTGAAACTCTAAAAGATTCATCGTTCTGTAATTTTTTTTCATTGTAATACTCCAAATCATTTGTTATATTACTATACACAAGTTCGGAGCAAACATTACAAGCATTTTTGTTTATTTCTGAAAGGGCATCGTCCACCTGTTGGGTATAAAATGATCTCCCACCCTTGAAGAATGAGTCTTTGTAACAAAAGTCACAATGATGAGGGCAACCTCTGGAAACGACTATGGAGTTGGGAACCAAGTAATTTTCCCGCTTAATGAGATCCCTTCTTATGGGAGGGAGATTTTTTAACGACCGTATAGTTGAACGATACAGGAGTTTTGGTGCTCCTTTCCTAAAATCATTAAGGAATTGGGGGAAAGTGTCTTCTCCAGGACCGATGAATATGCTATCTGCATGATTTATAGCTTCATCCGGACAGGAACTTACGTGAAGTCCTCCCATTGCAACGTAGATTCCCTTGCTCCTATAGTGATCTGCTATTTGATAAGATCGATAGGCTGATGTGATATAGACCTGAATAACTACAAGATCGGGATGATCGCTGAGATTTATGGTTTCAACGTGTTCATCCTGTATAATTATGTCATCATCTGGTTTTAGGTATCCAGCAAGGCTTGCAAGACCTAATGGAGGGAATAATGAGTATTTTATCGGTCTGTAAAAAGGGCTTTTCGCTTCTGTGAGTGCAGGTAAAATCATTTTAACTTTCATATAGTTCTCCATTTTCTCTGTGACAAGATTTTTTTAATGCGTTTTTTCCCAAAAATATTTACCAGAAAGGAATAGAATACGATGAGGAAATCGAGAGCAATACTTTTCTTTTTTAGGTAGATTTGATCAATCCGCCAGGAATATCGAGCACTACGACCCGCAAAGAATTGTGCCAGACCAGTGATTCCAGGTTTAGTATTCCAGCGTTTGTTATATATAGGGTAATTCCAGCCTAATCGTAATATATCATCACTTGTGAGTGGTCTGGGGCCTACCATACTCATATCCCCTTTCAGGATATTAAAAAATTGAGGGATCTCATCAAGACCTGTTGAGCGAATCCAGCGCCCTGTTCGAGTAATATTCCCATTATTCATGCTTCTGAACTTGAGAATATAAAATGGTTTTCGATTATGTCCGATTCGAACCTGTTTAAATAGAATTGTCCCTTTATCTTCTATATAAATCAATATAAATATTATGATTAGAAGAGGCGAGAAGAATACAATTCCTGTGATAGCGAATAATACATCAAAAATTCTTTTTAGTGTTGGATACATCATATTTTCCTCCAGTTGATACAAGATGATTTGATTGGCTTATTGAGAGAAGTTTTTCGTAAACTGCCTGGATTGTTGAGTCAGGAGTTGATGTTCCAGCAGTTAATCCAATAGTTTTGAAATCATAAAGCATTTTTGGATTGATATTAGAAGAATTTTGAATCAGGAATACAGGTATACCTTTTGATTTTCCAATATTTACCAGCTGATTTGTATTATTGGAAGATGGATCTCCAACAACAATCAGAGCATCCACATTATTGATTAGATTTTTAACAGCCCTCTGACGGTCTCTTGTCGGTTTACAAATAGTATTCACAAATGTGATTTTTTTATCCTTATTAATTTGCTTGATCCTATGTAAAATCTTTTTTGCTACGTTTGGTTGAAATGTGCTTTGGCAGAGAATACCCAGATGATTCTCTTTATAATGTATCACTTCATCAATTTTTTCAACAATATAAAATCGGGATAGATCTCCCACAATACCTTTAACCTCTACATGATTTGGTTTGCCCATTATAATAACAGTGTCACACGATTCATGAAGCTTCTGGGCTATATTATGGATTTTCAAGACCAGAGGACAAGTCGTATCAATTATCCTTTTACCGCTCTCAACAAGAAATTGTTTCTCAGTATAACTGATTCCATGGGCTGTAACAATAACATTATTAGTATGTGGTATACAAGGTCTATTTGATTCTGGAATCATCTGGTATCCACGGGATAAAATGCTTTTTTGGACATCATTATTATGTACAATTTCACCATAAATAGTCATATCCTGTGGTTCAGATAAGCTTTGAATAATTGAGACAGCGTTCCGAACACCAAAACACATACCCATGACATGAGATGTTATAATTTTCATTTCAAACTCCTTTTGTTAATAAATATCTTTATAATACAAAGTATTATAACAAAAAAATATATCATACTGCCACCCATCCTTCTCCCGATTCTTCTAATTTAGATTTCGATTCATTCTTTAGTTCAGTTGAAGCATCTTGTACAACTTTCTCCAGTTCATTAAGGTAGTGTAAGAATTTATCCCGTCCAAGGGTTGTAATACGACAAAGGGTTTGTGGTTTCTTATTTTTAAATCCCTTCCATACTTCTACAAGGCCTTCTTCCTGTAGCAACTGAATATGTCTACTCAGATTGCCATCGGTAAGATCGCATAATGCTTTCAGTTCATTGAATAATAACCCCCCCTTATTAACCATCAGAGACGTCATAATACCCAATCGTGCCTTCTCATGTATAATTCTATCCAAGCCTTCGTAAGAATATCTTCCTTTATTCATCATATTGTCTAACATATCATCACCTCTCATTCTCCCAATAAAATACACCTGCAGATAGAAAGAACCCTATGCCAAAGGAAATAGGCATCTTCCAGTGAGCTGATAATCCTGTTTCATTCCACAAAAACATTAGTAGAAAGCCGCATACTAGGAAGTATAATGCTGGAATGATTATCCACCTTGGTAAATAAGGTTTTGCTGAAAATATACCCAGGCTGAACAAGATATTCCATACAGGTGGAAGGATTTGGACATACAACATTAAATTTAAATCCATGATAAAATATCCTGTGACAACAAGTCCACTAACTATAGCTGGTATAACCTGTCCTATAGTTCTTAGAGTCCTCTTCTGGTCGAACTGACTCTCTTTATAGAGATAGTTATAAGCTATAACACATCCCGAAAAGATTATATTGATAACAGCAATAGCAAACCAATAGTATATAAAGTTGATGGATTCATGGTTTATAAAATAGGGTTGGAAATATCCTCCCAGTATAGCAATCAAGCCCATTATCGCTATGGGGAGGGCACTTAGACCACGAAATATCTCTGTCTTAGATAAATGCCTGTGTATTTCTGATAATTGTTCGATTGCTTTGTTCACTTCTATCATAAGATATAATATAACAAATTACTTTATAATATCAAGTACTATTTAAAAATCTTTCACATTTTTTTCATATAATAAATCTTTTTCTTTTTGGATTAATAAAAAAAATATTCTATCTATTAATATTTATATTATATTTATCCGTAATTTATAAAAAACTATGAGGAAATTACATGCTTCGATACTGGCAATTGGTAATAATACTTTGCATTCTGATAGTTGGTATCAGTATTTCACGATGTGATGGTCAGTCTGATTTATCTGATAATATTGATCCTGATAAGAAAAAAAAGGCGATCCAATCTGCAGAAGAGTGGCTTAAGCTATCAGATAATGGGGATTTTACCAGTTGCTGGGAAATGTCATCAGCTTATTTTAAATTAGTCATACCCAAAGATAAATTAAATCAATCTATGACCGCGGTGAGAAATCCACTGGGGAAACTTATATCGAGAAAACTCAAATCCGTAAAATATGCTACATCCCTGCCTGGCATCCCTGATGGGGAATATATTATCATAGAGTATAATACTACTTTCGGGAATAAGAAATCTGCCGTTGAGACCATTAGGCCTTCTCTGGATAAGGATGGTCAGTGGCGAGTGTCAGCTTATTTTATTCGATAAATTATGACTATAATAATCGGAGAAGTGATATTTTTTGAGGGGATATGGTCATTGTGATCAGTTGATCCATTGGTTTGCAAAGAAAATTTGATAGATTATGCCCGATTTATTCACTGGTTATATCTGTTTTGGTGTATTTATGTGATTTTCTTTTTGGGGTTTGAGATTTTTTTTCAAGTGCCTTGCGTTTATTCCTGAACTTCTTGATCTTAGCCATTTGATCCGGGGTAAAATGATCTTCAAAGCTCCGGACATTCTCGAAATACTCAAAAAAACAATCCTTGAGGAATCGATTATCCTTGTCCAGAACATATAATGTATATTTTTTTCTTGCCATAGCATTCCCTACATAATAAAATCCTCCCAATACAATAATAACACATTATATTCAAAAAAAAAACATTTATATTCTAATTATACTATAAAATTGATAGTTTTCCAATCTTTTCCTACTTTCCTGGACTATGGTCTAACCCTTCTTAAATAATTAATATTTTTATTCTTCTTAGTAAAATATTTTAAATTTCTCCTCGTCATGCTGATTATCATTCATAGATATCAGAATTAAATGATTTATTTTTATACTATTTAGTAATGCTTGATAATTCCTTTTTCTTTTTAGAAATATCTTTTAAATATTCTTTGATCTGAGGATTGTCCTTGTACTTTGAATATCGCCAGATAAGATGTTCGAAAACCTTTTCTGCCTTATCATAATCGTGATAACCGAGATAGGATTCCCCCAGTCTTTGGAACAATAAAGGGGATTTTTTGGGATCTTTCTGGATAAGCCATAAATATTCTATTGCTGACAGCCGAAAACTTTTATGCTTGAAATAAGTATTAGCTAATTTTCTCCTCAAACGGATGGAGGCAGGATCTAAAGCAATAGCCCAGGAATATTGCAAGGCGGAATGACTATATCTTTGCAACTGGAATGACGAATCACCCATTTTTTCAAAGACTTCCACATCCCATACACCAAGTTGAGCAGCCTTATTCAATGACAAAAGTGCAAGATCAAATCGTTTTCCCATGTAATAGGCATTTGCAAGGTGGATATAATTATTAGCGTCGTTGGGAGAGTATTGAATCGCCTTTTTGAGTACTGAAATGGCTTCTGAGTATTTTTTATTGGTGTTGAGCACTTTACCATATTCTCTCAATAAGGAAGGACTGTTGGGATATTGATAAATGGCTTTTTTCATATGATTTTCGGCCTCTGACCATTTCTTTAGTTTTGTGAGAGTTAATCCTGTGTTGTATTGGGCTTCAAAATGAGATGGATTGGATGCTATAGCTTGTGAGTAGTATTGATTGGCTGATTTTAAATCATTCATCTGGTCATGAGCCCGTGCGAGGTTGAATAGGAGGTAAAAGTTTTTTGGATCTTTTTCTAATCCCTGTTTTGTGATGGTGATAGAATCATTATACATTTTCTGGAAGTACTTAATCTCCCCGATTTGAATTATCGATTTGATGTGGGAGGAATCTATAGAGAGTGCTTCCTGGAAGGATGAGAGAGCTTTATCGGGTTGTTTCATTTTTTTATAGCAGACTCCAAGATTATAATAGGATTTCACTTTTAATTTCGTCTCATTGGATGGGAAAATCATATTAGCCAATTTAAAATAGCCTGCAGAGTCCTCGTACTTTTTATCGAGCAGTGTGATAAATCCAAGATTATAGAATACAATAGCCTTTTTTTCTTCTGTTAAAGATGTGTGTTTTTTTATTGTAAGTTCGTAAAATGCCCGGGCTTTGACGTAATCTTTTAAATTAAAGTAAAGATCAGCCCTTTTTAAATCATACTCCACTACAGCCTTTTTAAATAGTGTCGGGTCGGATTGTTTTTTTAGGAGGTCTGATTTATCCTGATTGGCTTGTTGGAGTTGTTTGTCTTGTTGGGTCTTAACGGTGTTGAGATCATCAATTTGTTTCTTCTGTTGTACAATAGTATTTTTTTGTTGTTCGAGTTCTTTGGACAGATTTATAATTTTATCATTCGATGCTTTTAAGTCTTGTTCTGATTTACTGAGCTTATCGCTTGATGCTTTTAAATCCTGGTCTGATTTACTAAGCTTTGCTTTGAGATTTGTGATATCTTTTTCTGCTTTGGCTAATTTATCTTTCAGATCCTTGATTTCCTGTTGGTCTTTTGTAGTAGTTGGAGTATTAGTCTGGATTTGTTTGTATACCTTGGTATTCAATGATTTTGAATACGTTGAGCTGGACAGGGTATTGGATTGAAGTACTATACCAACAAATAATAGAATGATAAGTCGTTTTAGGTGTTTCATATGTAATTCCTTGTTGTGGTGATATATTAAAATCTATTTAAAATAAACCTATGTCATAGTCTTGACTAGATACAAATTATTGATGCATTTCGTAGTCTATAGAATCTGTCTAAATAATTTCGGCATGTTTTGATAATTCATAAATATATCCTATTAACTTATCAAATAATTCAAAACTATTCTTGACTTAGGAGGATATAATTAGTAAATATTCTCTAATTATTGAGAACATTGCCCAAAACATTTCGTAAAGGTGTTAAGATTTATTAATATTATACCAGAAAATATATGAATGGGTCATGATGTACTTGTGCATATCAATCAGACTGAGGTTATAAATGATTAATTGGCTGGAAAAAATAGGGATACGTGATTTAAGTAATGTTAAGGAAAAACGGTTTATATTGATTGTCGGATTGTGTGTTATTCATGATGCAAAGGAAACTGAAGATGTCGCTAAGGAAATATTAAATATCACTCAATCTCTTGGGGTACCCTTTGTATTTAAAGCATCATACGATAAGGCAAATCGGACAGGTATCGGTAGTTTTCGTGGTCCAGGAGTTGAAACAGGATTGGCTATACTTCATCATATCCGTGAGGAATTAAAGATCCCTGTATTAGCTGATGTACACACTGTAGAAGAGGTTAAATTAGCTGAAAGGGTACTTGATTTCATCCAAATACCCGCATTCTTATCCCGTCAGACAGATCTGATCGTGGAAGCAGCGAAAACAAATAAAATCGTGAATGTAAAAAAGGGGCAATTCCTGGCTCCCCATGATATGAAATACGTTGTAGAAAAGATATTGTCCACCGGTAATTCAAAAGTTATCATTACAGAAAGGGGAACCAGTTTTGGTTATAATACACTTATCAATGATTTCAGGGGAATTCCTATTATGAACAAGTTTGCTCCAGTGATCTATGATGGATCTCACAGTGTACAGACACCTGGTGGGACGGGTGGAAGTAGTGGAGGGACTAGGCAGTTTATACCAACCCTTTGTCGATCAGCTATTGCAGCAGGAGCTACGGGATTATATCTTGAAGTTCACCCGAATCCAGATAAATCATTATCCGATAGTGCCACATCCTTTCCATTGTCTGGACTAAAGCTGCTTTTGAAAGAATGCCTTGAGTTATTTCAACTCGTAAGGAGCTTTCACAACTGGGAACGGGATATTTAATTGAATCTGTAATCCAATTACGTAATATATATTATCCTGAGCTATGCACCAAGTTATTATCAACATCAAATAAATATTGTCATTTGATGCTAGTTCATTATCTTTATAATTATGTCCACAAAAACACCGACATCCTCAACAAAAATAGATTCTATGATCCTCAAACACCTTTGGGAACTTGTTTACCCCTACCGGTTCCAGGTGTTTCTTGCTGTGATTATACTTTTGATTGGAAAAGGGATTATGCCGTTTGTTCCCCTTGGGATAAAATATGGTATTGATATCATCCAGGGCAGGGAGATAGCCCTATCTGTTATGGATTATCAGGTAGAAGGATTTACCAATCTAACATTAACTCATATTAGTCTTGTGATTATCTGTATATTATCGATTCAGTTTGTCATGACTTATTTACAAATCTTTATTACAAACCGTTTCGGACAGGATATCATGCGGGATCTGAGGGCAAAGCTATTCCAGCATGTGATGGATCAATCCCTGAAGTTCTTCGATCGCAGTAATACAGGTCAACTCCTTACAAGAATTGTTCACGATGTGCAGACCCTCAATGAATTATTTGTTAGCGGTATTTCAAATATTGTTGGAGATGTATTTTTAATCCTGTGTATATTTATATTTTCTTTCTGGTTAGACTATCGGCTGGCATTGATTAGTATGATGGTCATTCCATTCCTCTATTGGGGTTTATTGATATTTAAGAAGTTTGCCAGAAAATCATTTTTAGAAATACGAAACAAACTGGCAAAGATGAATGCATTTTTACAGGCAACGATGAGCGGAATGAAGGTTGTACAGGTATTCAACAAGCAAAATCAGATGAAACGTGCATTTCGACGCATCCAGCGGGATTATTTCTATGAATATCTAAAAACTGTAAGGATTTATGCCCTATACTTCCCTGGGGTAGAGTTCTTCAGCATCCTATCACGGATTCTTATTGTGATCGTGGGTGGATATTGGGTATACACTGGAGAGGCGGAATTATCTACTGTGATTGCATTTTTATTTTATTCCCCCATGTTCTTCTTCCCATTGAGAGAACTCAGCGAACAATACAATGTCCTCCAGGCAGCTATGGCGTCTTCTGAAAAGATATTTACCCTTCTCAATACCGATGAAATAATAAAAAATCCACCAAACCCTATTCCAATAAAAGATTTTAAAGGGGAGATCGAGTTCAGGAATGTGTCATTCAGCTACAAAGATGGCTTAACGGTATTAAATAATCTTTCCTTCCATATTAAACCGGGTGAGAAAGTCGCTCTGGTTGGTCTAACAGGAAGTGGGAAAACAACAATTATTAATCTCATCAGTCGTTTATATGAGATCCAGGAGGGAGAAATTTTTGTCGATGGGATAAATATCAAATCCTACAACCGGGATAACCTTAGGAAAATGATTTCCTATGTCCTTCAGGATGTATTTGTCTTTTCTGATACGATTAAAGAAAACATTCGATTATATGATCTTGATGTCAGTGACGAAACCATACAATTTGTAGCCGATAAGGTACAAGCAAATGGATTTATATCCAGATTACCAAAAGGATATGACGAAGTTCTCGGTGAACGGGGGGTAGGTCTATCATTTGGGGAGAAACAACTCCTTTCCTTCGCCAGAGCATTTATCCAGGAATCCAAAATCGTAATCTTTGACGAAGCCACAGCCAACATCGATTTAAAAACGGAATCCATTATCCAGAAAAATATTAAAGAACTTATTCATGATAAAACAGCTATCATAATAGCTCACAGACTCTCAACCATCCGAGAAGTGGATAAAATTATTGTCATCCACAAAGGACATATCAAGGAAGTGGGTAGCCATACCGAATTAATTAGAAATAAGGGATTATATGAAAAATTATATCGTCTCCAGTTTGATAACAATTTCGTACAAAGTATTTAATTAAAAATATCCAATTTAAATATCATTAATAAACTTAAAATATTGGTAAATTATCGTTAGACTTTTTCAGATAATCATAATATTAAAGAAAAATAAATTATAAATTATTTTTTCTAATTGTGGGGTTATTTATATAAAATAATTTATTATATTATTAGTATAAATTATTAAATCTCATTTGACTTATTCTTTTGTGAGGTTTCAATATGATGCATCAATCGAGTTGGTCTTGGTTATCTGATAAAGAAATGAAATGCCTTCTGCAAATCGAGGAACTAACTCAGGAATTAGTTATTGTTGATGTGAACAAGGAAAAAAGTCTTCGGGTCTCTGTTGACATAAATCCTAAATTTACAATAGAAGACGAAAAAATGCTAATATTAGTCTCCTATAATGATGTTAAGAGGGTATTTCATAAAATTGAAGATTTAAAAATGTATTTTACCCATAATTATTACTATAGAAACACTGAAAAAAAAGAAGGAGACGAAGTTAAACTAAAAAAGAGAAGTCGATTTTTCATGGTTCCAAGTAATTTCAGCGAGTTTTGTATGCACTTTTTTGATAAAATTACTGACCCTAAATCAGGTATTGATGATATCAACAAATTAGTTACTGAACTTAAAGAAAAACGGGACAAAGGTGATTCTGATGAGGTTCAGAAAAAAATTATTAAAGATATACCCCAAGGTGTGAATTAATAAAAAAATTGAATGAAATATCGTATCCTAATTACTAGCTTCCTATCAATCATTGTATTATCGTTTTTTATTACATCTTTCCAAAAAACAACATCCCGGCATACAAGCTTTCACCAACTTGAAGTTTTTTACCAAATAAAACTAGTCGATTTCTACCGCACCCTCCAAAATAAAAAAATATTCCATACTCAATTTCATATACCCTTAAATCCAGATTTATTAACTTCGGAAAAGCCCTCTGAAATACTTTATATCGCAGTAATCCAATATTATTCTCATAAGAGATCAAAAGCCCTCAATACCTTGTTGGACTACCCAGAACAGAATAATAACATTATACAATTTCTTGAAGTAATATTTAAGAATGAAAATACAATTCTATTTGATCTTCCTGAGCAGATGGTTCAGCAAAATTTTAAGGATAAATGGTTCCAATATTATCTGCTGGAGAGTTACTATAAATTAGTAGACAATGAAAAGAAGTCTGTCCAATACAAACATAAACGGGAAGCTCATATTTTATCTTATGCTATAAAAATAATTATATATGTTTTAGCATTATTTGTATTTTTCGTACTAGGAATCGTCCTGATTTACTTCTGGATAAAAAAATTTAGAGAAGATTCTCTCTCAGAACCCCAATATAAATTCTCCCACTTGAAATATCCTGTACTGGAAGGACTTAATATTTTTTTAATCTGGTTTGTATTTCATATAACTATTTCCTTAACGTTATTTTACATTTCATCAATAATTGGATATAGAAAACATGACATCCTTGAAAATTACAGCCTGCATATTACTTTAATAAGTAACTCCCTTACAATTATATTCACCTTTCTAATCATACATAAAATGATACTAGATAGACGATTTTATGGATTAAAAATCTGGCTAAAGAATCTCTTAGCTTACAAAAAGGGTGATTTATACATAGCTTTCAAAGGCTATCTTATTGCTGTACCCATCGTAGTTATCGTAAGTTTGTTAAGTGGTCTTATATTTCGGAAAAATATGGTTGATGCCAATCCCATTATAAAATTTATTGGCGGNNAGGAGAAACTACGATAGGCCAAGTGATTATGGTATTTCTGTTAGTTTCAATTATGGCACCCATATTTGAAGAAATCTTGTTTCGAGGGGTGATATTTAGAGTATTCGAAAGGAAATGGGGATTTCTAATTGGAGCTATAATCAGTAGTTTGTTATTTGGAGCAGCTCACCTTCAGCTAGCTAATTTATTTACAATAACATCCCTTGGATTTATTTTGGCATGGGTATACCAACGGTCTGGATCATTATATAGCTCCGTGATCCTGCACTCGATCTGGAATACCATATCTTTGATCACTGTGAAGATTTTGTTTTAAAATTATTTTTACTCTTTAGTATCAACATAGATAAAAGATAGGTTAATAAAACAATCATAATAATTAAATTATTGAAAGGTCATAACATAAAAAGTTCATTCATAAAAATTAATTGATTTCAAAAGATTTATTAAGTATCACCTGTCCTCTACTCTTACAAAAACAACTTTATTTATTTTTATTTTCCAAAAGAATAATAGCTCATTTCACTGAGGTTGATCTTTATGGTAAATCATTCTATTCCAAAAAGATCTTACTAAAAACCATCGGAACTAAAAAATTTGATTCCGATTGTGTATAGTTATATTGTATGGCCATCCAATTATGAAAAAAATTATTGTGTATTGATGATGTGTGATGTGATAGAGGAGTCTTTGTAAGGTGATGAATGACTACCCCATAGAATTATAAAAATGGTTTCAAATTATCGCTCTCTTTCATATCACCGAGGATTTTTTTTATTTCCTGTTCAGAACTCTTATTACAAACAAGGAATGCATCTTTGGTCTTGACCACAATTATATTATCTAGTCCAATAACTGCAATAACTGATTCATTATCCCCCAGAATAACTGAATCCTTTGAATCTTTGGTCAGAACATTACCGTTTAATATATTATTATCTGAATTACCTATCAAACAACGGGAAAGAGAAGTCCAGGAACCCACATCATCCCAGTTTAAATCTAATTTAAGACATAAAAGATTGTTTGTCTTTTCCATAATCCCATAATCTATAGATATCTTTTTTAGAGAATTAAAAACATTTTCTATAACCTGATTTTGATTTGAAGTATTTAATGAGTGTTTTATATTTATCAAACCCTGATATAATTCAGGCATGTGTTGTGAGATCTCATCCAGGATGGTTTCCACTTTGAAAATAAACATTCCACTATTCCATAAGTAATTTCCCATTCGTAAATATTGGCATGCTGTATTGAAATCAGGTTTCTCTACAAATTGTTTGACGGAATATGTCTTATATATATTTGAGTCGCTTTGTACATCATCAATTTCTATGTAACCATAACCAATTTCAGGACGTATTGGTAGAATTCCCATGGTCAGGAGACAAGATTTCTGTTTTACAATCTTATAACCTTGTTCAATATATGATTTAAATGACTTATGATCTTTGATCAGGTGATCCGAAGCACAGATGAACATGATGGCGTCTGGAAAATATTTTTGGATAGTTATAGCGGCTAGTCCAATAGCTGAAGCTGTGTCTCTTGGGAAGGGTTCTGTTATTATATTTTCTGGTTTGATTTCTGGTATTTCTTCATGGATTTTATCGGTGTAATCTTTTGAAGTAACAACAAATATTCTATCCGCAGAAAGGAAATATCTTAATCTGAGAAAGGTTTCACGAATCATTGAATTTTCTGAAAAGAGTTTTAAAAACCCTTTTGGGTGGGAAGATCGACTCATGGGCCAGAATCGTTCACCTCCTCCACCTGCCATAATCACTGCAACTTGAGTCATTGTATTACCTCTCTAGTTATTTAAAAATCGTGAGCGTAATGATTTGTTTTTAAATATCCAATAACCTATTTGATTTATCCATTGAAAGCTTTGTAATAAAGGGATTTTAGACTTAAAATATCTGAGAATCTTTTTAATAATAAATTGTCGTATGGACATGTTTTGATATTCTATTTGGAACTGAATTTGCTTTGTCAGGTATATTCCCATGGTCGATGATATTTTGCTTTGCTTATTTTGATATTGTTCAAATACAGATTCATAGACCTTTAGTGTATCCTGAGCTGTTTGAGTCCATTTATAGGATAGGGCCTTTGGGAATCCTTTTGAAATTAAGGAGTCTCTCAGGTTCTGGTTGTTGATACCATCATAAATTGCTTTTGCTAAAGCAGTCACGCTTGTGGCATCTATGAGGAGTGCTGAATCTCCCAGGACTTCAGGAATACATGTCTCATTGGACGCCACTACGGGGGTACCACACGCCATGGCTTCAAGGGGAGGCATCCCAAATCCTTCGTACAATGAGGGGAAGACAAATAGATCAGCCATATTATATATAGAGACAAGGTCTTCGTCATCAATGTGGTCTAGATAGATGATCTGATTGGATAAATTATGATTTTTGATAATATCTTTAATTTCGTAATAGGTTTCAGGGACGTATTTTTTCCCAGCAATGACAAGCTGATGACGGATTTGACCGGATTCATATAACTCTTTGTAAGCCAGGACAAGGGTTTTGATATTTTTATGAGGATAACTATTTCCTATGTTGAATATAAAATTATTTGTAATATGGTATTTTGATTTGATTGTTGTGGTGTCGATATTTTTTTTGACCTGAAACTTTTTATCAGAGCCCTGATAGACAACATGGATTTTATTTTCAGGAATATTTAATGTTTTGATTAAATCCTGTTTTGTATACTCTGAAATGGCAATGATACTATCAGCCCATTCGGCGTTTAAACGCATTTCTTGTTGACGTCTTGACATGAGTTGTTCACTGAGGAAATTACCAATATTCTTATAGGAAATCAGGTCATGGATGGTGACAATACTAATAGGAGCGGATTTTAATAAGATAAGGGTATCGATATCATTGATGGGATAAGGGGTGTGGAAGATATCAATATTTGATTTGTTCGTTAGAAAATTCTCCTCTAATATGATTTGCTGGGGATGAGAGAAATGCTTTATTGTATAATGATTTTCTGGATTGTATGAATGGGAAGTATATAGGGTATATTTATTTTTATTATCAATCGTTAACAGATCATCAAATAAACACCTGGCGTATCTGATCATCCCTTCCATCTTATTGGCAAATTGTAAACCATTGTAGGCAATGTGCATTGGATCATCCGTATCATTTAATATAATAATTAATTATTATTCTGCAACACTATCCAGAAAGAAATTATTATTATCCGATTTGGTTACCGGAGGCTTATAGTGATATTTTAGAATAAATAAAATAATAATTTTTAAATGATAAATCATTTTTTAAGAAATATTTTTATATCATTCAGTGTAATTTTCATTATAATGATTAAACAGTTATGGAATACAAAGAATATGACTGTAGTATTACCCAAAATGATTTTACCCTGAAATCAATCCAATCGATTAAGATGAAATTGACTTATGAAGCATGATAAATTATTCTTTTGGTAATAATATATTTTTAGGAGTTCATAATGAAAAGTATTTTCTATTTTGGGGAAGTCGTGGATGGTTATGATATTCCTGTTTTAAATGAACGCGAAATAAGGGCTGCTGCGGGAATATTATTCCTGGTGTTGTTCATATCAATTATAATCATTGGTGTTACAGAAAATTATCTATACTTCAAATATGCTATTACTATTTTTCTATCCGACATGATTATCCGTGTATTTATAAACCCTAAATATTCTCCCACCCTAATTATCGGGCGAATGATTGTAAGAAATCAGAATCCGGAGTATGTGGGTGCAAAACAAAAAAAGTTTGCCTGGATCATTGGAATCATCCTCTCAACAACGATATTTACGCTGAATGTGGCGATTAATTCCTTTAGTCCAATCACTGGTATGATCTGTCTTATCTGTTTGATATTTTTGTTTTTTGAAACATCTTTCGGTATTTGTATAGGCTGTAAGATTTATTCCTTGTTCTATAAAGAAAAAGTTCAATATTGTCCGGGTGAGGTGTGTGATCCAAAATCAAAACAAGCTATCCAAGTTATATCAAAATGGCAAATACTCATTGTGTTTGGATTTATTCTCTATATCACTTCACTTGTGTTTCTATTCAATGATTTTTACCGAATCAAACCCTTTGACTTGCTGGGGATAACCACACCATCTCAAAAAAAATGATAGTGTCTACTGTAAATACGATTAACAATTCGATATTAAAAAGGGTTATTTATATAGACTTTCAACGATGATTCATGTACGGGGTATATATTAGATTTTAGAACCTATAAAAAATATGGTAGGGGTAAATAATGTCAGAAATTCATAATCCAAAGTATCGCTGTCCGTGTTGTAATTTTATTACTCTAAATTATAAACCCCCAGGAAGTTTTGATATTTGTACCATTTGCCATTGGGAAGATGATAACATACAGTTTGATGACCCAGATTATGAAGGTGGTGCAAATCATGAGAGTTTAAATCAAGCAAAGGAAATTTTAAGTTGTATGGTATATGTTTTAATGCTGACGTTAAATTTGGTGATGTTAGTGAAATATTATTAAATATTTGGTTTAGAAATAAGAATTTTAATATTTCCAAATATGAAAAATTGTATGATTCAATTCAAAAAAGGATTCAAGTATATATCGATGCAAATTTTCCTGAATGGTTATCTATAATAAGATGAAAATTAAATGTATAACTTGATGATTATTTAGATGTTATTGCAGATCGACTTTTTGGCAAGGCTCAGGAGCCTAACCATCCTCAGAGGGGCGAAGGGATATGAGTGATTTTTGGTGAAGTATGAATAAAATGCACAATTGATTTCCCTGTTCTTAGACATCGCTGTCTTTCGCAGGATTCAAACGTCAGTGTTTTTTCCCATACTTTTCCCTTGATTCTCCTGTCTTTCTCCTGAGATTGTCCTGTCTAGAGGATTAGGTGGTGTTCTTTTTTATTTAAGACCGGATTTTCTTCTGTTCCATAAGATCTAATCATATTTTCTTTGTGTTGCGTTGGTTTAGCTGATCGAGATGTATTTGGGGACTCTCTTAGAGCGGAGAATGATTATTTGAGTGATAAATACCTAATCCTTTTTGAACTATTTGGTGATACTTTCGTTGAAATTTAAAAAAAATCGATTATATTATCTACCAAAATTATTTTCCAAAGTGTTAATAAACTATTATTTTATAAAACAATATTATAGGGCAACCGGATATTGAATTAATCTATGGAATCTAAGACCAAGTATCCCAAAAAACCTGTTGTGTTCCACCTGTGGGCTGGAATCATCTTTTTATCAACCATTGGAGTACTGATTCTCATCGGTGGACTGAATCAAATCTCAAGGGGAGATTATATTGGAGGGAACCCCGGATATCAGGGTAAAGACACACTCTTATTTGTTATAGGGATGATCCTAATTTGTACTGCATTCA
This sequence comes from Spirochaetia bacterium UBA6919, assembly GCA_002450905.1. Lineage (GTDB taxonomy): Bacteria > Spirochaetota > UBA6919 > UBA6919 > UBA6919 > UBA6919. Next base: position 16,462 of record DKAT01000018.1, read on the forward strand.
CCGGAGGACTAAGCTGGTTATTGATCAGGAAACACCGTAAGAAATTGAAAATTTATCAAACTAACATCGATACTTATTATGAGAGAAAGATTTTAAAATATGCCATTACTCAATCAGGTAGAGTTACACCTGTTGAAATCTCGTTGAATATCGAAAATCTCAATATCACCCAAGCAAAACTTGCGCTCGATAGAATGGTTTCCAGGGGTATGGCGGATATGTTGATCGCACAGGATGGCACTTTGGTTTATGAAATTAAGGGAATTACCCCTGATAAATATTCTACAGAAACTATAATATAATAATAGATAGGAAATTCTATGAAAAATGTAAATAAGGTTGTCCTCGCCTATTCGGGTGGACTGGACACGTCAGTGATTTTGAAATGGCTTATTGAGAGTTATGGAGCAGAGGTTATCGCTTATTCAGCAGATATTGGACAGGATGAAGAGCTGGATGGGATTCCTGATAAGGCGAAGAAAACAGGAGCCTCGGGAGTTTATGTTGAGGACTTAAAAAAAGAGTTTGTTGAGGAATATATCTTTCGTGCTATCAAAGCGAATGCTATTTATGAAGGGAAATATCTTTTGGGTACATCCCTTGCAAGACCTCTTATCGCGAAACGTCAGATTGAAATTGCTAAGAAAGAGAATGCCGATGCTGTATCCCATGGTTCTACAGGTAAAGGGAATGATCAGGTAAGATTTGAACTGGCTTACAAAGCACTGAACCCCAAAATTAAAATCATAGCCCCCTGGAGAGAATGGAATCTTGGTTCCAGAGAAGAACTCATTGCCTATGCTAAGTCTCATGGTATACCCGTCCCTGTCACCCAACAAAAGCCCTATTCCTCTGATAGAAACTTTATGCACATTAGTTTTGAAGGCGGTATATTAGAAGATCCCTATTCTGAACCTAATGAAGATATGTTTATCCTTACAAAATCCCCTGAGAATGCTAAAGATGAGCCGACTTATGTTGAAATCTCTTTTGAAAAGGGTATTCCTGTTGCTCTGGATGGTCAAAAAATGTCTTCCGTTGATCTCATGAGAAAAATAAATAAAATTGCTGGTGAGAATGGTGTAGGCAGAGTGGATATCGTAGAAAATCGCCTTGTAGGAATGAAATCCCGTGGGGTATATGAAACACCAGGAGGTACTGTCCTGATAGATGCTCATCGTGCCATGGAAAGTCTCACTCTGGAAAGGGATACATTCCACTATAAAGAGATGATTGCCTTAAAATATGCTGAACTCGTCTATTATGGATTATGGTTTCACCCATTGAAAGACGCTCTTGATAAATTCATTGATGAGACTCAAAAAGGGGTTACCGGTGAAGTGAAAGTGAAGCTCTTTAAGGGAAATTGCACTATTGTTGGCAGAAAATCCCAATTCTCATTATACAACCCACAACTTTCAACGTTTGAAAGGGACGAAATTTATAATCAAAATGACGCAACAGGTTTCATCAATTTATTCAGTCTCCCCACCATGGAATCTGCGAAACAAAAAAAATTGTTAGGATAACAACATGAAATACAAAATACTTATGATTTGCATATCTCTCTTACTCACAATAAATCTATTCTCCGCCCCTAAAAGTTCTGAAGATTTATATGATCTTATAAGGGAAAATTATACTAAAAACTTTCCATCTGATTTCGTAGCTGGTGTCTATGGATATGAAATTGCAAATAGTGTCAGCAAAATCCCCAAAGAAAGTTATTGCAAGGGGAAATCCCCCAGAGTGACCTATTTATTTCTTCGGGGTCAGGAAGAAAGTATTATCGTTGAAAATGTAGAAAACCCCTACGTCACTCGCTTCCAAACCCATCTTGAGGTATATAAAAGGGCAAAGGTGTTTTTAAATCAAGATATGACATTTGATAATCTTAAAAAAACATTCCACTGGGAATATCTCCCCTCGCTCAGCAAAGGATATTATGTAGTTAAAATGAGAAAGCATATTGTCAGGGCAAGCGATTATTTTCTTCTCTACTTTAATAAATCAAATTACACCCTGGCTACTGCAGTGCAATACAGCAATAATAGACCCATTGGTACGATTGTCGTTTATTATACCTCAAAAGGGGGATATATTCTTCCGTCCCAGATCCGGGTAAATTATGTTAAAAATGGACAACGAAAACAAATCACTTTAAATATTGCTGGATATAAAATAAATATTGGGCTAACAATGTCTAAAATCATCCAGTTACAAGATGATTGTCCATCTGTAGATCGTTAAAAATAATTCCTGGTAAGTTGCTGTTTTTTGATCAATTGTTCAAATTTAAACATCTTTTTAAGAATCATCCATGCATCTTTTTTTTTCAAGTTATTGATATCATTTAATTAATATTACTTTCCAAAATAATTACGAATGGTATTTTTCTTGCTATAAATACTCTGACTTACATTACATTATCCTTTAATTATAAAAAAATCTATAAATATTAATTCAATTGTTACCATATGGATAAATTAATATTGTTTGTAAGTTATAAAAGACTTTTCTATTTTAATTTATGTGTAAAGGAGATCAAATGTTAGGCATTCTTAAAAAACATTATAAGTCTATATTATTAGTAATGATATTTTCTCTCATTACTACTGGAGGCTTATTTGCTGAAAATAAGCCCGCAGTTCTTGATTCAGGAAACACTTCCTGGTTGTTAATTTCTTCTGCCCTTGTATTACTTATGATTCCGGGACTGGCGTTTTTTTATGGCGGTATGGTACGTTCTAAAAATATTTTAAATACCTTGATGATGAGTTTTATTTCAATGGGAGTAATTACTATTCAATGGGTCATTGCTGGATATAGTATTTCATTTGGTGATGATATTGCAAAATTAATCGGTTGGAAAACAGATTATCTACTGTTACATAAAATCCCTTTTGGTGAAATAAAACCAGATGAAAAGGTTCCTCATCTTGCATTTATGGTGTTTCAAGCGATGTTTGCAGTCATTACTCCTGCTCTGATTTCTGGGGCTGTTGCTGAGAGAATGAAGTTTAGTGCCTATGTGGTTTTTATAATCTTATGGGCTACATTGGTCTATGATCCTGTTTGTCACTGGGTCTGGGGTGGCGGATGGATTCAGAAAATGGGTGCGTTAGATTATGCTGGTGGTACTGTGGTTCACATTAATGCTGGTGTGTCTGCTCTTGCAGTAGCCCTTGTGCTGGGTAAACGTCATGGCTATCCTAAGGATTTAATGCTACCGAATAATTTGAATTTTACTTTACTTGGTGCTGGATTGCTATGGTTTGGGTGGTTTGGATTTAATGCTGGAAGTGCTCTTCAAGCTAATGCAAATGCGACTCTTGCATTTGTAGCTACTTTTGTGGCAACGGGTGCTGGGGCTGTTGGATGGGCATTGGCTGAAATCTGGCATCGTGGGAAAGCAAGTGCCCTTGGGGTTGCATCGGGTATTGTAGCTGGACTTGTTGCTATAACACCGGCTGCAGGATATGTCACCCCGATATGGGCTATTGTCATTGGACTTCTGGCTGGATTCATCTGTTATGGTGGGGTTCTTTTAAAAGGAAAATTGGGATATGATGATTCCCTGGATGCATTTGGAGTTCATGCTATTGGTGGTATTTGGGGTGCCATTGCAACTGGTCTTTTTGCTTCTGTCGACGGTAAAGGGCTAATTACTACAGGTGATCCAAAACTCATTTTGTTTCAAATTATTGCTGTACTTGCCACTGCTATTTATGCCTTTGTAGTAACATTTATCATTATTAAAATTCTTGATGTTATTATGGGAATTCGTGTGACACAGGAAGACGAAATCACCGGGTTGGATCAGACACAACACGGTGAAACGGGATATAATATATAATATATCTCCCAGATCTCTTGACACTATCCTCATTCTTTTTATAGCATGAGATTTGGTTTTAACAAATTATTTTATTTATATATCAAGTTTATATACTGATAATTTTTGATATCTGAAATTCTTTGAAGCATGGCTCGAGAGACTCACCATAACAGAGTCGATATTACGTCTATAATATTTTTTGTTCTCTTTTCAAAATAACAAAAAAATATTATGATATTTCATACTTATATTCTGATTTGTAATTATGTATAGGTAAGAATTGAACATACTTTTTTTTAACAATTGTTGTGAAGATTTTTGAGGAAATAAGTCGAATATTTAGAGGACTTTGGAAGATGGTGCCTCCCTTTTTTGAGAGGCACTTTGGTGAAGTTTTTTTTATTTTGCTTCAATCCAATCCTGAGAACCTGATTGTTGTATTGCTACATCGGTGAACCAGACCCGGAATTTCTTTTCTGCGTCGTAATGGTTTAGAGAGACTGTGATGGGACCAAGGGATTTATGATCTTCCCAAGTTGCTATTCTGCTTGGTTTTTTTGAACCCCCTTTTCTATAGATCCATTCGACGATCTGATTGTTTTGCCCTATAAAGAGTTCATAGACATCTCCAGGTGTATATCCGCCTGCTTCTTTAGGATAGCGTACTACAAGTCTTTTGGATTGTGTCTTTGAAATAGGGGATTTTTTTAAACCTTTGTCTGTTACTTTGATTGCTGCATCCCATTTCAATTTGAAGGGGAATAGAAACCAGTAATTATCATTGATAAACATCCCATCAATTTTCAGAATATTCTTTTTTTGAGTTTTTAAATTGGATCTGTTGTAAGAAATTGTATTTCCATCTTGTTTGACTAAACTTACTTCATTCGATTTGGGTTTCCAGATCCACGAACGGGATACGGTTTTATCACCCTTCAACACATTAAAAGTATATTTGATAGCAGTAACCTTATCAAAATTATTTACTCCATAAGCCTCTGCTACCTTCAATCCAGCCTGAGATGACGTAGATTTTTTTGAACCACAGCCCAAGAAGATGAATAGAAGGGTGAGAGGAGTCATGAATAAAAGTATTTTCTTGTAATTTGACATATTTACATCCTATTTGAATTATTAAATGATCCTATTTTAACACCTGAAGTAATGGTATTATATAATGAATTTTTTTTTTGGGAGATATTTTTATAATTGAGATTAAAATTATACTAAGGATTTAATCGTTTAATATAGCGTAGTTAAGAAATATACTCAAATAAAAAATGAATTCATTGATTATTCCGTCTAAATTAATTATACTATAAATAGCCTGCGGTGTTCGTGATGGGCTTATTTATTTTTTCTGATTAAAACTGTATCCTTGGGATTTTAAATTCTTCTGATCAAGATATCCGAAAAGCATTGTTTTTAATGGATTTAGAACTGAAGTGAAAAGACCCGCTTTAAAAAAAGGGATGAAAAAATTTAACCACACGGCACAGGCGGGTTATTAATATCAAATCATATAATAATTTTGTGGTCTTAATTGTATTACTCACCATGTCACTTCTTATTTCCAGTTGTGTAAAACAGGATAAATTAGAAAAAGATAATATAGATGAGCAATTTACCTCCCCTGTTTTCGGTCAACGTCGTCTTGCAATGGATCTCATAGCCGAAAAAAAACTCCGAAAATACATCCCAGCACTGAAAGAAATTATCCACAACACCAATAAGCCAGAGTCAGAAAGATATATTGCTTCCCGAACCCTTACTTCTATTCTCGGAGAAGGTGTTGTAAATACTATAGACCCTTTTCTATTAAAAAAAGATCCTGTTGTAATCAATTGTGCTTTGGAGGCTTACCACCTGCTCTTGAAACGAAATTATAAGCTTGATAAACCTGAAATAATTGCTTCAAAAGTATTAACAATTCTTAAGACGTATAATACTCCTCCTATTATAAGAAATTCAAGTTCAATCCTTGGTTATCTAAGGTATAAAGAGGCGTTTGATACAATATACAATCTTGTTTCTTTTCAGAAGGGTTTTTATGAGGAAGTTATCGTTGCATTATCTCTCTTGGGTGATAAAAATAAGAATGAATTGATAATATCTCTTTTTAGAAAGATAATGGCAACAAAAAATGATAAAAGACTCTTAAGAGCTCTTCAAAAAGCCATGTATATTACCCGAAATAATAATGTATATTCAGATTTTCTGAAGGGCAGACCCATTGAAAAGTTCTCAGACATGGGAAGTAATTTATTTGTCCAGTCATTTGAGTCTGACGCATATTTCAGGTTATATATTGACGATGATAAGGTGATTGAGAATACTCTTGGCAAGGTTGATACCTTTGATCCTGCGAAGATAAGGAAACTTATTAAGAAGCGAATTCCTCTATTGCTCATGGGATTGGATGATTATGACCCCAGGATTCGTTTTAAATCATTAAAGTTATTGGGATATGTTGGAGATCACACTTGTTGTAAAACAATTTTGGATGTATACAAAAAAAATTCACGATCCAAAGATATTTCTCAATTAGCTCTCCTCTCCTTAGCCCGATTGAATTGTAGTGATATATTCAGTATCCTTGAAACTGGTGATCAGGAAAAGAACTACGGGAGTCCACTATTCATTTATTTCCAAAGGAACAGGATTGTCGATGAAAAGACTTTTAAAAAATACCCCCTTCTCTTCTCCCAGAAAGAGTTATTTCCAACTGAGAAAGCTCGGATTGATTACCTGGTCTCACATCCTGATAAAATAATAAGACTTCAGGCGATCTATTCCTTGTATCAGATTAGAAATAATGACAATCAATCTATATTAAAAGTAATTCAGAATAGAGAAAAGGATAAATATATTAAACAATTCATTGATCAGATCATGAATAATTAGGAGTAGGATTTGTTTAAAAAATTAGTTATCAGTTTATCTGCAATTTATATAATTATCATAGCAATTGTTTTTATTGCTGCTATCTATAGGCCTGGTACTCATAACAATCTGGCTCATATAGTAATCCAACAAGAACCAGACGGTCTAAACCCCATTTTTACAACAATGTCCGCTTCCTCCGAAATAATTGGACTTATCTTTAAACCAATGGTATACATTTTACCTGATGGCAAGCCCCTTCCCGTCCTTGTAGAAGATATTCCTACATTTGAGAATGGTGGAGTAGAACTGCTACCCAATGGAAAATCAAAAAAAATGAGGATTACATGGCGGTTTAAGAAAGATCTTATATGGGAAGATGGAAAACCTCTTGGGCCCGATGATGTAATATTTGCTTGGAAAGTCATTTTGCATGATAAAGTACAAACTCCTAGTCGTGACCTTGAAAAACGGATTGAATCCATGGAAAAAGACCCTAATGATCCATATAAGCTTATTGTCACATGGAAAGAGAACTATGCCTATTATTTTAAAGGACATCAAATATTACCAAAACATATTTTGAATCAGGATTTTAAGAAACATCCTGAACGTCTCCACCTCCACCCTTACAATAGAAAACCCATAGGAAATGGACCCTTTCGTATTATAGAATGGAAAACTGGAGATTATATCTATCTCAAACGAAATGAGAACTACTCAAAATCAATTAATCAGCCTGCAAAACTTGATTATGTATGGTATCAGTTCGTAGGTAACACCAATTCAATGATTGTATCTATGCTATCAGGCTATGTTGACGCTATATCTCCTACTGGATTAAGTTTTGATCAAGCACTTGAATTTGATAAGCTCTATGGAAAGAAATATAAAACATACTTTCAAGATGGTATTACCTGGGAGCATATAGACTGTAACCTTGAGGATCCTATTTTACAGAATAATAAAGTAAGACAGGCTCTGTTGTATGCTATTAACCGTGATAATCTTGTAAAGTATCTCTTCTATAATAAACAATCTGTTGCTCACAGCTGGTTGCCACCCAATCATCCTGGTTATTTACAAAATATCAGGAAATACCCATACAACCCCAAAAAAGCTATTGAACTCTTGAAACAAGCTGGGTGGGATAGAGTAAATGGAGATGGAGTCAGGATAAATAAAAATAATATACCCCTAAACCTGACACTGATGACGACAGCAGGGAATAAACTTCGTGAAAGAGTACAAATAGCCATTAAAAATGACCTTGATGATGTTGGAATCAATTTAATAATCAATAAAAATCAGAATGCAGTTGCTTTCTTCGGTGAAACTGTCTTAAAACGTATCCATACACAGCTTACAATGTATGCCTGGACAATGTCTCCTATATCTGATGGTGAAGAAATGTGGACTTCTCACAATATCCCTACTGAGAAAAATAATTGGTCTGGACAAAATTATACAACTTACAGAAATATTGAAATTGATGATTTACATAAATTAATCCCTACAATCCTTGATAAAACTCAAAGAAATATGTTGTTTCACAAACAGCAAAGGATCTGGATACAGGATATTCCTTCGATTCCTCTCTACTTTAGAAAGGAAGTATCGATAACCCGTAAAAACTTTATGAATTGGAAATCTACTGGTACTGAACTTCCTATCACCTGGAATTGTGAAGAATGGGAGCTTAAATAATTTTTTTTGTAGCCTATGTCGAAATCCCATATTATTTTCGATAAGTTAATTCGTAGTAAAATAGAATATTGAGGACAACATGCGTTTTTTAATCAGTAGATTCCTGCAAATGATTATCGTATTCATCGTCATATCCTTTGTAGGTTATTTTCTCATCGATCTTATGCCAGGAGATCCTTTAACACGCTTAAAACAAGAAAACCCAAATCTAAAACCAGCTGATTTGGACAAGCTCGCAGAACAAATGGGTATTAAAAAACCGTTGCATATGAGTGATACACAATGGTTCTTTACAAAATATTATCGGTGGTTAGTCCGTGTTTCATCGGGAGATTTAGGTTATTCCACGACTTATAAAGTTAAGGTAGAAACCATGATTTTTAAAAACCTCTTGACAACCCTCAAGGTGTCTATTCCCGTTCTCCTTATGACCCTAATAATCTCAATTCCTATAGGTACTTATATTGCAATACGACAGTATTCTACTTTCGACTATGCTATGAATCTTATTGCATTCATCGGATTCTCATTGCCAACCTTCTTACTTGGTCTTCTACTTATATTTTATTTCTCACAAGTTAATAATATCTTTCCTCCAGGGGGACTAGGCACGCCAGGTGTCAACAATATCTTGGATGATATTAGGTATTTAATCTTACCAGTCTTTGTATTGAGTTTCTATAGTATAGGACGCTGGGTTCGATATATAAGAGGAACTCTATTAGAGGTATTAAAGCAGGACTATGTACGTACAGCAAGGGCTAAAGGACTATCAGAGGATGTAGTAATACTTAAACATGCTGTAAGAAATGCCCTTATACCATTTATAACTATATTTGCACTGTCTATTCCAGTTATTTTTAGTGGTGCACTTGTTACTGAAACAGTATTTGGAATTCATGGAATGGGTAGATTACTTTATCAGTCTATTATTGACCACGACTCAGATATCGCTATGACATCCTTCCTGTTTATTGCCATCCTCACCCTTATATTTAACTTTGTGGCAGATATTTTATACTCAATTATTGATCCAAGAATCCGTATTAAAAAGAGTTAGGAATCTATTAGTACATCATTTCTTTTACCAATGTGGTTTTATAAAATAATAAACAATCTTGATTTGTTGGAAAATAATTCTTAAATTATAAAGAAACAAAATAGGATGTTTTATTGGAATCACCATTATTTAAAGACATCATCATTTTATTTGTCCTTTCAGTTCTCATTATTTTCGTATTCCACCGTCTAAAAATACCAGCCATAGTTGGTTTCTTGTTCACAGGACTGATCGTAGGACCCCATAGCCTCGGGATAGTCCATTCAGTAAAAGAAGTTGAAAGCTTAGCTGAGCTTGGAGTAGTCCTGCTGTTGTTTATTGTGGGAATAGAATTTTCTCTTAAAAAACTGATCAGGGTAAAAAAAACAGTACTCCTCGGTGGATCCATTCAGGTTCTCATAACCATTTTTATTATCTATACTATCTGCTATTTACTAAATATTCCCTATAAAAAAGCTATTCTGATCAGCTTTATCATATCCCTAAGCAGTACAGCCATTGTATTAAAAATACTCCGTGATAAAAATGAAATGGATAGTCCCCACGGAAAGACCATTCTGGGTATACTCATCTTTCAGGATATCATCTTTGTCCCTATGATGCTAATTATCCCCTTATTTTCAGGCGGTGATCCAAATCTCATCCAATCAATCCTGTTATTATTGGCTAAAGTAACTGGTATAATAATTTTTATATTTCTATCCATCAAATGGATTTTCCCGTATATTTTGTATCAAATCATCAAAACAAGGAGTAATGAGCTTTTTTTAATATCAGTATTTGTAATATGCTTTACTATGGCATTATTAACCCATGCTATTGGGATGTCCTTTGCTCTCGGAGGATTTTTAGCAGGGCTCATGATTTCAGAAACTGATTATGATCTCCATATCATCGATAAGGTACTTCCATTTCAAGATATATTAACAAGTTTCTTTTTTATATCCGTCGGAATGCTTCTTGACATACGAATATTGGTTAATTACCCTATAATAGTTTTAGCCTGTGTAATTGGTGTGTTAGCTATAAAGTCAGTCATTGCCATTATTTCCAGTATTATACTTGGTTTCTCCATGCGTATAAATGTTTTAGTAGGGCTTGCGATCAGCCAAATTGGAGAGTTCTCCTTTGTACTCATTGAGACAGGGATCCAGAATAAAATAATTCATCATAAGGAAAATATTTATCACTATATCTTATCTGCAACCATCCTCACGATGACGCTGACTCCCCTTCTTATGAAAATCGCCCCTTACTTAGCTAATCTGATAAATAAAATTCGATTCTTCCGTAATCTTAATTCAGGAAATGAATCTTCTAATACCAAAGAAAATAACCATAGTATCAAAGATCATCTCATCATCATAGGATATGGTGTCAATGGAAGACACTTGGCAAGAGCATCCAAACTTGCCAATATTCCCTATATCATCCTGGATATGAACCCGGAAACTGTTAGAAATGAAAGCCAACAGGGTGAAAATATATATTTTGGAGATGCCAGTCAGGAATCCATCTTGAAATTCCTTGAATGCGATAGAGCAAAAATGCTTGTAGTGGCCATCTCAGACCCGGAAGCCACGAAAAGAATTATCAAAGCAGTTCGACACCTCAACGAAGAGATTTATATCATAGCCAGATCACGATTCTTAGAGGAAATGGTACCTCTCTTGCAGTTGGGAGCCGATGATGTCATTCCTCAGGAATATGAAACCTCCATTGAGATATTCACACGGGTAATGGTTAATTTCCTGATCCCAAAACATCAAATAGAAAATCTTATTGAGGAAATCCGGTCAGAAGAATATCCCATGAACAGATATCTTTCAAAGGAAAGCACCAATATATATAACTTAAAGCACCATCTCCCTGATCAGGAGATCAATGCCATACAATTACATCATTCCTCCACATATCTTAACAAATCTATATCAGAAGTAAAACTAAGATCAGAACTGGGGATTACAATCCTGGCAATTAAACGGGATAAAAATATTCTGTCCAATCCCCCTGGAGATACGGTATTACAAGATGAGGATATTTTAGTCGTACTTGGAAGACACGAAGATATTACACAATTTACGAAACAAATTGAATAGCAAAGAACCCCACCCAAGGAGTATCGGAATCAAAAATTTTAGTTCCGATGGTGTTTCGTTTCAGAGCCTGTTGGTACAATCCTGATATAAATTGATGTTATTAACTTAGACAAATTCATTCTAATGGTATTTCAATGACTAATATTTGAGAAAATTATTATGAGTTTAAATTAGAAGAAATTTTAATTCGATTTATAAAAAGTCTCGTTTGATGTCCCTCAGAATAGATTGTGAGAATGCCTCATTTGGGTTGATAGTTTGGCCATCTTTCATCCTGATATTTAGACAGGTGGATGGGTTTTTTCCCAAAAATCATTTTGTTTATTATGGATAGATTGTTGCCCTTGTTATTTATTATTAGATCAAAGTAATAAAATCCTTACTCATACAGTGTAAGACCTTTTATTTTTTTGATATTAGAGAGTTGGTATTCATCAAAGACTGGAAGTGTGCGTAGTTGCATTTTATTTTTAGAAATACGCTTATAACCAACTATGAAAAGAGTAATCTTAAGTGTTTTGTTTAAATGATGAGTGAATCATAACCCACTAAACAGATTGAAATCCGTTTTGTTATGAATGGTTGAGGGTTTTGCTGATCTTTTTGAAATAAAGACGGGAAGACCTTTTTTGAGTATTCCTGCTTTCTTTGCCCTTTTAGATGGGTCTTCACGAACAGTGATATTTTCTTTATTTGTGAATGCAAGCATATAATTCAATGGGATCTCATTGTGCTTGTTATTGATATCTGGTTTAAGAAATCCACTGAATACGTAACCTGCTCTGCCATCCTTTGTCATAACACTAAACCAGGGTGCCCTGATGCGATAGTGAGTCTCGAAAATCTCTGTTTGATTCAGGAAAGATAGAATTGTACCTTTTTTTAATACTCTGATTATTGGAGATTTAATACCCGGTTCACTTTTCATATTCAGGATGGGAACAAATACTTTATAAGTGTGGTATTCCAACTGATCCTGTTGATCTATCGTGTGGGTAGATTTGGTTCTCATTTTAAATTTGTATGATTGTTTATTGTATTTCCGTGCTGAATTGACAATCTGAGATGTGAAGAGAATTATTAATAGGATTAAGAGAGATAGATATTTCATGTTATTACCCCATAAAGTATTTGTAGAAATATACATTGAGATTATATATATTGTCAAGTAATTTTCGAAGGAGTATTTAATTTTCAATAGATTGAGGGATAGATGGATGGAAGGGAACGTTTGTATTCGGCTTGTTTGAAATATATTTTTATTGGATGTTAAGAAATTAGGTTTGCTTGGACGATTTGTGATTGGTTTACGATTTAAGCCACTGGGCCATTTGTTTAGCGTGGTAGGAGAGAATAATATCTGCTCCAGCTCGTTTCATGGATAGCATTGTCTCCATAACGATTTTCTGCTCATCGATATAGCCTAATCGACTGGCGGATTTGATCATTGAGTATTCCCCGCTGACGTTATATACGGCTAAAGGGATGTTAAAATGGTTTTTAATTTCACGAACAACGTCAAGATACGCAAGGGCAGGTTTAACCATAAGCATATCCGCTCCTTCTAATATATCCTGTTCAGCTTCGCGGTATGCCTCAATGCGGTTTGCTGGATTCATCTGATAACTCTTTCTGTCACCAAATTGAGGTGTGGACTCAGCCGCATCACGGAAGGGGCCATAATAAGCTGAGGCATATTTCACCGCATAAGAGAGGATAGGGATTTGGTGAAAGTTATTTTCATCCAGGGATTTTCGGATACTCATTACCATTCCATCCATCATTCCTGAGGGGGCGATAAGATCTGCTCCTGCCTGGCAGTGACTGACAGCTTGAATACCCAATTGGACGAGAGTTTTATCATTATCCACAGTATTATTTTTTATGGGTCCACAATGGCCATGATCGGTATATTCACAGAAACAAAGATCAGTGGTAAGGAAAATGTCTTTGCCAAACTGCTTTTTTAAGGATCTCAGGGTATTTTGGATAATCCCTTCCGGATTATTGGCAGAGGAACCGGTATCATTTTTAGTATTTGGTATACCAAATAATATAAAACTATTAAGACCAAGTTTCAAGCAGGATTCGCTATCTCTTATGATTTGATCAATACTTTGCTGGTATACTTCAGGCATGGAGGGGACTTCGATTTTTTTTTCTGTTCCTGGAACGACGAATAGAGGATAGATGAAGTCATTTATATTTATTATAGTCTCCTGCACGAGATTCCTCAGGATAGGATTTAGTCTTAGTCTTCGGAGTCTTGTTACAGGATACATAAAATGGTTATTTTCTCTATCTATTTTAATAAAATAATATTATTTGTTTGTCTCAGGCTCAGTTTTTTTGATAAATTTATCGAGTTGTGATCTCAATTGTTTAACTTCAATAAGAAGAGATTTGATTTCCTTTTCTAAAGCTTTTTTAGTAGCGAGAAGGGTTCGATTATCACCTCTGATTTTACTTTGATCTGATCTTAATTTCTCGATATTGGTATTGATAGCTTCAATTCTTTTTGAAAGAGACCGGATTGTATTTTGTCTACTTTTATTGGAACTAGATAATGACTGAGATCTTGATTGGAGTGAGGAAACTTTTTCTTGTAGTGAGCTTTTTTTCGATTCCAAGCGCTGAATATCGGCTTCAAGTTTTGCTTTACGCTTTTGGAGTGCATTAATTCCACTGGTTTTTATGAAATTTCTGGATTCTTTTTTGAGATTTCTAATTTGCTGTTGGAGTTCTTTTTTTTCTGAGCGATAATTATTTGTAGCTTCCCGTTGTTTTGAATAATTTTCTTTCATCTTATCATAATTTGATCGCAATCGATTATAGTCTCTTTGGAGTTGAGATCTACGCTTTTTTAAGCTTTCAATATCTCTTGAGAGAGGTTTTTTTTGACTGATTAATGAATTTAATTTATTCAAACGAGCTTTTAGCTGTCTTTCCTGTCTTGTCATTTTGTTTAATTTGGATTGGAATTTTTTTTCATCTCTAGCCATTTTTGCTAATTTATCTTTCTCAATTTTGTTTAATTTTGATTTAAGTTTATTTTCCTGTCCTTGAAGATCCTCTACTTTTGATTTCATTGACTCATATTCTTTTTTTAGATCTTCAACCTGTTTTTGCTGCTTTCTAATTTCTTTTGGATTTAATTTATTTAAATTTTTATCGCTGAGAGGATCTTTCATATTCATCTGATTAATATTATCCTTTGCGTCTTTGTCACTCAAGAGGAATCCAGCGAAACTTGCAATGTTACCCGAACCCGCAGGAATTATTATTTTATCTTTCTTTGGATTAGCCAAGGTTACTTCGATAGCCCCCTTTTTTACATAGAATAGTGTAAAGATATCTTTTTTGTTATCTGCCTGTGAAACAAAGATATAGAATAGGGAATTCTTTGACTTTGCCTTAACAAGTGCTGTCGGAGTAGCAAATTGGAACCCAGGATTTGATTTAGTAACAATAAAACCACGATTTAAAAACAAATTTCGATTATTACCATTTATTTTGATTAAGTGAATGATTGTGTATGAACCCATTTTAAGTCTTGTGTCATCAGAAAATTGCATAGCTGTAGCGGATTGACTACCTGTTTTGATCCAATAATTATCTTTTACAAGTTTGTTCTGAATAACGTACCAAGGACCGTCTCCAGTTTTTGTCTGGATGTAACCATAATAGGTTAGCCTTGTATCTGGCTGACTAGAGGATAATTGAGGAGAAAGAGCTATAAATAAAATTATAGATATATATATAAGATATTTGTATTTTGGAAATAACATGGTAGGCTCCTTTTTAAACTTCTTTAAAATATACAATAAACTTGTGAATAATACAATATCCTTGCAAAAAAAGTTCGTATAAAAATATCTGAATTATAGGATATATCTTGACAGATCACGGTTTTCAATGATATCAGACAATTTGTCTCGGACGTATTTTTTTGTAATACTGTATTTTTTTTTGGCTTTGGAAGGGGATTCATACGAAATATCTTCGAGTAATTTTTCCATAATTGTGTGTAAGCGACGTGCTCCGATGTTTTCCATTTTTGAATTGACTAGGAAAGCAAGTTCTGAAAGCTCCTGAATGGCTTGTTCCTGGAAATCCAATTGAAATCCTTCAGTTTCCAAGAGAGCAATGTATTGTTTGATAAGGGAATTTTTAGGTTCTGTCAATATTTTATAAAAGTCTTCCTTGGAAAGAGACTCTAATTCAACGCGAATAGGAAATCTACCCTGCAATTCAGGGATAAGATCTGATGGTTTTGACATATGAAAAGCACCTGCGGCAATGAATAATATATGATCTGTGCTTACCATGCCATATCGGGTATTTACAGAACATCCTTCTATTAGTGGAAGTATATCTCTTTGAACACCTTCCCTTGAGACGTCGGGTCCAGAAGATGATTCCCTACTAGCAATTTTGTCAATCTCGTCTATGAATACTATTCCCATTTCTTCAACTCTCTTGACAGCATCACTAGCAACCTTATCCATGTCGATAAGACGATCATATTCCATCTCAATGAGGATTTCTCTGGCTTCTCTGATAGTCATCTTACGATTCTTTGATTTAGTGGGCATCATACTGTTTAATAAGTTCTGAAACTGGAAGTCGATTTCTTCTAAACCTGTATTAGAAAATACTTCCACTACAGGTGATCTGGAAGATTCGATTGTTAGTTTAACCATTTTGTCTTCCAGCTTACCTTCCTTTAATTTAACACGCATTTTTTCCCTAGAATCACTGGGTGAATCAGTACTGTTACCTGATCTTTTCTTTTTTGTTCCAGGAATAAGGAGATCAAGAAGGGAATCTTCGACTATTTTATGGACTTTATCCTGTACATTATCCCTCATTTCCCTTTGTACTAAACTAACACCAACACTAGTAAGATCTCTAATTATGGATTCAACATCTCTTCCAACGTAACCAACCTCTGTATATTTGCTTGCTTCAACTTTAATGAAAGGAGCATTAGCTAATTTGGATAGTCTTCTTGCGATTTCTGTTTTGCCTACGCCTGTAGGTCCGATCATAATAATATTTTTTGGCATTATTTCGTCTTTCAGATCGTCCTGCAAGGCTCTTCGACGGGCACGGTTCCGTAATGCTATTGCAACAGCACGTTTAGCCTTTTTTTGACCAATGATGTATTTATCCAATTGTTCAACGATCTGTGCTGGCGTAAGGGAATTCTGAAGGGACATTTATAACTCCTCAATAACGATTTCGTGATTAGTATAGATACATATGGATGCAGCAATGTTTAAAGATTCCTGGACAATTTGTTTTGCTGACAACTTTGAGTGTTTAATAAGAGCCTTAGCTGCAGACAGGGCGTAGGAACCTCCTGAACCAATTGCTACAACATTATCATCTGGTTGAATAATCTCACCATTGCCTGAGAGGAGGAATAGAGAGTCTTCACTGGCTACAATGAGCATTGCTTCAAGTCTTCTAAGGATGCGATCACTTCTCCAGTCCTTTGCAAGTTCGATAGCGGCTCTTGAGGTATCGCCTGTATATGTATTTAACTTGTCTTCAAAGCGATCAAACAGGGTGAATGCGTCCGCTACGCTTCCAGCAAAGCCTGCAACAACTTTATTGTGGTAAAGCTTTCTGACTTTCTTTGCTGTCATTTTAACGACAGTATCACCAAGAGTGACCTGACCATCACCACCTATTGCTAATTTATTATCCTTTTTGACAGCAAGAATCGTAGTACCATGAAATATCATTTTCACTCCTGATCATCCATGCGGATGACAATTATTATATATATTTTTTAATTTTTCTTTTGAGACATGTGTATAGACTTGTGTGGCTGAAAGATTTTTATGTCCAAGGAGTTCCTGGACGGATCTGATATCAGCACCTTTATCTAAAAGATGAGTGGCAAAGGAATGACGGAATGTATGTGGCGAAATATTACGATTGATAGGGAGATTAGGAATGTGCTTTTGCAATAAGTACCAAATATTTGAAGATTTAAAAGGCTTTCCTTTGTTATTTGTGAATAAGTAAGACTGGTTAAAGTTTTCAGGGACTTTACGAATATTAAGATATAATTTCACAGTATTTATAGCATTTTTCCCAAGGAATACAAATCGTTCTTTATTCCCCTTCCCGATAATTTTAATAAGACCGATATTTAGATTCACATTAGAGTCCAGGATGCTTGTAAGCTCAGAAACACGGATACCTGTTGAATATAAGACTTCGATAATTGCTTTGTCTCTTAAATCCTTTGGGTTACAAGGATCTAATTTTGATAACAGTGTATCAATTTCTTTATAGCTTAGGAAATTTGGTAGTTTTGATTTATATTTTGGAGTTTGAATGAGTATCATAGGGTTTGCACTTATAATATTGTTTTGTAAAAGGTATTTGTAAAAAGATTTTAGGCTAGCAATTTTTCTTGAGATGGTACGGGATGTACATTTATTTTGGTCCAGGAAGTATAGATAGCCTGAAATATCCTTACGATTTAGGGATTGGAAATTTATAGATTCACTCTCAATATACTGATCAAACTGTTTCAAATCGATTTCGTAGTTCTTTAGGGTATTTTTAGAGTAATTCAAACTGAGAAGATTATCGAGAAACTGTATTATTAGTTGATTAAGCTGACTTTCTTTCTGATTCTTCATATTGACACT
The DNA here is from genome assembly GCA_002450905.1 of Spirochaetia bacterium UBA6919. Taxonomy (GTDB): domain Bacteria; phylum Spirochaetota; class UBA6919; order UBA6919; family UBA6919; genus UBA6919. The sequence goes on from DKAT01000018.1 coordinate 34,723, forward strand.
TTTCATTTTTACAAGCTAAAATACGTCCTTTCCCTTTGACGGATTTATAGAACAAGGGTTTTTTGCATTCTGGACAGGAATTTTCTGAAGGAGCATCCCAGGAAGTAAACTCACAGTTTGGGTAATTAGAGCATCCATAAAATTGTCTTTTTTTAGCACGTTTTGCAACGAGTTTACCCGTACAACCATTTACTGGACAATCACCCAATGGTATTGGTTTGCTATTTTTACATTCAGGAAAACCAGGACATGCGAGGAAATATCCATAACGTCCTAATTTTTTAACCATATTTCGGCCACATTTCTCACAAACTTCATCAGTTTGTTCATCTAAGGCATTTTTCATATTGCTCATCTTCTCCTGAGCATGTTTAACCGTTGGAATGAACTGGCTAAAAAAGTCTTTTAAAATTTTAACCCAGTCTAATTTCTCTTCCTCAACCTTATCCAAGAGTTCTTCCATCTTGGCTGTAAATTCTACACTGGTTATATCAGGAAAGAATTGTGAAATCAATTGATTAGTAAGCTTTCCCAGTTCAGTTGGGAGTAATTGCTTTTGCTGACGTTTAATATAAAATCTTTTGATAAGGGTTGCAAGTGTAGGAGCGTAAGTACTGGGTCTTCCCACACCAGATTCCTCAAGTCTCTTAACAAGACTAGCTTCTGAGAAACGGGGTGGAGGTTCTGTAAAGTGTTGTTCAGGATTTAATTCATTTAAAGCTGTGTCATCATCTTTCTTAAGATCTGGAAGTTTGATATTCTCTTCTCCCTCCTCATAAGGTGTTCCATAAACCTCTAAAAATCCTTTAAATAATATTTTAGATGAAGTTACCTTAAATACAGCTTTACCGCCAGTTATTTCAACAGTAGTTTGTTCGTATCTTGCATTCGACATTTGAGAAGAAACAAAACGTTTCCAGATGAGGGAATATAACTTTTGTTGTTCAGGAGATAAATACTGAGCAACAGATTCAGGGGTACGATCTACCGAAGTTGGTCTGATAGCCTCGTGAGCGTCCTGTGAACCTTTTTTATTTTGATATTCCTGAGGAGATTTAGGGACATGGTCTTTTCCAAACTTCGATTGGATATAGTCTCGAACTTCTCTGAGAGCCAGATCAGAAATACGTGTTGAGTCTGTTCTCATGTAAGTAATAAGACCAATAGTTTCCTTTCCAATATCTACTCCTTCATAAAGGGTTTGGGCTATTTTCATGGTGCGATCAGTAGTGAATCCAAGCTGATTGGAAGAATCTTGCTGTAGTTTGCTGGTTGTGAATGGAGCTTGGGGTTTTCTGATTCTTTCAATAGTTTTTAAATCTGTGACCTTATAAGTTTGCTTCTGGAGTTCTTTTAATAGATGTTTAGTTTCTGATTCATTGTTCAACTCTGGTTTTTTATTATTATATTTATGAAATTTTGTTTTAAATTTCTTTTTATCTTTAGAGAAAATAGCATGTATTTCCCAGTACTCCTGTGGAATGAAAGAAACAATCTCTTCTTCTCGGTCGCATATTAATTTCAGAGATGCTGATTGGACACGTCCTGCGGATAATCCTTTTTTTAATTTCTGCCATAGAAGGGGGCTTAGATAATATCCAACAATACGATCAAGTACTCTACGGGCTTTTTGGGCATTGACCTTTTGCATATCTATAAGGAGAGGATGTTTTACAGATTCTTTAATAGCTTGTTTTGTGATTTCATTGAAGACAATACGTTTGATTTCAATATTTGGATATGTTTTCAGAATTGCGTTTTGAATATGCCAAGAGATAGCTTCCCCTTCCCGATCGTTATCCGAGGCAAGTAGAACTTCTTTTGATTTACCAGCTTCTTTTTTGAGCTTTTCTAATATTTTACCTCTTCCACGAACCGTTATGTAATCTGGTTCAAAGGAATTTTCAACGTCTACAGCAAGGCGTGATTTGGGTAAATCGACAATGTGTCCCATGGAGGAAAGCACCTGAAAATCACTTCCAAGGTATTTATTTATAGTTTTCGCTTTCGCTGGTGATTCTACAACAACAAGAGTTTTTTTTGTCATTTTAACTCCTTAATTTTATTTAAAGTATAGTAATTTCCTTTTTGGATACAGTATTGTTTTATAGTCAATCCTGTTAAATTGCTTAAAACCTTTTCCACAGGAAGCTTTGATTCTTCTACGATGTAATCTATGGACTTTTCTTCATTATCTGATAAACATTTGAGGATAATTAATTCTTCTTTGTTTAGTGTATCAAATTGGATACTTTTTTCTGAGAATTTAGTGAAATTTTCAGAAATATTTTTATTTTCCTTTAAAATATTATTTTTTTTTAAATTTTTATCAAGATCTAAATCCAAAACAAGTGATAAATCATTGATCAGATCATTAGTATTTTCAACCAAGCGTGCTCCTTTCTTGATTAGATCATGTGTTCCAGAATAATGATAGCTCTGTGCTGGTCCAGGATAAGCATATAGTTCTCTTCCATAATCAAGAGCAAATTGAGCCGTATAAAGAGAACCTGAATCTCTACTACCTTCAACTACAACAACACCTACAGATAAACCACATATTATCCGATTTCTCATTGGAAAATGATGTCGCCTAGGATCTGTGTCTAAAGGAAATTCTGAAATTACGCAACCTGTTATAGCTATTCTATCTTGTATTGTTTGATGTTCTTTTGGAAAATACCTATTGATTCCACAACCTAACACCGCTATGGTCCTGCCATTATTATTGAGACACCCCTTATGGGCTTCTACATCAATACCTCGTGCTAAACCACTAACAACAGTAATACCTTTATTAGCAAGTCCTTCACCCAGCTTATAACTATTCCTCAATCCATACGGAGTTGCTTCTCTGCAGCCAACTACAGCAATAGAATTAAAATCATCATTGATTAAAGTACCCTTATAATAAAGTACAATAGGGGGATCTGGGATTGATAAGAGATTTTCAGGATAATCTTCGCAATGGATATTTATCACATGGATATCTGAGTTCATCAATTTCTGGTATTCTTTCTCAGCCCTATCAAGCAATGATTCTCGTTGTTCGATAAGTTCTACAGGGTATTTTGAGTGGATAATATGTTTTAATTCGCTTATACTAACGGTAAATATATCCTTTATATTTTTAAAATAATTGATAAGAGACAATTTCTTTAAGGGACCTATCCCTAATGACATGTTGACAGCAAGGTAATATATATTCTCATCCAATGGTTTACCTTCTATGGGTTAATTTATCAATTTCATTTTTAACTTTATTATAATTATCTATAAGTGATGAATATCGGGGATGCTTCTTATTGATAATTTTCATGAGCTTAAGTTGATAAACATCTAATACCTTCTTTAAAAGAATGAGTCTGATTTCAAGAGGCTTTGTTCCATTTTTTCCAAAATCAAGAAAGACTTTTCGGATATTAATAATCTGCTTGTCTTCTAATTGCCCCATTAAATAATATATCTTAGCCAATAAGAAATATGAATCCACCTGTTCTGTAAGAGAAGATTTAATCACAGTAATTTCTTTATCCTTTGTATTTCCTAATATATCCTTTCTTGTGGCTTGTGATTTTGAAGGAGTAACAAAATCAACTAAGAGATCTTCGGCTTTTTTTAAGTCAAACTCCATATTGGGATATTTGAATGTTTGGTATTTAAATGTATATAATTCTGCAAGGTTGTATAAGACTTTATAATAATCTTTCTGGGCGAGTAATGCGATTAGGAATTCTTTTTGAGCAAGGTCAGTATATTTTTCTATCTCTGAAGGATTTTTCTTTAATAACACAGAAATATTAGCTAATTGACGGTAGCATAATCCCAATTTATTATGGAGACTAGATTTTACCCGTCGAGTAAGGTATTTACTCAGGATTTTAAGATCTTTTAATGCCGTAGATAACGTGCTTTCATTATTTATTTGTTTCAGTGGAATTGGCTTATTTAATAATGCTTTTTTGTTTACGGAAAATAAATCGGAGCTTTCATCCTGACGAACTTTCATGGCTTCTTTATAACTTTGAATAGCAATTTTTCTTGTTTCAATGAGAAGTTGTACATATTCCTGTGCTGATGACTGTTTCTGATGAAGACGATGTTTTAAAGTAGTGAGACTGATATTATCCAGGGAGCGATATATCTTGGGTGCTTTCTTATCCATTCGATAGGTTTCTAAATAAAAATAATCACCTTTTTGAGTTAAATAATCCGCTAATTTAATTTCCAGTAAATTTTTTTCAGTAATGTATTTTTTTAATTCCGTGGTTTGTGTCTGCATTAAAAATAGATATGGAGGACTTTTTTGATTGATATTCTTAAAATATTTATCTATATCCTTATCAAGATCCTGAAGGTCTTTTGTAAGAGATGTGATTTTCCGATTATATTTTTCAACAGTGTCCTTAGGGGCTAATAATTTATTCAGGACAATGCCACCGATGATAATTACTGCAATTATAAGGAGAATTAACCGTATTTTTGACCTATTCATGATTGCTCCAGTTTGGGCTTGAATTACAATTTTAATAAATCCATATTTTTTGTCAAGTTTTTTATTTGTCTTTCTGACCTGTTATAAGACTAGTTACTGGCTGTTTAATTTGAGTATCGGATGATAAGTTGTAATAATATAAGAAAAATGGGTATGACTCAATTGATTTGGTCTCTGCCATTGTTCTTTGCGGTGTAGAGAGATTGATCCGCCATTTCTATGATTTGATCGAAGGAAAGAAAGTTATTATAGGAAGCAACTCCCCCGCTGATGGTGACTGGTGTATGCTCTTTTATTCCAAGACGGATTCTTTCTGCTATGCTCCTAGCCTGTTCTATTGGGGTATCTGGCAGGATAATAAGAAATTCTTCCCCACCAAAACGAATACCAAGATCTTCTCCCCGAATGAGTTTTATGATTGTATTTGAAACACTTTTCAGGACTTCATCGCCCGCTCTGTGGCCATAAGTGTCATTGTATTTTTTAAAATGGTCTATATCTAAAATGATTATACTGAATGTTGAATTTCTTCTTTCTATGTAGGGAATAAGGGTTTCCATAAACATATCCAGCCTTCGTCTGTTTCCTAGTCCGGTCAAGGGATCAGTAAGAGAGGAATTTTCATTCTGTAGTATTAATCTGATATTTGACATGATGGTCTTGTGCAAGTTAAATATTAATCGGATCATCATCAGGTAGAATGTGAAGCTGAGTACACCCAAAGTTATATATTCTGAATTACTATCAATGAACAGGCGTATAGTTAAGGGTATCATGATTACTGAAATATAGGATAGAACAATTTTACGGGAGATTGAAAAGGATAATATCGCTGCAGAAGAGAGTCCAATGAGAAGAATCACGATATAGAGATAGTTTAGCAAATGATTTTGTATATAGGGAAAGAATGGGATCACACTCCAGGATAATCCAGAGATCATTAATGAACTTTGATATATTTTAAGATAGATACTAAAATTATTTAGGGTGATGATTTGTTTTTCAAGACGCTTATGAAAGAGTATTGTAATCATTAATCGGGGTATATTGATTACGAGGATTAAAATATCCCAGATCAGCAAATAATTTTTACTAAGGTTATCCCAGAATAAAATATTATAAAATACAGATAATATAATTATTCCGAAGAAACTATTATAAGCGTTTTTATAAAATAAAATGGCTTTTTCGAATTGTATTCTTTGGTCAGAAGTTGTAAATAAAAACATAATACCTGAAATGCTTGATGAATATCATTTTCTTCTGTTTATTAAACACCCATCAAATATGATAATAATTAAAATAAGGCAACGTAAGAAAGAATATATTATTTGGTATATCTTTTCATAATATCCTGAATAGAACCCAGATAACTTGTACCAAATAAGTTTAGATGGTTTAACAGGTGATATAATTTATAGATGTTAAATCGTTCTTTATACCCGCTTTCAAGGGGATAGGATTCTTTGTATGCGTCGTAAAATTGTGGATTGAAACCACCAAAGAGTTCTGTCATGGACAAATCTGCTTCTCTGGAACCATAATACACAGAAGGATCGATAAGACAGGGTTCACCTGATGGACCTACGATATAATTCCCTGACCACAAATCTCCGTGGAGAAGTGATGGAGGTTCTTTGGGTTCTCCGATGAGTTCATCCAACCTATGTGATAATTTTTCCCAGGATTGATCCAGGTCTGTTGACCAGTAATTATTCTTTTTAGCGATTCCAATTTGATATCCAAGACGTTTTTCTCTAAAGAAGCTTACCCAGTCATCATCCCATCCATTGACCTGAGGAGTGCTTCCAATGTAGTTATCTTCTGAAAAGCCGTATTGATTGTTTGTTATTCTATGAAGGTCTGCAAATCCACGTCCAAAGATTTCATAAAACTTTTTTGTCTTAGCTGAAGAGGATATATATTCCATAAGTATAAAAGACTGGTCATTATATTGCTTATCTGAATAGGAAAATACTTTGGGTATTCTAAGAGATTTGTTTTTAGATAATTCCTCCAGTCCCTGATACTCAGCTTTAAACATCTGGGATGGGCTACTATCATTGTATTTTAATAAAAAGGTCTCACCAGTATTGGTATTAACAGCATGAACCTCATTGATACACCCTCCTGAAATGCTATATGATTTCGTAATGGAGATCTGTTGATCTTTTACACTGTCTCTTAAAATCTTTCCTAATGTAGTTTTTAATATTTCAGTCATTTATAGCTTTTCCTCCTCCCTAATTCTGCTTAGAAGCCCATTGCATCCATCTTCAAGGATGTTTAAAACCCGTTCAAACCCCTGATCACCCCCGTAATATGGGTCAGGGACTTCCCTGGTACTTGTATCGGAACAGAAATCACACAATCTAAATACCTTGTGATGAAAAGTACCCTCAGGATCGAGATATCTTATATTATGAAAATTGCTGTCATCCATAGCTATAATGTAATCAAAATGAATGAGATCATCGTACTGAAGCTGTCTTGAAATACTTAACAAGTCATAACCTCTTTTTATAGCTGTATTTCTCATTCTGGAATCTGCTTTGGAGCCACTATGATAACTCGATGTCCCCGCTGAATCGCATTGAATATAAGATGACAGATTGTGAATATCAATATACTTGTTCATCACACCTTCTGCGGCAGGAGATCGGCAGATATTCCCCAAACATACAAATAATACTTTAATCATAGATACTCCATTCTATTATTGACTGTGTACTGTGGATAATTTATTGTTGTGATAGTCTTTAAATAAATAAACGATTGAATACACCAGCGGGATAACCAGTATGATACCACTAATGAGAAACATAAAACTCATTGAATACTTATCAGCAATCCATCCCAGAGCAAATGAACCTGTCCCTATCCCCAGATCGAAGGATGTGAACAAAGTCGAATTGGCAACCCCCCGTCGATCAGGAGTCACGAGATTAATCGCCATGGCTTGAAAAATAGGTTGCAGTGTACCAAACCCAAATCCCATGAGTCCACCAGAGATAAGCAGTCCTGTCATATCGTGGATCATGGATAGTAAAATAAGTCCTGCAATAGATACTAAAAATCCAAGGATAACAGGGAGTTCAGGACCACGAGTATCAAATAATCTTCCAGAAAAGGGTCTTGCTAAAGCAATTAATACGGCATAAGCCAGAAAGAAGAATCCACTATTTTCAATGCCCAGTTTCTCGCCATACAGGGTTAAGAAAGAAATCATTCCGCTGTAAGAAAATGTCAAAAAGAATATCCCAAGACAGAGAGCTATTACTTTCATTTCAAGAAAACTTTTTATAGATAATACCTGTTCTTTTATCTTAATCACTGGGGATTGCATAAAAAATGCTGTTACAGTACCAAAGATAACTATTGATCCAGCCGTGATAAATAACACATCATATCCTCCATATTTCAATAACCATATACTGATGATGGGTCCCAGAGCAATGGAGATGGGCATTGTCATCCCGTAATATCCCAAACCCTCTCCCCTTTTTTTGGGTGGAACAAGATCTGCAGCTATTGTACCTCCGGCAGTAGTCCCGAAACCCCAGGTAAATCCATGGAAAAATCGGATGATCAGTAATATGAATAAGCTGGATGCAAGGGGATATAAAAACAAAATAATTGCAAAACAGATAATGGCAAATAGATAGATAATTCGTCTGTTGATGGAATCCAGTAAATAACCCACCACGGGACGTACCATGACGGCTGAAATTGTAAATACCCCGAATAGAGTGCCGATTTCCCCTTTATTTGCTTTCAAAATTTTAAGTGCGTAATCCGGAAGGGTTGGCAGGAGTAAAAAAAATCCAACAGCTAAGAACAAGTTGCTCACCCATAGTAAGATGAAATCTTTTGTCCAGATGGTATCATTGTTATCGTTCATTTTAGTTCATCACAAAAAATTATAGCAAAGAATTTAAGTTATTTTCATTGATTAGCCAAGGGTTAGTTTGGAGATACTTGAAAAAAAGGAAATTAGGATTTGATGCAAATTATTATAATATTAAGTTATTTAGTATGATAGAGTCTTGAGCGTATGAAGAATTCCTCTATATGTTTGAAATTATTTTGACACAGCTTCCAATGATAATACCGTAAAAAAAATCACAATCGGAACTAAGAATTTTGATTCCCATACTGTTTATTTATTTCATCAGGGTATCAAGATTTCTCATTTTCCCTGTCGATTATGTTTAGACTCTACTAATTGTCATGGTGAGGCACTCGAATCCATGACCGTTAAACATCCTTCGAGAACCTCAGGATGACGTTATATTATTTTCAAATTATCACTTATAAGGAGGTTACAAATGGCGATTATTTTAGAGGGAGCAGATCACAGCCCGGTGATATGGGGGAAGATTGGAAAACACGTTGTACAGAGAACGAAACTCGGGAAGATGTTTATTAAAATTAAGGTGACACCCACCAATCCGCAAACAATTTTACAACAGGAGCAGAGGAGTGCTTTGACTGAGGGGGTTCACAGGTGGAAGAACTTTGAGAAATTATATAATAAGGCTTATTGGGATCTTATGGCTGTGGATCATCGGTTCAAGGATGGTTATAGGGCATTCCTATCCTCGTTTCTCGTTACCTATCGGATGAAGTTATCAGAATTAGGAGATCACAACCAAGCTCTGGACTTTGTTTCTAACACCTCAAGTACTATTGTTTATCAGATATCAGAGAAGAAAATGATGATAGAAGAGAGGGATCGACGGCTCATCAAAGCAATATTTACCAATCGGAAGACGAAAACCTTTATGAAACAACTGGGGCGGAGCATGCGTTATCTGGACACCCACAAATGGCTCAATGTGACACGATATGGGATTCTCCCGGATTCGGGTAAAGTCATCGAAGATTTGTGGACTGACGTGGGGATTATCCCGCCTTACGAACAAATTCCTAAGGGTGGCTTTGGATCTGGGACATTCGGGAGAGGGTCTTTTGGGGTGAAGAGATTGGACTGATTCATTGGTAAAATGCTATATAACAATTTGGTATGGCTTTTTTGAGTTCTTCCACCTGTTCTTTGGATACTTTTGTATACCGAAGGTCAAGGGTTTGTAAGCTTGTCAGTCCACTGAGCGGGTTGACATCGGATACTTGTGTATTGATAAGGTAAATCTTTTTTAAGTTCCTGAGGTATTTTAAGGGTATGAGGTCAGAAACTTTTGTAAATTTAAGATGTAATTGTTCTAAAGAAGTGAGAGTTGAAATGGGTTGAATGTTTTTGAGTGATGATATATTATAGGATGTTCCACTGAGGTCGAGTTTCTTGATTGTTTTGAGCTGTTCTAAAGTATAGTGTTTCCCCCATTGTTTGAGCCATTTTTGGGTGTCTTCTAAGGTATATTGTTTGGAGTGGGATAAGTTTATAGATATTAATAATACTGTGCAGGCTGCTACGAAATGGGTTATACATTTAAAATAGTTTTTCATATCTTTGTCCTTCACTTGATTGGAATATAATATCGGGTTATATTTGTTGTCAAGAAAATATTTTGATCACAGCTGATGATTTCGGATATGGGGTGCGAGAATCTTGAGGGGATGTATTTGATATTGAGTGAATTGTGCTGTGAAATCAATTAAGCTGATACCTCTGCTTATAGAAGTTTTGTATCCATTGAATGACTTGATCTGTTTCCTGAACGGTTTGGAGAGGACTTATGGGCAGGGATAGTAATTCCATAGATGCTTTCTCCGATTCAATCAAAGGCATAGGTATCATCACCCTATCTTTGAAAGCTTCCATTGTGTGGAGGGGACGGGGATAATAGATCATGGTAGATATATTTTGTTGTTGAAGAAATGTTTGTAGAGCATCACGTTGTCCGTTCCTTACCCGTATGGTAAATTGGTTATATGAATGGATTATATTGTTTACTGGATTGATATTTTGATTATAAGGGAGAAGAATTTCCTTTACTGGAATTAGTCCTTCGATATATTGTTGTGCGATACTAATTCTGTTATATAAAAACTCATTGATATACTTTAATTTAGTTAATAGGATATTTGCCTGAAGGGTATCCATACGGGCATTATAGCCGATATATTTTGCATTGTACTGATCCGCTCCACCATGATTTATAAGGATTCTACAAAGTTCAGATAATTGAGTATTGTTTGTAGCAATGAGCCCTGCATCTCCATAGGCACCTAAGTTTTTTGTGGGATAAAAACTATAAATACCAATATCTCCAATTGTGCCTGTATATCGGCCATTCCATTTCGATCCAAAGGACTGAGCAGAATCTTCTAATAGGAAGATATTATATTCTTTGGATATATCAAGTAATTCATCCATATTACAGGGGTATCCGAAGAGATGGACAGGGATTATACCGACTACATTAGTATTATGTGATTTGAGATAGGACTTAATTTTTTGGATATCAATATTATAAGTTTTAGGATCGATGTCGATGAAAACTGGTGTAGCTCCTGAATGTAGAATAGCACTTGCAGTCGCGATAAATGTATAGGGTGTTGTGATTATTTGATGAGATTTATCAAAGCACTCCTGATTATATTTATTTATACATATAGCTTTTAAAGATATTAATAGTGCAGATGAACCAGAGGAAACACAAATTGCATGCCGGCATTGTAAGTAATTTTCTAATTTCTTTTCTAATTCTAATAACTCAGGTCCATTGATATAATTTCCCTGTGATGATCCTTTAAGAATAGCACTTTCGATCTCTTCTAAATAATATCTATATTCTCTTTTCAGGTCTATTAAGGGAATTTTCCTCTTTGATGTATAAATATCCCTTTCAATTAAAGGAATTACATCATCTGGATGAACAATTTTAAGTCCCATAGAAGTATAGTTCTCATTGTAACTCAGAATATATCCATCAGAACAAAGTCTTTTGAATGTGATTGATGCTAGTGCTTGGTCATAATTGATTTCATGAAGAGCTTCACGAATATCTTCTCCTGTAGTGGATATGATTTTTATATAGGGTAAAATATCTTGTTCTAATCGTAGAATAATCTCAGGGTCTTGGGATATTTCTTGCATGATTAAAGGAATGATGGATGATGTCAAGTATATTTCATTATTACTCTTTAGTAAAGTATGAAATAGATCAGAACATTGACTTTTGTTATCCAAAAAGATTTCAAGAATAATTTGGGGATCAATCAGGTATCGGTTCATAAGTTACGATTGTAATTATATGAAATGTCTTATTCACACGTATCATAATTTACTCTCATGGTTCTGAGATATGGATTTTTCAGCCATTTCAAGTATCCTAAGAACTTTTATACTCTCTAATCCATTTGTAATAGGGGATTTTCTTGTATGCATACATTCGATAAAACTTTGTAGTTCAAGCTTAAGCGGTTCATAATTTTCGATCTCTATTTGCTGATAATCTTTTTTAAGAATTTGAGGTATCTTACCATCGACCCAGTCAACACTGTAAGGATATAATTTTAATTTATCATTGCTTACATCATCAAATACAGCCATTCCTCTGGATCCAACTACAACTAATCGTTGTTCTTTAAAGGGGTGTAGACAACTTACAAATATAAATCCTTTTATTCCTGTGGGAAATTCAAGAGATACCCAGGATGAATCATAGACTCCTTTAGTAAAATAATCAACAGAATTTGCTTGAACCTTGTAAGGTTCATCGTTTACAAGAAATATCATAGCTGAGATATCGTGTGGAGCATAACTCCAAAGAATGTTTTCTTGATAACTCAGAGGACCAATATTTAAACGATTAGAGTAAATATATTGTATTTTCCCAAGTTGACCTTCACTTATCAAGTGTTTTAGCTTAAGAACTCCTGGGTGATAGAGTAAAATATGACCAACCATTAAAATTAGTTTGTTCCTCTCAGCTAAAACTACTAATTCATCCCCTTCATCCTTATTTAGTGCAAGTGGTTTTTCAACAAAAACATCTTTTCCTGCTTGTAATGCTGATTTCACTAGCTGGTAGTGAGTATTACTTGGAGTAGATATAACAATTCCCTCAATCTTAGGATCAGAGATTATTTTCTCAAAAGAATTTGTGAATTGTATATCAGAATATTTTTCCTTCCAATAGTCTATTACATCAACATTAATTTCGCAAACAGAGTGTACTACACCTATTTCAATTAAGTTTCGCAAGATATTCTTACCCCATCTACCCAAACCAATTAATGCAATATACTTATATTGAGCCACATTAGCACCAACAAAATTATAATTTTATTTATCTATAAAAAAGGGATATACATATAACATTTTTATAAGATCAATTATCACAAGTTTATTTGATTGTAAGGAGCATTTAAATACTTTTTTAGAAAGTAATTATAATCTATAAACCTTCAGATCTTCATCTGAATCGTGTATGATAACAGAATCCATTTCCTGCAACATCTCGTTATCTTCAAGAAGCTCAAAAGTCTTTTCAGAAAGTAAAATTAAATGATCATTATAACTTGATTGATAACTAAGACTTTCAACAATTCGCATTTCATTACCCAGTATGAGTAAGTTATTTTCCTTAATGGAGCCTATTTTTCCTACAATCACAGCACCAGAATGAACACCACAAGATAATTTTATACCATCAAGAGACTTTTCTGCAAGATATTCATTAATAGATTTAATTTTAATATTCAATTCCTGAATAAAATTGATTGCCTTGTTAGCGTGTGCTGGATGATCCACATCAAATAACCCGAAAACCACAAGAAGACTCTCACCAAAATACTGATTGATTATACCAGAATGTTTATAGACAGTAGAAAATATCTGGTTAAATATTTTATTATATAATTTGACATAGCTTTCAGGGGAAAGTCTCTTGGATAATTTATTAGTATCATTGATTATTATTTTAATAAGAGTCACAAATTTCCTTTTACCGCGATAAAAGTGATCTGGATTGAGTTCCTGGATATTTCCAATTACAGATTGTGGTATATACATTTCATAGGTTGCTGGGATATTAATCAAAGAGGGACTAGGATTATTAATACTTTCTTTTGGGATCGGCATTTCCGCGTTAATAATATTTAATGGCATTTCCAAATCATTGATATGAAGTCTTACAATCTCCTCTTCTTTCTCTTGAATGTCTTTTTCTATCTCGTCAGTACCATCTTCACTGAATATATCATCTAATGTCATAAAATTATCATCTTTAGTAGACTTTTCATCTATGGTGACATTAGGTTTAGATAAAGTCAAATCCTGTAATTTATCTTTCAAACTTGATATTTCATGCTTGCTGCTCATAAGTTCTTTTTGTAGATCTTGTATAATGCTATTTTGTTCTTTAATATAATTTTTCTCAATTGAAAACATAAATTAACCTTTACATCTAATTATAGTCATATACTTAATTAATCCGATATATCTATATTTCTGTCTAATAAGTTATAATATTCAATAATTTAACAAACAATCCTTTCCAAAATATCACGGAAATATATATTAATATCGACAAAAGTTTATTCGAAAGCAATTTTCTTACAATATTTTTATATTTTTTTCTTGACCATTTTAACTTTCTTTTATATAATGATTACCTGTATAAATTATATGATTATTAACTATAACGAAAACGCAATTGAGTTTACAGAAAGCCAATTAATTGCATATATTGGAAATAAGCGACGTCTCCTTCCACTTATCCAAAAAGCATTTGAATTATTGGACTTGGAGCCTGATAAAAATAAATGCACGTTCTATGATCCTTTCTCTGGAACAGGTGTTGTTTCCCGATATGCAAAAACTCTTGGTTATCAGGTTATCTCTAACGATTGGGAGCCCTACTCACAAATTATCAATAAGGCATTTCTTGAGGTCAATGAGGATGAAATCAATGAGCTATTCAAGGAATTTGGTGGTATTGATACTGTTCTTGACCGATTGAATAATATTTCTGAGCAACCCCCTGAATATTACATAGCGAAATACTATTGCCCTTACAATACTAATAATCCTGATTTAAAGAATGAGAGGTTATTTTACACCAAAGAAAATGGTGAAACAATTGATAGAATCAGATATGAAATAGACAACATTGTGTCAAAATCAGTGCCATCCAAAAAAAATAGAATAAAAAATATATTACTTGCTTTACTGCTCTATGAATCAGCTACAAGAGCCAATACATCCGGGGTATTCAAAGGATTTCATCAGGGGTTTGGTGGACGAGGAAAAGATGCTCTGAGTCGAATTTTAAAACCCCTTACCCTGAAAAAACCCATATTATATAACAATAAGTATCGTTCAAAAGTATTTAAAAACTGTGCTAATAAGCTAACAAAAAAATTATGCTCCAAAATGTCCTTTGATATAACATATCTGGATCCCCCCTATAACCAGCATCAATATGGATCAAATTATCATCTGTTAAATACCATTGCTTTGAATGATAAGCCACATGTTAATGAGGCCATATTTATCAATGGTCGTAAGGTAGACAAATCTGCAATACGCAAGGATTGGATTAAAACAAAATCCCTTTACTGCTACAGATCTTCAGCAATACAACAATTTAAAGATCTTGTGGATAAGCTAAAATCACATTATATTATCATAAGTTATTCTATCGATGGTATAATCCCATTTAACGATATGCTTAATATCTTATCAGATAAAGGTTCTCTTAGTATTATTACATCAGAATATACGAAATATCGCGGCGGAAAGCAGGCCCTCACAACAGAAAAATCAAATATTGAGTTCTTATTCCTGGTTGATACTACAAAAGAAAGTAATTCAAGTGATATATTAAGTATCAAAGAGATTCTCCTCAACAAGAAAATTGAGTTACATCTCAAGAAGACCGTTGATATAATTAATCTGGCTATCTGTGGATATTCATTCTTGCACTCCAACGACGAACTGAGGTTTTTTCAGAAGTCTTATACCGACTATCAAGTTATCTTATCCATTAAAAATGATATCCTATTTTCCTTGAAGCCTCTACAGTTCAATATATCCAATAAAAATAATTCAAATTCCCATTATTCATCAGAAAACTGGATAGAAATTCCATACGATATAAAAAAAGAATTATACAAAGATATCCAACAAGTGACAAATATTACAAAAGATAGAGAAATTGATATTCTGCTCCAACTCATAAAGTATTATACATACCTCTACCCTCATCGTGATTCTGAAAAGAAAATTAATCATTTCTTCAAGAAAATTCCCCATCTATTCAAAAAATTCAATAATAAAAAGGCATATTATACTTCCCTTAAGACAATTCAAAATATTCTTGATATTCTTTATTTTATCCAAAAGAAAATTCCAAACCTCTATTATACAAAATCCTTTTTTCAGATTGTTATTCGATTAAAAAAATTAATTGAAGATAAAATACATCATATCCCGGACAACCCAAAAATTGAAATGAGTAATTTAAAAGAGATTATCAAGGATCAATATACTAAATCCCTTGGTGTAGCATAAAACATTATTAAATTACTATAAAGACTTCATCTTGTAGAAAAGAATATGAAACACTATCCCCTATTCGTTTATGGTACTCTCCGATCACAGGGTGTCTATCATCACATGATAAAGGATTATATCAAGTACATTCAACCAGCCTGGACTTATGGAACCCTCTTTCACTACGCTTTTAAAAATGATTTAGGCTATTATCCCTACATAACAGAAGGAATAAATAAAATACAGGGTGAATTAGTCTGTTTATTCAAGGTGAAAGAAATATTCTCTATCATTGATGATTTTGAGGATAACGGTATTATTTATGAGCGTATCTTGAAATCTGTTTTTACAGAAAATAAAATTGGTCACCTTTCTTGGATTTACTTTATTAAAAAGGGATCTGAAAAAAAGGGCAGATATATACCTTCAGGAGACTGGATCAAAGAAGTAAATCGTGGAAATACCCTAACTCCCTTAGATATTTAAACTATTCTATAATAAAATATATACTAATATGGCTATCATTGTGATTTCAACAATAACAGAACACAGATAGAATAACTCATCGCAATCGGAATCAGAAAATTTAGTTCCGATATTGTTTAGTCTAAATATTTTTCGGTTAATATCCTTTCTTTGGATGTTCTCAATAAATTCTTTTTCTTATCCTTTTGAAAATCATTTTTATTATTTATTCTGGAAATAAAATATTACAACTATTCAATGATCTGATAAGAAAAGTTTTATAATGAGGAGAATAATTCAGG
>DKAT01000064.1 GCA_002450905.1 Spirochaetia bacterium UBA6919
AGCCTATGGAAGACAGGGAGCATATTCTACAAGCCTGTTTCTACCAAAAGATATTATACAGAATGATGCTTCATCTGCTTACGGAACGAATAAAAAAGTGATTGATATCTTCTATCCAGTAATGAGAACACGAGCTCTGGGATTTATTCCAGGTGGGATTACTATGGCATCAATTTTTGCAAAACTTATGGAACAATCAAATGTTCAATATGTTGATGTGCCTGAATTAGCTCTTGAAACGCTTATTTGTATTGATAAAAAATTAAAAGGTATTGATGAAAACCCCTTCCCAAGACTTGATCAACATGAAATGGAGTTTGATTTATGGTTCTTTGAAGTATTAAAACGTCTGAACGATAAGCAAAACGACCAATTTTATTTTAAAAAATGGATAAACAAATGAGACATTCCTCGAGGTTATATGTGTTAAAATGAAACAGGGTGCAATATATTTCGGCATTTATTTATCTCGGAAATCTTGAACCTCTGTTGAAATTATATTTAAAGCAAGTAGTTATTGATTAGTACTTTTTTTTTATTAGATGGTATATATATTGCACATATAATATTCGATAATTTAAGAATTATTGTTCACAGTTTGGAGGTTATTATGACTCGTGATATCGAAGACATTTCCTTAAAAATACTCAGAATATTATACCAATTCCATAGAATAGATGATAAAAATGGCTTGACTGACTTACAATTATTCAATAGATTTGATTTCGTAAATAAAATTGAGGGTGAAAAACAGATTCAACTCGCTCTGAATGAATTAAGTCAATTAAAATTAATCACTAATAAAATTACAGGAAGCGATAATGTATATTCAATCACTAAAAAGGGCATTAAAAAATACGAAATGCTTAAATATTCAGTAAATACTGACTATGATCAGGGTATCAATGTCTTGGTGCAGGGAGACTGGACTGGAAATAGTGAAAACCATTCTTATCATTACCACATAAATAAAGATGAATCAAAGGAATTCCCTGGTGATACTAAAGAATTTATACAGCATTACAAGGAATTAATCAGTTCTATTGAGGATATTAAAAATATAGTTATACAACAGGAAAATAATACGGGAATTATTGATATTCTTGATCACATGGAGAGTATATTGAATATTGATTCATTAGGTTTAAAACAAAAAAGTCCTGTGGAAAATCGTTTTGAAGTCCTCATCGATAAATTGGAAGAAAAATTGAACCTAAAAAAGGTGGAAAATTAATTTTAAACGGGGTTAGGGTATGTATTTAATTAATAAAAGTGATATTTCTGAATCAGAAGTTACACCTGAAAAGGATTATATCAATCGAAGAAAATTTATTAAGGAATCATTGATTCTCTCAGCCAGTATTCCGGCTATTTTAGCTTGTGAAAACAAACCCTTAGCTGAAAAAAAAATCTCTATAAATACTCCATATAAACCAAAATATAATCTAAATAAAAAATACTCTGTAAATATCACTCCAACATCCTATGAATACATCACGTCCTACAATAACTTCTATGAATTTAGCCAGGATAAGGAGAATGTGAAACATGCTGCAAAAGATTTTAAAACCCGCCCTTGGACTGTACAACTTCTCGGACATATAAAAAAAACCCTGACCCTGGATATTGATAAGCTAATTAAATTATATTCACTGGAAGAAAGAATATATCGCTTTCGTTGTGTAGAAAGATGGGCAATGATTGTTCCCTGGCTTGGATTCCAGTTATCTCACCTGATAAAGTACGCTGAACCTACCTCAAAAGCTAAATATATCCAATTTGAAAGTTTTTATGATCCAGAGAAAATGCCTGGAACTAAATCCATTAGCTTGGACTGGCCATATAAAGAGGGTCTAAGGATGGATGAAGCCATGAATCCCCTTGCATTTCTAACCATTGGATTATATGGAAAAAAATTACCCCCACAAAATGGTGCACCTGTAAGAATAGTTGTCCCATGGAAATATGGTTTTAAAAATCTCAAATCAATTGTAAAAATCCGTTTTCTAGATCACCAGCCCAAAACCACCTGGAATACTTTCTATCCAAATGAATATGGATTTTATGCCAATGTGAACCCTACCGTATCACATCCCAGATGGTCTCAGGCAAAGGAAAAACGTCTAGGGGAATCAGAGGAGCGAAAAACTCTCCTGTTCAATGGTTATGAAAAAGAAGTCGGTTATTTATATGAGAATATGAATTTAAGAAGAAATTACTAACCTTGAATCCTGCATTATAAACAATTTTACTATAAAATTATAAGGATACTGAATGGCAAATAAAATTGATGCACGCAATTTCAAAGGAACTAGAGATTATTTACCACAAGAGATGATTAAACGCAATGAAATGATTACCATAATTCGTTCTGTCTTTGAAAAATACGGTTTCGTGCCCCTTGAAACACCAGCAGTAGAATATCTGGATATATTAATGGGAAAATATGGTGAAGAAGGAGATAAACTGATATATAAACTGGATTATAAGGGTGGATCAGTAGCAGGAATGAAATATGATCTGACTATCCCATTAGCACGTGTAATGACACAGCATAATCATTTAGTCCTCCCTTTCAAAAGATATCAGATCCAACCTGTTTGGAGAGCAGACCGTCCACAGCCAAATCAAGGACGATACAGAGAGTTTTATCAATGTGATGCAGATATTGTAGGTGTAAATACAATGATAGCGGATGCAGAAATTATTAATATGATTCACCAAATCCTTTCCCAGTTGGATATCGGACGTTTTGTTATTCGGATTAATCATCGAAAAATCTTAAGTGGAATCACCGCTTTTGTTGGATTGCCAAAAAATAAAGAAATCGATTTATGTCGTGGTATTGATAAACTGGACAAAATTGGAAGGGAAGGAGTCTTAAAAGAGTTATCTGATCAAGGTTTCAAAGAGGATGAAATACATAAAATATTTGATATTTTGGCAATCGAGGGAGATATCCATAAAGTCTTGACAGAACTAAAAAATATATTTAAAAATAATGAAATTGGTTTACAAGGAGTTATAGATTTAGAAAACATCATCGAATATTTAAAAAATCTTGGTACCCCTCTAGAAAATATAAAATTGGATCTATATCTAGCACGAGGTCTGGACTATTATACTGGAGCTATTTACGAATCATCATCCCTTGATCTACCCCACATTGGTAGTCTCACAGGAGGTGGACGATATGACCACTTAATCCAGTCGTTGGGTGGTAATGATTATCCAGCAGTTGGAACGACAATTGGATTGGACAGAATAGCGACGGTATTGTCCCAGCAAAACAAGATTACAGAAAAAGATTCTCTCACCAATGTATTGGTTACAATATTTGATGAAACTTCAGTAAAAAAAAGTATGGAAATATGTTCTCTATTAAGAAAAAATGATATCAAAACAGAAATTTATTATGAAATAACTAAAATGAAAAAACAATTTAATTATGCTGATAAAAAGAAAATACCCTATGTAGTTATTCTGGGTCCAGAAGAAATGACAACACAGAAAATATCTATTAAAGATATGTCAAAGGGTTCTCAAGAACAAATAAATCAAGATGAATTGATAACTTATTTAAATAACAAATTAGGTAAAAATCCTTGAAATCTGTATTAACTATAGCTGGATCCGATAGTGGTGGAGGAGCAGGGATCCAGGGTGATTTAAAAATCTTTTCTGCTCTAGGTTTATATGGAACGACAGTCATCACGGCAATAACAGCTCAAAATACCCAAAAAATTACCTCCATTTATGGAATCCCGTCAAGTATTGTTAAAGATCAATTGGATGCAGTCCTTGAAGATTTTAATATCTCCTCTGGCAAAATTGGTATGGTATACAATCAGGATATTATTGAAATTCTCATTGAACATCTAAAAAATAATAAATCCTTTCCTGTTGTGTTAGACCCTATGATCATTTCGTCTACAGGCACCACACTCATTTCAGAATCAGCAATTACTCTAATGAAAAATGATTTATTTCCACTGGTGGATCTTGTTACCCCAAATATTCCTGAGATGGAAATCTATATCGATCAGAAAATATTAACATTAGATGATATGAAACAATCTGTAGAAATATTTTTTGATAAAATACATACTCCAGTTCTATTAAAAGGTGGTCACAGACAGGAAGATCCAACCGATATATATTTTGATGGTAGGAAGTTAAAGCTTTATTCCGAAAAAAAAATTGATGTACATGAAACCCATGGTACAGGATGTGCTTTATCTTCAGCCATTATAAGTTATATTGCTCTTGGTGAAACCATGGAACAGGCAATTTTACTGGCAAAAGATTTTGTGACAAAATCTCTTAAAACTTCTTTAAAAATTGGTAAAGGTCTCTATTCTCTAAACTGCTTTAAATCTGTTAATGATTAAGATAATAAAGAGATTGCTGAAATATTTTACAATTTATTAATAGTTTATACTCTGTATTCAATTGAAAAAAATAATCTAAATATAGTACTTTAAATTTACAAATTATTATATCCCTGTTGTTTAATGTAATCAATATCGGAACTGAAAATTTTGATTCCGATATTGTTGAGATCGTTTATCTAAACTTGTGAATAATGATATCTAACTTGAGTCAAGTATTGTTTATTTGATTGTAAGTGAAATAGGTATATATTATAAGATTTATTATTAGGTCAAAAGTTTTTTAAAGAAAGGAATTATACTAGAATTATTTTAAACCGAGTATCTCTCCGGCTCTTTCTGTGATAATATCTGGGTCAAAGGGCTTTGTCATATAATCATCTGCACCAACTTCCTTTCCCTTCTTCTTATCGACTTCCTGACCCTTTGCCGATAATATGATTATATAGACATTTTTGACTTGTAATTCTTTTTTTACAGTCTGACAAACATCAAAACCGTTCATCTCAGGCATCATCACATCAAGAAAAACTAGATCAGGGATTTCAGACTGGATAATATCGAGTGCCTGTTTACCATTTGAGGCTGAAATGATTTTAACTCCTTTTTTTTCATAGGGTTCCAGTGTTTGTTCAAGAAGGAGTCGTATATACGATTCATCATCTACGATCAATATTTTTTTATTCATTTTGGTCTCCAAACTTGTTTATTGAGTCATTTGAATTATTGTAAAGGGGTTTTCTCTGACTGCTGCCACTTCCTGATCAATTCATACAGTCTATGATCTGATCCGACATCATTCCAGGGTGTTTCAAAGAAGTATTTACTAAAGCATCCCTTTTTATAAGTTTATTTACGATATCCAGCATAATTAATAGAGATTCAGAAATATACATAATTTCATATACAGTTATGATTTTCTTTAGATTGAAATTAATCATCTTATTTAAACCTCTCCCAGAAGGAGAAAGAATATATTCTCAAGGCCTTTTTCTTGTTTTATTGTACTAATGAGTTTATAGCTGTCCTGTAATGTAGCATCAGCAACAACCATATCGGGTAAAAATGATTTTACTGTATTAAAAGTGTTTTCCAGGTTGCTGGATCTTATAATCTGAAATCCCTGCTTTGCTAATAAATCATTTAATTTATTTGCCAGTTCTTCATTGTCAACAAACAGAAGAACACGGTTATGAATAGATTGCCGAGAAGTGAGAGTGTTGACCTCTTTGAGAAGGGTATCAATATTAATAGGTTTCGTGAAATATCGATCCACACCAAGATTATAACCTCTTTCAGGGTCTTCAACAATGGATAGAATTACAATTGGAATATTATAAGTTTGTTTATCCTTTTTCAGAACGAGAGCTACATCAAAACCATTCATTTCAGGCATCATCACATCAAGGATAATGAGATCAGGCTTATAATTTTGAGCTATGGTAACACCTTCTTTGCCATTGTCAGCTTCGATGATTTTATATCCTTCTTCAGAAAGCTCCTGGCGTAGATATTCCCTGATGTGTTTGTCATCATCGATAACCAAAATTGTTTTTTGGTCATTATTTATAGAATCTGAGGAGGAGACTATATGCTCTCTAATATTTTTTGCCATGGACTCTAAATTTTTAAGTGTAATTTTATTGCTGGCAATATTAAGAGAGAATGAAAACGTACTTCCTTCCCCCAATATACTTTCTACCCATAGCTTTCCACGGTGGTGTTCTATAATTTGCTTGCAGATTGGTAATCCAAGCCCTGTTCCCTTTGGTTTGTCTGTGAGAGTATCACCGACTTGTTTAAACTTCTCAAATACTTTTGGTTGGTCTTCAGGTGCTATCCCAATACCTGTATCAATTATTTGAACTATTATTTCTTTATCTACTTGTTTTGCAGAACAGGTGATAGAACCTTTATTTGTGAATTTTATTGCATTGGAAAGAAGATTTATCAAAAGTTGAATTAGACGATCTCTGTCACCATAGATTTCGGGGAGTTCTTTATTGTAATTTTTGATGAGTTCAATATTTTTTTCCTGGAAGAGAGTAGCAGTTGCCATAATAGCATGTTCAATAATAAAATATATCGAGTTCGGTTTCATCTGCCATTCAATCCGTCCTGCTTCCATTTTTGAAATATCGAGAACATCATTGATGAGGTTTGTGAGACGATTTCCTTCAGAAAGGATGATTTGGATATTATGTTCAATTTGTTCGGATTTTTTTTTATTCTCTGCCGTTGGGGACACAATTTGTTCTTCCATGAGTTCTTTGAATTTCCGGCTGATAATTTTTATAAATCCCAGTACAGAAGTTAATGGCGTTCTTAGTTCGTGGGAAACAGTGGATAGAAAATCAGTTTTAACTTTGTCCATCTGTAATAACTTATTATTTGCCTGTTCCAGATCAAGTGTTCGTTGTTTTACCTTATATTCAAGGGTTTCTGTATTGTATTTAATTGTTTTTGCCATCTGATTAAAGGTTTCACCAAGTTGTTTGAACTCATCCTGACGATTTTCTTGAATTTCAATGTTATAATTACCTAAACTAATTTGTGTTGAAGCATGGATGAGATTTTTTATTGGTTGAGTTATTTTATTACTGAAAAACATTGTAACAACGATCAGTCCAAGCATTGCTACTATCAGTGAGATTATAACTGCATTAAGAACCTTTTCCTGGATTTCTTTTATAAGATCATAATTTGATAACATGCTTAAAGACTTGTCTTGGGGCAGGATAATACTTAGAAATGCTGGGTCATTCTTAAATTCATCTTCGATTTTTTTATGAAGCTCCTTTGGATTAGTAGAAACTAGAATAGAACCATTCTTATCTGTTATCCAAACATTTTTAATCTGTTGTGTTCTGGCAAAATTGTCTATAATATTAAGGATCATGACATAGTTTTGTTCTAAAAGGGGGAGTGATATAAGTTTTTCAATATTATTAAGGGCTTGTTTATTTTTTGAATCAATGAAGTGTTTGATAACGCCATTATTAATAAATATATACATTGAAGTTAAAGAAATCGCTACGAATAATACCGAACCGAGGGTAAGTATGAGAATCTGTCTGTAGAGAGTTGAAAAGAAGATTTTTTTCATTATTTTCCTCTTATTTTAAGCCATATTTCATTATACTTTTTTTCAAATTCCTCACTTAGTGGTTGATTTAGAATAAATGTTTTGAAGAATTTTGGATTATTGAGGTGGAATTTGATAATTTCTTCCGGAGTAAGATAACGACTTGAAAAAATGTTCCCTGGGCTGCACTCAGCTGCCTTTCCAGCTAGTGCGGTATTCTCAGGACGAAGTGCATATTCAATAAAATCATGAGCAAGATCTATTTTCTCCTTTGTATCAGCATTTTTTGTGAGTAACCAATTATCAATCCAGACCAGAGCCCCTTCATCAGGGATAGTCATTGCCCATTTACCGCCTTTCTTTGTATAGCGAGATATACCAATTCCCCAATCAGTTCCTACATCGATTTTACCATAATCTTCATCCCGTAATCCGTCACCCCAGAAGCTTAATACTTGATTTTGACAGAGTTCTGTTAATTTCTTTTGAACGAGGGAAAGTTGTTTTTCATTGAGATGAAATAAATCCTTTACAGGTAATTTAAGATAAAGTGCTGTCATATAGATATTATAAACACCATAATCTCCTGTGATTGAGACTCTTTTAGAATATTTAGTATCCCAAAGAACCGCATAGGATTTTGGAGTCATCATTTTATTTTGATTATAAGCCAGTGCATAAGCTCCAAAGACGAATGGAATCGCATAAGTTTTATTATTTATTATGGCAAAGTCTTTTTCGCTCTCAATAATTTGTGGAAAGATTTGGTTAAGATTCTTGATTCGATTTGCATAAATGGGCTGGATTAGATTTCTACGGTAGAGAGATTGGATAAGGTCTATAGATGGGGTAATGAGATGTACACCTTTATTTTCTATTGCATCAATAAAAGATTCTAAACCTGTTGTGTGTGTAATTTGAACATCTACATCAATATTTTTCTTTTCTAATATATATTTCTTAAAATCTTTAACCCAAGGTTCTACATATCCCTGCCAGATGTGAACCTTTAACACAAGCTTCTTAGTATCTTTTACTGGATTATCCTGAACATTTTTCTGTTTCTGATTACATGACTGAGAAATAAACAAAATACACCCTAAAAGAATCAAGTGTTTCATTAGAATGGTCTCCGTGAAATCAAATTAATTGTACATATCTAAAATAACTAAATTAATACCTTAGTCAAAACATTATTCTTATAGAATTATTAGATAAACTATTTATAGAGAAGAATTGAGGGAAACAAATTTTGGATTACAATATCAGCCACGAGATTGTATATATTATTTATATATAGACTCATTTACAAATAAGCTATATATTACGGTTATACTGCATGTCGATTTGAAGCCGGACTCCAATCAATTGAACCATTTTATTGGATAGATCATACATACTCTTACCCTCAGGGACATCAGCCATTATCTGTTAACCACTATCAGATTTAATTCTAATTTAACAAATCCATCTATCAAAGGAAGTTAAATTAATATTGCCTGTTGAATATCTTAATCCGTTTTATTATATTCACACCATGAAAAAAAACATTTTTCTTATTTCTATTTTAATCTTTGATTTGTTTATCGTATCTGTTATTCTTTTTGATTACATATCCCCAGAAATTATTGAAAATTATTATTCTAAAATGATTTATCCTGTAATAATCAAACCTTTGGCTATGGTGTCGGATAGAATGAAAGATGAATCATGCACTGAAATATTTGTGATTACAGTCATTATATTGTTAATAGGATATATTTGGAAACTAATTTTTAATAAATCATATTCTATATCCATTATTTTATTATTTAAGAGATTATTTTATCTGATCTCTATCCCATTCATCATTTTTTATATTGTGTGGGGGTTTAATTTTTTTAGAGTCCCACTCAAAGAACGAATTCCTTATGATAGTACCAAAATCAATATCGATAACCTAATTTTAAATCTTGATCAAATGATAGATTCTGCAAACAAATTATATACAAGACAATATCCAAGTATCGATATAATAAATAACCTCGTGAATACAAGTATAACAAACATTGTTTATAAAGTTGATCATATTCAATATTATGATCAGATGCCGAAATGGTCCAAGACATTATTAATTAACATAATTTTAAATTATATGCAGATTAGCGGTATAACTATACCATTTTTTCAGGAAATATATTACAACGAATCTCTATTGGTTTATGAACTACCCATGGTCTTAGCGCATGAAAAGGCTCATCTACTGGGATATACTGGGGAGGGGGAGGCGAATTTTTTAGCCTATTTAGCCTGTATCAATGCAGATGATTTTTCTAAATTAAGCGGACAATTATCTGCTATGCCATATTTTCTTAGCCAATTAAAACGGAAGGATATTTTAAAATACAAAGAATTAAAGAATAAAATCCGTCCAGAAATTATGGAAATCTATAAAGAAATATCATTACGTCATAAAAAATATGAAGGATTTATTTCAAATATTCAAAACAAAGTAAATAATACTTATCTTCAGGTAAATAAAATACAAGGTGGAGTGGAAGATTATGGGATGATGGTTGCGTATATATTAGGGTTTAAAGGATTTAAATCATCATCCATCAAAACGGATACAGAGTAAATTAATATCATCTTCAAAAGATTCGTCAGGGGAAAACTGATAAAGCTTTTTTAATAAAATACCAATCATTTCTCTTGGCCCCAAGTTCTTATTCGATGAAACAATATCAAAAAACTCCAGATCACCAAAGTTCTTACCATCTTTATTCTCTACATCGGTTATTCCATCAGTATATAATAAGATTTGATGATTGGGATTGAAGTCATGTTCAAGGGTTTCATATTCAGAATCCTTAAAAACACCAAGGATAGTTCCTTTGCTATACAATTCTTCAATATTATTTATTTCTTTGCTGAACAATAATGCTGGGGGATGAGCACCATTTGCGTAATATATTTTCTTGTTTTCAACGTCGATAATTATATAAATTGCTGTAGCATAGATGAGTATTTCCCCAAATATCTTTTGCAATTCATTATTTAGTAAGAACAAGAACTCACCAGGCTGATTTACATTATATACATGTTTATCAAAAAGTGTTTTTAAAACCATAGTAATCAAAGACGATGCCACACCATGTCCCATTACGTCTGATAAGAAGATTCCAATTCGATTATTGGATAATTTTACAAAATTAAAATAATCTCCACTAATTCTATAACAGGGGATATATTGATAATGAAAACTTAGTTTATCGATATTAAAATCATTTTCATCAGGTAAAATAGCTTCCTGAACTTTCTTAGCGATTTCTAATTCTTTTTCAAATACCCTGTTTTGATCAAGGATCTGAGAATAGTATTTTTTAATCCGAATAAGTGATTTTACCCGGGCTAGGAGTTCATAAATATTAAATGGCTTGGATAAAAAATCGTCTGCGCCAGCTTCTATACCAGCTATCCGACTGGAAGACTCATTGAGAGAAGTAACCATCACGACAGGAATATTTTCAGTAGCACTAGTCCTCTTTATAATACGGCATGCTTCGTATCCATCCATAATTGGCATCATTACATCTAATAATATGATGTCAGGATTTTCTTTCTCAGCTACCTTAATGGCTTCTTTCCCATTTGAAGCTGTATAAATTTGATATCCCTCTTCTTCAAGATATACCTGGAGCAATTCAATATTAGTAGGTAAATCATCAACAATTAATACTTTTGATTTATTCTTATCATCCAAAAGAAAGACCTTTTTCTCTTTAATCAATGAAAAAATATACCTAATTCTTTAATAAATGTCAAAAAGTTCTTTTCAGGTGTTGGATTATCAAGAAAAAATATTAAATAATATTAAGTTATCATATTGAAATGAATATTGTTGAATATATCCTGTAAAAATTATTATTTTTAAGTAAGATTCAAATTATATTGACATGAGGCAGTATGGAACTTACTATGGATCAAATCAAATTGATTATAGAACAGGGTAGGAAATTAAGTCTGACTAAGGATTTTTATCATAATAGCATTATCTTGATTGGAAAAGAGAAAATATTATCTATTCAGGATATAGAGCGTCTTAGTTCTTTAGGTAAATTAAAATTAGAAGTGAAAGAGGCTGAAGAATCAATAATTCCAATACAAATTAAAAAAACAATTTTAGAACAAATATTATCACTTTTTTCTGATCATCAATATTACCAAAAAATGAATGGTTCTAAAAAAAAGGAAATTAGCAAAATTATTAATAATATCTTTATTCCCAGTGATTATTTAAGCTATGCCCTTCATCACATCCATCATTTTTCAAAAAAAATATATACCCATTCAATCCATGTTGCATTAATTTCACTGACTGTTGATCTTGCCTGGCAGAAAAGGCATAATCAGGGACTAATCGATGGAATGAAACTAGAGCATATTTTCTATGGTGCTCTACTCCATGATTTAGGCTATCTTACATTACCAAAAGATCTTTCTGAAACTAAAAGAAAAAATAAGGACTTTAAAAATACTAAACTAAAAGAACACCCTACTTTAGGTTACGAGCTTCTCATGAGAGATAAGATGAAGCACAAATACTCCAATGATATATTAAATATTGTCTTGCAGCACGAAGAGAGAAATAATTCTACTGGTTTTCCAATGGGTTTAAATGGGAATCAAATTGATTTAAATGCACAAATTGTCGGATTATGCAATGAGTTTGAGCATCTTTTAAATAACGAAATCACGGATCAACAAAAGACATTTTATGATCTAACAGGTTATCTCATTGCACGAAAACAATTTTTTAACCCAGAATGCATCACAGTACTTATTGAAGAGTTCCGTCACTTATCTTAAAATAATTAGGATTCAAAATGGATAATAAATTAAATTCCGATAAATACATAAATCAGATTCACCAGGTATTCAGACTATCCCCCTTTGCGTATTCAAGCCCAAAAAACATTATCGAACAACTCAATAAGATTAAAAATAAGGCATTTCAATTTTTTAAAGAAAAAAACTTTTATGAAGCAGCCAGCCTATATAAGGCACTTATTGAGAAGTCCATTGAAAATCTGGAACACGTTGATGATCATCAGGGAATTATTGGTGAATTCCTTTTTCAGTGCATAAAATACTATACTGAAACAATAAAATATATTGAAATAGACAGAAAATATTTTTTTAAAGAAACAATACAATTATTTTTAAAAGAGGATCTTGGATTTGCCAATGAAATTCAAAATGTTCTAATTGAAAATATGAACCAAGATGACTATGATCTCCTTGAATCATTCATAATAAAAGAAATCCAGCAGCAGGATTCCATGTATAAGAAAGAGAAATTGATCCTACTCCTTCTCAAAATATATAATATCATGGAGGAAAATAATCGATATATTGAAACTTGTAAATTATTTTCGCCGGAGTCATGGGAAAGATATATCTATCCTGCAAGAAAATATGAAGAATTAGATCAATACGACCACGCCATTGAGTGTTACAAAAGGGGTATCAATAATTCCACCCACTATAAGGAGCTAATAGAAGACAAATTCCATCAGTTTAAACTAAGAAATAAAGGCATAGCCATTGATTGATTTTGAAAGATCAGCCCTAAAAATTATTAATACCTTGATCCAAAATGGATACAAAGCATATTACGCTGGAGGTTGTGTTCGGGACAAAATCCTGGGTATCCCCTATAAAGATATTGATATCGCAACGTCTGCCCATCCTGACGAGGTGATTAAACTATTCAGAAAAACTGTCCCAGTTGGAATAGAGTATGGTGTAGTTCTTGTTTTAATGGATAAGATTGGATTTGAGGTAACTACTTTCCGCAAAGATGGTACGTATAAAGATGGCCGCCACCCAGACTCCATAGAATACACTAATGAACAGGAAGATGTGCTCAGACGTGATTTTACAATAAATGGTCTTCTGTATAATCCTATATCAAATATAATACTAGACTTTGTTGATGGACAATCTGATATAAATAATAAACTTATCCGGGCTATAGGAGATCCATACAAGCGTTTCAATGAAGATAAATTGCGTATGATCCGTGCTATCCGCTTCGCATCGCGGTTTGAATACAATATTGAAGAGCACACCTGGCAAGCCATAAAAACACTTTATAAAGATATTTCATTGGTCAGTCCTGAAAGAATTCGGGATGAATTGTTTAAAATCTTAACACAAGGACATGCCGATAGAGGAATTGATCTTCTAGACAAATCAGGATTATTAAAAATTATTTTACCCGAAGTTGTCAATTTAAAAGGAGTTCAACAGCCAGAAGAATTTCACCCAGAAGGCGATGTATACACCCACACGATATTATTATTAAAACATTTGAACAAACCAGATAAAGAGTTAGCCTTAGCTGCACTGTTACATGATATTGCGAAACCTGTTACAATGACTCACACAGACAGAATACGATTTAATGGACACGATAAAAAAGGCGCAATAATGGCTAAATCCATTTGTGAGAGACTTAAATTAAGTAACAAAGAGACAAATCATGTTGTAGAACTTGTAGAGCAGCATATGCAATTTATGAATGTACAAAATATGCGGGAGAGCAAATTAAAAAGATTTTTAAGACAGGATCTTTTTAAAGACCATTTAGAACTCCATCGTGTGGACTGCCTTGCAAGTCATGGAAAACTAGATCACTATAATTTTTGTGTAGATAAATTAAATGAGTTTAATAAACAAGAAGGAAACATATTATATCCAGAAATGCTGATCAATGGTAATTCCCTTTTGGAGCTGGGATTTAAACCAGGGCCAATCTTTAAAAAAATTCTGGAAGATATAGAAAATGAGCAACTGGAAAGACGAATTCAATCCAGGGATGAAGCTATTACCTACATAAAAAATAATTATATCACCCAAAAAAATATTAATAATCGAACGGGTTAATTTCTACTCCCCAACATGCGATAATCATTTTAAAACGGGATAAAATTTGCCTATAAATGTTATCCTATTCTTAATTTTTTTACTAAATTCTATGTAAGTGTGTTATAATTAATATCAAATAAGTAATTGGTTCTCTATGAAATCAGAATTTAAAGTTGGTATCATCGTATTTTTAGCCATATTAAGTCTATTCACAACATTATTCCTTTTAAAGGATATAGGCTGGAACGAAGATGGACAGATTTATATCGTTAAATTTAAATTCCTCAATAATCTCCTTGTCGGTGGACGAATAAAGTTACATGGAAGCATTAAAATAGGTAAAGTTATAAATTTATCCCATGATGGTGAAAATGCATTAGTCTATATCAATATTACCGATCAAATTGTAAATAAAATGATTCAGACACAGAAGGTATTATTTTCAATTAGAGCAGATGGTGTTCTGGGTGAGAAATATATTTTGGTAGAATTTGACCCTAAAAATGGAAAAAATTTATCCCTAAAAAAAAGTATTGATGGAAAATTAACTGAACCCCCAGTTGCAGTTGGAAGCGAATCACCGGATCTTGAAAATATTATGGCAAAATTAAGTCAATTAAGCGAAAGTTTTAATAATATTATAAATGATGATGTTAAGGCTATTTTCTCCTTATTAAAAAAATACATGCAAAGTGAAAGCATTCCAAAAATCCTCACAAATCTTGAAACTGCAAGTAATGAATTAAATGTATTGTTAAAAAATGGGAATTCTATCATCTCTGATGTCGGTAATAATAAAATACCAAAAACTTTAGATGAAGTAAACTCAACGATCAGAAGTGCAAATAATGAAATCACAGCGGTATCCAAAAGTCTTAGAAATATTCTCAATTCCACAAATAATAATATACAAAATATGTTTAATGAACAAGATGGTTTACCCTCACTTTCTAAAGAAGGAAAATCAGTATTACAAAATGTAAATAAATTGGTTGTCTCTCTCCAAAAGGTCATCAAAAATGTTGATAATAAAAAACACCCACTAGGAACACTTATTAAAGATAAGAAAGTAGCAAGGGATCTAAAGAAAATTATCCATAATTTAAATGAAATTACAAAAGACTTGAAAGATAATCCACTCATCAACAACAATAGAAAATACCAACCAGGACCTTTTTAAGTGCCCAAAAAACAAAATCTTATTTACACCTGCTCACAATGTGGTTTTAATTCAGGAAAATGGGTTGGGAAATGTCCTGAGTGTGGTGAATGGAATAGTTTTTCGGAAGTTACTACAAGTTTTAGTCCCTCAAAAAATACAAATAAAAACATCCCAATAGAACATCTCCCTAACATTACAATGAAACCTGACAATCGACTCAAAACGAATGTAAAGGAATTTGATAACGTCATGGGTGGAGGGATTGTCCCTGGATCCTTAATTCTCCTGGGTGGTGAGCCGGGTATTGGAAAATCTACTCTACTCCTCCAATTATCTGAAAAGCTTACCCAATACGGTTCAATTCTCTATAATAACGGGGAAGAATCCTCTCACCAAATAAAATTACGAAGTCAACGACTTGCCATTGCAGAAGAAAATATCCTACTCATGGACTCCACAGACCTTTCGGATATTGAAAAGGCATTTCTTAATACCTCACCCATAGGAGCTATAATTGATTCTGTTCAAACAGTTTATAATCCAACAGTACAAGGACTTCCAGCAAGTTTAACCCAAATTAAGGAAGGAGCAAATCTCTTTTTAAAGCTGGCAAAAAAAAATCATCATTTCATATTCCTCATCGGTCATGTGACCAAGGATGGACAAATTGCAGGTCCAAAATCCCTTGAACATATAGTCGATGTGGTACTATATTTGGAAGGAGATCGTCATCATTCCTTTAGAATCTTAAGATCCTATAAAAATCGATTTGGTTCAACAGATGAAATAGGGATATTCCAGATGACTCAAAATGGCTTTGAAGAGGTGAGTAATCCATCAAAATATTTTATACAGGATTTCAATCCACAATCCTATGGAACAACCCTCACAGCAATTTATGAAGGGAGCAGGCCCCTTATCGTGGAAATACAGGCCCTTGTAAGCCAAACCCATTTTAATTATCCCAAACGTCTTGTGGATGGTACAGAATTAAATAAGGCACAGAAATTAATAGCAATTCTGGAGAAAGTGACAGGGTTAATACTTTTTCAAAGCGATGTCTATATTAACATTACAGGTGGTATTTTTATCAAGGAGCCAGGCGTAGAATTATCGATCCTGGTTGCAATATATTCGAGTTTTAAAAAAACACATTTAAAAAAACCGATGATACTCATAGGGGAAGTAGGGTTGTCAGGGGAGATCAGAGGTGTTAATGGAATTGTTAATCGAGTGAGTGAAGCGATTAAATTAGGTATTGATACCATTGTTATTCCAGAAAAAAATCTGAGAGAATTATCTATACAGCAAAAAAAAATTGATATTATTCCAGTCAAAACAATTCAAGATGTCCTTGATAAATTATTCTAATCTCAATTTAATCTAACTGCTATATAATCTAATAAATAACAATTGTTTCTATACAAAAAAGCATCGGAATCAAAATTTTCAGTTCCGATTATGTCTATTCACTATAGTTTTCAAATAGAATCAGTAATAAACGGTAGTTGAGTAGTAAATTCTCTTAGGAAGATTGACTTTCAGGTAATTTTCATTATATTAGTAAGACTTCTTAGGGCAGAGTATAAAGATGCAACTATTTATGTGTAAATCTAAAATCCACAGGGCAACCCTCACTGATGCCAATCTCAATTACGAAGGAAGCATCACGATAGCTAAAGACCTCATGGAATCCGCTGATCTACTCCCATATGAAAAAGTACAGGTAGTGAATATTAACAATGGTAATCGTTTAGAGACATATGTCATCGAAGGGGAGGAGGGGAGTGGTACAATCTGTTTGAATGGTGCTGCTGCAAGAAAGGGGCAAACTGGGGACAAAATAATTATTATTTCCTATGCAATTTATAATAAAGAAGAAGCTAAGGGACACCAGCCAACCATTGTGAAGGTAAATGATCAGAATAAAATAGTTTCTAAAACCACCTCAAAAGAATTTATCCCTGATTACTCTTTTTCAAATTAACAATAAAATCCCTTATATAAATAAATGTCGCAATACTTAAAAATCCTATGGAAACCCATAAGCCCAATTGAGTCAAATCGACAGGTAAAACATCCCTTAATATATATGTTCCAGCAAGGGCTCCGAGAGAGGTTGTTGTAGCTTTACCCCAGAAATTAGCCATAACAACAATTCCACGATTCTTATAGAGCCACGAACCGCCAATCACGAGCATAAGATCCCGTATCGCAAGGACAATTAGATACCACAATGGGAAACCCATATAAATCACTAATCCTAAAGCAACTCCTACTATCGCTATTTTATCAGCCAAAGGATCAAGGAGTTTCCCAAGATCGCTCCCCATATTTAATAATCGACTAAGATAGCCATCCAGGAAATCAGTTAGAACAATTGCAATAAATAAGAGACTCACAATTAACGTAGAATCTTTTACAGATAGAAAATAAAATACTATAGGAGTTAAAATAATCCTGAGTATGCTGATAAGATTCGGGATAAGTTTCAGATCATTAATTTTAACTGAACCGAACAAGATTCCTCTCCAATTCGAGAGATGTAGGTAGATTAAGGATTTCAGACCAACGTCGTTTTAACCATCGTTTCTCGTATGCACTAAGTACACTGATATTACCAATTAAATAATTCTTCTCACCTTCAAGGACAGCGTCATCAAAGATAAATATCGTATTTTTAATTTCGCTATAATTTAAGGTGTTTTCTTGGATAATCTTATTAAATAACCTGTGTTGATAAATAATCCCACCTTCAGAGAAAATGAAAAACTCTTTACCAAAATGATTTTTGATAAATATTACGATTAAAATCAAGGTTAGACCAGCCAATACAAATACAAATTCAAATAAGATATTAAAAGATAATATTTTAATACTCAAAAAAATAGATGAAAATGATATGATAATAAAAAATAATTCAAGCATCATCGAAGACAAATTATCCTTTCGTTTCCATGAAAAAACCTCTTTCCCCTCTTCTTTATTATAATTAAGTTGTTCTAAATAGCTTGATTTAGATTGAGCAGTGATCTTATTATACGATAATTCCTTCATCTGAAGACCAAGTGAAGTATAATCCACAACACGTACTTTTAGAATATCTCTTATTCGATGAACAAAGGTTTGGATGTGAATCTCATTTTTCCCTTTCTCCAATAATTTTTTCCGTCCATTCTTAAGCTCTAAAATAACCTGATATTGTATTTCATAGAATTTGCTAAGTTCTTTTTTTGATTGGTTAGATCTTTTAACTATTAATTGTTTGATATGTCCAAAAGGAATTTGTTGTGTTGCCCTCTGTATAGGGGATTTGATATGGATCATATTTTTAACGCTATCAAAGATTATCTGCTCACCTCTCATTTTAAATAATTTAACGGCCACAAGTACAGAGAAAACAGCTAAACAGAATGTAACAATACTACCACTCAACCACATTATATTCTGATTAATATGATAAGCATAATATAAATTCCCAGTTAAAATAAAAAAGAATAATACCCCTAAACCAGGAATTAAATAATAAAGTGATACAGGTAATGTTGAGACAACAATGTATTTTTCCTGCGTGATTTTTTTAGTCTTAAACAAGCTATCACAGTTCTTATTAGGATTAGAATGATATAAAATACTCTTTTCTTCTATCCAATAAGATAATCGATCCATAATGAGAAAAATCCCAAGTCCTAAAAAAACTAAACTGGATAATAACCACTGAAAATTAATCTCAAAAGCCAAATGCAATAGATAACCACTCAGAATAATTGATAAAATTCCTAATATCGTCATAATAAATATCCTTAATCAGACTTAAAAAGATTTTGAATAGATTTTCGTCAAATTTGATAATAAAATAAGAAATATTTAAATGATATTTTTTTTTCATAAATTCAATAAAAATATAGTTTATAGTTAAAATTCATAATTTTTATTTCCGAATTAGAATTAAGACCATAAGGTGTAATATGACATTTTATGGTTGTATTACAAATATTAAAAGGAGATTGACCTTATGTTCAAAAAATTAATTTCTATAGGGTTAGCTAGTTTCTTTCTGATATGGGTTATGGTCGCAGTTTCCAATGTACATGCCCAGGATAAACCTGAACCAGATAAACCAGCTGACGCTAAGTCTACAGACTATTACTTAAAAGACGTAAATAGTAATAACGTTGAAGAAACGCTTATAGACTTCACTCAATTTGAAACCCTTGTCGGCAAAGACTATGTTAGTAAAAAAGTTTATAAACCAGATCAACAACGTAACAAACCTTATAAAGATCGTGATATAAAGAACAAAGATCAAATTGATCCCAAAACTCTTGCTCCAGTCTTTAATATTACTGCCGAAGATTTACAATATAAAAATTGGACAGTAGAATTAAACTCTTCTTCAAATAGTGTACACAACCGAAGATGGTCCTATGCTAAGAAAGTTACCCTTATTAAACCTTATCAGGGTGAACGTGTAAGTAAAGAAGACAAAGGGGGTTTGAGAAAAGGAATTGGTCATGGTGCTTATGTATTGGGAGCTAGAATCCATTTCCCAAAAAATCATTACAATGCTTATGCAAAAATAAGTCCTCCATTTGAATTACGTGCCTATGATGAAGATGGCCGTGTTGTTCCACGTCAAAAAGAAGGTAAGTTTATTGGTATTATCGATAATGTTGGTGAGATCAAAAAAATTACCCTGGATGTAAGCGGTAGAAACTTTAGAAATGGTGTTGCAGTACGTTTAAAAGATAATACTGATACTGTGAAAGAATATTTCATGGGATATGTTTATTTTGCAAACTGGAGACGACTCACTTGGAATAACCCAAATTATATTACAAGTGTTGATCACAGAACACTATTTAGAGTACCACTTTATCCTATGGAAATACCTCATGTGAAGTTTGATTCATTAATAGTATACAGACCAGGACAGTTTGGACAGTTTGAAGGTGGAGATTTTGTTATCTATTTCAGAAAGATAGATATGTGGTTTGACTATGCCGTTGCTCCAACTTGGTTTGATGATTTAGATATTGATGATGAACTTCAATGGAAAATCCTAACAAAACGAGCAGCAGAACAAAAACGTAAAGAAGAGTTGAAGTTCAGAGAGCAAATTGAGTTAAGACGACAAGAAGCTCAAAAAATGGGAAGTAACGTTGAAAAGAAAGACATAGCTGAAAAAGATGATAAAAAATCAGATGCTGGTGATAAAGGTACTGAAACTACTAAAGATGATAAAAAAACTGAGTAAACTATTTCTTTAATAATAAATAAGTGGGGAGAGGATTAATCCTTTCCCTTCTTTAATCTCCTCTCGATAATTTTGGATTTCCCTCCAGAATATTATTGAAAAATCCTTGCCACAGATAAAAAAATAAATTGTCATTCACTTTAAAATATATATTATAAGTTAATTACTTTTCCCTTGATTTTCCCATCTTTCTCCCATAAAGCGAGTGGTTTGTAATCGTTTATAGAGAATCTTAATAAAAAATGAGCTTATTTATTATAAATACTTTGTGCTTTTTATAGGCTTGAAAATCACTTGTAAAATAATCTTGTGTTAATTGCTTTATTGATACCATAGATCATAATTCTTTTTATTTTCAATAGCTTGCAAATAAGCCTTTTCATATTCTAAAGCGCTTTTTTCCCAGGAATAATCCATTGACATCGCTGTCTTAATCATTTTTTCAATATGTTGTTTTCGATCAAAATAAGTGCTGATTGCCCAGCCTACACAATAATACAGTG
The DNA here is from genome assembly GCA_002450905.1 of Spirochaetia bacterium UBA6919. Taxonomy (GTDB): domain Bacteria; phylum Spirochaetota; class UBA6919; order UBA6919; family UBA6919; genus UBA6919. The sequence goes on from DKAT01000064.1 coordinate 21,311, forward strand.
CATCAGCAGAGATATCCCAAAATTTAAAACCAGTTCCTTCACCAGTATTTTCATTATAATTAATCACTGTATCATTCAATCCACCGGTTGCCCGTACTATTGGGAGGGTTCCATATCTCAGGGAGTATAATTGATTTAGTCCACAGGGTTCATAGATCGATGGCATGAGAAAGAAATCAGCCCCCCCCTCTATCAAATGGGCTAATTCATTGCTAAATCCAATATAGGATCCAACTCGTCCAGGATATTCATTTGGGAGATAACCAAAAAATCCTTCCAGGCTATTGTCCCCTGTTCCTAAAATAACTATCTGGACAATCATTTGGTCAACAATTCTTCGGATAATCTGAGCTAATAAGTGAAATCCTTTCTGATCAACAAAGCGACCGATAACCCCTATAACAGGTATTTTTACATCTTCTTTTAACAGAAATCTTTTTTGTAGCTCCGATTTGACCTTTAACTTATCCTTGATCGTCTTTATGGAATAATTTGTTGGTAAATATTTATCTTGATCAGGCGACCATTCTTCGTAATCTACTCCATTCAATATTCCATAAAAATGTTCTCCTTTGTTAGAAAAATATGGGGCCAGTCCAAATCCACCATATGGAGACCTGATTTCATCGGCATAGCTCTGGCTTACTGTATTCACAAGGTCTGAGAAATATATCCCTCCCTTTAATAAATTCATTCTCCTATGACTTTCAAAGGCATCAGAGTGGAAATGTTTGATATCTATACCTAAATAATTATAATGATTAGCAGAATAAATACCCTGATAAGCTGCATTATGTACAGTTAATAATGAAGCGCTTTTCCCCAAATATGGATCGTTAAATTCCCATGTCTTTAAATATGCTGGGACAAGTGCAGTCTGCCAATCGTGGACATGAACTATATCAGGAGTATATTGAATATCTTTTGCCAGTTGTAATGCTGCTCTTGAGAAAAATCCAAATCTCTGGGGATTATCTAGATAATCATTCATGTTATGATCGTGGTAAATTCCTTCACGATTAAAAAATCCATGATGTTCAATAAAATATACTGGGATATTATTAGTTATATTTGTTTTAAAAACAGAACACCATTCCTCATTATATTTCATCCACACACCCATGGGTTCTACGGCAATTTCTAAGGTGTACTCTCTAAAATCAATACCAGAATATTTTGGAATAATTATCCTAACTTCATGACCAAGTTTTATTAAATATTTTGGTAATGTTCCAACGACATCCGCAAGTCCCCCTGTTTTTGCAAAGGGAGCCATCTCTGAAGCAATGAATAATATTTTTAATTTTTTTTTCATATCAAACCTGTATTAATTCTAGTTCTTATTGACTTAATTTTATATTTATTCCATAAAAAATTATCCAGAAATATAATTAGGTCGAATTATTTTTTCTTTATTTCAATTCTTGAAATTATCATTAATCAACGATTAGAATATAGTTAATTTAATAAAAATTGTTATTCTTTTTCATAATTTTTGTATAAGTTAATTAATTAAATGTATTTGCAAAATTTTACATTATTTTATTAAAAAAATATTCATTTGATCAACTTTACTTTTCTTGCAAATATTTGTTTATTTAGGATAAGTGTTAAATAATATTAGAGATCTAATTGATAAAATAATAACAAAGATCTCATGATTATAAATTAAATATCTACTTCATGATAAATAGATTTCAAAAAATATAACATCCTTAATGTTGTCAATTATATAAATAACCATAATAATGATAAACTATAGATTAATATAACAATATGTTTAAGTTAAAAAGATATTTTACGTTAACAAGCTTATTAGGATTTATACTTACTATAGTGGTTCTTACTAATATTTATAAAAAAATAACCATGAATTCTATAGTTCGTCATGAAACCCATGCAAATATTATTTTAGGAAATGCATTAATTAATTCGATATGGGATAAATATAAAGATTTCTTATCATTAGTAAATAATTTTTCTAAAAATGAAATCCGCAATTCAATAGAAATTGATAAAATGCATCAAGGTATTTTACAAAAAATTAAATCTTTGAATATATATAAAATAAAAATATACCATGCCAATAAAAAAATACTTTATTCAACGAAAAATAAAGAAATTGGCTTATATCAGAAAAAAAACACTGCATTAGAAAATGCTTTGAATGGTAAAATAATAAGCCATTTAACTTATAAAAATGAGACATACATATTTGAAAAGAAAAAATATAATGCAGATCTTATCTCAACCTATATTCCTATAAAAAATGATGCCTCAAAAACTATAGCTGTCTTTGAATTATACACTGATGTTACAAAACTAATACAAGAATCGGTAGTTACTCAATATAAATTCATGTCCATTATAGCCTTAAGCTTTGTAATTCTCTATATATTTCTATATTATATCGTCAATAGGGCAGACAAAATATTAAGAACTCATGAAGATATCAGAAGTTTAAATGAAAAAAAAATAAGACACCTGGCATATCATGATGCTCTTACCGGACTACCCAACAGAAGAAAATTCTATGAAAACCTCGAATCACTTTTTAAAAAATCAAAACGATTTGAATACCCATTTGGACTGATGTATATTGACATTGATCAGTTTAAAGCTGTTAATGATTCTATGGGACATGATATGGGGGATAAGCTACTTATTGAAACTGTAAAAAAAATTAAAAACAATATCCGAACAACTGATACACTTTATCGCTTAAGTGGTGATGAATTTATTATTATCCTTGAAGATATCAAACAACCGGAAGATGCTGCATTCGTTGCTAATCGTATTTTATCCGATATGAAAATCCCCTTTTTCATCAATGATTTTGATTTCAACAACTCCGTTAGTATTGGTATATCTATTTTTGATGGTAAAAAATCTTCAGTAGATTCCCTTATAAAAGAATCAGATACAGCACTTTATAAATCAAAATCAGAGGGGGGAAATTGTTTTCATTTCTACACAAAAGAATTGGATTACAAAACCCATAATTTATTATTATTTAAATCGGATGTGGAGAAAGCAATACTTAACCGTGAATTTATATTGATGTTCCAGCCGAAAGTATTATTAAAATCTCAAAAAATCGTTGGTGTAGAAGCACTCTTACGATGGAATCACCCTCAAAAAGGATTATTATCTCCGGATTTATTTATCCCAACCCTTGAAGATACTGGATTAATCAATCTTGTAGGGGAATGGGTTATTGAAAACTCGTGTCAATATTTTAAAAACTTCAATCAATTTCCTATTCGAATCGGTGTAAATGCCTCAGGAAAACAGTTTAAGGATAAACGAATAGTATATTACGTTACTAATATCTTGGAAGATACAAATATCAATCCCAAAAATCTCGAAATTGAAATTACAGAAAGTGTTTTAATGGAAGATGTAGATCACACCCTAAAAATCATGCGTCTGTTAAAAGAAATAGGGGTATGTTTATCTCTAGATGATTTTGGAACGGGATATTCCTCTTTGAGTTACTTAAAACGCTTTCCCTTCGATTATTTAAAAATCGATAAATCTATAATCAAGGATTTGACTGTTGATAATAAAAATGCAGCCATCACTGTTGCAATCACCACATTAGCCCATAGTTTAAATCTAAATATCATTGCTGAAGGTGTAGAAACAGATGAACAGGTAACATTCCTTTCAGCATTGGGATGCCATGAAGCCCAAGGAAATTTATTTGGAACACCCCTAAGTTTTGAAGATTTTGTCGATATATATAATAATAACAAATAATCACATTTATATGTTAGATCTTATAAAATTAAATTAACCAAAGATATATAGTAATCAGAATATATTCATCAATACAAGGAGTCTTGAGAAATGCCCATAGAACGAGAAGAGATGCAATTTAATGTACTATTGGTAGGAGCAGGACCAGCAAATCTCACCTGTGCCATTCATCTTATGAATCTTATTAATGATCATAATAATAAAATAAAACTTCGACTCATCCAGGGAAACCCTATTGAAACCGAAGATAAAATAGCTCTCATAGAGAAGGGTAGTTATATAGGAGCCCATGCTTTCTCTGGTGCTGTGATGGATCCTATATCCATAAAAGAATTTCTACCTGATTTCCTTGAAAAAGAATTCCCAAATGAGGGTATCGTTTCTAATGATGAATTTCACTGGTTATCAAAATCATCATCCTATCGATTTCCCTTCCTCCCCAAACCCATGCGCAATAATGGTAATTATATAATCTCTATAAGTAAAGTAACCACATGGATGGCAAAATTAGCTGAAGAATTAGGAGTTGTCATCTTCCCAGGATTTGCTGGGGTTAAATTACTAACAGAAAATAATCGGGTAATCGGTGTCCAGACAGACGACAGGAATCTTGATAAAGATGGAATCCCAGAGGAACCAGGATATAACTTATTTTCAAAAATCACAGTTCTGGGAGAAGGCCCCAAAGGAACTCTGACAAGACAAGCAATTCCAATGTTCCATTTAGATCAGGGAAGAAATGTTTCAACATACGAACTGGGTTGTAAAGAAATCTGGGAACTCCCCCAGGGACGTATTGAGAAAGGAAAAATAGTTCATACAGTGGGATATCCCTTAAATAAAGATACTCCAGGTGGTGGATTTATCTATCACTTATCAGAAAATAAAATAGCCCTGGGAATGGTTTGTTATCTCTCCTCAAAAGATCCTTACCTGGATCCTCATAGAAAATTACAGGAATGGAAGCAGCACCCATATTTAAAAAATCTCTTAGAAGGGGGAAAACCCCTTTATTACGGAGCAAAATCAATCCCTTCAGGTGGATTTTATACGATCCCTAAATTAACCACCGATGGTCTGATGATCCTGGGTGATTCAGCAAATATGTTAAATTCTCAAAGATTAAAGGGTATTCACCTAGCAATGAAATCGGGAATATTATCCGCAGAAACGATATTCAATTGCATGAAAAATAATAATTACACTCAGGACACTTTAAATCAATACGAAACTCAGTTCAAACAAAGCTGGGCTTACAAAGAACTTTATAACGTACGAAACTTCACTCAAGCAATGGATAAAGGATTCCCAATACCAGCAATATTCCATCTGGGATTCCAAATGATCACAGGAGGTAAATCTCTTGGGAGCTCTTCTAGTATAAAATCCAATCATACTAGCACCCAAACAATATCACAATTTTATGGATCGAATATACCTAAATTATCACCCATTGTATCAAAAGAATTATTTATTGATAAATTATCGGATGTCTATCTTTCAAACACAACACATAATGAAAAACAGCAATCCCATATTATTATAAAAGATAAAGAATTATGTATCAAAGAATGCTATCCTCAATTCGGCTCTCCCTGTACTAAATATTGCCCGGCAGGTGTATATGAAATAATTGAGAATAACAATGAGAAATCCCTCAGAGTTAATTTTGCTAATTGTGTGCATTGTAAAGCAGCCGATATGAAATGTCCGTTTGATAATATCATCTGGTCTCTTCCCCAGGGTGGAGATGGACCCAAATATACAATGCTCTGATCATAAATAATTCACTATCTCAACTAATCTGGAATTTCCCATCCTTCTTAAAGATATAATTACTGGAAGTTCACTAATACACTTACCTTGGAAGTTAAAAAAATTACAGTATTGATTGATTATAAATTTGTGTTATCATATAAAAAGTTTTCACAAAAATACCCCGACAAGGGAAAATCATGGGAAAAGTATGGGAAAAACTCTTGAAGATTTCTTAATATTAACCCAAAAAAACTTCTTTTGTTAAAAACTTTTTTCAAATTAAAATCAAGCTAGCAAGTCATTGTAGTAGAGTCTCATGAAATTTGTTTTAATTAATTTTAAACTATTAAATTATCAATATATTTTAATATTTATCCTGAGGATTTCGTGTCCCATCAAAATGGACATATACATTGGTTTTGGATAACATTTCTTTGAGGTCTAAGTAATCATCTTCATCATCTTCAGGCTGGAGAGTACTGTAAATGACTATTTCATCACCCTTATCCACCGCTTCAAAATAATGTTTAAAGCAAAACTCCTGATTCATACGACATTCCATCACCCTGGCTTTGGCAAGGGCATCTTGTTTATCTTCAAATGTGAGATGATTTTTAAACCCACTTTTCTGGAAACAATCGCATTCGTGATCTATTATAATTTTGTACATACTTTACACCTTTCATAAATTAATCAAAATATATCAGAAGTATCTGAAGTCATGTCATTTAATAGGGTTGGAGAGCGGAACCGAACCATCTCTAAATGATATTATTTATGGAAAATTATCACCATACTTAAATTATAAGATAATGGATAAATCTTTTTTGTCAAGCCATATATAAAGATAAATGTCCCTGAAAACCATTGAGTAATTTCGTGCTGATTATAATTTATTCTTCTTCAATAAATTCGGATAAATCCAATTCAAATCCCGGCAAAACATCCTCACCCAATAATTTTTCCTTAAATGAGGATATCTCTTCTATTGCTTTATAAGGTCTATAAATATATGCCTTTTCTTCCAGAGGATCAATGAGCCATGCTAATTTACAGCCATTTTCCATCCATTCATTCATTCATTTTGTCTTTGAGTTGATTGAGATGATCACTTTCGGATCTTAGTTCAGCAACAAAATCCGGACAGATGGGCAAAAATTTCTTTCTCTTTAAGAGGGGAATGGATTTCCATCGATCCATGGTGATGAACGACACATCAGGAGATTGCATAGAACCATTTGAAAGGATAAAACCGCTACTGGGACTGAAAACCTTTCCTTATTTTTTATTTTTATTCCAGATATAAAACATCCCGCTTAAACTAAGCTCTCGACTTCCACCTTCACCACCAATAGGAAGCATTATCATAAGATGACCCTCTTTCGTACGCTCAATCCGGGCTTCTCTGTTTTGAATACAAAAGTCAAACAGGATATCATCATCCAAGAAATTAATAATTCCTTGAAAATCAAGGATAACGGCTTCAACTTCCGGGATAATTTTAACTTTCTCTTTGACCATAACTTTTAAGATAATATCGAATTGTCATTTTGTTAATAGACATTTACCCATATCCACCCTGAGCAACACAATGGATCTGTCTGTACATAATGATTGATTAGGAAAGTCGTTTAATAATTCTTTTAGTAAGACCATCTTCAATTTCTTTGTGTCGTGGAACGGGTTGACTGATACCTGATTGAGGATTTTTATACCAATCGTGATTTCCTCCATGACGAATAAAAACAGCCCCATTGGAAAGAATAGTTTTGATTAAATCATTTCGTTTCAAACATTCAGTTCCAAAATATAAGAAGCCTTGGCATCGGGGACAAGTCCATTTTGAATATCATGATAAATATCTAAAACATTTTCTTTTAATTCATCAAGACTCTTTCCCTGACTTTCATACTCAGGATACTCTTGAATGTGCCCCACAAACCACCCATCCAATTCTTTATAAACCAAATTAATTTTCACATCAACTCCTTATAGCAATTTTCCGTATTAGCTTCTCCAATAACCTGATCGTTAATATCCAGTTGCGAAGGTTTAATATCCTCATCAAGATAGAGCCCAATCGCCTCTTTAATATATTTCTTAATTTCATCAAGACTTTCACCTTGAGTATAACATCCTTTGAGTGCAGGGACCTCAACCCAATACCCCCCTTCTTCTGCTGGATGAATAATGACTTTAAATTTCATTGATGATATCCCCATAAACTTAACTTGTGTTCTACAGATGTATAAAACATTTTATAATTACATACTGTAATGGTGATATTTCTAAAATCATATAGTATGATGATTTCAAAATAAAAGATAAACATCTATAATTTTATAATTAATCTTCTAGCTCCTCTTTTAATAATTTAATAAAATCAGTCTGGAGCATCTTCTGTAAAGGGTCTTTATATTTTTTAGTATTGATACGACCAATAACATAATTCTTTATTATTTTTAAAGAATAAGTGCCACATATACTGATAGAATATGCACCAGAATTACTATCACTAAATCCAGACTCTTCTAAAGCAAGAAACCATCGACTACCGTTTGGAAAATTCTCTTTTGTAATACGTTCATCACAAGATGTTACAGCATTGATTTTAATTATTTTTTCATTTATTTTACCAGCAAAACTTTTTTCTATAATAAAATCCATTTCACCATAAGAATTGTGTCGAATAACTTTTCCCTGAATAACATATGTAGAATCTTCAGCCATACTGATAAAGGGTCCATTCCAGCCACAAAAACAGGGATAAGCTAAAGAACTAAACGAAAATAAAATAATCAAAATAATTAAACGTTTCATATAAAAAATCCTTGTAATCATCACTAAACATCAAACAAAACCCCCTGCTAATCTCCTATCGAGTTATTATTCTTGAAATCTTGAGAGGTATTTTAAAATCTATTCTAAAAATAATAAATTACTGGATCACAGGGATAATTTATTAAAACAGAGAATAAATAGCTCAACACTCTCTTTACGGGAACTTTTCGGCTTAAATATTTTATATTTCTGAAACCGGGGTTTGACCTCCTCATAGTGATTGTTTTTCACCAAAAACGTTTTCATAAGGAATACCTTGAAGTCGTCCTTCCCGATGGGCTTTTAACCGTTTTTCCGACTCATTGATCCAAATCTCATCTATGGTTTTATTGGGTTCATCCAAACTTTGAATCAGCCCTTCAATCAATAAAAATCGTTCCTGGGGTTTCAGTTTCAATGCTTCTTCTAAGATTTTTTTGCTCTTTTCCATAAAATATCCTTGTAATCATAACTACACATCAAACAAAACCCCTTGCTGATCTCCTGTCGTATTCTCCAGCTTGAAATCTTGAGAGGGATGGGATAATCTTTTTATAATCAGGGAATAATATTCTTCCGATTTCTCAATGGTTACATATTTTCTCTGGAGTTGTTGAGCAACACGGGAAGTAGTACCCGTTCCTCCAAAGGGATCAAAAACAATATCCCCCTCATTGGAACTGGTTAAGATGATTCTCTCCAATAGGTTTTCAGGCATCTGGCAGGGATGATTCCCCAATCTCTCTTTAAATGTCCCACAAACTCTGGAAAATTGCCACACATCATCCGGAACTTTCCCCTTGGGATGGGCTCGTTTATCATTATACACTAATTGCCTTGCGGATGGGACACGAATGGCATCATTATTAAAAACAAAATTCTCTTTATCTTTTGTGAAATAAAATATATGAGTATGGGAACGATTAAATTTTTTCCTCTGATTCTGACCAAAGGTATAGTACCAGATAATCCAGTTTCTAAAATGGAATCCTGTTTGTTTTAAGAGAATATTGATTTCCGCCGCGAACTCGTCACCAATGGCAATATAAATCGATCCCTGATCCTTTAATAACCGGTGACATTCTGTTATCCATTCCTTACACCAGTTATAATACGTTTCATAGGGTAAATGATCATCATATTTATCGTACTTAATTCCAATATTAAAAGGGGGATCCGCAAAGATCAAATCCGTTTTCCCATTTGGGAAATCTTTCATAATCACTAGACAATCCCCTAAATATACATGATCTAATTTCATTTAAACATCCAAATTAAATAATTCACAGGGTTTGATTTTAAATTGTAATTTTGTTGGATCAGGTGTTCCACCCTTTCTTTGCAGTGTGATTCGACCGATACTTATACTTCCTTTGGGAGATATCTTAACATCACCACTTCCCAAATAATTCATCACTACATTAATATCCTTTAAAATCCAGGTTGTGACATCATTCTGTTTGTCATAACGGGTAACCAGCATCCAATTAGCAGAAAATCCACCCCGTCCTTTAATAATATCACTCACAACCATAATTTTATTTTTCTTAAAGAACTGAATGATTTTTTTCTGAATGTTTTCAGGCATTTCATCCATAAAAATTCTCTTATCATTTCTCAAATCAGTTAATACCAATTTTTCGTTGTGATCCGAAGGAATATATTCTCCCGAAAAGAGTTTTAACCAATCAGCTAACTCATTATTAAAACCCCACATCCTTTGATAAGTATCCACCGATCGTTTATCAATTTGATTATAATCTGCATCAGAATTAGCTTTCTTCAGCGATATATTCTCAACTCTGATCAATTTTCCAATTTGAATGGTAATCTTAATCTGGGCATCCGCTTTCTTAAATTGCATAACCTGATCATAATCCTCGCTGGATATTCCGTACCGTTCAATATCACTTTTCTTTACTCTGATTGGAATCTGAATTGCCTCGACAGAATCAATTTTCTTGATTGAGTATCCCATTATTTCTAACCATTGAACGGCTTCTGAATCTGTTTTCCATTGATTAAACTTATTACAAATAGCTTTTTCATTGGCAAAACCACCTTTAGCTGTTATCGATCCAAGTTCTTTTTTATCCAAAGTCTTACACAATAAATAGTTTTATTAAATTTATATTAATATAATAATTTTTAATTCTAACTAATATATTATCGTCTGTAATTTTGTTAAATCTTGATATCAATATTTTATTTATAAAAAAACTATAAATTCACAGGGATAATTTATTAAAACATATAATAAATAGTTCCACACTCTCCTTACGGGAACTTTTCGGCTTGAATATTTTATACTTCTGGAAGCGAGGTTTGACCTCCTCGTTGAGGAATTCCTGTAAATCTTCCCCCTGAAATGCCTTCATAATCAGATTTTGATTGTCTTTCAAGATGCGATCGGAATATTTTAGTACTTCAGAGCAGAGTTCAATGGAAATCTGATGATCCAATCCCTTATTCCCACTGGTGTTCGGTGCCATGTCACTGAGGATGATATCCATTTTTTCCTGAAGGATAGGGTGGTTTGATAGTTCTGGATCGGTAATATTCCCCTGGATGAAGTGGAGTTGAGGGGTGTTTTTCGTCTCAAGAGGTTTTAAATCAATGGCTACAATGGATCCCTGAGAGCTTATCTGCTCTGAAGTATATTCCACCCATGATCCGGGAGAGGCTCCGAGATCCAAAACACGCATCCCCTTCTTGATCAGGTGGTATTTATCATTGATTTCTTTTAATTTAAAAACACTTCGTGCAGAGTAATTTTGCTTCTTCGCCTGATGGAAGTAGTAATCCTGGACTTTTTTCATTAAATTACCACCAGATTGTCTTTGTGAACCACGACATCATAATACCGGTAGCCTAAAATCCTTTCGATATCTGAGCTATGACAACCCATAATTTTCTCCACCTCGGTATGATTATAATGGACAATCCCCTTTGCAATCACAATTTCTTTAGGATTCAGGATTTCTACCGTATCATAATTATCGAATGTCCCGGTGACTTTCACAATACCCTTGGGCAATAAACTCTTATTCCCTTCCACAAGAGCTTTAACAGCATTGTCATCAATGATAATCTGTCCCTTGGGTTTGGAATTCAAATGGATCCAGCGCTTACGATTATTGGACATCTCTTCTTTGGTGGGTAGAAATATTGTGCCGATCTTCTCCCCTGTGAATATACGACGGATGATATCGATATCCTTCCCACTGGCGATGAGTGTTGGAATGCCATGATGGGTTGTAATCTTCGCCGCTTTCACTTTGGTGATCATCCCACCGGTGCTGAAAGAACTCCCTTCGGATTTGGCTTCCTCTTCAATTTCTGAGGAGATATATAAGATTTCGTGGACAATTTGACGATCGGGCGAATGATAATTTTTATAGAAACCATCGACATCGGAGAGGAGAATCAGGAGATCGGCATCGACGAGACTCGTAACCAGGGCAGCGAGGCGATCATTCTCCCCGAACTTGATTTCATCGACTGCTACCGTATCATTTTCATTGACGATGGGAATAACATTATACTGCAGGAGGGTATTTAAAGTATTTCTTGCGTTAATATACCGCACACGATCCGTGAGAACACTATCCGTCAAGAGGATTTGACTGACGATAAAACCTTTTTCACCCAGCAAGTCCATGTAGTTTTTCATGATGATGACCTGTCCGATACTGGCTGAGGCTTGCTTTAGAGGTATCGTAAGGGGTTTTTCTTTTTTTAAAATAGTTTTATACCCGGCACCAATAGCTCCACTGGTCACTACAACAAGTTCACTGACATATCCTTTGAGGGTTGTAATCTCCTCTACGACTTTCCTGAACTTATTTTGGGTGATTTCCCCATTTTCAGTTAACAGATTAGTGCCAATTTTAACAACTACCCGTTTAATTTTTTTAAAAAAATCTTTTCTATCCATGGATTTATCATATATCGTTAATTAAAGTTCAAATCCTTTAAATCTCATAAAGAAATTGACATTATATGATATAAAAATTATTTAAACTTGTCCATTGATTTAAAAAGATTTTCATAGGAGCTAAGATTGTTTAATCAGACTATAAATTATAATTTGTTGCTATAAATCTTTCCCAATCTGATAATCCGAGGCGTTTATTTCCACCAAGAATATTAACTGAAATTAATTGTCCTTTATCCTCTGTTTCAATAATTCGGGTCACCTTCCCCAGGAGGGTAAATTTTTTATGGGGATTTGGTTTAATATCAAATATCATTTCATGGGGATTCGCTTTGACTAAATCAATTAACCTTGGATTAGTAACTTTCATCTGGATACCATTTTTAGAAATATTAACTATTTTTTGTAATGCATCGATTTTTTTAAAATTACTTTTCTGAATGGTCTTTACAATAGTATCTGCATAACCCTTTAAAGAATTATAATTTTTTATGGATAATGGACTCGTTTTAGAAATCTGTCTGAAAAATCCGATGAGAACACTCTCACCACGAAAATTGATATAAGTTACAGGAACAATAAGCAATGATCGTATTTTCTTAACATTCAAGATTTGGATAAACCCCTGAAACTGATCTTTTAAGTCATTTTTGCAATTAATAAATCCATCTGGATATACAAGATCATGGGCTTTTAAGGTATCCTCTATATATAGTGGTTTTAAAGTCTTATAAACTAAGGACAATTCATTGGTTAATTTTGTTTTATCAAATACACTGCATTCACATTCCTGGAACTCACTTTCTATTTTTGACTTAAGCGACTCAAACTTTTGTGTAATAATTTCAGGTATATTATTCATTTCTTTAAAAATTGGATACTGTCCCATACAAAAATTTTCAACCATGAAATCTTCTTTTGAGACATCAATACGATTGTGTTTACGAAAATTATTTGCAATTTTAGCAGAAAGAATATTGTATTCCCCTGAAAGTCCATTTAAACTATTTTTCTTGAGTTGCATTTCCAAATATCTATTGTTGAAGGAATAGAGAATTATTTCATCTTGCTTCAAATCTGGAATGAATTGATTGAATTGGACAGCAACTTTATTGTTTGAAGCATTGGAAATATTTCCCTTAACGGCTTTTGGGTGCCCTTTAACATAAAATGTCTTAATTTGACTGAGATAATTTGCTGAGATAAATGCAATTTTATTTTGTTCTTTAATTTCAGTAAAATCTCTTTTTTCACTGACATGAGGAGTATTTAAATGACCCATAATTTTCTCCGGAATTATAATAAATTGTATGATTATTTATATAACAGCAAAAATTATACCAATAGTTTATTTCTTGAAATGAATAAGAATAATAATATTTTATTATTTTATTTCATATTGAAATAATGTAATATATGCATAATTACTGCAAATAATGCATATTAATTTTGGGCTACACAAAAAGATTTTTATTTATTTTCTCATTAAAATTAAATCTTAATTACTAATTTGACGATAAATTATATTAAATTTGTTACTTAATTATTATAATTAGTTCTGCAAATACAAATAATTTATAACAAAGGAATGCAATGAATAAACAAGATATATTAGAACTCCCGAGGGGAGGTACTATTGTCCCTACATCCGAAGGGCTTATCCAGTTTGGCGCTCCCCCTGAAACAATTAAAGATACAATGGTGATGTCCTGTGGTGTACCTCAAATCTATGTCATGCCAAAAGACTTTTTCCACCTGGAAGAAGGTATCAGTGTCGCCGAAATTGAATTCCCTATTTATTATAACTTCTTTTTAAATAAGAAAAAAACAAAAATCATCTGTCTTTCCCATCGTATTCCTGATATGAAAATAGCCTTTCGAGAAGCTGTATTTGGACCTGCTAATATTGATTTAACCCAGGATTATAGTGATAATATGAAACATTTAATTCCTGATTTATCCAAAGAAACTGCATTTTTTAGGGGAAATCTCAATTTAAATGATCTGGTTGAATTCATTCCTATCAAGAATCAGAAAGTCCAAATCAATGATGTCACAATATTAATCAATGAGAATAATAATTATTTTGAAGTATATGATAAAGATATCCTTCTTGCGCAAGTAAATGGACATATCGAATTCTCATTACAATATGATACTGGTGAAGCGATTTCTGGCCGCTATATTCCTCCTAGAATGGGTGTTACTTGTCTTGGTCCCAGCCATGGATTTGACCCCAAGCAAAATACATCAGGATTCATAATCTGGCTGAATAATCGGGGTATCATGATTGATCCTCCGGCAGCTACGACTCAATGGTTACACCTATCCAATGTGAACCCGAAATATATCGATAGTATTATCCTAACCCACTGTCACTCTGATCACGATGCAGGGACTTTCCAAAAAATCCTAGCTGAAGAAAAGGTATCTATTTATACTACTCGAACCATTATGGGGAGTTTCCTAAAAAAATATTCCTCCCTCACACAAATATCCGAAGATAAATTATTAAATATGTTTAAATTTATTCCCATCACAATTCACGAACCTATTCGGATTCACCAGGGGATATTTGATTTCTATTATACCCTTCATTCAATTCCTACCATTGGATTTAAAGTTAATTTCAGAGATAAAACATTAATCTATTCCTCAGATCATCTCAATGAACCAAATATTATAGAAGATCTATATCAAAAAAATATTATTTCAGAATACAGAAGAAACTTTCTTAAGAACTTCCCATGGGAGTGCGACATTATTTATCACGAAGCTGGAATACCACCTCTCCACACACCTATAGCATACCTAAATACCCTACCAAAAGATATTCAAAAAAAAATGACTATATACCATATAGCTGAAAAAGATTTTCCTAAAGAAACAGATTTAACCCTAGCAAAATTTGGGATACAACATACAAACATTATTGATATTCCAGAATACCCCTATGATACAGCTACAGATATATTAAATATTTTAGAAAAAGTGGAATATTTTAATGGCTTTAATTTAACAAAAATTAATGAATTGGTTTCAATCTTAAAATTGGAAAAATTCAATAAAGGGGATATCATCATTAAAGAAGGGACACTGGGTGATAAATTTTATATTATAACATCAGGCAAAGTCAGTATTTCAGACCATAATTCGCAGGTTAACACAAAACAATTTGGAGAATACGAAACATTTGGTGAAGCATCTTTATTATTAAATGAGCCACGTCACGCCACTGTCAAGGCTGAAACACAAGTTGAGGCAATGACTATTGACAAAGAATCCTTTTTAAATCTTTTGAGGGGTACGAAATTAGAAAAAAAATTATTACACCTAGCAAGCTCAAGAAATACAGTAACATGGAATGCCCTTATCCATAGTCCTCTTTTTAAGAATACCACTAGTTTTCAGAAAACTGCATTTGAAATAATTTTAAATCCATTTGAAATCAAAATAAATCAAATTCTCATTGAGAAGGGAAATCCATTAAACGAAATGTTTCTTGTCACTGTTGAAAATCATATCATAGAAATCGATGAAATGGGTCATGAAAGAGATGTCCCAATGGGTTATTTAATTGGTGATATTATTAAGCTACAAAAACAATTGCCTTCGAATAAGACCTATAAAGTTATAAATGATGGAATTATCTATAAAATTAATCGTGATGATATGTTAGAATATATTGAAACATATCCAAATATCTATATGAATCTTATTTATGATATATAATTTACTAAAAATTACCACGGATTACCTGTCAATACTATATTATTTACAAAATATGTTGAATTAATTATATTTGATAGATCAATTTTAATGTACTGAAAAATATATTTTTTATTTAAATCCATATCGCTTCATCTATTTTATAAACAGAATCGAACCATCATTCAATATATTAAATTATAATATTTTAAGTATGTTATCAATATAGAATAAATCATTGTTAAAAAATACCTTGCCAGGATTATACTATGAATATTACAGTTGTAGGTGGTGCAGGACATGTTGGACTTCCACTCAGTATTGCCCTTGCTGATGTAAGTGAAAAAATCCGATTAACAATATTAGATATTAATCAGGAAGTCTTAGATAAAATTAATCAAGGTACAATGCCTTTCTTGGAGAAGGGTGCTGAAGAGAAATTAAAAAATATAATCAATCGAAATTTATTCACTTCTGTAAATAGCAATGTGTTAACACAAAGTGATGTAATTATAATTGTTATAGGAACACCTGTCGATGAACATTTAAATCCATTATTTAGTGTATTTAATAAATTATTAGAACAACTTTTACCATATTTAAAGAGTGATCAGACAATTATCTTAAGAAGTACTCTGTATCCAGGTACTTCACAAAAAGTTTTTAATTTATTTCATGAAAAATATAAGATAAATATTCATGTAGCTTATTGTCCAGAGCGAATTGCTGAAGGCAAGGCAATGGAGGAATTATATTCTCTTCCTCAAATTATTTCAGGATTCAGTGAAAAAGCCCTAACCATTGCAAAAGAAGTTTTTGGATTACTAACAAATGATATTATAGAATTATCTCCTATGGAAGCTGAATTAGCAAAATTATTTACCAATTCCTGGAGATATATCCAATTTGCAACAGCTAACCAGTTTTATATGTTAGCAGAAGAAAAGGGACTTGATTTTTATAAAATATACCATGCTGTAACCCACAACTACCCACGAGCCAATGGTTTTCCTAAAGCAGGTTTCTCAGCAGGTCCTTGTTTATTTAAGGATACAATGCAGTTATCAGCCTTCTCAAATAATCAATTTTTTTTAGGTCACTCTGCTATGCTCATCAATGAAGGGTTACCATATTTTGTTGTTCAGCAGATTAAAAAAAGATATGATATATCAAAAATGACAGTTGGAATACTAGGAATGTCTTTTAAAGGCGAAAGTGATGATAACCGCTCTTCATTATCTTATAAGCTGAAGAAAATTTTAGAAATAGAAGCAGGAAATGTAATTTGTACCGACGAATATGTGTTTGATACTCAGCTAAAACCTCTTGAAGAAGTTTTGATGAATTCTGATCTACTTATTTTAGGGGCTCCCCATAAAAAATATCGTGAAATTAGTACTAACAAAATCGTGATTGATATATGGAAATGGATGGATTCCCTAGGTTGTTGAGATTGTAGTAGACTTGAAGAACTGTTTGGTTGTAATTATTCACCTAAACCCAATAATTATTCGTTACAACTCAGCAACCCCTGTAAAATCTATTAAAATCATAATAATTTGAAATATTTTAATCACTTTTTGTGATCAAATCAGTAAACTTGTTTTCATGGGAGCGGAACAATCTTTTAATATTAAAAGTTATTTAGATCTTGATATATGATCCTCTAAACTTTAGATAAAATCCTATCAGGAAATGATAGATTGCTTAATAACCTCATTGAAGGGTTACTCATGAAGATTGACACTCTAACAACTGAGAATTCTAAACTAAAAAACACCAGTTATTAGAATCAATATACAAAGTTTTTAAGGAAATATTTCTGTGTTTCAGGGTGAGAAAATAATGATAATATTATAAATCGAAAAAAAATGAAAAATGGATTTCAATAAATTTGTTAGATATGAAAAATAGATATTTGAAATTATTAATATTAGGCATAATTAGTATTTATCTATTTCCAATACTATCTTTTTTTTGCTTGAATCAATATAAAAATAGTTACTATTCAGTAACATTTTATCCAACATCCTGTGTAGTTACGAATTTTTATATAAGATTTTTTGATTGGTTCTAGGATATGATTTCTTTAAGGGATTTTCCCATCTTTCTTGTATGTTTATTCTATCAAA
>DKAT01000083.1 GCA_002450905.1 Spirochaetia bacterium UBA6919
GATTTAATCAAATGTGGTTTAATAATAATTTTAGGTACAATTATATTATGGCTGGAACAAAAAAGCCTTTCTATTGATGAATTTGCCTGGATAGGACTTGGATTTACAATTATACCTCTTTGTATTGCAATTATCAGAGGGTTTTTATATATCAATGAATTAGAGAATAAGAACTCAAACAAGCCCTGATTATTTTTTAATTTCATTACCTCTCTTTCCACCTAATTCCTGAATAACCTGATAAGATTTTTCACTTGCAATATCTAGAGGAGTTTGCCCCAGATTATTTTTAAGATTGATTTCTCCACCTTGATAGATAAGATACCTTATGATATCGTCATATCCTCTTTCAGCAGCCAAATGAATTGGAGTCCATCCATATTTACTCTTGATATCAATTTTTGCATTAAAATTAACCAATATTTTAACAACGATAAGATGTCCCTCAGAACATGCCTCATGGAGTGCTGACCATCCGCCCTTATCCACAGCATTGACATTTGCCTTGGATAGTAAAAGCATTTTTGTAATCCTGGCATAACCAAAATAGGCTGATTCGTGGAGTGGAGTTCCCCCACTGTTATCTATTTCGTTTACAGAAACTTGTTTACTCAGAAGAATTCGAACTATATTCCTATTGCCTTCTCTGACTGCTAAATGAAGAGGGGTTTCGCCCCATTTATTTTTGATATCAAAAATTATGCCTTTTTTCACAAGAAATGAAAAGATGTTATTAAGATTCCCATATTGAATGGCGATATGAGCGAATGATTGATGATCTGTAGTAACGGCATTTAGGTTTGCCTTATTTTTAATTAGGACTTTTGATTGAGATATTAATCCATATTTAACTGCCAGATGTAAAGGTGTCCAGCCCTTAATCATACCTGCATTCACGTTTGCTCCGTGTTTGATTAATAATTTTGATATTCCTAATGTATTTTTATATACGGATAAATGAAGTGGGGTCCATCCAGGAGATTTAGTTGAAGTATTTATAAATCTAATTAACTGGGTATAATTTTTCTGATCTGAGCCTCTGATATCAGGAGCGTTGTCAATAAAGTGACTTATCATATATTTAACTATCTTATATCTCTTAAAATATACGGCTATATGAAGTGGATTCCAGTTTTTAAAATGCCCGGTTTTCCTGGTTGCAAAAAGATCTATTTCCCCATCAATGATATTTTTAGCTCTGTCATAATTGCCCTCTTTAATAGCAATAAACATATCATTTTGAAGGTCAGCAAATAAAAGCGTTTCAGTTCTTATTAGAGAACAAAATATTACTATGATAATTACTACTTGTCTCATAAGTATTACTTTTAAATTTATTAATAATAAAATAATTCATTTTAAAATATATTTTTTTAATGATCCTAATATAATGATAAATTAATATTTGTTAATGATAAAATTGTATTTATTTAAAAAAAATGAATAATATTAATCCTGTTTTAAAAAATGATTGAACATCCTTTAAATATTTTATATACTAAATTCCGAGGATAAATAAATTATCTACCAAAATTAAATAAGTACTCATTTGTATTGTCTGATCTTGGCCAAAGGATTAATTATGAACACTACAATTACCCAATTAAATGGATTACTAAAGAAATTTAAAGATATAGAACAACAACTTGAAATAGGAAAAGATACTCCCCAGGTTATTGCAAAACTCCTCCCATTAGATATTTTCTCAAAATCAGTTATTAACAGCAATAAATTCACTGAAGAACAGATCTCGCAACTAAAGAAAGGTATATCAGATAGAAACAGTCTCATTACAGCAAAAACCATTATACTTAAGATAACCAGAGATTTAATTACTAAAATTGATTACTTCTTGATAAACCTTGATAAAGTTCCTCAGGATGTAATAAATGGGGGGGTGCCAGCCATTCTCAATTTCATCCATAAAGTGGATCAAAGTATTATTCAGGAATCTCAAACTAAAGATAAATTAGAAAATGAACCGAATGAAGAACCCTTTTCTCAAGAGAAAAATAGAGCTGTCAATATTAAAGATAGCTTATCTGTACAGGAATTTTATACAAGTTATTTTTCTTCATCTGCACTACACCAAATTACTGAGTTCTTAAAAACTGGAGAGATGCCCCCAGCTTATAAAAAATACTTAACAGTTTGTTTCATTGATATGGTGGGATTTTCAACTATGTCCGAGACATTAGAACCTGAGAAGGTCTTTCAAATTCTCAATTCTTTTTTTAGTCAAATCAATGAAACCATTGAAAATTATGGAGGCGATATAGACAAATTCATGGGAGATGCTCTTCTCGTGACGTTTAAAAGTGCTGAAAGTGCATTACGCTGTGGAATTGAAATCATCATCAAGGATTTGAACATTATTAATTTAAAATTAGATTTTATGGATATACCAGAAATTAGAGTCCATGTTGGGATCAATACTGGATGGGTTATTCAGGGAAATGTGGGTTCAAGACAGCGTCGCGAAATTACTGTGATAGGAGATGGTGTCAATGTTGCTGCCCGTGTACAAAGCATCTCGCCCCCCAATGAACTGTGGACGACATCCTCAACGATTGCTGCCGTTGGTAAGATTAAAAATATCTTTGAACAAATTGGAAGAAAAAAACTCAAAGGTAGAACTCAAGAAGCGATGATCTATAAACACACCAGGAAAGTCCCTGCCAGCCATTCTGTTTTTCTCATTGAACCGAATTCCACAACTTTAAAATCCATCATCAGTGAAATGAACACAAATGGAATCCAATCAATTACCTCCGCAGCAAGTTCTAAAGAATTGGAAGATCAGGTCATTTTAAATCGCACAAAAGTTATAGTTCTTGGTCCATCTATAACTATTGATGATTTGCCGAAGGTAATCGATGAAATCAAGAAAAAAGGCCGTCCCGAAATCCCTATCATCCCTATCATCCGTGAAAAAATTGAACAGAAAACCTTTGCTATGTATGAAAAACTAGGTCTTAATATTATCGTTCCATTTTATAAACCAGATGGAATTAATAAATTAAAAGATGTTATGATCACCGAAGAAGTTAAAGAAATTCCTGTACGTCAAACAGAACCAGAACCTGAAGAAATCAAACCTGAACCTGAGCCAGAACAAAAACCATTAAAACCAATTCCAAAGGGAGAACACGAAAGATTTAGTCTTTCCGTTAAGGACAATCAAATTGCTTTAACGATTAATGATTTTCTCCATAAAAAAGAGATTGATAATTTGTCCAGTGATATTGCAAAACTTTGGTTATATTCCACTCATAAAGCAAATATGTTTATTTTTAATTTACAATCAATGGATCCGGCGGATGTAAATATTAATTATTTAAATGAGTTAATGAATATATTAATTTTTAATCCAAATCCCAAAGAAGTTGATGTAAAAATAATACCTCCCGATAATTTCTCTAAAGAAATATTAGATGAAGTTAAAAATAATTTTGTATATAATTTTCAAGATTAATTGACAATTTATTTCAGAACTTTGCTTGCAGAATTTTATTTTATACTGACATGAAAAATAAATATGATTAATTATTGGAAATTAATATACGAGACTCCTTCAAGAATTTTGGGAATACTTCACTATTACTTGCATATTTTAAAATTAAAAGCGTTTATATCAGTATCAAGAATTATGAAAGAGTAATCCTATGAAAGTTACAATGTCATACAGTTAATTTATTTAATATCTGTATTAAATTAAGTCATGTGTATTTGAACTTCATCTCAGGAGGAATAATTAGTGGTTCTTAAGAAAAGGTTATTGTTAAATTTTCTACTTATAATAATTTTGAGTATGTTTTGTACTTACAATTGTAATAATAAAGACTTGCCAAAGAAAATATCCAATGAGATTATAAGATCAAGTGATTTAGCTAATAAGAATTTAGAACCAATAAATTATGAACCTTACAATTCTTTAGAAAAAGCACTTAAGGATCCACTTAACTTCTTGTATCAAATTTGGGGTTCACTCCAATAATTAGATAGTTTGTTTAGAAAATCATTTAAAGAATTAATATTTTCATGATCCCACTGTGACTCTCCTCTAAATAACTGCTCATGTACTTTTTTTTATTTGGCGTTTTATTATTTTCTTTACTTTTTTTCTTACCCATAAAATCATTTTAAACTTATCTTGTCTAATTATTTTCCTTGCTAAAGCCATCTTTTAAGTGATTATATAGCTTCTCATGTTTTTCAAGTCATGGATTCATACTTACCTAATGCCTTCATAAGTCTGTCAGTTTCTTCCTTCTCAAATTTCATAATCCTTTCATCTGATTCTTTTGAAATTTCTTTGAGGGTTTTGCTGATTGCTTCACTGATGTTATCACCTATTTGCTTGGCAAACTGGTTTAGTCTTTTTTCAAGATAGTCTTTTGTGATGTTTTCCTCTGGCATGGTGAAACTCCTATTAAATCACTTCAATTTTAGGTAGCATATTGATAGCTTCAATTTTTTTCTGGTCAATAATCTTAGCATATATTTGGGTGTGTTTAATGCTGGTATGTCCTAATAATTTGCTCACAGTGTACAGATCAACACCAGAAGTTAAACTTAGTGTAGCAAAAGTATGTCTTGATGTATGGAAAGATATTTTCTTTTGGAGATTAGCATTTTGATACCAGTTTCTTATTACTTTCCAAATGTGGGGTTCAGAAGGTAAAATAAAGACATTTGCATTGGGTAAAGGAATAATCTTGGTTCTTTTCATTGTTAAAATCTCCATTGCTGTTTTGGATAAGGGTAAATAGAGACTTTCTTTGGTCTTTTGCTGATCAATGATCAATTGGTTATTTTTGACATTATCCCATTTTAATGATTTTATATCTGATAATCTTAGTCCTGTAAAGCATCCAAATAAGAAGGCTTTTTTAACTTCCTCATTCATACAATGGGTTTTTATGAGGGATTCAATTTCATGGACTTCTAAATAGGTTCTTTGGCTATCTCTCCTGGGTATTTGATCAATATTTTGGGCTGGATTGATCATGATGATCTTATCTTTCACAGCCTGTCTAAAACTTGCCTTGATCTTTGAAAAATAGATGTGAGCTGTACTTTGAGAAACCTTTGTTAATAAATATTCTTTAAACGTTTCAAGCCATTCTTCTGATATTGCTGAAAACTGGGTATAACCCTTTGTGAAATTGTGTAGATGCTTCCTGGTGTTCCTCCAAGCCTTTTCTGTAATTGGCTTCTTAGAAACCAGTCAATCAAAATAATCTACATAATTAGACTTTTTTTTAAAGGTAGGGACGAAACCATGTTCATGATGCAATATTTCCAATTCTCTCTTGGCTCTAATACTTTCACCTAATATCATGGATTCTTTTTTCAAAGCAATATCTTTTGGATTATAATGTATGTTTAGAAATTCATAAGTCCTTTTTCCATTTTGGTAAATATCAAGGTATAAAGATACTTCTCCAGAAGATAACTTCTTATGTCTTAGTTTAACAGCCATCTTATCACTGTCCTTTTTTAAGGATAAATTTTAAATATTTCCTAATATTTTTTGATATTTTTCCATGAATATAATATACTAAAATTAATTATTTTGAGTAACAACTGGGTAACAAAAATCCTGTAAATATAAGAAAATGAAGTGAAATTAAAAGAAAGGTAATTTGTATTAATTTATCATATTATTATCATTTAATATGTTTTTATTTTCCTTTGATTTGACAAGAATAATTAGGGTTCAATTCCTTTCGCCGGCTCACTTTCTTCTTTTCACCTCACACAAATTTTATGGTGATTCTCATCGAAAATAAAAACAGATTATCTTAAATAAACTTGACTATTTTCTACCTGGAAGAGATTTGAGTTTGAAAGTATTTTTTCAAGTCCTTGTGTTGATGTTGCAGTGAAGATATTCTGTCTTCCTTCAATGAGATTTAAGAATGACCCTTTCTTATAGTCATCGAGATCCAACAAAATATCGTCCAGGAGTAAAATACTTTTACACTGAGATTCCTGGTCAATATATTGAGCCATAGATAACTTTAATATTATCGACCCTGCCCTTGTTTGACCCTGGGATGCAAACCTTTTAAAATCGATTGATCCATTACGGATATAAAAATCGTCTTTATGGGGACCGTATAAGCTTTGTTTATAAATTATTTCTTTATCAATATTCTCTTCGATCTTTTTTCTGAACAAGTCCTGGATCGGTATATTATTATTCAGTGACCCTATGGAAGAGTGATATTGCAACGAGAAATCGGGAATGTTAAATCTCATTTGGTTAAATAATTCTTTAGCTATATTATTCATTGGATTAAAAAACTTTTTTCTTAAAGATATAATGAGAGATCCTTTTTCAATGAGTGGATCATTCCATGCTGTTAATATTTTTTTATCATATTTCTTTTCTGAGATTTGTCTTATTGAGGCATTACGATGTCTTAAAATCTTTTGATATTCCTGAAGGGTTTTGAAATATAGATTGTCAGCTAATGAGAGTGTGATATCAAGATATTTTCTACGGACTGATGGAGCCCCTGTAATCAAATAAATATCGGGGTGGGAGAGGATCACAATTTTGACATTTCCTATGGCTGAGGATAATTTTTTACATTCCTGTTCATTATATGAGAGTTTTTTTTTGTCATTATGATATCCCATACTCACAGAGAAATTATGATTATTATTTTGAAAATCCCCTTTAATATAATAGGATTCTTCTCCATGTTTTATTAAATCATTGTCTCTTACTTGCCTATGAGATTTCATGAGTGCTAAAATATATATAGATTCAAGGATATTTGTCTTACCCTGTCCATTTTCACCCATTAGAAGGTTGTTTTGAGGATTGAAATTTACTTCGACCGAATTATAATTACGAAAGTTTTTTAGAATAAGTTTATTTATTTGCATTATTTATTATACATAAGTTTTAAAAATGGATTTCAATTCTTTTATGGGACAGCTACCCTCTGAAAGATATGATCTATAATATGATCTGATGTCATTTCTTCGGCTTCTGCTTCGTAACTTATAATAATTCTATGGCGTAAAACATCCTTGCCGATAGCCTTAATATCTTCTGGGAGCACATAAGCACGGCCTTTTAAAAATGCATGACCTTTCCCAGCCAATGCAAGATATATTGATGCTCTTGGGGAGGCTCCGTAGTTTAACCATTGCGAAGGGAGACCATATTCTTTCGGCGATCTGGTGGCTGATACAATATGGGTAATATAATCTAAAACCTTTTCATCGATATATATTTTTTTTATAATATTCTGAAAGTTTAAAACATCCTCTCTGTGGAGAATAGTCCGTGTTTCATTTATTTCTGAGCCCAGTACCAGTTGAATAATCTTTTTTTCTTCTTCTATAGGAGGATAACCAATTTTTACTTTTAACATAAATCTGTCAACCTGAGCTTCTGGAAGGGGATATGTCCCCTCCTGCTCGATGGGATTTTCTGTAGCCAGAACCCAGAATATATTATCCAGTGCATAGGTCTTCTTGCCCAGTGTGACTTGTTTTTCCTGCATACATTCCAATAGGGCGCTCTGGACTTTACTTGGAGCTCTATTGATTTCATCAGCCAGTATGATATTAGAAAATATGGGACCTTTTCTTATGGAAAACTTACTGGTCTTTTGATTATAAATCAGGGTGCCCAGAAGATCTGCAGGGAGAAGATCCGGAGTGAACTGGATACGTTTAAACTCCGTATTGATTGTTTTTGCAATGGTTTTTATAGCTAGTGTCTTTGCTAGTCCTGGGACTCCCTCTAATAAGATATGCCCTCCTGTGAATAATCCAATGAGGAGTTTTTCTATCATATCCCTTTGTCCAACAATTGATTGTCCTATTTCCTGAATGAGGCGATTTATTTTGCCTGACTCATTATTAATTTCATTTTGGATAGTATCATATTTTTCTGTCATGTTTAAATTTCCTTAAATTAATTCCTTAGATAATATATTGGTATATAAAAACGTTTTTAATGTCTCGTCCAGAAGTTCCAATTCATCGGATGATATGACTTTTTTTGAAGATAAATGGATGATTCTTGTGAGAAGAGTCCGTGTATTATTTTTAATATTACTCATACTCAGAGAAATAATCTGATGTGTGGAGAAATGAGATTTTGTTTTCAGATTTATATATTGAGTTATTAATCTTATGATTTTTTCCTGTGTGAAATCATTATTTTTGATTAATTTATGAAGGGAGCGATAAGTTTTTATCTCTAAAAAGTATCTGTAACTTTTAGGAGGTGAAAATAAGAACCATATAATAATGAATAGAACAGCAATTATAGATATAATGCCCAGCAGATAGTATTTTAAGAGATCGTACCAGCTTCTAATGATTTTTATTTTTTGTTTTGGAACTGTGAAAAATGGATGTGAATTTTTAAATGCTATGAATAAATTAGGTGTTTTATAAATCCCCATTTTTTTAGCTTTAAAAAAAAATGTCATTTTAATATGAATTGGGTTTTGATTTAATTTATTCGTGTCGAGAATAATATTATTCGTTGAGTGGTGTAACTTGACATTGACCAATTCCATTTCATCGAGGGTTAAGACTTTTGGATAGAATAAGGATAGGTGGTCAGGTGAGGATTTATCAACATGAACCTGTAAATTAACATGGAGGGGGAATATTTCATTGATTTGAACTACGTCTTGATCAAATTGGATTTGATAAGATTTTACCGTGACGTTAGCAAATGATATGAGGGGTACAAATATTAGTATAATGATAATGAAATACATAATAGGTTAATATAACAGAAAATCATTGGAAGTTCAAGGATTTCAGATCAGCAAAAAAGATTTTCAATGCCATGATTTTAGAATTTGAACTTTTTTCAGGAATATATTTATTATCGAAACCGAAGGCTATTTTCTGTCTTACTGAGCTTGATCAATGAATTATGAAATCATCTGAATAATCCCAGGTGATTCGATTTTAAAAGTTTTACAATAAAATTATAGAAAATTATTTTTTTTTATTTGAAATCTTGTTATTATATATAAATATTTATTAATTTATAAATAGTTAGATCGTATCATAGGAGGTTTGATGAGGTATTTGTTTATATTTAGTTTAATTTTGGTGTATACTTTAATTAACAGTCCATTAAGCTGGGGGAAGTCCACTGGTTATTACACAAGATATTATTATAAAGGTCAATTTGATAAAGAAAAACAACAATGGTCGTTCAGTAATCCCAAAACCCTTTATACCTATATTAAAAATGGGAAATTTAAGGCAAAACCAGTTTTTCAAAACAATGAGAAGGTTTATATAGTGACCTATAGCAGGGATAAAAAAATATATCGTGTATTAAGACTGGTTTATTGGGTCTCAAGATCGGGTAGTTTTGAAAAACCTCTTGGTATTTTTGAAGTAAGTCATTATAATCAATTGGGTGAGATAATCAGTAAAGCAATTTATAACCACAAGATTGGTAAAAAGTTTTTACAAAAAGTGATTCACTATAAAAATGGTGTAATGATAGGAATTGATGTTTATAAAAATGGGAAGCGACTTTTAAAAAAGTGATATAAATTTATTGTATTTTTTGTCTCAGAATGAGATAATCTTCGGAAGATTTAAGGAATTTTTTTTCTTTCCATTTTTTAAATGAAACGGGGGGATGATTCATTAAAAAAGATATATTTACGCAAAATAACATAATTTCGTTTAGAACATGAATGACTGGTTTATCACATATCAATCCGCTATTTTTGATTAAATTAACACTATAGGGGATGAGTTGGGGTTTTAAAATTAGTTCAGTCAGGGGGTCATTTTTATTTTGAGAAATGGCAATCAATTGTTCACCAGATAAATATTTGATTGAGAAGTTATTATATAGAATAATAAGGACTTTTTCTGATATAGAATAAAAAGATGATACAATTTTTTTTATAGCTAAAGCTAACTTTGCCTCTTTTTCAAGATCCACATGACCAGTTGCATTAAAATGTTCATAGGAAGCGTGGGAAATTGTGAGATGAGGATTATTTTCCCGTATGCCTTCATATTCCTTTATTGATTCCTTAAAACTATTTATATCTTCATTAAAGATTTCTCTAAATATTTCAACAGATTCAATCTGGCCTTCTATAATCTGCAGGGATAGTTTACCATTTAAAAAAGTATTATAATATTCTAAAAATCCTTTAGTTAAACGAATAATGGGGGATGCTAATTCAAATTGAAAAGACTCAATAAATTGTTTTTTAACGATACCTTCATCATTTTTTAAAACTTCTAGTTGGAAATCATTAATATCTTTAATTTTGTTAATGAAATAATATTTAGCAAAGAGAAGAGAGATAGGATGATCATCAGGACTTTCAAAGCTCAACTCACTGCCAATAAATTTAAGATAAAATAATTCTTTCTCTGCTTCACGATAATTTTCTTCCATGGATTCAATCATATAAGTGACTTGTTGGTATATCTTAGGTGAGAAATTATATTTTTTAGAATCCACAGGTGTAGTTTGATATAATCTTTGAATTTGGTTTAATTTAATAAATTCACGGTATTTGAGCATGTATATACCCAAAATGACATTTACAAAACACATCCCACGGGATTCTGTATTCGCGACGTCATCGATAAATTGGAAAATCTCATTGAGGTATTTTTTATAATTTGGAACATTGATTAACAATGCTGAAAATGCCTGTTTTATATTATCTTTATATACGGGATTTGAGAGAAGAGTTAGATAACTTTCTATGTAAACTTCTACATGTTTAAAAACAGCATTGATATCATTTTTTTGAAGTATTTCACCTTCCAGATGAAATTGTTTTTGGAATTTGGAAAATAAAACTATAAGGTTGTATGAATATTTATCAAGAGTTTCCCATCCATGCTCGATAAGATAACTCGTTGGTTTCATGATATAATTAATGTTACTATCCAACAATTTTTTATAATATCTGATAGCATCTGAACTGATCCGAAGAGATATAAATGCATTTTCCATTATTTTTGTGCGTAGTCCAAAATTTTTGATTCTATTCCTGTGAGAAAAAAAGTAGTTAAAGAAGGACTGAACAGTAAATGGGCGTATTTCCTCTTTCTGTTGTTTTATCCTTAATTCCTCATCCTCTAAAGTTTCAATGACTTGGCGACCAACTAATTCCTCTTTGTCTAATTCTTCAATGAAATGAATTCTCTTTTGTAAATTCCGTTCGGAATTAATAAAATCTTCAATGAGTTTAATTTTATCCGCTGGACGTTTTTTTTCTAAAAGATCTATATATTTAAAATAATCTGTTAAATCATTTTTTATTTTGTTTGCAAAATCATTATGTTCAGATACTTTTTCACCCAAATTACTCATTTTTTTTCCTAAAATTATTTAATTTTAAATTAATCATTAGAAATAATCCCATAGAATATTTTCTACTCCTGGAGTTTCGATTTTAAATTGAGGTATTCTTCACTGATTGAGATTAATTTTTGTTTCTCATTTTGTCGTCTTGTCATAGAGGGATTGTGAAATATATTACTAAAATTTACTGTGAATATGGCTATTTTCTGCATGACTTTCAAAACTGTTTGCCCTGTGAGATATTGATCTTGGTCAATCAATTTCATAGCATGGGGAAGGAAACGGGGCTCGTTTATCAGATCAGAGACTGATTCTGTCTGAGTAGAAGAAAGTTTTAATTTTTCTTTCTCATTTAAGCATTGAGCCTCATAATTACGATAGAGTACATTCGTTATTTTCTCACTCATAGAATAAAAAATATCAACTACCCCCCTAATTTTGGAGCATATTTTCTCTTCCTTCTCAGATTCAACTTTATTTTTTAAAATATAATTTTGGTAAGTATTAAAGGATAGAGTAAAGTAGGACGTCGATTTCTGTAATAACTCCAAATCGCTTTGAAGTGTTTTTAACATCAGAATATCTTTCGAGAATATCCACTCCTTAAATATCTCTTCTTGAACAACACCACTTCCATCTGCATTCTTCAAATGTACTTCTCCACATAAGAAGGATGTATAAACGTTTAAAAATCCTTTTAAATATCTAATCAATCCTGGAGTCATGTTTTCCTGGATATCCATTAATATTTTATTAATATCGATTTGACCTGATTTAATTAGATCAGAAAAGGAATTTGATTCTACTAACTGCTCGAAATAAACTAATTTCCCAAATAACTGTAATACCGGATTATCAAGATCACTATTAAAATTAAAATCCTCGTCCAGGAAGCGAAGATAATAGAGTTTATCCTCTGCATCCAAATGTTTTCCTTTTAATGTTTCTAATTGGTCGTCAATTACCTTTCTAATTTTAGGACTGAAATTATATTTTGATTCATCGATATCCTGAATATTATATTGATACAATAATTCTGGTTGTTTGATAAAATGCTTATACTGAATCATATAGATGGATGTCAGAATATTATAATAGCACATACCCCGGGAATCGGTATCAAGAAAGTGATTTAATGTATCGATTATATCTCTGAACATAGGTTTGAAAGTACTTGAAAAATAGAGAATTTCATAAAATGATTCCTTTAAAACGTCTTTATAGATCTTTTTCTGGATACAGATTAAATAAGATGAGATAAAAAACTCTAACTGCCTGATCATATATTTATTATCATTCCGATTGAATATATTTCCAGCTTGACTAAATCCCTTAAGAAAGTTCAAAAATTGTACCACCAAATTATAAGCACGACGGTCAAGGAGTTTCCAGCCATTGTCCACCATATGATTAGTAGCTTTTAACAATACAGAATTGACATTCCCCAAAAGAAGCTTATAATGGTGTTCACTTTCTCCAGTAAGTCTTAATGATAGAAAACGAGATGCTAAAATACGTGTTCTTGATCCAAATTGAATAATGGCTTTGCGAGTATAAAATAAGAAACTTAGAAAAGGCGTTTTATGGATATCCCTTCTTGATTCTTTTTTCTGGACAATCTTATCCTTAATCCCCTTAACTTCTTCATCTATCAGATGGATTTCCTTGCGGTGAGAAAACTGATTATCCCTATCCAATTCCTCAATAAAAGCGATTCTTTGTAAAATATTAGGTTGCTGTTTAATATATTCTTCAATCTGTCGTGCTAATTTTGCAGGGCGCTCTTTATTTAATAATTCCACAAAATTAAAATATGCATTCAAGTCATTTTTTATTCGTGAAGATAACTCTTCTTTTTGAGAATTACTTATATAATTTGATTTATAATCAGACATGAATGTATCCTATATAAAAATATTAACTTAAGATAATATAAACATGAAACCTAAATAAATTTAATAACACCAGATGAGTATTATAATGATATTATAAATTTCCATAAAATGGTACTAAAATATTTTGGTTTTCTAATAAATTACCGATATAGTGAAAGATTATCAAATTTATCTGGAAATACTTTTATCTATTTTAATAATAAAGAAATGATCATTATAATCCTGTCAAAATCGGAGGGGATATGAGAAAAAAAATCATATTAGCCATCGCTATTCTAGTAATTATCACTACTGTTGTTATGGGTGAACTGGAACAACAGCAAAGAAATGTCTCTGAAGGATTTTTCAAAGAAGGGGTATATCACTTCAACCAACAGGAGTACACTGCTGCAAGTAATGCTTTCTTAAATGCTCTGTCCACCGATCCAAATTATTTTAAGGCCCGTTACTGGCTGGGTAGAGCCTATTATCACAATGGCCACTATCAAAATGCCATTGAAGAGTGGCAAAGAGTTATTTCTGCCGTAGGACAAGATCACCTCTTGAAAAATAAAGTTAATCGATTGCAATATCAACGGGTTGGGAATCCTATTCTACCTATAGATGAAGTATATCAACCCACAAAATATTTTAAATCACTCCCTCAAAAGGGTATTAAATCACCTGTCTCCATCTATCTTGATGAAAATAAACAATTGTGGGTAGTAGGATATCAAAACAATCAGGTAGCTATCTTCAATAAAAATGGCGAACTTGTCGATACAATCACTTCTGCTGACAAACCCTTCAATAGACCTTTTGATATTATAAGAAACAGCAAGGGCATTACTTATATATCAGATTTTGGTAATGACAAAATACATAAATTCGATAAAAACAGATCCTATCTCTCTTCCCTGGGTCAATCAGGTCTGAATAAAGGTGAATTCTATGGACCTCAGGGGCTTACTGTCGACAAATTGGACCAACTCTATGTTGTGGATAAGAGTAATCATCGTGTTCAAAAATTTGATGAAAATGATAATTTCCTCATACAATTTGGTACAAAAGGACACGAAAATAGTGAATTATTTAATCCAACAGACGTTGTAGTTTTGAATAATAAAATATATGTTACTGATACTGGAAATAAAAGAATTCAGGTGTATAATCAAAATGGGAATTGGGTACAGAGTATAGGTGATGATATATTTTCAGAACCAATGGGAATAAAAGTAGCCTCAAAAAATGAACTTCTTGTTGTAGACAGAAAAAAGGGGATATACCAAGTCATCATCGATCCTCTAGAAATTAAACTTATTTTAAAAAAGGATAAAAAGATCATATCACCCATGGATATTGCCTTTGATCAAAATCATTTTTTATATATCATAGACTCACAAAATCCTGATATCCCTATCTATGTTCCTGAAAAAATGAAATATACAAGCCTCGATGTATCTGTTATACAGTCATATATCTCTAAATACCCAAGAGTCACTCATCGCGTCGCTGTAAAAGATCAAATGGGACAATCTATCTACGGTTTAAATAAAAACAATTTCTATATCTTAGAAAATGAACATTTCTATCCAGTTAAAATCTTTACTGAATCAGATTTCAAAAAAAGGTTATCCATTTCAATTCTGAATGAAAGATCAGTTGCCATGAAAAATCATTTGGTCCAATTAAATAACGTATCACGAAATCTCCTTAAATCCTTTGCACCCGAAGACATGATAGAAGTTATCAATTATAATGACGAAGCCTGGGTCTCTCAGCCATTTATAAATAGTGTCTATTCACCACTCAAAGCAATATTTGAAAAAAATCTAAAAGAACAGGCAAATATCGGTGAAGCATTCTATAAAGGGGTTTCAGATAATCTTACAAAAAATGATTATACCGGCGCTATCATCCTTATCACCTCAGGAGAATTAGAAGAAAACACATTTAATCCTTATGGATACGAGGTCTGTCTCAATTATGCTAAAAATAATATGATACCCGTTTATGTCATTTCGTTCTCAGAAGGATCTATGAAAGAAGAACTCAAGGATTTAGCCAAATTAACTGGTGGAAAATATTTCAATGCCTATACTTCTAATGATTTAAAAGATATTGTACAAATGATCAGAAAATATCAAAACAGTATTTACTATCTCCAATATAACGCTGAAGTCGCACCCACAAAGTCAAATAAATGGCGTGAGATTAAAGTAAAAGTCGTATATCGAGATCTTTTTGGACAAGATAGAGCAGGATATTTTATACAATAACCTGGATATTTTTGTTCCATAAATAATTTCAAATAGTTATGATATGAATAAATTACACATACAAATGTGGGAGAATAAAATGAAAAAATATAATTTATACCTATTAATATTTATCCTGGTATCTGTTACAATATCAGGATGGGCACCTTTAAAAAGTGCTCAGCGTTACTACTCCTTAGCAGAATCTGACTTCCAGAACTCTGAATATCTCAACGCCCTAGATAATTACAGAAAAGCATTAAAAGTAAATTCATATTATAAAGAAGCTCAAATTGGAATGGGGAAAACTTATTTAAAAATAAAAAATTATGATAAAGCCCTGAGCTATTTTAAAATGGCTGAATCACAAGCCCAAAGTGATGTCAATATCAAGGTCTGGATAGCTAAAACTCAAATTGAAAGAAAGAATTATTCTAGCGCCGAAGCCTATCTTATAAAGGCTCTTAGTATTAAACCAAAAGATTATTCTGCTCTGACTACTCTTGGAGATTTATTTTTCTCTAAAAATGATTATACAAAAGCCATAGAATATTACACTGAAGCAACTAAACAATCACCTAAAAATCCTCTTGCATATTTAAAACTAGGTAAAACCTATCTGGAACTAAAAAATCCAGAAAAGGCCATCCGATTTCTTGAATCAGCTGAAAATATAGATAATACTAACCCTCAAACTAACTTTTATTTAGGAGAGTATTATTATAAAAGGGGAGATCTTGATTCCAGTGAAAAATACTTAAAAAACGTTCTGAACATCACTCCAAAGGATTACAATACACTTGACCTCCTCTATAGAGTCCTTTTTAAAATGGAAAAATGGTCAGAAACCAAAGATAATCTAGAAAAACTTGTCCAAATGAATCCTAAAGAAAAAAAATACTATTACCATCTTGGATTAGCATACGAAAAGGTCAATGACCCCATCCGGAGCCTCCTTATGTTTAAACACGGAATCAGATTGGACTACGGTGACGAAGCCATGCGTTACCAGGCAGAGAGAATATATAAAAATTATTTCTCCCAGAATCCTGATGAGGTAAATAATATTACGCAAGAGGATCGAAAGTTTGGCGAAGATTTGGCAAGTTATTGGTATGACAGGGGATTATCTTTTCTTAAACAAAATGAAAAGGACAAAGCATTATTTTCTTTCAAAAGAGGTGCTTACATTAATCCTCAGCACTGGCGCATGAGACTTGCACTTGCAAACATTTATAAATCAAAACGTCTTATCAATAAATATTATAACGAACTTCAGAAAATAAAAAGTGATTTAAATAAGGACAATACAGAGGTCAATGATGAGTTAAAGTTCGCGGAACTGGCTATGCAACGTATCTTATCTAGAAGACAGAAAATAGATCAATACCAGGCTCCTCTTTCAAAACCTAAAATTGCACTAGTCTTCTTTGAAAAAAATAATGATTTTAATCATCATTTTAACGTGCAAAAGATATATCGTGATGTCCTTTATGAAACATTAAAGCTCAATGATCGTCTCAATATTGTATTAATACGCAATAGAACAAATTTTGATAGTATATATCAGCAATTAAAAGACATGGATGTAGACTTTCTTATTTCAGGAACCATAAAAGAATCTGATAAAGATATCGATGTTTCACTCACTATCAAAAATATCAATGACGGCGATATTTACAAAGAAGGGGAATCCTATAAACCTCTAAAAATTATTCAAAGGGGAAATGATCGTTATCTAAAAAGTGCCTTATACTTAGCTGATAATATTAATCAATTGTTTCCTGTTTTCGGCCAAATCATTAAAAAGAATAATAACGAAATATTTATTAATCTTGGAACAAGACAGGGATATAAAAAAGGCGATTCTTTCTTCGTTATTCGTAATGAAAAGACCTTAAGCAATTTATTCAATGACAGAAATTTATACAAAATAATTAAAAGTAATCGTTACCTCAGTCGAACCCTCCTCTCTCTTGATGGAAATAATCGTTTTGGATTGGAAGAAATATTAATTACAGAAATCGATGAAAATATCGCTAAGGCTAGAATTGTGACGTCCGATTTTTTCGATGAAGTAAATATAAATAATTATGTCATCTACAAACCCCGTTAAAAGACATATTATATTAATTGGATTTCGGGGAGTTGGTAAGACTTCCGTAGCTAAGGTCTTAAAAAAGAAATTAAAGCTCCCCCTCTATGACAGCGATAAAGAAATTGTAAAGGAAAGTGGATTATCAATACCAGAAATTTTTACAATCCATGGTGAATCCTATTTCAGGACACTGGAAGAAAAAGTTATTCAAGATCTGTGTCTAAATATTGATCCTATCATTCTTTCAACAGGTGGTGGGGTAATTTTATCAGAACAAAACAGATTAATATTAAAAGCAAATGGGATTATCATTCTTCTCACAGCATCTGAAAAAACAATTTTTAATAGAATACAAGGTGACAAAAACAGGCCAGCCTTAACTAATAAAGAATTTCTTGAAGAAATCCAGGTACTAATAAATTATAGAAATCCATTATATCAATTACTAAAGGATTTTGAGGTTGACACAGACACAATAAATCCTGAGATCACTTCAACTAAAATTATAAACTTTCTGGAAAACTTCCGCTTCCACCAAAAAGGAAATTGATCATACAAATCATTAATATGGTTGAACCGCACCGAAGCACAATCGGAACTAAAAATTTTGATTCCGATGTTATTTCTTAATATTCACAGGGAATAAATAGTTTTCAAATTTGTTTATTCAATTGAATAGATTGAAATCAATTTTATGGCGAGGTGTTTTTTATAGAAAAATGATATGGCAATTGTTTAAACAATTATTTGTTTTTACGAGGTTTCTTTTTATTTGATTTTTCTTTTTCAAGGGTTTTTTCAAAATCATCATCCATTTTCTTCCAGTTGTCGCCGTAATAACCATCACCCTGGGCATCATTCTTATTGTTTTTATTGTTAGCAAATGTGTAACCCGATATTAAAGAGAAAATAATGAGACAATATATCAATTTCATAATGGATACCTTATTAAAATATACTATACATAAGATTATTGGTATAACTTAAATGAAACTTAAATTATTTTTCCAAACTATCTTCATACTCATCATTAGTTTTAACACGATATTTAGAACGCAGGTCAGTTATTGTAAAAATAAGCGCTTTTTGCAATTCCTCATAATAAGCCAGTTTTTCTGCATATTTTCTTTTTTCAGGGAGTGACCATTTTTTTCTTTGCTTGTCTTCATTTAATTTATCCATAATTTGGCTAATGTGGCTCTCACTGGGTGCTTTAACCTTTTTTTTAATAATTTTTTTCATATAGATATTTTGGATAAATTTTCTTTTAAATACCTTTGAAAGGATTTTGACTTTTTCTTTTAATTCGGAATCACTATATAATTCCTGATTCTTTGCATCTGTAAGTACAAGATATTCATTAATAAGATTTTTAAGATATTTTTTTTTCTCATCCTTATCCCGTTTTGCGTCATTGACTTCCGATTCAGAAACAAAAGGATTATTGAGTGCCTGAAAATCAATTATCGTTTCAAACTCTTTTTCAAATCTTTTAATAGATACGACAGTTTTTCCATTAATTTTGATTAGCCAACCACTCATGGCATATACACTAAATGAAAATAAAACTAAATTTAAAATAGTGATGAGGATAATCCATTTTTTTTGAAACATTTTATGAGCCTTTTTTAATAATTTAATCTTTAATAATAATTTTATTTCTGATAATTTCAGATTCTAATCTTAGTTTATCGGTGTATTCATTGAATTTGTTTTGAGATCGTGTAGCTAATAAATGCTGTTTGATCTGCTCTTTTAGACCTGGTGTTAAGCTATCTTTAATCCTTCCTTCTTTTTTAAGTGATTTATACTCTTTAATAATTTGCTTATCATGGATATGGATTTTAGGTACGATGAATTTTTTATAGAATTCTTTTAGAATAAGTTGTCGTTTCATAACTTTAGAAATAAGCTGGACAGTATTATTAATTTCAGATTCATCATATAGTTCTTTTTCACGGGCTTTTTTTATTACAAGATATTCATTTTCAAAATTAGTTAAATACGATTTCCTTCGTGTATCATCATTAAGAATTCTATTCATTTGACTTTCTGAAATTGGCAATGGTGAATTTAAGGCGGCAAAGATGAGTACAGCTTTATAATATTCATTAAAATCTTCAAGGGATATTTTTTCACCATTAATTTTAGTGATCCATGTACTTCTTGCATAGAGAAATGCCAAGAACGTAAGATTTAGTGATAAGAGAATAATCACAATAGTTAATAACTTTCTGTTCATAAAAAATCTCCACGAGTAGATATTTGAGATAAACAACAATTATAACACTTTTTTTTATAGATTGAAACTAATTTTTAATATTTTTTTCTTGACTTTACCAAATCAATTCTTAAGTTTATCTTATGTATTTTATGAAATAAATTGTAATGAGATTAAAATATCATGTTTTTTTTACAAAAATTTCTATGAGTCATATTAAAAAAAAGTTTATAATTGATGTTAGTTGATAATGATTTGATTTATTTCAATCCGATATTAATTGACTGATGAATATACTATATTTTTAGATTTTATTATAAGAATATTTTGAGCTAAATTAAGGATAATCTATGAAAAAGATAGTTTTGATACATCCCAAATCTCCTGAAACATTCTGGCAATTAACTGGATTATTAGATATTATAAAAAAGAAAGCAGTGATTCCACCCCTTGGACTAGCTACCGTTGCGGCGTTAACCCCATCGGAATATGAAGTTCAGATAGTTGACGAGGAGATTGAATCGATCGATTTTGATATGTCTTGTGATATTGTGGGTATAACAGGATATACTCTCCATGCCAGGAGGATGTATGAGATATCTCAGGAATTTAGAAAGCGAGGAAAGTTAACAGTGGGAGGAGGACCGTTTTGCACTGTCCACAGAGATGAATGTAAGGATTATTTTGACGTATTGATTTGTGGTGAAGCGGAGTTTATTTGGCCAAAGTTCTTAAAGGATTATGAGAAAGGAAATCATACGGACGTATATATTGAACATGATAAAATTGATATGACTACATCCCCGATACCGAAATGGGAAATAGTCAATACGGATGCTTATTCAGGATTTATGGTACAGACATCGAGGGGATGCCCCTATGATTGCGAGTTTTGTGATGTTGTTTCCCTATTTGGAAGAAAAATGAGGTATAAGGATTATGATCAGATTATTACAGAAATAAAGAAATTAGTGAATCTTGGGAAAGCAGAAATATTTTTAGCGGATGATAATTTTATAGGGAATAAACGGTTTGTAAAAGAATTATTAACAAGGCTCATAGAGTTTAATAAGACATTAAGCAGGCCCATTCGGTATATGACCCAGGTAACGCTCAATGTAGCTGAAGATGAAAGTCTTTTGGATCTGTTTCAGGAGGCGAATTTCTTTTCATTTTTTATTGGGATTGAAACTCCAAAAGAAGAAAGTCTTATTCATACAAATAAAGAGCATAATATCCGTTTTGATATGGTAGAAGCAGTCAGGAGAATCCAATCCAGGGGAATATTTATAATCAGCGGAATGATCGTTGGATTTGATACAGATGACTTAGATATTTTCAGGTTACAGAGCCAATTTCTAATGGATGCAGGATTGACCATTCCAATGTTAGGAATGCTTATCGCACCAAAGGGGACTAAGTTATGGGATAGAATGGAGAAAGAAGGCCGTTTATATCCGAATCTTGAAATTGGAGATATGTTTGATTTAACAAATATTGAACCAAAATTAATGTCTAAAAAAGATTTAGAAATTAATTATCTTAAGTTGTTAAATGAAGTCTTTGATATTAGTCATTTTAAAAAACGTTTTGAGAAATTGATAGACCAGGTGGATCTAAGCAAGGTAAAGAAAAATTCAGCATTATCCCGTCAGATGAACCCTTTGAATTCAAGACCATATTTTCTTGGAGTGACTTATAGGGTATTAAAATATTTTATTTTTCAAGGAAGTCAGGAAGAAAAAGATCTATTTAAATTTGCTTTAAAAAAAGTATTTAAAAAAGGGATGATTTGCTTTCCGTGGCTGATAGAAATTCTACTTTATTTTAAGGCCGTAAATAGTTTTGTTGAAAGTCATCAATTTAATGATGTAATGCTATTATCACAAGAAAAGAAGGCCAAAACTACCCCAGCAGAGCTTTATCAAATAAAATAAAAGTATATTATTTTGTTGAAGTAATACTTTGCTCCTCGTTTATCCCTTCTATGATGTATAGATCTTTTCTGATGAGAAAATTTCGTTGTAATTTCAATTTGGTAAAACAACTTTCGAGTAATTTTGTTATATCTTTCTCATCTTTGAGATCAAATTTTCGATCGAGACGATCTTCTTTAAGACGGTCAATGAGAGCATAGATGGCCTTTTCAACATAATGGATTTCTTTTTCGTTAAATAAAAAGTCTTCAATTTTTTTTCTGGACTTACGCATAAAACCCCCTTATTTTTGTATAACAGTGAAAAAACGCCTTCCATTTCTCACTACAGTTACTATAAACGATTTTTTATGTTGATTTTGTTGTACGAATTGATAAAATGTCTGTAAATCATTGATCTGATTATAATCAATAGATTCAATAACGTCACCTACATTTAATGGGATTGATGATTTTAACACAGGGGAATTATGGTCTATTTTAACTATAACTACCCCTTTTTGAACTTTTAAATGAAATTTATTTTTATATCGTTCTATGGATCCAAAGGACATTCCCATCCACGTGCTTAAATTTTCTTCTCCCCCATTGTTTTTTAGAGATTTTTCAATCCAATTTTCAACTAATTTTGGTCTTTTTCCAATGATGATTTTTAATTTTATTTTCTTTCCATTTCTGATAATATCAAAATTTGCTGTTTTACCAGGCTTGATATTTGAAACTGACTGTATTAATGACGCAGTATTTTTAACTTTCTTTTTATTGACAGCGGTAATGATGTCACCATTTTTCATATTCCCTTTATGAGCTGGCCCCCCTGTCTGGACATTCTGGACAATGACACCTCCATTTGTTTTAATATTTAGATGTTTCGAAATCGAGGAACTTAAATTATTAATGATGATGCCAATAAATCCTCTCTCAATCACACGATGTTTTTTTAACTCCTCTACCACATAACCTGCAATACTAACGGGGATAGCAAAACTTATTCCAAGAGAACCATGAGAATCGACACCCTGAGTAATAGTAGTTACTCCAACAACTTCACCTTTAATATTCAGTAAGGGACCTCCGCTACTTCCACGATTTATGGATGCATCAGTCTGGATAAAGTGTTTGAAAGCAGCATTTCTGTCAAATACAAGATCATCACGTCCTACTGCACTGATTATTCCAACTGTCATACTTCCACTTAACCCAAATGGGCTTCCAATTGCAATTGCAAAATCACCTACTTTTATGTTATAAGTTTGATTTATGGTGAGAAAAGGTAACTTTATATTGACATTTATCTTGAGTAGTGCAATGTCACTGATTTCATCTGTACCCCAAACCTGGGCAGAATATTTTTTCCCGTCATGCAATTTTATGATTATTTGTTCAGCACCTTTAATAACCTGGTAGTTTGTTACGACAAATCCATTTTGATCAACGATAAATCCCGAACCAATATTTTTTATGGACTCGGGATGATTTGTGTTATCCCTTTGGTTAAAGAATTTTTCATGATATCTTCTGAATCCATCAAAAAAAGGGTGATTCCCTTTAGGCATGTTATTTTTCACTTTACCACTGATTTCTACAACAGAAGGAGAAATCTTTTTAGCAATGAGTTGCAAGGCATGTTGAAGTCCAAGACCTTTTTGTAGAGATGCTTTATCAAGTTTTATGATTTTATTTTTATTAGAGGATTTATTGTTATCCGATGAACCGTCACCACATGATATAATAAATAGAATGATGATAACTAATAATAAATTATGCTTATAAGACATTGATATTCCTTTGATTTCTTTTCGATATCTTTAAACACTAATTGAATCAAAATAATACTTTTTTTCGGCAATTCCTATGACGTTAAATATGAATTTATTTATTTTATTGGTGTTCTATAATTCAAATCCTTTATTATCAAAATCTTTAGTACATTCATTAAAA
Organism: Spirochaetia bacterium UBA6919; assembly: GCA_002450905.1. Taxonomy (GTDB): domain Bacteria; phylum Spirochaetota; class UBA6919; order UBA6919; family UBA6919; genus UBA6919. Next base: position 23,682 of record DKAT01000083.1, read on the forward strand.
TGGTTTAGCTATTTGAATTGTGTTTAAAAAAAATGTTTTTATCTATCTTAGAATAGAATTAATTTTCAAGAAAAATGTTTATAAAAACCTTTTGTGACACAAGACTTTGATAATTTAGTAATAAATTGATTCAGGATTAATTATTCTGTTGGATACAAAACAAATCTTTATATCGATCATAAATAATTTGACCATTCACAATAGTATAAACTGCAAACCCTTTCAATTTTCTTCCTATGAATGGGGAGTTTTTACAAATAGAGTGAAAAAAGTCTTTTGTTATATTGATTTCTAATTCTGGGTCTATAATAGTAATATCAGCGACAAAGCCATTTTTTAGGATGCCTCGATGGAGATTAAGTATCTTAGAAGGATTGAGTGATATTTTTTCTATGACATCTTGAATGGATAGATATTTGGTTGTAACAAGATTTTCAAATATGAGTGGGATAGCTGTTTCAAAACTTACAATACCAAAAGGAGCATTGATGAATTCAATATCTTTCTCATTATCCAACCAGGGATCATGATCAGTAGCTATTGTATCAATTGTTCCATCTTGTAAACCCTCTTTGATTGCAGATAAATCATCCTGGCTGCGAAGGGGTGGCTGGATTTTAAGGTTAGTATCATAAGGAGATTTAAGTATATCCTCTTCAGATAAGGAGAAATGATGAGGTGTGGTTCCACAGGTTATAGGGATATTATCTTTTTTCGAAATACGGATCATTTCAACAGAGGAGCGAGTGGTTATATGGGCAAAATGTATTCTTGATTGAGTGAATCTTGAGAGGATTATATCTCTTGAAACCATTAGTTCTTCAGCGATGGACGGTATGCCTTTGAATCCTAAAATAGTAGAGACCCTGCTTTCATTGATACAACCATCTTCTGATAAGTTAGAGTCTTCACAATGAGATATGATGGGTATATTAAACATCTTTACGTATTCAAGAGCTGATCTCATAAGAGAACTATCCATTATACTTTTATTAACATCTGTCAGGGCAACAGCTCCAGCTTCAACCATTGAAGAAATATTTGTTAATTCTTTACCTTGATTTCCTTTAGTAACAGCACCAATAGGAAAGATATTAACTAATCCAACAGACCTTGTTCTCGAGAGTATATATTCAATCCCCATCAAATCATCGATCACAGGATTTGTATTAGGCATACAAGCAATAGAAGTAAATCCTCCAGATGCAGCACTCTCAGAACCTGATTTGATCGTACCTATGTCCTCTCTACCTGGTTCTTTTAAGTTGGTATGCATATCAATAAGCCCCGGACAAACATATTTCCCACTAGCATCTAAGATCTGGGCCTCATGATCTGTGATGTCCTTTTGAATCTTTTGAATTATACTTCCATCAATCAAAATATCCAATTTATCCATAATTTTCTGGGAAGGACAAATCACAATACCATTTTTAATCAGTAATTTCCTGGACACTCCGTCCACCTCCCAAGAGTAGAAAAAAGACTGCCATACGAATAGCTATCCCATTAGTTACCTGATTTGTAATTGTTGATTGATCACTATAGGCAACACTTGTTGAAAGCTCAACTCCCCGATTCATAGGACCTGGATGCATTACTAATACATCTCTCTTAGCTAATTTAACCCTTTTATCATTAATACTATATAAACGGACGTATTCTTCCAGTGAAGGAAACAGCTTCTTGGCCTGCCGTTCAAGTTGGATCCTAAGACAATAAATAACATCAACACCGTCCAATCCTTCTTCCAAATTATAATAAATCTTACATCCCATTTTATCAATATCTTTGGGTATTAATGTCGGAGGCCCAACCAACCGAACTTCACCTCCTAATCTATGAATTCCTATGATATTCGATCGGGATACCCTGCTATGAAGAATGTCTCCTACGATAGCCACTTTTAAACCATCAATTCCACCTTTCATTTCTTTCATAGTAAATAAATCTAACAATGCTTGAGTCGGGTGTTCATGGATACCATCTCCCCCATTGACTATCTGACAAGATGCATGCTGGGATAAGAATTGAGGTGCACCTGAGGCATTATGTCTTATGACTATGACATCTGAATTCATCGCCTCAAGAGTCTTTGCAGTGTCAATCAAGCTTTCTCCCTTAGAAATACTACTAGTTGACGAGGAAATACTAATAACATCTGCACTCAAACGTTTTGCTGCAATTTCAAAGGATGTTCTAGTCCTTGTAGATGCTTCATAAAACAAATTAACAACGGTTTTACCCCGAAGAACAGGTACTTTTTTTACAGATCGAGTAAATATCTGCTTCATGGGAACAGCAGTTGATAAGACTAATTCAATTTCTTCCCTGGATAAATCAGCTAATCCTAATAAGTGTCTATGCTTAAATGTCAAGTTGTCCATCCGATGATAGCAGGAATTAAATCAGGATAAATATACAATTATAAACCAATTTGAGCAATAGAATATGCTATATTCATAATTTTTTTTATGAAAATAAATCTAAAATGTATATAAATTATTTTTTTTGCCTTACAGAAAGTTAATTCTATCGTCCTGAATTACTTTAAAATATAACATAATTTAAAGGGGGTTGATATATTAAAAAAAAATTACGATATTTAAGTATACCAGATTATATTTCAAAGGAAATCATATGTTTAAAAATATGAAAATTAAAACAAAACTTATTATCATGATTCTCATCCCTATGTTGGCTTTGCTATATTTCTCAGTCGATCTCATAATAGATAAATATAATATTTCAAAAGAAATGATTAAAATACAAAGCCTTGTCGAATTATCTGTCAAAATAAGTAATCTGGTCCACGAAACCCAAAGAGAGCGAGGACGAACTGGCGGTTATCTTGGAAGTAATAGTACAAAGTTTAGAAATGAATTGATAAATCAACGCAAACTGACAGATACCAGAATAAAGGAACTTAATCAATTCATCAAATCATTTGATAAAACTATATTTAACAATCAATTTAACAAACGACTTGATAATTCCTTTGAAGCACTCAATAAAATTGAATCAACGCGCTCTGCAATTCTATCTCAAAATCTTAATGTGAACAAAGCCCTTGGATATTATACTAACTTGAATGCATTATTCTTAAATGTTGTTGAATATGTTTCCAATCTCAGTTCAAATGTAGAAATTGCTCATCAATCCTCAGCCTATGTTAATTTTCTACTGGCAAAAGAAAGATCAGGTATAGAACGGGCTGTAATCACAAATACTTTTGCTGGTAACAAATTCGGAGCAGGAATGTTTAATAAGTTCAGTGCTTTGGTTACAGAACAAGAATTGTATATTAAAGTCTTCAAGTCCTTTGCTACAACAGATAAAGAAAAATTATATGATTCTAAATCAAAAGACAATTCATTTCTTCAAGTTCAAAATATGAGAAACATTGCATTTGAAAAAGCAGATAAAGGTGATTTCGGTGTTGAAGCAGACAAGTGGTTTGAAACAATTACCAAAAAAATTAATATCTTAAAAGAAATTGAAAACAACCTCTCAAAATCCCTTATTAATCAAAGTAATCTTCTAAAATCAAACGCTTATGCAGCTTTCACGATCTATCTCGTTGGAACTACCATTGTCATCATTCTTACAATTCTCATTGTGTACTTCTCATTTAGAAGTATTAACAAACCCCTCCGACAAGTTATTACAAATCTTAAAGATATCGCTCAAGGGGAGGGGGATCTTACAAAAAAAATACATGTGAACACCAAAGAAGAAATGGGAGAACTAGCTAAGTATTTTAATTTATTTGTAGACAAATTAAAGACTGTAATATCTCAAATAGGTGAGGTATCCAATAGTCTAGCTGCCAGTAGTGAAGAAATCAATGCCTCCGCAAGATCACTGGCTGATGGTGCACAATCCCAGTCTGCAGGAGTGGAAGAAACAAGTGCTACTATGGAAGAATTTACTGCCAATGTCAAACAAATCAGCAATAATATCAATGAGGTTAATCAGGAAAGTCAGAAATTAATGGATATCGCTGTAGAAAGTTTACCAAAAGTAGATAATGCCATGAATAGCATTGAAAAGATTAGTGAAAGCTCAATAAAAATACGTGAGATAGTGAATGTCATCAATGATATTGCCGATCAAACTAATTTATTATCTCTCAATGCTTCTATCGAGGCTGCAAGAGCAGGAGAGCACGGAAGAGGTTTTGCTGTAGTAGCTGAAGAAATCTCTAAACTAGCCAATCGCAGTGCTGACTCAACTAAACAAATTGAAAATCTTATGAAAATTAGTATCAAAGATATCGAAAATGGTGTCTCACTCGTTAGTTCCGCAACAGGTGCTTTCAGGCAAATCGTTAATGGTGTTGAAAATACTGCAAGTTATATTGAAGATATCACTAAGGCTATTGAACAGCAAAAAATAGGTACTGACCAGGTGGTTGAATCGATCAATGAAATTAGTAGTGTTACTGAAACAAATGCTGCAGGGGCTGAACAAATGTCTGCAAGTACAACGGAATTACAAAATCAAGCTGAAACACTAAATCACCTGGTAAATCAATTTAAAATTGAAGATAACTCAGAAGTTTCTCATCAGGGAGTAGCACTTTTGTCAGAAAAAAAAGATGAGCACAATACAAAACATTTTGATACAAACCACAGAAATGATCATGCTAAAAAATATATTAAGTGGGATAATTCTTTTAGTGTAAATATTAAAGAAATCGATCGACAACACCAGGTCCTTGTTGATATTATCAATGATCTCTATGAATCGATGTCATCTGGGAAGAGTAAATCAATCATGTCAAAAATACTCGATGGATTAACAGATTACACCAAAAAACATTTCAGTTATGAAGAAAAAATGATGGATAGTTACAAATACCATGGCTTAAGTGATCAATTAAAACAACACCAGAAGTTTGTAGATAAATTAACGGATATGTGTGATAATTTTTCTAATAATAAAGCTGTGCTTTCAACAGAGCTAATGGAATTTTTAAAAGACTGGTTAACAAATCATATCAAAAAAACAGATATGGAATATAAAGTTTTTTTCAATGCTAAAGGTGTATCATAATTTTTACATATAATTTTTATTAACACTTCCCCCATAAAGAATTAGTTTCGCTTCTTACAGGGGTTTCCTGATCATTACCCACTTTTAAATTAAATACGAAAAAACTTTCTTTCTATCTATTCATTTGATAACTTAACAAATCTGATATAAATTATATAAATTAATAATCTATACATTGATTTTTTGGGATGAATGTGTTATTTTCATCTCTTAACAAGAAATAAGTTTACAATAACAACAAATTCAATTCCTATTATTATACCATAAAAAACATTATTGACCAAATTTAATCTCTTTCAAAAAGGATTTCCCAATTTAATGGATACATCACAAGATCAATCAGTTCATACACAAAAATCAAATAATTATCCATTGCTTATTTTAAAGATATTTTTACTAATACTGGTCATTTTATACATTATTTTTTATAAAAATCTTGATTTTCAAAAAGTATTTGATCTTCTAAAAAATGTTTCCCTATCAAATATTTTTATTTTACCTGTCATCTTCTTAATTGCTGAATATATCCAGGCACCTGTCATCCCCATCTTAATGAAACCTTATAATATCTTTTATAAATCATTGAATGTCATGAAAATTAATTTAATGTCCGCATTTTATTCCCTGTTTCCCCTCGGTATTCTTGGGGGAGGTATCGTCCGATGGTACCGACTTTCTAAACAGAACAAGAAACGAAATGAGGTATTTACTGTTATCATCCTCCAAAAAATCTTATCTATTATCAGTTTATTAATCCTGGCATTGATTATATTAATTTTACATAATCCATTTGGTGGTGAGACTAAACATTTCTTTCTATTGATGTCGATAACATTTGTGGTATTAATCCTATTAGGAATAAGTTTATCTGTTTTAATAAGTACCAAAGTGATGACGTTTATGGATATAAAAATTATTTCTCCAATCATCAATAAATTACCAGGATTTATTAGAGAGAAAATAAAGAATCTCTGGATAGCAATTTCAGGTTATAAAGGGCAATATAAAATTATTTTAACTGCACTCATCATAACGATTGGCTATAAGTTGGGGATATTTGTATTTTATTTTTTTTCTGCTAAGGCCTTAAATATCCCTATGACAGTAGAATCTTCTCTGGGATTATTTTTCATTGTGTTTGGACTGATGGAGGTAATTCCATTTTTTAGTGCCTTAGGATTTAGAGAGGGAATGTTTATTGAACTTTATCCAAAATATGGGATATCTCCAGAACAAGCAGTCTCCCATTCCCTGTTTATGTTTGCATTTTATACTTTTTTTGGAGGTTTGTTGGAGTTTTCCTACCACTTTTTGAGAAAAAAAAATGAATAATCTTGTCAATCTTTTTAATAGTAATAAAAAATATCTTATTTTCATCGTAATTGTTGTTGTAGCAGTAGTGCAGAGAGGGAGTGTGTTATTTGTTGAGTTCTATGATGTTGATGAAATTACAGATATATTAATGACCTCTGAAATTGTAGATGGCGGTAAACCTTATATTGATGCGGTTCCTGGAAGACCAATTTATTTTTTATTGTTCTACACGGTATTTAAATTGTTTGGAAATGGGAATATCTTGGCATTACATACAGTATCAATAATCTGGGTGCTCTTAACTTCATTTAGTTTATATTTGATCAATAAAAGACTTTTTTCAAACCAAGCTGGGTATTACTCAGCCTTATTTTATGGGGTATTTATATCCGTCTTATTTGAACATTATCTGGCTGTTCATGGTGAGTTGGTATATAATCTACCGGTTAGTATCGCCTTCCTATTCTTTGTTCTTGCTGAAACTGATTATAAACCTTTAATATTTTATATTTTATCCGGTATTTTTGCAGGGATATCTTTTTTAACCAAGGGACAGACTATATTATTGATGTTTTATTTTGGGTTTTATTTATTGATAGTAAAATCACTATTAAATAGAAATCTCTTTAAAAATATAGTAAATGGTCTTTTAGTTCTTTCAGGATTTCTGATAACAGCTATACTTGTATCCTTGATATTTTATTATTATAAGATATTTGATTATTTCATAAGTTTTTATATTGGAGGAAATATAGGATATGCCGTTTCAGGATTTCAAAATATTGAGATATTGTCCCTTCTAAAAAAAGTCTTTTTTAAAGTCACTCAAAATGCCGTGTGCCAGCTTCCATTGTGGGTATTTGCTATTTATTATTTATACAAAAGTAGATTTCTAAAATCAAGAGTCACTAAAGATTATATGCTTCTCTTCTTCCTTATATTCAGTTTCATTGGCATTTTTATGGGAGGATCCCGTTTATATAATCACTATTTCATGCAATATATTCCTGCACTCTGTTTATTGGCTGGATATGGTATAACTCTCATCACTGACAATATTCAGATGGATAGAAAAAAAGGATTTCTTATTCATTTAAGTATTCTATTACCTGTGATTTTCTTCTCAGCCTGGAATTATACTAATGCTTATTTCTCCCATACCAATCCTCAAAAGGCTTTTCCGCAAAATCATGCTATAATCCCAAGATCCCCATATAAAGAAGTGGCTCAATGGATCAAGGAAAATAGTCAACCAGAAGATAGAATTGTCCAATGGGGAGACATCATTGAAATCTATTACTTTGCTCAAAGAAAGCCTGGATTACGATTTTTATGGTGTTCTTTCTATACAAATATATACAGTGGACTTGCAAAACCAGACAAGATTAATAAGATACATTATAATCCAAATCTTTTACGAAAGAAAATGAAACTCCCACAAAACCAGCAGTGGACATTTAAAAGTTGGATTGATTTGCAGTACACTATTCTTTTAGATTTTGAAAGAGATAATCCACTATACAAAAGACCTCTCTATATAATTGACACATCAGAAGCCAGAATCCGGGATTTTTATGCTCCATTTAAAGAATATCCCGTTTTGTATGGTTATATAATTAAATATTATAAACTTATTAAGACAATTAACAGGATGGATATATATCAGTTGAGATAAGGGTTTTTATCATTTTATGTCAATATCAAATTCATAGTCCACAAGACGTCCTGGAAAAGCAGTTTCTAAGAAATTTATACCTTTACTAAGGATTGTATTTCCAAATTGTTTGTCGTTCGTCACAAATGCTATACCAATAAGCGATTGATGATATGTATCCTGATAATCTACTTCAGCAATGGAGAAATTGAATTGATTCTTTAACTTCTGTTTAATACTATTAATAATTTTTCGTTTATCTTTAAGCGTATAACAATCTTCTGTTGCTATTAATATTTTTGCTGTTACGATAACCATAATTCAATATTTGGAATTATTTTTTGTGAAATGAAATTATATTGGAATTTGGGGTGGTGATTTTGAACAAATGATATTTCTTGATTCATAATTTTTCCCATGATTTTCTCATATTTCTCCCATGAACAGGCTGTTTAGTGTATGGTTATCATTTTTTTATGATTGTTTTAAAATCTGTTTCTGTTTTATCACTGATAATTTTTTTATAATATTAAGCAAGATCATTTAGTTTGCCGGTAATAATTTTTCCAATACCAACTAAAAGGGATTCTGAACGGTGTGTAAATCGGATAGTGATTCTTTTATTTTCCCTATCAAGGGATGTTACTTCAGCTTGGGCTAAAATAATTTTACCAAAAATAGTGATCCCAATCCTGTCGAGATGATCCCCCACAGAGAAATTATACATTTCTCCCAGAACATCTTTAATTAGACTGAAAGTTAATTCAAGTGGGCTTATAACATATCCAATTCCACCAATAATAAGGGATTGAGATATATAGACATCAATCTTAATATTATCTATTTCATTGATTAAAACTTTTAAATGACTTCTCTCGGAGTAGTAAGGATCCGTTTCGTTTATTTTTTCAATGGTTTTTTTAACAAGATCCTTTTGTGGCATATTTTTATCGAATGATGATGTAATTACAGTTTTTGCATGGAAATTAGAATATATTTCAGATTGTGGATTTCCATAGATTATAATGATATGAAAAGAATTATTTTCATGATTTAATTTATTGATGAGATGTAACCATTTATACCCATCAAAATCAATATCCACAATAAGATGTGTAATTCTATATCGCTTTAAAACAATTTCAATTTGATCCTCCTCATCCAGTCGATACAAGGAGATACCATTTGCGATAATTCTTGGCATAAAGAAGTCATATTTTTCATTGGATAGGTTACATACGAGTAATCCTGGTCTTCGATGAATGTCAGAAAGAAATACCGGAACATGTTTGTGATCATTGGATTTTTTGGGCAGGGAGGTACTTATTTGTTTGATTTGATTATTTTCTTCAATTGTTTTCTCTACACGGACCTGTTCTTTTTCATAATATAATTTTTCAATCCCTTTTGATTTAAGGAAATCTATATCACTTTTAGTAAACATTTCATTAGCTGATTTAATTTTATGCCCCTTCTCATCGTATGTATCGCCAGCAAGACATGTGCCTGGATTCATAAATTTGACTTTGACTTCGTATTTTCTATAGAGGATTTTCTCGTTTTCGCTCATTTGTTCCTACCTGGGAATCATTTAAAATGTATAGTTATGTGTCACTTTCTACTTCATTTACAAGATTCTTATCTACTGATGTTTTGAAGCGATCACTCAGTACTTTGAGATATTCTACAAATTTCTCATTTAAATGAGAGAAATCAGAGAGGGATTCGACATTTCGAGCGATTGATTCTGTGTGTTTTATCTGTGATCTTAGAGATTCGGTTATATTAACAGCATATTCCCTGACTTCATTTACTGCGTGGAGGACAGTTTCTCCTTTTGACCTACTTTCTTCAGCGTGATCTTTAACTTTTAAAGTAACAATATTTAATTTTTCGATGGAATCAAGGATATCATTTGCTTCATCGATTAGATCTTTCATTCCTGCAGTGATATCATTCATAAATTTAGCAGTAATTTCTGTGTCACTAAGGATTTTATTTAAAGCATCATAAGATTTATTAGATAGATCAGCACTTTTTTGGATTTTATTTACAGTATTTCTTATGAGATTAATAATTTGTTTTGATGCATCACTGCTATTCTCAGCAAGTTTTCTTACTTCATCTGCTACAACGGCAAATCCTTTTCCATATTCTCCTGCATGGGCGGCTTCTATTGCAGCATTCATAGCCAAGAGGTTTGTTTGCTCTGCAATACTACTGATCACATGAACAATATCTTCAATTTTTGAAGAATCGTCCTGGATTTCACGTATACTTAACAAAGTATTACTTACTGTTTCACCCCCGGATTGTGCAACTTTTAAAAGTTCTTTTGCTGAGTCGTCCACTCTTTCTGAATTATTAGCTATTTCTTTAAATTGTTTTACCATATATTTCATGGTATAGCTGGTGGAAGTGATAGTCACAGTTTCTTTATCAATATCATCGGCAACAGTTTTCATAATATCAACCATCTCGGTAATCATTTCAATGGTTTTTAGGACGTTTGATTTCTGGGCATCCGCGTTGACATTGATTTCAGAGACTTTTTTCATGATATCATTAATATCTTTTGAACTGGTTCCTGTGAAGTCAACGATTCCTTTACTGGATTCCTGGACGTGGTTGATACTATCTTTGAGTTCAATTACAAGGTTTCTAATTTTAGCTACAAAGAGATTGAAGGAAATACTTAGCATTCCCATTGTGTCCTTTGAGTGAACAGGGATTTCAATAGAAAGATCTCCCTCTCCTTCAGTGATATCTTTTAGAATGTTATTAAATTTTCCAATACTTTTACGGACATATGCTAGTAAGACAAGAATGCTGACAATTGTAATGATACCTAAAATTATAATTGATAGTAATAAAATAAGATGTAATAACTCAATGGTTTGATAGAACTGATTTCTAACCTCAGTGAAGTAGGTTTTGATTTCACTAGAAGTTGCCATGATTTCCTGACGAATTGTTGTTGATTGGACTTTAAATTGGTCAACTGATTTTTTGGAATAATTATTTTTTCGAGCTAGATCAGCTTTATCGATGATACTATTTACTTTGGATGTTTCTAATTGAATTAATGATTTGATTTTATTTATTTTAATTTGAAAATTATATTGTGAAACTAGGATTTGAAATATTCCAATACTGGAGATATTTGTATCAAATTGATTTATTTTATTATTTATTATATCCAAGATTTTTTTTATTTCTTTAGCTGTTGGTATAATACCTGAGGGTTCAACGCCTTGTTGTCCTTTTGAGCTTACTGCACCCATATCAAAATATTCAAAATCCAAGTGGGATACCTGGGCTATACGAATTTGCAAACCAAGCACCCTGACAATATGCTCTCTTTCAAGATCCAGAATCTTATTGACCTGGATAATTAAATCGTCAGCCTCTTTTAAGCTGTAAAATCCAATGATGCTTAGAGAGGATAACATAATTACCATTGTGACAATAATTCTAAATTTGGCTCGCAATGAAAGTATTTTTAATAACTTCTGCCACAAATTATACCCCCGTGGTGTGTTTATAACATATTAGAAATATATAAATGACTTAAACATATGTAAATTATTTCACATTGTAATATTTTTGTATTATTTAAGTAAAATATAATTATAATTGTCGGTAAATGAAAATCAAAATAGACAAAATAATTCATTGACAAAATTAAGTTTTTTTAATATTTTGCCATGTCAGGTAATAAAATACTTGCTCAATGTATTTAGACAAAATTTTATTATTTCGACAAGAAAATTGTATTTGAAACTGCTAATTTGTAAATAATTATTGGGATGTTCAAAAATTAAAAAATAGCAATAAATAATATCATTATGGTATATAAATCTATGATAGATAATTTTAAAAATCAGATTACAAAACAATTAAAAGAATTAATACCTCTTTCAGAAGAAGAGATTTCTAATCTGCTGGAAGTTCCACCCAAACAGGACATGGGGGATTATGCCTTTCCCTGTTTTACACTGGCAAAAGTATTAAGGAAAGCTCCACCTAAAATTGCAGAGGATTTAGTTAATCAGCTTGTTTTGGAGCCTTATTTTAGTGAAATCAAGGTAGTGGGACCTTATATTAACTTTTATTATAATAAAATATTATACATCCAAAGTGTTTTAAAATCTATTATAGATTGGGATCAGTCGAAGATATCATCCATTGGTGATGGAAAGACGATTGTGATTGATTTTTCTTCACCAAATATTGCAAAACCATTTTCCATAGCACATTTGAGATCAACGTCTATTGGGAATTCTTTATCACTGATCTATAAATACATGGGTTATCATGTTGTGAAAATAAATCACCTGGGGGACTGGGGAACTTCATTTGGTAAATTGATCGTTGCATACAAATTGTGGGGTAAGCCTGAAGAATTGGAGAGTAATCCAATTAAGAAGCTTCTGGAGCTTTATATTCGCTTTCACAAAGAATTGGACGATAAGCCTGAATTGGATGATAACGCCAAGATGTGGTTTAAAAAACTGGAGGACAAGGATGATGAAGCAACACGATTATGGAGTTGGTTTAAAGATCTTAGTTTAAAAGAATTCAACAGGATGTATGATATATTAGGTGTTGATTTTGATAAATATTGGGGAGAGAGTTTTTATCAGGACAAAATCGAGGGGGTTTTGGATTTATTAAACCAGAAGAGACTAGTTAATGAAAGTCAGGGTGCCACGATAGTTGATCTTGGAGAATATGAAATGCCCCCTGTTTTATTAAAAAAACAAGATGGAGCCACACTCTATGCTACAAGAGATTTGGCAGCAGCATTATTTCGCTGGGATCAGTTTCAATTTGATGAGATGATCTATGTTGTGGGTGGAGAGCAAGAATTACATTTTAAACAGGTATTTAAGGTCCTTGAATTAATGGATTTTCAATGGGTATCTCGTTGTCATCATGTTCCATTTGGATTAATACAATTTAAAGATGGGAAAATGTCAACTCGCGAAGGGAAAATAATTTTTTTAGAGGATGTTATAGAGAAAGCAAAATCTCTTGCTCTACAGAAAATTGAAGAAACTCTAATGGAGAAGGGAGAATCAGGGCAATTAAGTAATGAAGAGAAGAATCAGAGGGCACTGATCGTTGGGATAAGTTCTGTTATATTTTCTGATTTAAAAAATCATCGGCAACGAGATATTCTTTTTGACTGGGATGAAATGCTGAACCCCAAAGGAGAGACAGGGATATATTTACAGTATGCCCATGCAAGATTATCAGGGATATTGAGGAATTTTTCAAGGCGTATAGGTGATATTAAGACAGATGATATTCAGATAAGCGAGGCAGCATCGTTTGATATTGCAAAAGAATTATCGTTATTTCAGGAAAGAATTATTCACGCTGGAAATATTAAAGAGCCCTCAGTGATTGCTAAATATCTTCTTGATCTTGGGCAGTCTTTCAGTACATATTATAGAGCCAATCAGGTGATTAATGAACAAAATATCCCTTTAAGCTATGAAAGATTATTAACTGTTTTGGCTGTTAAAAAAATATTATCAGATGGTTTAAAACTTTTGGGTATACAACCTCTTGATGAAATGTAATTCTTTATAAATCACATACTAATTCTTAGCCTGCAGGTGGATTGAAAAGAGATTCATTGTTCTATCGTAGGAAAATCGTCCCCCTAATAGTAGAATATACTTTTTTACAAGTTCCAGTTGGAAATTAAGGATTTTTGCTGAAGAATAATTCTCGATTCCGGTTTGAAACATATCAAAAATATGACTGTAATCCTTTGATGTGTCCGTTGGTAAGTTAAAATGGATATGAAATATAACTTTTGAATGATCTTTCGGGTATTTGTAATCGATTTTAATTTGAGTTTGCTCCGGAAATTCATCCAGAATGAATTTAAATATACTTTTAAAAATAAATTTAATCTTTTCATTGTCAGTTAAGATTTTGTCATTATTAATAACATATTGTTTTATAATTTTAATTTTTTTGCTTTCAAACGATTTTTCAAAGGAGAAAATAATATTCTCAAGAAATAATGAAATGATCATAGTCTCATATTGAATATCTTGTTTTCCTTTAACTACTTTTGTATACTCCAAAACATCATTGACAAATAACAGGAGCTGATTACCGCTTCTGGTTATAAAATCAGCGTATTGATGGATTTCACTTATTGACAGATTTTCCTGGGTGATATTTTTAAGGAGTTCTGAGAAACCAATAATGCTATTGAGTGGGGTTCTGAATTCGTGACTCATCGTCGATAATATTTCCATATCGATATATTGATTTTCTTCCAATCGTTTCATCTGATCATTTATACTTTTTTCATATTGTATAATAGATTTATGATTGTAGATCATTTTTTTTACGAATGATATCAATTGAGTTTTGTTGATTGGTTTGAAAATTATATCGACATAACAAAAGTTGCAGAGCTCATTTATTTTATAATTTATATTATCATTATCATGTGAGATCAGAAGGAGAGGAATGTTAGGCTCAGAAGCATTAATATTTAACTGGTTACAGACTTCGCAGGGGTTTAATGATTGGTTCTCAGTTCTATCATCTATAATTAAATCAATTTTATTTTTATTTATTATATCAGGAATCTTATCGTAATTTGAAAAAAAAGAAGTCTCGTAATTCTCATTCTGTGATTTGAGGATGTCTTCAAGTTCTTTCAATTGATGATTTAATAAAATATTGTGAGCCATTCCTTATTCCATTCATTAAAACACTTATCTGATTACTTTGATTTCAAAAATATTTTATTATTATGGGATCGACAAGTAATACTATCAAAATAAATAGATTGTATTAATTATTTTATAAAAATATTTCAACTTTCTTTAAAATAAATTAAATTCATAGTATGGTTCAAAACATATTACAAGAAATTATCCAAAATAAACGTCTGGAAGTTGAATATAAGAAAAAACATTTCCCCCTTAAGGATTTAGAATATAATTTAGATCCAATTCCATTTTTAACAAATCATACCAAGGGAAATCTCTTTCTAATAGCTGAAGTTAAAAAGGCTTCCCCTTCTAAAGGTATTATCAGAGAGGATTTTAATCCAACTGAAATTGCGAAAATATATGAAGAATCCGGTGCAGGGGCTATATCCGTATTAACTGATGAAAAATACTTTCAAGGGCATTTAGATTATCTGAAAGCCATCCGAAAAGTAGTTCAGTTACCAGTTTTGAGAAAAGATTTTATTATCGATCCTTATCAAATCATGGAAGGGCTCATCGCAGGCGCCAGTGCAGTATTACTTATAGTTGCCGTTTTAAGTCCAAGTCAATTAAAGGAGTACATCCATTATTCTTATGAAAACAAATTAACTCCCCTTGTTGAAATCCATGATGAAGAAGAATTAAAAATAGCTCTAGAATGTGGAGCCAATCTCATTGGTATCAATAATCGTAACTTAAAAACATTTGCTACAGACATTCATCTTACAAAGAGACTTGTTCCGATGATTCCAACAGGGAAAATAATAATATCAGAAAGCGGTATCCATTCTAAAGAAGATATGCAATATATTCAATCTATTGGTGCTGATGGAGTGCTTATTGGAGAAGCTTTTATGAAAGAAAAAGACATAGCGATGAAAGTGAGAGAACTTTTACAAAAATAAATTAAAGGTTTGCTTGACATTTTTAAAATATGTGCTACCATTAAATGTCTTCACTTTATAAAATATTATTTTTTGAAGAGGAGAACATTATGTCAGAAGATAAAGAAATCTTATTATCTTTCCTTGCTGGAAGCCTACTGGGGGCAGGTATAGCCCTTTTGTTCGCACCTCAATCAGGGGATAAGACACGGAAAAACATTAAAAAATTATCTCAAAACATGAAAGATCGTGTAAATCTAACCCATTTTGTTAATGATATATAAGGAGTTTGTCATGAGTCGAGAGAGCGGAAGTAATTTATTAGCATTTTTAGTTGGAGGATTAATGGGAGCTGGTTTAGCCCTATTATTTGCTCCAAGATCAGGGCGGGAGACCAGGGAACAGATAAGAGAATATGCAAAAGATCTTGAGTCCAAGGTAAAGGATCAGGTGGAGGATGTTAAAAAATATACATCTGAAGAAATTGATAAATTGAAAGATCGGGCAAAATCAGCTGTTGAACATGGCAAAAAGGCTTTTAAAGAAGAATTACACAAGTCTCAGAACGACGAAGCCTGAATATTTTTAATTCAATATGACTATCATAGAAATCTGCTTAATCCTAATTACGATTATTCTGGTGGTTCGCAGCCTTATTGAGTTGGTTATTATTCTTGTTACGACAAAAAAAGCTTTTCAGATCATCAATAAGTCAAAAGAAGCCGTTAATAATCTCAAGGAAGTATCCCAACTCGTCCGAAATGAAACAAAAAATATTACCGAGATGGTCAATAAAACATCTCATGATTTTCAAGATAAAATCGATACTTTTAAGGGTGTTATAGATAAAATAATAAAAAATCTTTCACTATTAAATTCTGTTTTAGTGGGCGTCATCTCAACAATAAACTTCTTTTCTAAACCCGATGATCATAAAAAATGATTAATCAATGAATGTAATTGTATGAGAAATTGTTCAATTCATTAAAAATTAAAAATATCGAATGATTCAATCTATAAAAAATATATGCGTTTTGAAAAATCAAATCTAATCGATGATATTTTTTTATGTCAATTTTCACAAACCACAGAAATTCGTAATACTTTAAAATATATATATGCCTCTTTAACTACTCCACAAGAATTATCCAATATCCTTCCAAAATATATTTCCCCCGTTTATATCTATAAAGACATACCATTTTATATTTTATTTGATGAAAAAGATTTCCAAAACCAATCAGTCATTATCAATGATCTTATAAAAAATATCTCCACTCACGTAAAAGATTTTATAGAAGTGTCATCGTTAAAAAAATGTCATCCTAAAATGGGTGAATCCAAAAAAGTTTCAGAAATAAATAATCTATTTCCATCTCAAAATATAATTTATCATTGCGAGGCATACTATAAAATTGATTCATGTGAAGCTTACCTATCCATAATTATCCCTAAAAATACCCTGGACATACTAATCCGTTTAATACTCCATAAAAATACATCTTCTGTAAATGATTTTAAAGATTTTTATCATATTTTATCCCATCTGAGAACTGATTTTTATCGAAAGAACCTCCAATTCCCTTTTAACGTAATAGATTTTTTGAATATTCTTCCTGATTCTGATCTACAACGGGTTCTTGGAATCATGTTGAGTAATAATCTCATGAGTTACGATATGTTATGGGCACTTGGGACTAAGATGGATAATGGCATTGAACGGATATCCAATAACTTATCCCGAAATCAACAGGAAGAATTTCAGGAAGCCATAAAAAAAAATAATCAAAATCCGGATTATCGTTGGGTTGAAATTGCTATTTATCAAATAGGTTTAAGTTTGGATGAACAAATTAAGGAAAAAAGAATTGATTCCCCCCATATCCTACGCCTGAAATCAATAATTCACGATATATACTTAAAAGAATTAAAATACTTTTTCCTTATAAATCCTTTTGAACAATGGATTGAGAAAGCAATCGAAGAAGGTATTATCCAAAATGTTTTGTCCCAGTGTAATGATTTAAATCTTGCTAAATCTTTTGTTAAAATAAGTCCTGATTCCATGTCCCTTGTTGTTAAAAATCTCTCAAAACGAAAATATCAGTTAATGATAGAAGATATTGAATACCAGAAAAAAAATATTTCTCCTGATGAAATTATATTAGCACAATATGAGTTCGTAAAAACATTTATTAATTTAAATTATAATAACTTATCCCAGGATGAAAAGAAATTGGAATACTACTTACCAAGATTTAAAACAATAAATGATTTGGACTTTGTTGTAAATACTGTTGGACCTATAGAATTCTGCCTCGCTTCTCTCACACTGCCCATCCAATTAAAACAATTTCTTGTAAAAAACCTCAAACCCCCCATCAAATATTTTATCAGTTATTTTCTATTAAATAAAATAAAACTAAATTTCCCATATGGTGAACATCGTATCGATAAGGCTGTTCAACACGTTATAAAAACAATTTACCAACTGGAACAGGAAAATAAAATATCTCTAAAAACTCCTGTAGAAAATGTTTCAGAAACAAATACAAGTAATTTTGTTCAGTAAAATAAATTAATACATCCTGCCCTTGACTTTCTATAATAAAATATTATTCTTAATAAAGTGACTTCATCCGAAATGTAAGAAAATAAATAAATGGTTGTTGATTCCGGTTTATAGAAATCTACCTAAAATAAATTCAATTAGAGTATATACATCTAAACATTTGATCATAATTAAGTTATCGAACAATTCAATACATCTATCACAATAAATTAAACTTATTTATTTATGGAAAATCAACATCATCAAAATCTTATACCCATTCTAGATGCCATCCCTCTTCCCATTGCTTATGCTAATTTAAATGAAAAACATATTTTATTTAATCATAATTATCTTAATTTCTATGGAATAAATAAAGAACATCTTATTAATAATTCCATTAAGGATTTAATTGGTATTTCAAATTACTCCAAACGAGAATCCCACATAAAAAAAGCACTTTCGGGAGAATTATCTGTCTTTGAATACTCCCAGAGTGACAATCATGGATCGGTAACTCACTATGAGATTCATCATACTCCTATTAAAAATAATTTTCAAACCGTAGATGGTATCCTGATAACAATTATTGATATAACATCACAAAAAATGTTAATTGATACAATAACTAAAAAAAATGAATACTTCAAAATATTTGTAGAAAAATCAAAAGATATGATTTCCATACACGATAAAGATTTCCGTTATATATACACAAATCCCACAAACGAACGATTATCGGGAATTTCAAGGGAGTTCTGTACAGGAAAAACATTTAAAGAACTTGGACTAGTTTCGGAAGAAAGGGCAGATCAATTGCATGGGCTTATTCTCAAAATATTTAATGACGCAAAAGATATAGAATTAACCTATGAAGGTATTAGTGTTGATGGAGTGACAAGACATTTCAGGACTGATTTTATTCCTGAATTGAATTCCACAGGTCAGGTCGATGCTGTTATCTCTATTACCAGAGAAATTACAGACATCCATCATGTTAAAGAAGCATTAAAATCTTCTGAAATACGCTATAAAACTATTATTGATCAATCCCCGTTTAGTATCCAGATTATAAATCTTAATGGGGTGACAATTCATGTGAACCAGGCATGGAAAAATCTCTGGGGGATTACCCTAAATGATATCTAAGATTGGAATATCCTATCAGATGAACAACTTATCAAAAATAATACAATTTCCTATATCCAAAAAGCATTTGAAGGTACTCCTCAAAAATTACCAGTTATCGAATATGATACAAATAAAATCCCATATATTCAGAATGGGAAGAAAAAATATGTCTCTGCAGCAATTTACCCCATAAAAAATGATATAAATCAAGTCATTGAAATAATTTTAATCCATGAAGATGTCACTGAGCAAATTAAAATTCAAAAAGAAAAAGAATTACTCAAAGAACAATTCCATCATGCCCAGAAACTCGAATCCATCGCCATTTTAACTGAGGGTATAGCCCATGATTTTAACAATCTAATGGGGTCCATTAAAGGATATCTCCAGCTTTCAATGGATAAATTAAATACAGATAATAACAACGATTCAATTTTATATTATATGAATCAAATGGAGAAAGTATCGGATCGGGCTACCCAATTTGTTCAGCAATTGTTTCAATTTAGTAGAAAAGATTCATCAGTTCAAAAAAATATTAATATTAATGATATTATTAAAAACTTAATTTCAATGCTTCACCATATTATAGGAGATAAAATTATACTGAATTGTCATCTTGGGGATAAAATTAATTTGATCCGAGGAGAAATATCGAGTATTGAACAAATTCTAATGAATCTTATAATCAATGCCAAAGATGAATTGTCTCAGGGCGGCGTAATTTCTATAGTTACAAAAAATATTAAAATGGAACAAAATATTTATTCTGGTTCTGAGGTAATTCCAGGAGAATATGTAGAAATTAATGTCATCGATTCAGGAAGAGGTGTTAGTAAAGAAATTGCACCCCAAATATTTAATTCTTCTTTTACCACAAAGGATCTTGGCAAAGGAACAGGTCTTGGATTATTTGTTGTAAAAAATCTGATTGAACAACACAATGGATATATATACCTTGATCAGTCAGTAAAACAAGGGAGTAAATTTGTTCTTTTAATTCCATCAACTCCTGATAAAAATGTACAGGATAAGCCAATGGAATTAGCCGATATGACTTTCAATTCATCAGTTAATAAAAAACAAAAAATATTAGCTGTCGATGACGATAAAAGTATACTTGATTTTATAAAATTATCCCTTATGAATAATAAGTATCAGGTCTTTACAGCAGAAGATCTATCCAGTGCCATCAATTTATTTAAAGATAATCAAAATATTTTTGATCTGTTATTCTATGATTTAAGCAAGACAGATGATGAAACCATTCATTTATTAGATGAAATTTATTCCTTAAAACCTAAATTGAATATAATTTTAGCAACAAATACTGAGGATCAAAATATTATTCAAAAAAAAAATGACAAGTGGTTCTATCCAATTTATTAAAAAACCATACCACTTAAATACGTTACTAAATGCTGTACAAAATACCTTTAATTAGTAAATAAGTTGATATTTCTTTGCTTTCATTGAAAATCAGATTAATCCCTTATGATTTTTATACCAAAAATCTTTAATTGATGATGAAATTATTTAAAACTTGACTCCGAGAGGACACATCAAACTATATTCTTAATAGTTTAAAAATAAAAGTGTATTATAAAAATTATACTGTAATAATACGAAATGTTTTATTGTTTCTCATAATAGGACTTATAATTTGGGGAGGTGGATATTTATTTACTTTACTTCTCATCCAATTGGGTTTTAATATAATAAAATTATTGAGTCATCCAGTATTTTATATATTTCTCATCGGATTTTTCCTTATCTATGCAGTGTCATCCAATTTTATTTTTAAAATACTCAAAGTAGAAAATAAATTAATTAATTATCATTTGGCTCTATCTTATTTATAATGAATATCACTCTGGATCTACTTATTGTATTTCCCCACCTGAACAATATCCCTTTTTTTTCCTATCCAGTCACTTATTTAGGATATACTCTTCTATTCATTACCCCTATTTTGACATATTTGTATACCAGCAAGAGATAAATATTCATTGATAAGATGCTCAAGTATATATAAATCTCAAAATCTTTGATAATCTTTTGAATAAAATTGATATAAATCACTATAGCCTGTGTTATAACTTTAGGAAACCTTCTAAAAAAGGATTTTTTGTGAAATATAAATATTATTTAGAGATCGGAAGGGATGACGATAATCTGTATATATATTAAGCAATAATATCAGGTGGTTAGTAAGTATAAACTATTTATAAATCAAGTTTCATAATATTGGGGGATACCAGATGCCAACAAAAAAAGATGTGGTGGGGGTTTTAAGAAATCTTTCTGGAAAGCTCTTTGAGGATGAGAACTGGACAGGAACCTTTGAGGATTATCTTCAACTTGTTCAGGAGAATCCAAAAGTTGCAAGGACAGCTTATCAGCGAATGTATGATATGATTATGTCCCATGGTACAGAAACAATTAAAACGTCAAGTGGTATTTCTACACGATATAATTTTTTTAATAACAGTGAGATTGGTGGACATGACACGGTCTACGGACTGAATAATGCTATTATGAAATTGATTCATGTGTTTAAATCTGCAGCAAGGCAATATGGTGCAGAAAAAAGAGTTATTCTGTTACATGGACCCGTTGGTAGCTCTAAAAGTACAATAGTTCGACTTCTAAAAAAAGGGATTGAAGCATACTCCCGAACTAAGGATGGTGCTCTTTATTCTTTCAGCTGGAATATACCCAATGAACCACACCCTGTCCCATGCCCAATGCATGAAGAACCTTTAAAACTTATCCCGCTGGACTTCAGAAAAGAAATTATTGATGAAATGAACAAACAATTCCCTGAGGAAAATAAAATAAAAATAGCAGGTGGGTTATGTCCTGTCTGTCGCTATAATTTTAAGCTGTTGTTAAAAGAAAATCATGGTGATTGGAAGAAAGTACTTGATAATATTACCATTCATCGTCTCATCCTATCAGAAGAAGATCGTATAGGAATAGGTACTTTTCAGCCCAAGGACGAGAAGAATCAGGATTCTACAGAACTCACTGGAGATATAAATTATCGTAAGATTGCTGAATATGGTTCAGACTCAGATCCCAGGGCATTTAATTTTGATGGGGAGTTCAATGTAGCTAATAGAGGTGTTATAGAGTTCATTGAAGTATTGAAACTCGATGTAGCGTTCTTATATGATTTACTGAGTGCTTCACAGGAACATAAAATTAAACCAAAGAAGTTTGCCCAAACTGACATTGATGAAGTCATAATAGGACATACGAATGAACCAGAATACAAGAGACTTCAGAATAATGAATTTATGGAAGCCCTTCGTGACAGAACTATAAAAATAGATATACCCTATATAACCCGTCTGGATGACGAAATAAAGATATATAAAAAGGATTATCCTGAGAATACAATAGGATCTAAGCATATTGCTCCTCATACACTGACTATAGCATCCATGTGGGCTATATTAACTAGATTGGAACAGCCTAAAAAAGCACAACTTACTCTCATGCAGAAGCTCAAGCTGTATAATGGGAAGTCTCTCCCCGGATTTACTGAAGATACCATAAAAGAATTGAAGAAAGAAGCTCCAAAGGAAGGAATGAAAGGAATCTCTCCACGATATATACAGGATAAAATATCCAATGCCCTTGTAGCAGATGTGGATGAGAATTGCCTAAACCCATTCATGGTACTAAATGAACTTGAGGATGGTTTAGTTCACCATTCTCTGATTAGTAATGAAGATGAAAGAAAGCATTATAAAGAATTGCTGAATGTTGTTAAAACAGAATATGAGGATATTGTAAAAAATGAAGTACAAAGGGCAATATCAGCGGATGAAGATTCTATTACAAAGCTCTGTACTAACTATATTGATAATGTCAAGGCATATACCCAGAAGGAGAAAGTAAAGAATAAATATACTGGTGAAGATGAAGAGCCCAATGAACGTTTGATGCGAAGTATTGAGGATAAGATTGATATCCCTGAAAGTCGTAAAGATGATTTCAGACGCGAGATAATGAATTATATAGGTGCATTGGCTGTTGAAGGTAAGACATTTAATTATAAAACTAATGAACGTTTACAAAAAGCTTTAGAACTTAAGTTGTTTGAAGACCAGAAGGACACAATTAAATTGACCAGTCTGGTATCCAGAGTGGTGGATAAGGAAACTCAAGAGAAGATTGATGTTGTCAAAAAAAGGCTCGTTGATAATTATGGATACTGTGAAGTCTGTTCAACAGATGTACTAAACTTTGTAGCGAGTATATTTGCCCGAGGGGATATTCAGCAGCAACAACTATAAATAACTTGATGGATATTTATGGCATTAAAAATAGAACAGGATTACAATCGATTTAAGAACATCGTAAAGGGCAAGATCCGCAAGGAGCTTAAGGAATACATTACCCATAGTGAGATGTTTGGCAAACAAGGTGACGACGTAATTAGTATTCCAATCCCCCAAATTGATTTACCTCACTTTAAATTCGATCATGATCAAATGAAAGGAGTAGGTCAGGGTGATGGAGATATTGGTAGTACAATAGGAAAGGGAGATGGGCAAGGATCAGGAATTGGACAAGCTGGAGAAACACCAGGTCAGCATATCTTGGAAGTAGATGTATCCTTGGAAGAACTGGCAGAAATGCTTGGTGAAGAACTCCAGTTACCTAAAATCGAACCACGTGGAAAAAAAAATATTACTGAATCAAAAGATCGATATACTAGTGTCCGCAATGTCGGCCCTGAATCTCTAAGAAATTTTAAAAGAACCTTCCAGCAAGCTCTCAAACGACAAATTGCAAGTGGTACGTATAATAAGCACAATCCGATTGTCATTCCTGAACGCGGAGATAAGAGGTATAAGTCATGGAAGACCATTAAAAATCCTGAATGCAGTGCGGTTATCATATATATGATGGATGTCTCTGGTTCTATGACTGATATGCAGAAAGAAATTGTTCGTATAGAGTCTTTTTGGATAGACACCTGGTTAAGATCACAGTATAATGATATAGAATCACGCTATATAATACATGATGCCGAAGCTCGTGAGGTAGATAGAGAAACATTTTATCACACTCGTGAAAGCGGTGGGACTAAGATATCCACTGCTTATGAGGTATGTCTTGAGATGATTAATCAGGACTATCCTTTGTCTGAATGGAATATTTACCCATTTCACTTCTCTGACGGTGATAACTGGAGTAGAGATGATGACTATCAGTGCATCAGATTACTAAAAGAACAACTTCTCGAAAAGGCAAACCTCTTTTGTTATGGACAGGTACAAGGTGTATATGGGGTCGGTAACTTTAAAAGGGTTTTGGATGAAGCTTTCAAGAATAATGATAAACTCGTCACCAGTGAAATCGAGGATAAAGAAGCGATTTATAGTTCTATAAAACAGTTCTTGGGGAAAGGAAAATGAATTTATCCTATGAATTAGATCAAATCAAAGATGAGGTAAGAACTGTAGCTTCAAAATATAATTTAGACTTCTTTGATACGGTATTTGAATTAGTAGATTATAATCGAATGAATGAGATAGCAAGTTATGGAGGTTTTCCCACCCGATATCCCCACTGGAAGTTTGGAATGGAGTATGAACAACTTTCAAAGGGGTATGCCTATGGCTTGCAGAAAATATATGAAATGGTAATAAATAATGATCCATGTTATGCTTACCTTATGGAAAGTAATGAACTTGTTGACCAGAAACTAGTTATGGCTCATGTCTATGGTCACAGCGATTTCTTCAAAAACAACAGTTGGTTTGCTCAGACAGAACGAAAGGCTATTGACACTATGGCAAACCATGGTAGCAGAGTCCGTAAGTACATGAAAACCCACGGATATGAAGTGGTCGAGGCGTTTCTTGATTGTTGTCTATCCCTGGATAATCTCATCGATCCTTATTCCCCGTTTATAAAACGTCGTTCTGATAAAGAAGATAAGCCGGAAGAACCTGATAAATCCGTTAAGAAAATAGAAAGTAAAGGATATATGGATTCATTTATAAACCCACAGGAGTTTATGGAGCTTCAAAAGAAAAAAATGGACGAAGACAAATTAAAGGAGAAGCGGTTTCCTGAGAATCCAGAAAAAGACATTCTACTCTTCTTATTGAATTATGCCCCCCTTGAAAAATGGAAACAGAACGTCCTTTCCATTATAAGAGAAGAGAGTTATTATTTTGCACCCCAGGGACAGACTAAGATAATGAATGAAGGCTGGGCGTCATACTGGCATTCTAAGATCATGACGTCTAATATACTGAGAGACAGTGAAATTATAGATTATGCTGATCATCATTCAAGTACTCTCGGTGTATCTCCGGGACAGATAAATCCCTATAAATTGGGTATTGAGCTATTTAAAGACATAGAAGACCGCTGGAACAAGGGGAAATTCGGCAA
This sequence comes from Spirochaetia bacterium UBA6919, assembly GCA_002450905.1. GTDB lineage: Bacteria > Spirochaetota > UBA6919 > UBA6919 > UBA6919 > UBA6919. The sequence continues at coordinate 49,449 of DKAT01000083.1, forward strand.
AGAATACGAGGAGTGTGACGACAGAGATGCCCTTGAAAACTGGGACAAACAATTAAATCTTGGTCGGGATAAAATATTCGAAGTCAGGAAAATATATAATGATATCACATTTATTGATACTTATTTAACTAAAGAATTCGTAAGCCAGCAAAAGATGTTCACATACGCCTTAGACAAGGAAACAGGATATTATGTTATTAGTGACAGAGATTTTAAAAAAATTAAAGATACCCTCCTCTTCAACCTGACCAATATGGGACAGCCATTTATCTATGTCCTTGATGGTAATTATAAAAATAGAGGTGAATTATATTTAAAACACCGATATGAATCCATCCCTCTTCAGAAGGGCTATGCCCGTGCTACCTTAAAAAATATCTGTACATTATGGGGACGTCCAGTCAATCTTGAAACCGTTGAGGATAATAAGGATATTTTAATTTCTTACGATGGATCAGAATATAAGGAAGTCTTCATGGGACTCCGAAAATAATACTATAATCAATAATATCATGCACATTGACTTACTAGGAGTAGAAAGAATATACTTTTGAGATGAGGTTATAATTCCTTATAAAATAATAAATAGATATCCTGTTATCATTATAAATCATAAAAGATTTGTGAAAAATAGATATATACACAATGTTCATGTGTTCAATACTATGGAGGATGATATGATTGGAAACAAGATTGTAGAATCAATTCGTCTGAGAGTACCGGGAAAGATGACTTATTCCCATGAAGCGGATGGAGTGGAGTATTTTGTCAAGATAGAAGATTTCGACCGATACAGCGTGGTGATTTCTGAGATGGGATTAAAAAACTCCAGTACAGAAAAGATCTCTCCAAAACAATTCGAAAATAAAGTACGGGAACTGGAAAATAAATTATCTTATTTCATGGAATGGCCTAAAATTCTTGAGTTGGATAATCAAAACCAGATAGCCCAATTGAGAAGTTATCCTGGTGAAAAAGATGGTGACACATATAAATACTATGAAATTCTTGTCAACAATGGTAAGAAGATTAATTTTAAAAGAATAGCAAATCACAAAGGTTTGAAAGAAAATATAAATATGGTAATCCCTGATCAGATCTTAAAAAGATTAATCAATGATTTTACAGATACTATCAGATAAATAATATCGACATTCTAAAATACATCATCTATTTTGGCAATACTTGGGTAAATGGTTTAATTTCATAACTCTCATAAACCCCATTGCGTGTATACGGGTCATTTTTCATGGTTTCCTCGACCTCTTCCAAACTCTCCATATCAAAAATAATCAATGATCCACTGATATCAGAAAATGGACCAGCTAATTTCAATTTCCCTCTGGACTGAAGATCCTCAAGACGTTTTAGGTGTTCAGGACGATGCAATTGCCTCTTCTCCCCAGATCCCTGACCAATTCGTCCAATTACAACAAACAGCATCCATATCTCCTTTTGATAAGAAAATTACACTAATATTTTAAAATAATTCTATACAGCGAGATATTTATAACTTTAACAAACTATCAAATAACACTTTAATATTTAAAATAAAATATATAAAAAAAGACATGAGAGCAAGTACAATCGGAACTAAATTTTTTGATTCCGATAATGATTAGTCAGGTTGAAAGTGTTTAATTAGTTTAAGAGAACTTATTTTTAAGAAACGATTTGATTACGACCCCGCTCCTTAGCTAGATATAGATTCTCGTCAGCCAGGTTGATTAGTTCTTTAGGGGTAATAGGCTCTGATTCATCTGGACTGGGGGTATAAGTTGAGATACCCATACTCAAAGTGACATGATCAGCGACTTTAGATTTCTCATGTGGCAGCTTAGAGGTATTTATTAAATTACGTAGAGTATTTGCTATTTCAAAAGCTTCATCTTGACTTAAATTCGGAAGAATAATTGAAAACTCCTCTCCTCCATAACGTGCTGGGACCTCTCCACTACGGCGAAATGTCCTTTTAATCAACTGAGAAACAAATCTTAAACACTCATCCCCTTCCTGATGGCCATAATGATCGTTATATAATTTAAAATAATCAATGTCACAAAGTATAAGAGATAGAGAAGTTTTTTGCCTAAGTGATCTGTGGAGCTCTTCCTGGAGTTTCATATCAAAAAACCTTCGGTTGTAAAGCCCTGTGAGTGGATCTGTAATAGATATTTCAACTAATTCTTCATTACGTAATTTCAATTGTTCGTTCACATCGATCAGAATGTTTTCAAGATTTTTTTCTTTCGATATATCTCTAATAATCCCTGTGAAAAAGATCTGACCATTAATTATCATCTTGGATACCCCAAGGTGTGCGGGGAATGTTGTACCATCTTTACGTAATGCCTCAATTTCTCTTCCTATCCCAATAATTTTAGCTTGATTGGTCGTGAGATAACGATGGATATAATTATCATGTTGTGATTTATTAGGCTCTGACATAAGGATATTTACATTCTGACCTATCGTCTCCGATTGAGTATATCCAAAAAGATTTTCAGCAGCTGGATTGAATGACTGGATAATTCCTCGATCATTGATTGTAATTAATCCATCAATCATTGTATTGACAACTGCTCTCAGACTTTCTTCCTTGCTTTGCAATTCTTTTTCTGATTTTGATATTAACTGGAGCAATTTATTGATAGTATGGCTCATTTGGGATATTTCATCCTTACCGGATAGAGGAATATTGAAATCTCTCTCCCCAGCAGAAAAGCGATTTAAATAATGATTAATTTTGCTGGTTCTGCTTGTTATGAGTTTAGATAGAGCCAGGTTTAATAAGATAGCCCCTATAAGTAATCCCATTCCTACGAATGAGGTATAGTAAAATATATTTTCCTTTTCATTTTTTATATCATATCTTAAATTAATACGGAAATAAAGAAAACCACAATTTGATGTTCTGAAAAGAGAATTTGATTTTTTGCAGATATGAGTAAATCCAAGGAGGATATGATTTTTTTTATTTAAAATAACATGGGCGTGTTTTTCTAAAATTGAATTCTGTATATTATTTAGTTTTACAATATTTTCAGGATCAGACCAGGTTGAATTGATTTCATCATAATGATTTGACGCAACGATAATACCTTTAGGGTCCACATATTGAATCCCTTTGATATCAGGTTCAGAAGCAATACTGGAAATGAGTCTTTGAATCTGGAGAGTATTATTTTTATTATTATAATCTTCTACAATGCCTTGCAGGAAGTTTAACCGATCTTTCAACTTATTTTGATTATTTTCTATGGACTGATTGATAATAATTTCAGATGTTATAAAATATCCGATAACAAAAGATATAATTACAAATAATAGAGTTATTGCGGGTATCATATACCTTAAGGTAAGGAATATTTTTTTCATGAATTATTTCTCTTGAATGAAAAGATCTGTTGTATCTACCTTTGATTTAATTAATTTATATTGCAGTAGAACTCGGTTTAATAGCTGTATATTATTTATAAGGAGGGGAGGATTTCTTTTTATAAAATTATAATTTTCTTCTTTTGTGGGGATATGAATATATTTGAAATTATCCAGGACTTTTTGAGGGGTAATTTTCTGACGCTTCGCTAAGATGGATGATGCTTTATCAGGGTGATCACTCAGATATTTTACAGCTTCAAACCAAGCATCATGTATTTGATTTACAATTATAGGATTTTTTTTGACAACATCATCATGAATTACCATAACATCGATGATTTCATTGGGTATTTCTTTGCTGGAAAATATTTCATTGGCACCAGCCTTAAGAATTTTCGTTCTGGCTGGATCAAACGTAACAACTGCATCCACTTTCTGTGAATGATAAGCTGATTCATGGGCATTAACATCAATGGATAATATTTTAATATCATTTGGAGACATATTATTCTTTTCAAGAGCACGGGTAATAACATAAGCTCCCAGAGCATTGCTTTCTACAGCAACTTTCTTGCCAATTAAGTCTTTCATTGATTTTATAGGGGGACGGGCTAAAATGACATCTCCTCCATGGGATACATCATGTACAAGGATAATTTTAATAGGTATCTTGTCTTGTTTTAATAAGAGGACTTCGTCGAGGGTTAGTGATGCTCCCTCCAGTACACGGTTTCGAAATGCCCGCAGAACTTCTGTAGCAGAGTCATATTGTATAAGTCGAATATTGGATTTTTTAAAAGAACCCAGGGATTTTGCAAGATAAAGTGGCTCATATCCAGTCCAGATATTAGTTCCAATACGGACGAGAGGAGTTTCCTGCGGTTTACAGGATAAAAATAATAGGATGAATAGAAGGAAAAACAGATTACTTTTTTTCATATAATTATTTATAATATACTCACTCCCTCTAAAAAGTTTTTCATTCATACATAAAGTTAATTTATTTTAGCGATGTGTCAAGATATACTAAGATTTTTTTCTATATTCCTTATAGCCTGTTCGAAATCAGGGAATAGAAACTGGTAACCTTCTTCCAAAAGACGTTTTGGATAAACATATCTACTTTTGACTATCAGTTCTGTTTCTGTTCTCAGAATAAATGCACCCAGTTCAAGCATCCAGTTTGTAGGAGAGAATCCGTAAGATACATTTAATATTTTTCTAATCGTCCCCATAATTTCTTTATTAGGAAGAGGATTTGGCGTGCATAAATTATAAATGCCCTGGGACTTGTTGTTTTCAATAAGCCATTGGATTATATTACAGAAGTCATCCGTATGAAGCCAGGATACATATTGTTCCCCATTACCCATCTTTCCACCAAGCCTTAATAGAACAAGTTTTCTCATGGTTTCATATACCCCACCTGGTTCTGAACCAAATATAAATGAAGTTCTTAATATATTTTTACGTATATGCTGCAGATTTATACTTTCAAATTCTCTTTCCCATGATTGAGCCACATCAACTGAAAATAAATCCTTGGCATCTTTGTGTGGAGCTATGATATGATTATATTCATCATTTGGAGTATCGTACCGATGGAGATATATAGTTGCTGTACTGGAGTTCAGCCAGACTGGGGGCGGATTTTGACATTTCGTAATAGCCTCGCCTAATATCCGAGTGGACAGAACCCGGGAATTCATAATATCATCTCGATTTTTCTTATTATAACGGCAATTTACCCATCTTCCTGTGAGATTTACAAGGGCTGAAGCATCCTCCAGTTCCTTGATCCATGACCCAAGGGACTTTCCATCCCATATAACAGTTTTGGCATACTCGAAAGAATGGTGATTACGGGAAAAAATAACCACCAGATATCCCCTCTTATAAAACCATTTTGAAAGACATCGTCCAAGAAATCCAGATCCACCAGGGATAATAATTTTTTTTTGACTCAACTCCAACCCTCAAATAATAATATAAATAATCGTCTATTCATTTTAAAATAATAATGATATTAATCAAGTTTGTGTATTATTTTAAATTAATTTATAACAGATAATTATTTTTTATATTCAAAATCATTGTTATTAAAATAAATATTATTAATTCAAAAGGACTTTATTTCTACTCAAAAAATCATTACATTACATTAGATTTTTTATAGGTGTCTATTCAGATCTAAATAGTAGGTGGGTATGAAAATTATAATCATCGGAGCAGGGGATGTGGGATTTCAAATTGCAGAACGACTTGTAAATGAAGAACACGATGTGGTTATTGTTGATAGAGATCCTGAGAAGATTTTAGAGATAAATCGCTCACTGGATGTATTGACGATTATTGGACAGGGTGGTGATTATGATGTTTTAAAGAAAGCTGGGATTGAAGGGTGTGATATTCTTATTGCTGCCACAGATGTTGATGAAACAAATATGATTGCTTGTTTCATAGCAAAGAAATTTAACGTAGCTTCTAAAATTGCCAGAATTAGAAATTATTTATTTGAATCAGAAATTAAAAATGGAAAAGGTATTTTCACAAAAGAAGAACTGGGTATTGATGTCCTGATAAACCCTGAAGAAGTTGTTACAGAGCGTATTGTACGACTCATCTCATCTCCATCAGCATTTGAAATAATAGAGTTTCCTGAAGAAGAACTCATTATAAAGGGCTTTAAAATAACTGCGGGACTCGAAATCGCTAATACATCCATCAAAGAAATCGCTTTTTATACAAAACTTCAGAAAATGCTTATCCTCGCAATTATTCGGCAAGATGAAATGATTATCCCAACGGGTGACACAAAACTTATTCCCGGTGATAAGGTATATATTGTTGGTAAAACAGAAGATTTTCCAGATATCGCTCCTTATTTTCATGAGTCACATAAAATTATTAAAAGGGTATTTATTTCTGGAGTATCGAATATTACAAGAAGACTGTGTAAGATATTCCAAACTCAGGATATACATGTTAAAGTGATTGAGCAGGATAGAAACAAATGTCTGTCGTTCGCAGAAGAGTATCATAAGATTGATGTGGTAAATTGTAGTCCAACTGATGTAGAATCTTTACTGGACGAGGGATTAGAAAATATAGATGCATTTATTGCTGTTTCAGAAGATGAAGAACGAAATATTTTGTCATCGATGCTTGCTAAAAAGCACAAGGTAAGAAAAACTATTACTAAAATTCAGAAGAATGATTACTTACCTTTCACTAATGTGATGGGAATAGATGCCGTGGTTAATCCCAAGTTATCAACTGTGGGTGAAATATTAAAATATGTCAGAAAAGGAAATATATTGTCTGTGGTTACACTTGGTGAATCAAATGCTGAAGCAATTGAGTATCAGATTGGTAAAAATAGTTCATGCACTGGTAAACCACTGAAAGAAATTAATTTTCCAGAAGGTTCTCTTATCTCTGCTATTATTAGAGGGGAAGAAAGAATTATACCACGAGGTAATGATATTCTAAGAATGGGAGATCGGATCATAGTGTTTACAAAATCAGAAGTAGTAAAAGAAATTGGAAGGATATTCAGCTAGAATATGAAAATAGGAATTGTTCTCCATATCCAAAGTGTGCTTATAATGTTTATAGGTCTGTTTCAGATCTTTCCACTGATGTTTTCAATTTACTATAAAGGAAATGATATATACCCATTTATCTATTCCATTATTCTGACAGTTATAACTAGTGCTATAATCCATCTTTCTACCCGTAGATATCGAAGTAAAGAAATTAAGATAAGAGAAAGTTTTGCTATAGTAACTTTTGGATGGGTTACAGCGGCATTATTTGCTACTATCCCTTTTTTAATCCATTCTTATATGTCTGGTTACCCTCAAACAGGAGCAATTAATAATTTTACTGATGCATATTTTGAGATGATGAGTGGTTTTACAACGACAGGTTCATCTATTTTGAAGGATATAGAGGCACTTCCAAAGGGCTTATTGTTCTGGAGAAGTTTGACACACTGGTTAGGAGGTATGGGAATTATTCTTCTTGCTGTGGCTATATTACCAGCACTAGGTGTAGGTGGAATGCAATTGTATCAAGCTGAGGTCCCTGGCCCAATTACTGATAAAATTGCCCCTCGAATAAGTGAAACAGCAAAGATTCTTTGGGGAGTTTATGTTCTGTTCACCGTATCCGAGACTATTTTATTAATGCTTGGAGGTATGGATCTATTTGATGCCCTTTGTCATACCTTTGGATCTGTGGCTACAGGAGGATTTTCAACCAAGAATCTTAGTATAGGTCACTATAACTCAGTGTATATCGATGTTGTGGTAATAATTTTTATGTTCCTTTCAGGAGCTAATTTTACAATCCATTATAGATTTTTGAGTGGAAACAGAAAAGCTTATTTCAGGGATAAGGAATTTTTGTTTTATACAGGAATTATTGTAGCTACTTCGGCTCTTCTAATGTTTGATAACTTGTATAAAAACTTTAATGGGGATTTTTTAAACTCTATACGCTATACTGTCTTCCAATCTGTTTCCATTATGACTACCACAGGCTATGGAGTGGGTATTCACGAGAAGAGTACATATCATTTCGGTGTCTGGTCAAGTTTTGCACAATTTTTATTTATTATTTTGATGATCTCAGGAGGTTCTGCGGGTTCTACCGGTGGAGGAGTCAAGAGTCTGAGGGTCTTTGTTGCATTAAAGTTTGTATATAATGAAATAATTAAATTTATTTACCCAAGACATATTAAGCTTATCCGAATTGGAAAGGATGTGATACCTGAGGGAATTATTCTTTCTACACTGGGATTTATTATGATTCATATTTTAATAACAGGGATAGCAACGCTCATTATGAATTATTTAGAATCGGATTTGGTTACCAGTTTCTCTTCTGTGGTTACTACTTTGAATAATGTAGGTCCTGGTCTTGGAAAAGTGGGGCCTGCTGATAATTTTTCAAGTATATCTACACCTGGCAAGTGGATATTAACCTTATGTATGCTCCTTGGACGCCTGGAATTATATAGCGTTATAATTTTATTTGTACCCGTTGCATGGAGGAAAAATTGATTTAATATTATCTATTTAATAGAGAATACATAAATAATTTTAAAAGCTTATTGAATGTTGACAAAAAGATTTTTCTTTAGTAATTTTAATTTCCATTAAAAGGTATATATTGTTTTGAAAAATAATAATAAAGTCTTATCTATAATCATCCCGGTATACAATGAAGAAAATACCATTCAGGAGATAATAAAACATGTCCTTGCTGTCGATTGTGGTCAAAAAGAAATTATTATTGTGGATGACTGCTCCAAGGATAATACCCGTAAAATTTTAGAGGAATCAATCAAATCTCAGGTTTCAAAGATCATTTATCATGAATATAATCAAGGGAAAGGAGCGGCTATCCAATCAGGGATCCAGCATGCTACGGGTGATTATATCATTATCCAGGACGCTGATTTGGAATATGATCCCCAAGAATACCCTATTTTACTCAATCCTCTTTTAAATGGGAAGGCAGATGTTGTCTATGGATCAAGATTTATCTCTCAAAAAGAACACCGAATCCTCTATTTCTGGCACTATGTAGGAAATCAATTTCTTACTCTCCTATCCAATATGTTTTCCAATCTAAATCTTTCCGATATGGAAACTTGTTACAAGATATTCAAACGTGAAATAATCCAAGGTATTAATATAGAAGAAAAAAGATTTGGGTTTGAACCAGAGATTACCGCTAAAATTGCCAAGATTAAAGGAATCCGTATATTTGAAGTAGGAATTTCTTATTATGGTAGAACTTACGCGGAAGGAAAGAAAATTAATTGGAAGGATGGGTTTCGAGCTATCTGGTGTATTATGAAATATAATTTGTTTCGATAATTGTTTAATATATATGATATCAAAACATACAATCGTTCGAATCTTCTTTATATTAATAGTTTTGGGGATAGCTATTCAGATTTCGGTAAGGATGGCCGAATTATACTCTAAAAACCTCCCTGTTTATCGTGCTGTTTCACTATGGGACAAACGGATTATGAGTATAAATATAGTTTTTAATTACAAATTTGAAAAAGATTTCCTCCTTCTAATTGAAAAAATACCCTCTGATTATTCCATTAATACACTGTTTGATAATCCAATAAACTACACAGTTCTTTTAAAATACTGGTTCCATCCACGGAAATTTAATAAAAACCCCGATGTAATCTGTGGTTTTCGCTATAAAAAAAAAGATTTTCCTCAAGGTTACATAAAAGTTTATAGCGATTTTAATAATAATGTTATTCTTCTTCATGATAAAATATATCAAAAAATGCAATACAATGCTATATTAAAAAAACAATGGCAATTTTTGTTGAAATGATCATTCAGGCACTTTTTTTTATAATTGTTTATCCATTTCTCGTTGGTGTTTCTTTAATAACCATTCTATCTCAAAAAGAAAATCTATTTCGTCCTATGGATTATTTATCATCCTATCTTCTTGGAATTGGATTAATTACTTATATCTTATTTTTAATTCTTTTAGTTGTTGACAATAACTATTTTATATATCTTCTCATCCTTACTATACCATTGGTCATGGTGAGCTTGATATTAAAAAAAGACTTCTGGAAAAGGATTTTGAAAATTAAATTGACTATTCCTCCCTTTCGAGAGAATATCTTAGCATATACTATTTTACTATTAATAATACTACAAATGTTTTATGGTTATTTTCGTAATCTTACCATGTCCCCATCAAGTTGGGATGGATTTGCGATGTGGGCTTTCAAGGCGAAGATACTTTATTATAGCGGCTTAAATGCTTTGTTGACCTCAGGAATTGATCACCTGGACTACCCCCTGATGAATCCTATGGCTCAATTTTACAGTTATTTATCATTTGGACAATTTGATGAAATTGCTGGAAAGTTGTTTATCCCAGTACTCCATAGCGTATTTATTGGATTATTCTATTTCCAAATTAGAAATTATTTAACAATCCGTGCTTCTTTATTATTCACACTTATTTTAGCCATTATGAAACCAATATCTACACACTCCACCCTTGCGTATGCTGATCTTCAATTGATGTTTTTCTTTACTACAGCAGTATTTTATCTATATGAATATTTACAATCTTTGAGGTATAAAGATTTTATCATATCAGCTATCCTTCTTGGATTGTGTGGATGGACAAAAAATGAAGGTCTGTCTTATATATTGGTTTGTCAAATCGTATTATTTTTATATTATGTTTTTAATAAGCGTGAGTCGTGGGGAATCCTGTTCAGAGATATTGGATCTTATTTCCTAATTAGTTTAATAATATATATGCCCTGGCTTGTATACAGTAAATTACATCAGCTCTCAGTGGATCTGCTAACTCACAAGACCATAACGTTATCCTATATCTTAAATCACCTTTCCAGAATACCGATAATTTTATGGGCATTTATAAAAACTATGATCAGTCCAGCATTTGTATTTATCTGGTTATTTATATTGTTAAGTCATATTATATTTTTTAAACGATTGATTCATGATAATATTAAATATATATCCCTAATTATCTTGTTGAGCCTGGGAATATTTTCAACTATATATTTAATTACTCCACATGATATTATATGGCATCTCAATACATCCATCGATCGCCTGGTATTACAAATAACTCCAATAGCATTGTTTATTATGGTTCATCTAATTTCTGACTGGTATAAACAGGTGATCCAATATTAATTGAATAAGTTAAGCATTATGAATACACCTACAGAAGAACAACTCATAGATTTCTTTATAAAAACCTTTGCTGAAACACCTACTTCTATATTAAAATTACCTGAAGCAGGTTCATACAGAGCATATTATAGAATCATAAGTACAAATCACAAGGCTATTGGTGCATTCAACCAGGACATTAAGGAGAATACTGCTTTCCTATCATTCACTAAACACTTCTATTCAAGTGGATTACCTGTTCCAGAAATATATTATGAATCTGAAGATAAGCTATATTATTTACTGGAAGATCTTGGAGACACTACCTTGTATTCATTTATAATACAACACAGGGAAAATTATATTCCAACAGATCAGCTTTTCAATGTATACAAGAATGTTTTAAATAAACTTCCTCAATTTCAGATTCAGGGAAGGAATATTGACTATTCGGTGTGTTATCCACGAAATGCCTTTGATCGACAATCCATGATGTGGGACTTGAATTATTTTAAATATTATTTCTTAAAACTCGCTAAAATCCCTTTTGATGAACAATTATTAGAAGATGATTTTAATTTCCTTTGTGATCACCTTACGAAAGCTGATGATAATTATTTTTTATATCGTGATTTCCAGTCCCATAATATTATGCTGAAAGATCAAATCCCTTATTTCATCGACTATCAGGGAGGACGTAAGGGGGCACTTCAATATGATCTGGCTTCTCTGCTCTACGATTCCAAAGCAGATCTGAGAGATGATATACGAAATGATTTATTGGAACACTATCTTGAGGTACTGAGTATGCATATTAATTTAAATAGAAATGATTTTATGGAGTATTATCCAGGATTTGTTTTATTAAGGATTATGCAGGCGATGGGTGCTTATGGATTTAGAGGATTCTATGAAAGAAAAGAGATATTTTTAAAGAGTGTGCCGTATGCCATTCGTGATCTGAAAAGCATTCTAAAGGATATACAGATTAAAATCCCTCACTTATTAGATACCCTGAAACGTTTAACAGAGTCACAATCTCTTCTGAACTTATAGAATAACGTACAGGTATAATCATGATTCAGATGACCGGGATAATGGATCGGGACAATTAAGTAAAACAAGTTTGAGTGCTAATACAGGAAGGATTGGAAGAAAATATTTTTCCCATACAAGATAGGATAATGGCATAATCATTAGAAATGAGATAATCGTCGTGTTTAAAAAGAATTCGAAGTCAAATAATTTATTCTGGATCCTGCGAATTAAGTCAATAACAATTTGATATAAAATAATTAAACCAAATAAAAATGATATATAAAAAACAATTTGTTCCAGCAAAGGTATATTGAAAATTATTTTCAGAAACCGATGAAATAATCCAACGGTATTGAAATTCCCCCTGATTGCTGATATTGAAGGGGCAATCGGGAATAACCAATAAATCCAGGAAATAATGAAAAGAATGATATATGGAATTAGCTTTTTGAATAATATTTTTTTCCACCGAATGATAATCACAGGGATAAGGTAAATAAAAATAAGACTGATATATAGAAATAAATAACTGATATTATAAGTAATCTTTTTTTCTATATAGAGATTTCTCATCTGATTGATTGGTGTTAATCCTCCTTCCCATAGGATTACAAGCAGTAATAGGGGGATTATACAAACTATATTAGAAATCACCATAATTATATCTTCTTTTCTACGGTATAATAAACTGAGGATAAGAAAATATAAACCACTCGAAAGAGCTATAAATATAAGATATTGCCTTGATAAGATAGAAAATGATAATCCTATAGCCAGGAGAAAGGGTCTTTTATCGATAACAGCTATAATACTCAGTAATAGAAACAATATTGCAGTCATATCCGTGAAGATTAATATACTGAGAGAAGTCATGTATGGATTTATAATTATAAAAACAGAGAGGAGAAAGCTTGTTTTAGAGTTTTTTATTGCTTTAAACAATAACTGGTACAATAATAAAAATGTGATAACTGCTATAATAACTGAAAAGATTCTCAGAGAGAGGATATTTAATCCAAATAATTTTGACCACATTGAGTATAACAGAAATGGGAGAGGGGTTGACATATCTTCATAGTACTTTAAATTATTAATCGATATGTCCTTATGGAATAATTTAATTGTCTCTATAAAATGTTCCTCATCACTGAATCTTTCGGATGTTATCGAAAATATCATTGAGTTTGTGATATATGAAACAACAAATAAATAAACAAGGATAAAAATAAAATATCCCAGATATAGCTTATTGAATTGGTTTAGTTTGTTATTATCTTCCATAATTATTCACGTTATTTCAACAGATCGACATTGTAATTGAAGAAAGATAATAACGAATTTAAAAATATTATAAAAAAAATGTGTGATTTAAAGTTCAGGAGTTGGACTTCTTTGTAAATATTTTTTATAATATATTATTATCCTTTTTAAGAAATATGCCGTTAATCTCTTCAAAATTGTTATCATTAATTTATGGAAAAGAGCGTTGTACCCAAAACCATTTGACACCCAGGCATCCCATTATATCCACAAACGGGTTTTATTAAAAGCTATTAAGAAACTTGGTTATAAAGTATATTTTAAAACATCCATATCACATTCCGATATCTTCACTCAATCCTATACAGTGGATTTTGCGATTGAAAATGGTTCACCCTACAAAATAGGATTTATCCGCAGCTTAACAATGTACTATAAAATCATAGGCGACTGGGATGGGTTGAACCGAACCAGTTTACAGTCGTCATCGACTATACTCCATGATCTTGAACAAGAATATGACAGGATCAATAAAAAAAAGTTCATATTCAATAAATTAATCGATTCGTTAATTCTAAAAGTTCTTTCCTGCAAACACCTCATCAAATCATCAAATATCTTTTTCTTCTTTAAAAAATTAAAATACAGATGGTAAAAAATCTTATACCTTCATGGTTTTAAAATAAATTCCTTTTAATTTTATAAAAAACATATTACATTTAAATAATGAATAACGAAGAAATATATAAAAAAGTCAAGTTATTTGAAATCAAGTCTAAGAAACACCTCCAGCAGGTCTTGGCAGGTGCTTACCATTCTGTATTTAAAGGAAAGGGGATTGAATTCTCTCACGTCAAGGAATACACTTTTGAAGATGACATAAAAGATATTGATTGGAATGTCACAGCACGAAGTGATCGTTGTTATATTAAAAACTATATTGAGGAGAGAGAATTAAAATTAATTATCGTTCTAGATATGAGTGGTTCTCAATATTTTGGTAGTCAGAGTCAGTTTAAAAAGGATTTATCTGTGGAACTTGCTGCTATTCTTGCATTCTCTGCTCTAAATAATAGAGATCAGGTAGGCCTCTTGTTGTTTAGTAATAAGATTGAGAAATATCTTCCGCCTAAAAAGCATAAAAATCATATATTACGCCTTGTAAGGGATCTCATCGCATTTCAGCCCACTAATTCCAAAACAGATTTATCCTATTCCCTGTCATTTCTATTGAAAACACTTAAAAAACAAACTATAATCTTTGTCATATCGGATTTCATGGATAATCAAGACTTCACAAAGCCATTATTTCAACTGGGGAGGAAACACGATGTCGTCTGTATCCGTGTGAGTGATCCTTTTGAAAATCAGCCCCCTCCGGTTGGGTACATCCATCTTGTAGACAGTGAAACAGGTGAAGAAGAATTAGTTAATCTAAAGCATTTTAATTTTCGTAAAAATTATTTTGATCAACTATTTGAGCACGATAGAAATCTCAAAAATCTTTTCAGAAAATCAAATATAGACTATCTCCACTTCAAAACCAATGTATCTTACATAAGCCAGCTTACTCATTTCTTTAAAATCCGTTCTCAGAGATATTGATGAAGAAAAGAATCTCTATCTTCACCCTATCCAGTATAATTTGTCTTATATCATATACAAATACTTTCCCTGTGGAAATATCGTTATCCATCAATCGGACCTTGATGTATCTTACAGGAGATGTTTATCAGTTAAAAATTATCGTCAATCATAATTCTGATGAGGAAATTGTTTCAAGTAAATCAGATATATCTTTAAATGAAAAGGATTTTTATAAGAAAATTCTAAATGCCCCTCATCCCATCGAGAAAATTGATATTGAATCAGTCAAGCCACGTACCCACACAATCAATAAATCAAATGGAAATTATAAAATCACAGAAACATTTTTATATACCTTTCAAATATTCGAAATAGAAAACCTCCAGGTGGGCCCTGTGAAATTCCTTATAAATTATAAAAATAGGGAATATGTTGTTTATTCACCCTACACCTATATAAATATCATACCACCTTACTCAAAAACAAATTTAAACAGCCCACTGATTCAAGATGTCGACCCAGAAAAGAAATCATCTTCAAACTATTATAAATTATTATTGATACTCGTTATTTTGATTATACTATTGTCTATAATCCTTTTTTTAAGCATAAAAAGAATATATCGATGGTATATTTTAAAGCAAGACAAACTGAATAATCCGTATATACAAGCTAAAGTTAGTTTCCAGTCAATACAAGAGATGAATAATATATCAGATGGTATGACTACATCAAATAATGAAACTTATCATCAATTATCAAGAATTATGAAGCACTATTTAGAAAGGAGATTTCATATTTCACTTATTGAAAAAAATACGGCTGAACTATATGATTTATTATATCCCCTGTCAATTGATCCTATCATCCAATTGGACATTATAAAATATTTTCAAAGATGCGATGAAATGAAGTTTTTGCCAAATTATTTAAAAAATACCCATCTAATAATTGACATTCAACTCGCTCTTAAAATAATAAACACACTCAATTTATCAACCTGACAACATCTATAACCAAATAAACATCGATTGATTATTAACATATAAAATGGGTGACTTTTTATATAATTTTAATATAATTATATATATATTTAATTTTTTTTCTAAAATATTCCTATCCAATATAATTTTATATATAACATCTATTTAATATCTTAATATCAAACGGTATTTTTAACATGACCCTCGAGTCACCTGTAAGTCTAGTTCTATTAATCATTATTCCTATTTTAATTTACTTGAGATTCAAAACATCCTATTTCTCAGAAGGAAAAATGTCTGTCCCTACCCTATCTCTTATAAAAAAAGGAATTAACCCGTACAATAAAATTCTAATTCATATCCCATTTGTTCTGACTTTGATATCCCTCATTCTAATTATCATAAGTCTGGCTAGACCACAGTTTCAACAGCAACGAATTGTAGAAAATGTAAAAGGAATTGAAATTATACTAGCAGTGGATACATCATTAAGTATGTGGTTTGTTGATGACGAAATTGATATGATGAGGCCAATCAGTCCTGAAATGTATTATGACAGTTTAAAACCAATTTATTATGATCCATCCAAAAAATTAAAAAAACGAATTTTGATTGCCAAAAAAGTTATTGTGGATTTTATCGATAAACGTCCCACGGATAAAATTGGTCTGATTACATTTAAAGCCAGTGCAATTACCCTCACCTCCCCTACAATGCAGCATAATTATGTGAAACGACTTGTGCAAAGTCTAAATTTATACATGGTTAAAGATGATGGTACAGCTATAGGGGATGCTCTAGGAACGAGTATCAATGCTTTAAAGTTTAGTCAATCTGAAAATAAAATTATTATCTTAATCACAGATGGAAATGATAATCAGGAAAATAGAATATTATATGAAAAATATTCTCTTCCTGAAGGCAATTATCAACCTCATATTATTATTAAACAAATGGAAGCTGCAAAACTCGCTGCAAACAAAAATATCAAGATATATACAATTGGTATGGGTGGAAAGGGACGTGTTTTTAGACCATATATTAATGGATCACAACGATTTTCATTTCAAGGACCAGATTCAACCCATCTTTTATATAAAAATTATGAAAGTAACAAATATTTTGAAGAATACGAAGGGGAAAACATCAATGAAATCCCTTTAAGACGTATATCCCAAATGACTGGTGGAAAATTTTACAGGGCAAATAACGAAAAGCAACTTCAATCCATTTACTCCGATATCGACAAATTAGAAAAAACACATTTTGATGATCGATACTTATTTGAGAAAGATGATATCTTTACATATTTCCTGATTCCTGGTATAATTATTTTCTCCCTGGGATTTATGTTAAAATATACAATATTAAGAGTTTTGCCTTAATTCAGATATTTAATTAACTTTATAAAGATGATAGAATATAGTGAGTCAGTATTAATTTCAAATATATAAAATTATCATAAAATCTTGAGTATTTATTATGCAATTTGCTAAACCAGAAAATATAATATATCTAATACTTATATTGACCCTCTGTTGTATTTTTTTTATATATATTTACATACGAAAAAAAGATCTCATTTCCCTTGGTGATTATAATTTATTAAAAAAAGTTTTTCAAAATATTTCCCCTAAATATAGAACCATTCAATTCATATTAATAATCACTGGTATCCTTCTCTCTGTTATTGCTTTGATGAGACCAAAATGGGGAAGAGAATATGTTCAGTTCAAAGAACGCGGCGCTGAAGTTATGATAATTCTTGATAATTCACTCAGTATGCTCACTGAAGATATAAACAATTTCCCAAATCAAAATCGTAAAATATATAATCGCTTTGATCTCGCAAAAAGCTTAATCTCGAAGACGATTGATAAACTGAATAATGCTAAAATAGGTCTTACTCTAGTATCTCGGCTTGCACAAATTGAATATCCCCCAAGTTATAATCACGAATTGCTAAAATCGAGATATCTAAAATACGTTGCTATTGCTCCTCAAAGACATCAGGGTACACAAATAAGCCAGGCAATTGAAAATTGTATTCCTATTTTCAGTGAAGGAAATCATTTTCCAAAATGGATTATTCTATTTTCAGATGGTGAAGATCACTATCAACATCGCTTCGATTCTGTTCTAAAAAAAGCTAAACAAAATAATATACTAATCCTCGCTGTTGGGATTGGAACAAAACGGGGTGGATATATCCCATTAAGAGATGAATACGGTAATATAGTTGGTTTTAAAACAGATTGGTATGGAAATAGGGTTATCAGCCAACTGAATGAAAATTTAATGCTTAAAATGGCAAAGGAAACTAAGGGAAATTATTATTTTGCAGGCTCAAAATTGCTATTACAAAACCTTTTCAATAATCTCAGTTCAATTAAATTAGGAGAAATAAATGAATCCAATACTCTGATGTTAAAAGATCATTTTCAGATATTTATTTTCCTTTCACTAACCTTCATTTTATTAGGAATATTCCTCCCAAGAAGTTCAAATATTATTGAATCATTGTCTAACAGCAGAAAATATTTTATTTTGCCCTTGATAACTATATTATTGTTTTCTTTCACCCAGCCTCAAAAAAATAATCTTGATTCACAAAGCATCATTCGTGAAGATATGAATTTTTCCAATGATCTGATGAAGAATGGAATAAAATCATATCAACAAAGGGATTTTAAAAAAGCCTATAAGGATTTTGAATCTGCTCTAATGTATACTAGTAAAAAAAATCGTCGTAGCGATCTCTTATATAATATGGCTAAATCAGCGATTGAGATGAATCAAATAAACAAAGCATTAAATCTCCTTAAAATGAGTCTAAAAGAAAATCCAAATAACAATATAGCAAGAGAATTATACTATCAACTCAAAAAAAATCAGAAAAAAAAATCACAACAAAACCAAGGAAAGTCTAAGTCAAAAAATCGTAATTCAAAAAATAATAATAAAAACAAAGGAAAAATTAATAATAAATCCGAAAATCAAAACTCCAATTCCCCTTTCCCATTTGATATGAATCCCTTTATGAATCAGGATCAAAATACTGAAAATCATCAGAAAGGAGAACATCAGCAAAATAAAAGCGGTTCTCATAAAGGCAATATAGGAGATGAAAAGTTAGATCGACTATTCAAAAAAGATCAAATGAATCGGCATGATTGGAAATCACTTTCTAAAGGTCAAAGAAAATATATTTTAAGAGCAGAAAGAGACTGGTAATGTCATGCATAAATTTAACTCAATAAACCCATTATTTAATTTTCTATTTAATAATAAACAAACAGAACATGGATCAAAATCATTCAGCAATATCCTGCATAGTTGTGTTAGAATGATGCAATATAATATAATCAAAAATATTGCAAATACTAATTAATAATATGATCAATAATTAATATCTAATAATAGTTGGCACATTATTTGATATTAATTTATATGATAGGATATTAAAATAAAATTAAGGGGTTATAATTATGAGAAAGAAAATATATCTAACAATTTTACTAACATTAATACTAAGTACTTTAACCATAAATCATGCGATGGCACAAAGTACATATATCTATGCCTGGATAGTTCCAAATCAATATATTTATAATTTTATACCAATCACTCAAAAAATAGAAGAAAATAAAGTATATGTTCTGATTTGGCAATCGCCTTGGATGATTCACAAATATGAACATAGAAGATTAATTAAATCATTCGGAACTAAATTTTTCATTCACAAAGGATATAAAGTGATCGCAGTAGATAGAAGTGATATTGAATCAGGTAAGTTTAAACTTGGATTAATACAAGTTATTAATCAATAAGCATATTTTTACTCCCAAAAGAGTTTTGAGGTCATCAGTTTGATGACCTCATAATCACACCATTAAAACATCAATAGTATTTTCCTCTAAATGGCTGTATTTATCTCTAAAATTAAGTACATTGATTAAGTAACAAATAAAGAACATCGGAACTAAAAATTCTGATTCCGATATTGTTTAGTTACTTTGACTTGTTTTTAATATATCTTTACAATAGCAATTTAATTTAAATTTCGTATACGAACACTATTGGCATGTTCATAAAATCCTTCATATTCAGCAAAATCAATTACTTTCTGATAATCTTGTTTCAGACGTTCTTTTGAATATTTTATTATACTTGTTCTTTTTTGAAAATCATAAACACCCAGAGGTGAAAAATATTTCGCTGTCCCATTGGTCGGAAGACAATGATTAGTCCCAGCAAAGTAATCCCCTATGGGTTCAGGTGTATGTTGTCCAACGAAAATCGATCCGACATTTCGTATATTGTTTGATATTTCGATAAAATCTAAATCCATCATCACTTCAAGATGTTCAGGGGCATACTCATTAATAATACTATAGGCTTCACCCAAATTGCTATAAATTATAATATATCCATTATTCGATAGTGCAGCAGTCAAAATATCTTTACGTTTAGAAATAAGTGTTTTCTCCTGTACCGATAGATTAATTTTATCTGCTATTTTCTTATCTGGAACAAGGACAATAGAAGATGCATCTTCAGAATGTTCGCTCTGAGAAAATAAATCGTATGTCAGATAATCAATATTTGTATTTTCATCAGCTAATACCATTATTTCAGATGGTCCAGCTATCATGTCAATATCCACTTCCCCGTATACTAGTTTCTTTGCCATAGTTACATAGAGATTTCCAGGACCAGTTATTTTATATACCTTTGGAATAGTCTTTGTTCCATAAGCCAAAGCAGCTATTGCACCCGCTCCACCAGTTTTAAAAATCCCTTTAACACCACAAAGGCCTGCTGAATATATAATTGAAGGATCAATCATTCCATCTTTATCTGGGGGTGTACAGATATATAATTCTGAAACACCTGCAATTTGGGCTGGTACACAATTCATAAGCACTGATGAGGGATATTTTCCTTTCCCCCCTGGGACATAGACTCCAGCCTTCTCTATGGGATTTACCAGTTGACCGAGAAAAGAATTATTATGTATAAAAGTCCATGAATGCTCTTTTTCTTTGGTGTGAAAGAGAAATATATTTTCGTATGCTTCTTTGATAATAGATTTCATTGACCCGGACAACTCAGACAATCCCCTCTCAATCTCATCCTGGGATACCCGAAGATTAAAATTATTATTTTGAATATGATCGAAGTCCCTAGCATATTTTAATAATGCATCATCCCCTTTTTCAATGACTTCTTTTATTATATTTTCTACAGCATCTTTTACTTGAAGATATTCAGGACTTGTTTTATTTTGTAATTTTGTTAAATATTCCTGGGCAGAAAGAATCTTTAGCATGTGTATTCCTAATTTTTTATTTAGATAGAAAATAACAATGTTAAGATTTTTTGTCAAGGACTTGTGACTTTAATAATGGCAAATTTATAAGAATTAGTTATCATTATAAAATATTTAAGTTTCAATGTAATGATTATATCAATTCGATGTCGATAAAATATTGAGGTTTTGTGTGTCAAAAGGATTGATCAGGTATAGATGGATATTTTTCACAGGATTGTTTATCATCCTATCCATTGCTTATTTAGTGATGGATTATATTCTCAATTATCATTTTTTCTTTGATCCATCCAATCATTATACCTGGTTAAATAAGGTAATCTTCTTTCTGATTATGGGAATTTCGTTCTATCTATTCCACTTGTATACAAAAAAAATCATATTTAAAGAATATCAAAATCTCCAGCAAATCACAGAAAAAATTATGTATGAGAGAACAAAAAGACTTACTCAGACAACGGATCAACTTCAATGGGAAATTAAACAGCATTCTGACACTAATGAAGAACTCAATTTATTTAGATATATGGTCAATCAATCGAATGATGCAATATTTATTTCTGATGCACAAACAGGTCAGATAATACATGTCAATGAGCAGGCATGTATGAGTCTTGGATATACACTTGATGAATTACTTAAATCCTCTGTTACAGAAATTGAAGAATTATTTACAACTCTTGAAAAATGGCATGAACATGTTGATGAAGTCCGCAAAAAAAACCATCTTGTTCTGGAAGGACATCACAGGAAGAAGGATGGAAATATTTTCCCGATAGAAATAAGTGTTAAATTAGTTAAATACAAACGAAAAGAATATATCGTGGCTATAGCACGGGATATTTCAATACGCAAGCAGAAGGAAGAGCAACAAAAACTTACCCAGGCTATATTTGAAAATACTGCTGAAGGAATAATTATTACCAATAACATGAAAGAAATCACCTGGGCTAATCCTGCATTTACTAAATTGACAGGATATTCACTTGATGAAGTGCTAAATAAAAATCCCTCTATTTTAAAATCCGGACGACATGACAAAGAATTTTATATGGATCTATGGTATAATATCGATACAAAGGGTTATTGGCAGGGTGAAATCTGGAATCGACGAAAAAATGGAGAGATATTCCCAGAATGGCTCACTATTTCTGTTATAAGAGATGAAATGGGGAAACCCCATCAGTACGTCGCAGTATTTAGTGATATCACAAAATTAAAAGAACATGAAAATCTCATAAAATATAAGGCATACCATGATGCCCTAACAGAACTTCCAAATAGACACCTGTTTTATGACAGACTTGATGTAGCCCTCCTCAATGCGAAAGATTCCAATAATCAGCTTGCAGTTATGTTTTTAGATCTTGACGGATTTAAACAAATCAACGATCAATTTGGTCATGATATAGGGGATAAATTACTGCAAATCATAGCAGAGAGAATTAAAAATGCCATTAGAAAAGGGGATACCGTCGCGAGGATTGGGGGTGATGAATTCACTATTCTCCTGCCGACCATTTCACAAAATCATGATGCGGAGAAAGTAGCTCAAAAGATTTTGAAAAGTATTACCAATCCCATTATGATAGAAAGTAATCAAATCAAAATATCTGCCAGCATTGGGATAAGCATTCATCCTATCCACGGTGATGACTCCAGCATTCTTTTAAAGAGGGCTGATGAAGCTATGTATACAGCAAAAGATCTTGGAAAAAATCAATTTCAATATTATAACCAGGAAATTAGCAGATAAGTTTATTTATATTAATCAGAATTTAGTATTGCAATTCTTATAAAGAACTATGATAAAATTCTCATGAATAATAAGTATGATTTATTATTGGGACAATTCATATTGAAAATAATTATTTAAAGGAGATCTCTGGCAGTAAGAAATCAATTTTAGAAAAATAAGACTAATTGTGGCCTGATATTTTTTTAATTTCATCACGAATTTTAGCTGCTTCTTCATATCGTTCTTCAGCCACAGCTGATTGCAGTTGCTCCTGAAGAATTTCAAGTTGTGTTTTTGGGGTTTCATTACTTTCTTCATTTTCATTTTTAACTTTCACGGCTCCTACCTCCATTACTTTTTCTTCAACATAAATTGGTATTTCAAATCTGAGAGCAAGGGCAATAGCATCACTTGGTCTTGAGTCAACCTGGAACTTTTCGTTTTTACTCTCTAAAAATATTTTAGCATAAAATGTATTATCAATAAGATCATTAACAACAACTTTTGATATTTTACAATCTAAGAGGGTAAGCATATTTTTTAAAAGATCATGGGTAAGAGGACGTGGTGTCTTTAATTTGTTAAATTGAACAGCGATTGCTTGAGCTTCAGGGACACCAATGAAAATAGGAAGAGTTTTATCTTCATCCAGATGTTTTAAAAAAACAACAAACCCTAAATTAGATAAAGAAATATCTGCTATTTTTACAGGTATCATATCAAATCCTATTTAACACATAAACACTTTATAACATATACTATTTTAAAGATTATTTTAAATGAACCTAAGTTAGAAAAATACTTCTTTCATTGTACTAGTAAGGTATAAAAAAACTATTATTAAGTCAATATATAATGATCTATTTTTATTAATATTTAAAAACAATTTTTATGGTTTAATGAACGTATCGCTTTTGAGAAATATTCATGAGTAGGGCTATACCAATAATTCCAGTAATCAGTGAAGTCCCCCCCGCACTTAAAAATGGCAGAGGTAACCCCATAACAGGCCAAAGTCCAATACACATCGAAAGATTTATAAAAATATGGGAAAAAAATATGGTTGTTATACCTACAGCAAGAAGGGTTCCATAATAATCCTTTGCATTATAAGCAATCATAAATCCCCGATAAATGATTATGGAATAGAGAGCGAGAATAAGAAGAGATCCTCTTAAAAATCCCCACTCTTCCCCAATAACTGCAAAAATAAAATCCGTAACCTTCTCTGGGATATAATTTAGTCTGTTTTGAGGTCCATTTAACAATCCATGTCCTAAAATACCACCCGAGCCAATGGCAATTACACTTTGCCTTTGATTATAGCTTGATCCCTGCGGGTCTTCATTTAGATTAAAAATACCTAGGATTCGTGTGATATGATGGGGTTTAAGAAATTTTTGTCCACCAATGGAAGCTGTAAATCCAATTGTAAAAACTAGAAATGCTATGGTAAAATAATACAGTACAGGAGCTTTAAATATTTTATAAAAGATATAACCAATGATCATAAGTACAATACATACTGCAATTACTTTTAATAAAAAAAGCATAAATAAGTTCTTTATATAATCATTTTTTTTCTTCAGCTCATTTTTTAATATGACAGGATCATTGAGGGTAGAAAGTTTAACTTTATTTAATTCACGAATGTCTTCTTTGGTACTGATCATAGAATATACTATATTTTGCTGGATAATAACTTCTATACGATCCTTTTTAATATCTAATTCACTTTTTTTAATAAAATAATTAGGTAAAATTGAAAAAAATACAAAAATAATTCCAGTAAAGATCAGTAGGGATAGGTGTTTGATATCAGCTCCACCAATGATTAGCATAATTATAGTAATGGGCATATAAACTAAAGCAGTACCCGGATCATTTTGCAAGATAATTAAAGCTACTATAGGAGCAGGTATAATAAGGGCTATTATAAAATAAGTGAACTTTAGTATATTTTTTCCACACCATTCAATATATTTAGCTAGAGTGAAAATAAAAAGTAATTTTGTAAGTTCTGAAGGCTGAAAAGAAATACCAGAAAATGAAAACCAACTTTTAGATCCATGTATTGGAGTTCCAAATATTAAGACAGCAACAAGCAATAAGATTGCAAGGATGTAAAATATGATTGTATAATTTTTTAGTTTTTGGTAATTAATAAAAAGAAAAATGAAGAAGAGTATAATTCCTGGAATAAGAGCAATCAATTGTTTTATATAGTGTTGAAAAAATTTATCAGGTGATTCAGTATGACCAGCACTATAGATAAATAAAATTCCTATAATTATTAGAAAGATAGAAGCTAAAATTAGGCTAATATCTACATTATATCGACTAAAACTTGTTTGATTCATTATTCATCCACATTTACTTCTAATTCTTTTTTTAATTTTCGTTCTTCTTGTTCCATCAATTTTCTTAATCGTTTGTTTTCTTCCTTTTCACTTGTTGTATTATTTTTAGAAGGTTCTTTATTGGTTTGATTATTTTTTTTATTTTGATTTTCTAGTTCTCTTTGTTTTTGATTTTGTTCACGAATTCGTCTCAACTCATTTTCATGTTGTTGTAGCAATAACTGTCGCTGTTTTTCTTTTTGGGTACGAATATTTTGCTCTATTAATTTTTTTCGATTTTCTAGGTCTTTTTGTTCTTGTAACTTTCTTAATTTTTCTTTCTGTCTTTCTATTTCCTCCAAGGATTTTTGTTTAGCTTTTGGGTCTGATTGAAGTTTTTGTATTGTTTTATTGAGATCATCAATTTTTTTATCAATTTTTTTATCAGATTTTTTATTTGGATTTTCTTTTTGTTCGATTTTTTCGGAAGATTTATTTAGATTTTCGGCTCGAGTATTTTTTGAGTTACTACTGTATTTATTATTAATTTCTTGTAATATGGAATTTTCATAATTTCTTTTTTCTTTGTCTAATTCTGATGTAATTTCTTTGACTGGATTACCGTTTTGGTCGTTTTCTTCTGAGATGTCGAAAATAGAACGACCCATTTTTTCCTGAGTTTCGGCAAGGGATGTCCCTTCATAGTAGTATTTAAAAATAGCAGCTGAGATAGGTGCAGCAACAAATCCACCGCCCTGTTTGCCATTCTCAACAATAACAGTTACAACAATACGTTCATCTGGGTTATTTGTATTATATGGCCCGTAGGAAATAAACCATGCATGCGGATCTCCAACAGCATTTTGTGCCGTGCCTGTTTTACCAGCGATTTCGTATTTTTCAGAATATTTAGCCCATGAACCAGTTCCCTTTTCTACAACACTTCTTAATGCAGGTAATAAGATATCGACAGTTCTTTTTGAGAGATTTATTTTTTTAAGGATCTGTGGTTTTATAGTGGTTTCAGAGAGAGGAATAATTAAATCCTGTATTTTTTGAGGATCAGTCATTTGTTTATCAGTAGCCAGGGTTATGATTTTTTGAATTATAGATATATCTATATTTTCTTTTTTGTCAACAATTTCTCTGATATCATCCGGATCAGTGATTTTTTTGTTTTTGATGAGGTGAAGAATTTTTTTAATATCGTCTAATTTAATAGTCTTTGTGGGGTCGATAATTTTTTTAACTATATAAGGTTTGTAAAGAACTCCATTGTTTGCCAGGATGGACATGATATTATGGAGGTGAATTGGGGCTAGTTGTAGATATCCTTGTCCAATAGAATGATTTAAAGTATCTCCTGGAAACCAGGATTCGTTGAAGAACTTTTTTTTCCATTTTTCATTTGGAACAATACTTGGCTGGCTGATACCAAATTCTAGGTTGAATTGATGATCCAGTCCGAATAATTTTGCATATTTATAGATAGCATTCCATCCTATTTCAGCACCAAGTTGGTAGAAATAAGAATTGCATGATTTTTCAATTGCCTGGGAGAAGTTGACAATACCGTGACGGTCATGGCATTTAAAGATTCTGTTTCCCAGAGCAACTTCGCCTGAACATGCAAAAGATTTATTGGGAGAGACATTTTTTTCTTCGAGAGCAGCAATAGCAACAATTACTTTGAAAGTAGAGCCAGGGTGATATCTTCCTTGGAGAACACGATTAAAGAGTGGGTTATCTGGGTCTTTATTGATTTTATTAATTTCAACAGCATTTCTACTCATTATAGCTTTTGGATCAAATGAAGGGCTGCTAACAAAGGCAAGGATCTCACCTGTAGAGGGTTTTGTGACAAGAATAGCTCCTTTTTTGTGATTCATAGCACGTCTTGCGATTTCTTGTAATCGTTTATCAATGGTGAGGTATAAATTATTTCCAGGGAGAGATTTTTTAATAATTTTATATGAGTTTGGAATAGATTTTCCCACTGAATTAACAAGTCGGATAGCAACACCATCTTCACCTCTTAAGACGTTATCCTGATATAATTCGAGGCCTTTTTTCCCAGTGATAGTATCTTTATAACGATATGGATTTTTTTCCTGGTTTTGCTGGAATTTTTTTTGGAATCTGAGCCAAGCAGGATAGCTTACCACTCCGGTATAACCTAAGACATGAGCGAGATCTGCACCCATAACATGTCTTCTCATGGAAGTAACGATGACTTCAACTCCCTGAATATTCTGGATATTTTCTTTGATTTCAACAAAAGTATTTGGATTGATATCCCGTTTTATAAGGACTGGTTGATATTTATTTTGTCTTCTATGATTTTGAATGGTAATTTTTTTTATAATGGATTTGACAGGCATTTCAAGTTTTTTTGAGAGAAACCCCAGAAGATTTTTTCTATATTGATTGAAATCTCCATTTTTAGTTTTAGATTTTGGGAAATAAGCTGGGGTGATATATAGAGAATAGGCTAGACGGTTATCGACGATGACATCCCCTTTTCGATCATAGATGAGTCCACGAAATGCGTGAACTGGGATACGTTGTTCAGTTTGTCCCTGGGCAAACTTCTTATAGACATTTCTTTCAACGACTTGTATATATGCTACATAAACCAAAATATCAAAGAGGAGCGTGAAAGTCAGTACGATAATAAAAAATATTCTATTTCTAAAATCTTTTTTTTGGTTGGGCTTTATTGAAACTTCAAGCATTCAGGCTCTCCTGGTTCAAATTTGTTTTTCTACAAAGATATTAAATTTTGATAAAAAAATAAATAAGAATGGTGCGATAAGAGAATTCAACAGAACTTCGATAAGGAGTTCATTAAGAATATATGCAATGATTTGGTCCATAACAAAATTTGTACTGAATAATTTTATGATGATAAATATAGATCCTTTAATGAGTGTTGCGATAAAGACTATAAAAAATGATGTTAAGAAGTTTTCTAGATATATTTTTTTATTAAAAGTACCAGCTATAAATCCAATGATAGTTTTGATAAGCATATTAATTCCAAAATCTTTTGCCAAGAGATCCTCAAGAAGGCCTGCGACAAAACCACCTGTTTGCCCTGGCATAATTCCCCCTTTGAGGCCAAAAAAGATGACTAACATGAGAGCCAAATCAATTTTAGCTTTGATATTGACCATTTCGAGGATAGAAAATTTAGTGAAAATAACTGACTGCAGGAGAATTGCGACAAAAATAATTAGGAAACGGAAAATATAATTTCTCATTTCTTTTTATCCATCAAGAATTTGATTTCGGGGATTTCTTTTTTGATAACAAAGATATTGTTTAATCTTGAGAAATCGACGTAGGGCTGAACTAAAGCCTTTTTCATGAAACTATTTGTAGTTGAAATATCTTTTATAATAATTCCAATTTTAATACCTTTGGGAAAAATACTTTGTCCTCCTGAAGTAATGATTTCTTCATCTTTTGTAATTGTGAGCATTTTATCAAGATGAGTGAAAATAATTCCTCGCTCACCCCCTTTATATCCTTCTAAAAATCCAGTATAATCAGAATTTATAAACTTAGCATGGATAACACAATCAGGATCAGTAAGGGGAATAATTTTAGAATATAAATAAGTTACGTCTGAGATTTTACCAACTACGACTTTTTCAAGGGAGTCCGGAAGATTTTTTTTCTTTATGATCTGAAATGCTACAACAGGCATATTTTCTTTAATATTATGCTTTCTTCCTTTATTAATGATTAAAGTATTATAATATATACCAGGATTTCTCATGATAATCTGGGCTGATTCAACTGGCATGGAATCATTTTCATCAACATTGTTTTTTTCAAGATATGATTTCAGGTCAAGTTGCTTTCTTAATTGATTGATTTCTTCAATAAGAAGTTTATTATCAGAGTACATGTGTTTATTTTTTAAAGTTAATTCCCTGAGTTTTTTCATTTCTTCTAATTTTTTATTTATGTTTGTAATATCATTCCAGGTTGAGCTGATCCAATCAGTAACATAATAAATACCAGTAATGAAGGGAGAAGAAATGGTTAAAACAAGATTTTCCATAGAGGATTTTGCTTTTATTGAATCATTTGTAATTGAGATGATTGATATGGTAATTAATAAAAGGAATGTAATGATATTTTTATTTTTATAGAAGAATAAGTGTAACATTTCGTGAACCTTTATAATTATCGAGGCAAAGATGACTTTTTCATAAGTTTAAGGGAAACATATTATACCAATGCATACTTTATACATAATTACAAGACTTTAAAGTATCACCATAGCAATCCGAATATTAGAAATTGAGATTTAAATTTTTATTATTATATCATTGATGTATTTTTATATAGGGCAACAATCTTATGGGAATTTATCTTTACATAAAAAATATTTTACTCCCTATGGTATAATGGATTTGATTTATTCAGATAATATTTTATCGTAAAAAAAATCAAAAGACATAATATTTAATGTACAATTATTATAACTATTCTTTATAAGAAATTCAAAGGTTTTAATAAAACTTTTTGATGACCTTTAGAAACTATCTTATTGCCTAAAAACATTTGTATTAAACTTGCTCATTTCCTCAAGAAACTTTCCAGTACCCAGAACGACACAATTTAAAGGATTTTCAGCCAGGACTACTGGAACACCTGTTTCCCTGGCGATGAATTTTGGCAGTCCTTTAAGGAGAGATCCACCACCAGTCATAACAATTCCTCTTTCTACGATGTCTGCCGCAAGTTCTGGAGGTGTTTGATCAAGAGTTTCCCTAACTACATCAAGGATCTGTTCCAAGGGATCATTAAAACATTCTTTAATTTCAACACTATCCATTTCGAGGATTCTAGGTAATCCTGTCGCGGCGTCTCTTCCACGGATTTCTATGGTTTCAACTTTTTTATGTTTTTCCAGATAAGCATTTCCAATTTTTATTTTAACATCTTCAGATGTTCTTTCACCAATAATTAGCCCATACACTTTTTTTACGTATTGAATAAGGGTTTCGTCAAACTCATTTCCACCAATTCTTATGGAATTTGAGATAACCATTCCACCTAAGGATATAACACTGACTTCAGTGGTACCTCCCCCGATATCAATAACCATATTACCAGCTGGCTCTTGAATTGGGACATTTGCACCGATGGCAGCAGCTAGTGATTCTTCAATAAGAAATATTTCTCTTGCCCCAGCTTGTTCAGCAGATTCTTTAACAGCTCTTTTTTCAACTTCAGTTATACCAGTAGGAATACCGATAACAACGCGGGGTCTTACAAACAATTTTCTGTTATGAACTTTTTTTATAAAATAGCGAATCATTTCTTCTACAATATCAAAATCAGCTATCACGCCATCTCTCATAGGTCTTATAGCGATAATATCTTTAGGAGTACGACCAAGCATTCTCTTTGCTTCCGTTCCAACAGCAAGAGCTTTACGGCTACCGACGTGAACTGCTACCACACTTGGTTCACAAAGAACAATTCCCTCACCTTTAACGTGAATGAGAGTATTTGCAGTACCTAAATCTATTCCCATATCACTGGAAAAGAAACCTAGAATTTTATCAATTATCATAGACTACCTTATTTTTTTTTATGTTTATATTTATTTTCATATTGCTTTAATTTTATTATTGACTGATTATGTTTTTTATTGATCGATAAAGCTTTATTCCAATATTTTAAAGCCGTTGTAATTTGTTTTTGTTCCTCATAAATATTTCCAAGAATATAATATGCTTTTGCTGAGGGTTTAATCGTTTGTATTTTTTCAATATAGTAAATAGCCTGGTTATATTCTTTTTTTTTAAGAAAGATGTCTCCAAGAACAAAATATGCCTTTTCAAGGATAAGTTGATCTTTTTCTTTATATAAAACTAATTTTAGTAGCTCGATAGCCTTAGCATAAATATTTTTTCCGTAATATGACAAGGCAAGATAGAAATAAAATAACATAGAAGTATCTTTCTGTTTAATAGCCTGATCCAGATATTCAATGGCTTTGTCGTATTTTTCCAGTTTGAACGCAGTAAACCCCAACAGTCCGTAGATGGACATTGAAAGGGTTTGATTATTGATATACAATTTAAAACCATGGTTATTGTAAAACTTATCGACGTATTGATCATCTTTGTTTAGTTGGTTACTCATCTCAAGATATTTAAGAGCCTTGTCAAAATATATTGCATTTTTAGGATCAATGAATAAATACCCAGTCCCCAGGAAGAAATAAGTGTCACTCGTCAGGTATTCATTATTTTTTAATTGAATTAATTTATTATAAAAAGTAATGGATTTTGCAATCGTTTGAGAATCGTTCATTTCTAATATATCATTATATTTTTTTGTGATAGCCATAATGAAATATAGCTTTCCCTGAGATTTTAATACAAAGGGGTCATTGGGATTATCGTTTATATAATCCTTTATCAGTTCCAGAGCTTTTTGGAAATCATGGTTATCAATCGATCTTAAGATACGGGCTTTAGCATTGAAATAATAATATCCCCCCGTTATGGATAAAATTACAATAATAGAAACAGATATATATATCGTTAAATGATTTTTAAATAAGTTATAAAACTTTTTTGGGTCAATTGAACGTAATGTATTTTTATTATAGATTCTCATTTTGGGTAAATAATTATTGGTAATAACTATGATGTTAGACTGAGAAACCGGAGTTTACGTCAAGCCCTACAAATCCTTTCTTTAAGTATTATCCAAAAAATATCGAATGTTGATCGTTTATTGATTAGATAATAAATATAGCAAGTGATCATTATTTAGACTGAGAAATATAAACATTTTTAATGAATAGTCAAGATGAATTCTTTTTGTAGTTTTTTTATTGAAAAGAATATATATTTTTAAACTATCAGAAATTGTGTATAACTAGCGGATATTCATCAGTGAAATATATAACCACATTGGTAAATATTATCCTTTGCAATGGGATATAGGTGACAGAGGAGGGGTTTTTTTTCGGGATCTTGGTGAATAAGGCATCGGTTATCAGGTGTTAGCTGGGAGCAAGGTATTGGGACTTCTATATATAATTTGTCTTCCTGTTCATTGATTCCGATAACTTTAATATTTCGATAATGATAATACAATTTAACTTCGTCTATAGAGCGATGCTGCTTTAGGGCATGACTAAGCAAGGTTGTAATATTAAGAGATTTACAGCATTCACCACAGAAATTACATTCACCAGATCGGTTCAAAAAAAACATCCTGATTATTAAGATTGCTAGTCTTATATACGAAATATATCATTAAAATTATCGTTGATAAAAGTTTTTTTATCTAAGAAATAATATCAAAACAATAACTTTTAGTCGTAAGAAGTACAAATAAATAAGGGGAAATTAATCCCCTAATAATTATTTATGGCGAATAAAGAATTGAAAAACGGTTTTTCCATTTTCATTTTTTTGATTTTCTTCTTCAAGAGTGTGGCCTGTTTGTTTAGTCCAGCCCTTGAAATCAGCAGCCGAACCTGGATCAGTTGCCAAAACTTCGAGTACCTGACCCGATGATAGTTTGTCCATTTCTTTTTTTGCTTTAATGATAGGCATAGGACAATTGAGTCCTCGTGCATCCAAAGTGTTATCTGCAGAAATAGCCATGATAAGACTCCTTTTTGTATTTGTTGATAAATAGAGGAATTAAAAGATTTTATAACTCTTAACATCATTCTATAGGATATTATTAAGTTAAATTTATTAATAATTTTTAAAAATATATATTTTTTTTAAAAAAATGAATAAAATATTTTATATTTTAGTAACAATTTTTTTTTAAGAGGTTGTTAGAGACTTAAATTAATCGTTTTAATGAATATTATATAAGATTTAAAAATAGTTGTAGGAAAAAAAAGAATGGCAAAAAAAGAAATTTATCTTAACCAGGTGAGAGTAAAAAATGTAATGAATCATGAAATATTATTTATTGATTCAAAGGAAAATATTAGCAAGGCTGCCCAAATAATGTGGTCTAAAGAAGTTGATAATCTACTTGTACTAAATGACGGGTTGTTAAGAGGAGTATTAACCTCCCTGGATCTGGCAAACATTGTCATTCAGTTATTTACAGGAAAAAGTCAGTTGAGTATTGAAGAATATGTCTCATCAAACTCAGTGATAACAATATCTTCTGATGCTTCCCTTAAAACAGCCATGGAGGTTATGTCACAGTCTTCTCTCCATCAGTTGCCAGTTACTGAAAGTGATGATATTGTTGGGACAATTAGTTATAGTGATATTATTAACTATATAGTCCATTCAAATACAAACGGATCATAATTCTAAGGCTCTTCCAATTTGTCGGATGGCTTGCTTAATCCGATCAGAATTTTCAACAAGGCTCATGCGGATGTATCCCTCACCTGTTTCTCCAAAACCAATACCAGGGGATACTAATACTTCTGCTTTTTCTAATAGAAACTTAGAAAACTCAAAAGATCCGATATTCTGATATTTTTCAGGAATGCGGATCCATGCAAACATTGTTGCCTTCGGTTTTTCTGTATTCCAACCAATCTTTGAAAGGGAGTCAATAAGAATATCCCGTCTATCCTGATAAACTTTAGCAACTCGTTCCACCTCTTCCGCCTGACCCCTGAGAGCCATAATTGATGCTACCTGTATCGGAGTAAATATCCCATAATCATAATACCCCTTGATGGTGGCAAGATAATTTATTATTTCAGGGTTGCCCACACAAAAACCACATCTCCATCCAGCCATATTAAATGACTTGCTCATACTGGTAAATTCAACCCCCACATCTTTGGCACCCTTTGCTTGAAGGAAACTAGGAGCTTTATATCCATCAAAAGTAATATCAGCATAGGCAAAATCATGGATAACAATAATTTCTTTCTTTTTAGCGTATTGCACGATCTCTTCAAAGAAATCAAGGGTGGTTACTGTCGTAGTCGGATTATGAGGGAAATTGAGGAACATAACCTTGGGCTTAGGCCAGAGATTTTCAACAATATGAGACATATCAGATAAAAAATGATCCATTTGCGAGGACATGGGGATGGTTATCACATTCGCACCAGCTAAAACTACGCTCCACACGTGGATTGGGAATGCAGGAGATGGGATGAGAGCACTTTCACCAGGTCCTAGGAGAGCAAGGGATAAATGGGATATACCCTCTTTACTTCCAATAGTAGCAATGATTTCTTTGTTGGGATTAAGCTCTACACCATACTGACGCTGATATCGTTCACTGACAGCTTTTAATAAATGAGGGATCCCTTTAGAAGCAGAATATCTATGGGTTTTTGAATCCGCAATAACTTCCTGTAGTTTTCTAACCGCAGAATGCACTGTTGGCTGATCTGGATTTCCCATACCAAAATCGATAATGTCAATACCCTGTCTTCGTTTCTCTAATTTGAGACGATTTAATTCTCCAAACATATAAGGAGGGAGTCTTTTTAGCCGATTAGCCGGTTGTATGATAAATTTCTCATTCATAAAATAGATTATTTCTCCAGATTATATAAAATAAAATGATTTATTGTAAAATCAATATCTTAGAAAATTACTTATCCATAATTTTAGATTTAATATACACAATTCCTAAAAATAAACAAGTAAAATCAATTTTTTACATCTCATTTTGGTTGAGTTTAATATATTATATAATTTTAAATGCTTATCTAGTTAGCTC
>DKAT01000038.1 GCA_002450905.1 Spirochaetia bacterium UBA6919
GTTGATTCACTTCTTGGAGTTACCAAAGTTAAGAAAAGACTCTGTGAGTCAGTTAAATCATCTTGAGAAGTGGGGGTATTATTTAAAATATGAAGGAATGGAGGATAAAATGAAAATAGTTATTAAGGATGATGAGGTCTTTTTAAAGGCACATAAGGTGTATGAGAGGTTTACCCAGGATGATCATCTAAGGCATCTGTATGAATCAAGAATAGAAGCTGAGCGTGCTCATAAAACAGATTTGCTTCTTGCTGAGGAGAAGGGAATAGAGAAGGAGAAGGAGAAAACAGCTCGGGCAATGTTACTGAAAGGATTTGATATTGATACAATTAAATCAATCACTGGTCTTTCTGAAGAGGAGATTGAGAAGTTGAGGGGACAAAATTAACAACTACTTACTGGATAAAAAGAAATAGTATCAAAATTCTTTCCCTGTCATTGTATATTGATTGTGAAGAATAGCTAAATGTTCACAATTATTTTCACCCAAGGGTCAGGAAAAGGTGGATCAAAAAAAGATAATTTCTTATATTTTTATCATCCGGATCATCTGGGGTCGACGCAATACGTCACAGATTCTGACGGGCAAGTCTATGAACACAACGAATACTTCCCCTTCGGCGAGACCTGGGTGGAAGAGGCAAGCAATACTGAACGGACTCCGTACCTTTTTACTAGTAAAGAACTCGACAGAGAAACCGGTCTTTATTATTATGGCAGTCGCTACTACGACCCCCGAACCTCGGTCTGGCAGAGCCCCGATCCTATTTTGGGGAGTTATCTTGCTGGTAAGCCTAATGGGGGCGTGTTTAATTTTAAGAATCTGAATTTATATTCATATACTTTTTTAAATCCCGTTAAATATATAGACCCAGATGGAAGAAAGGTTGAAATAGGATATACTTACGTAGTAAATCGTCTGGGGATAAAAGCATATCATACTCTATTAATCTTAACTGACGAAAAAACTAGAGAAGTTACAGTATTAGAAGCATTTCCAGAAAATAAACTCCGTGGTGGAGTTTCAGCTAGTGTTACTAGTTCAAGTGGTGCATCTGGAGGAAGTGTATCTGGTGGTAGTGCGAGTGGTGTATCTGGAGCTGTAGCTGGTGGGGCTTTACAAGAAGGTTTTGGAAAGTTAAAAAAGGCAAAGTATAGCAAACGAGAATCAGAACAAAGATCTAAGTCAAAAGACATTGTTCATAAAGAAATAGTTAAACCTCCAAAAGGAATGTCTGATAAACAATTTCGTAGAAAATTAAGTGAACAATCAGATAAATATAAAAACGATAAAAAATACAGGCCAGTACCATGGGGTAATTCAGCTAACAGCAATTCATATACATTCTCATTGCTAAGAGGTTCTGGTAAAATAAATAAAACACCATCAAGATGGTCTCCTGGGTGGGAAAAAAGCATTTATAGTAAAAAGAATAATTAACTAAGTCTATGATAAATTTAACTCATTTTATATTTCTGGTATTAATTATGTTTTTGTTGGGAAATTGTGATTGGCAGAAATGCAGAGATCATTTACAAAAGTCAGATGAAAATCACCAAATCGATATTCATTTTGCAAGTCTAACAAAATTTATAGAAAATAAAATTTTAACATTTGAACTTATTTGCACTTATAAAGCTTCAGATTATATGGTTACCCTGTTATTTGATTTGGAAGAAAATGATTTTATGAACAGGAAATTATTTATAGGTAATGATTTCATAACTATAATTAAAAGCTCTGATGGAAAGAATATTCATACTTATTACAAGAAGGATGTAAAATTATTTTTTGAAAATAGTAATCTTATATCTATATCTTATCCAAATATGGAGTTCATAAAAGGTAAATACATTATATATATTAATATAGGAAGTATATTTGATAATTATGTGATTAAGAATTCTCAATTTAAAATATCAAGATGGTCTCCTGATTTGTTTTAGAAAAATAAAATCAGGGTTTAATCCTAAAGACTAAGTTTATAGATAGATATGGTGATAAAAAGCCAACAATATATTAAATTACTATAAAAAGGGTACAGTGGAAAACTTGAATGCGTCGTGTAAACGATAGAAAGGATTATTATTAAAATAATTAGAACTGTTTGGGATGTTTTATACCCCGCGCTATATCAAAATTATATCCGAACGAAATTAGAGCCACATACGGTTACAGTCGAAGATTTGTGTGCGTCATGGTGGTGAGAGGGTCGGAAATACTGTAATTTGGTGAATAGATTGTCCTGAGTTTTTCCTGTCGTTGTCCTGTCTTGGGGGTTTTGTTATAGTTTTAGTTGGGGTTTAGGCTATAGGGTTGTGTGGATAGGAAGATTGTGATACGGGTTTAAAATATCCCCAATATTCTATACGATTATCGGTTGACTTGACGATAATATCCTTGTATATTTTATAATAAGTGCAGGGTGTAAATTATAAGTAATTACGATAAAATCTTTAAAGAGAATCTTAAGGAAGTCATTGACACCTTTATCAAAAGTGTTTTGGGAATAGCGATAAAGAAGAGTATACAGCTTGAAACAAAGATTCAGATTACTGATGAAAGGGAAGCGGACTTTATCCTAAAGATTGATCCTCATGTTGGAAAAGCCTTTATACTTCACCTGGAGTTCCAATCGGTGAATGATCCCCACATGCTTGAAAGGATGCACCGATATTTAGTTTATATCCGTCAAGAGTATAAACTCCCTGTGAAACAATATGTGGTATACTTTGGTCATCGCCCTCTTAAAATGACTAAGGAGCTCATAGAGGAGAATATTCACTATCGTTATGATATCATCAATATGAAGGATATCCCTTGTGAGAAGTTTTTGGATTCAGAGAAACCTGAGGAGATTATATTAGCTATTCTCTGTGACTTTAAAGGGAGGAGATCACAAGACTTAGTGAGGGCTATTATAGAGCATCTGAAAGAGAGAACAGAGGGGGAGTTATTATTCTCAAAATATATCCGTCAATTGGAAATCTTATCCCAGTTGAGGGATCTTCAAAAAATCGTATTTGAGGAGGAAAACAAGATGTCCATTATTTTCGATATAAAAAAGGATTTAAGATACCAACAGGGTTTGGAAGAGGGCATGGAGAAAGGAGAGGAGAAGGGTAAGGCAGAAGGATTATCAGAAGGGATGGGGAAGGAGAAGGAGAAAACAGCTCGGGCAATGTTACTTGAAGGATTAGATATTAATATAATAAAAAAAGTAACTGGTCTATCTGAAGAGGAGATTGAGAAGTTGAGGGGACAAAATTAACAACCACTTACTGGATAAAAGAAATAGTATCAATATTCTTCCTCAGCCGTTGTATGTTATTTATGAAGAATAGCTAAATGTTTATAAAATAACTTCTCACCATTAAAAAATACTCAATTAACCTCAATTTTCACTTGACCGAAACACCAATTAATGATATATTAGAATATTAGTAGAAATCAATTTTTGCACACGGAGGATCTTGTAACTATTATCTATTTTTGGGGTTATAGGGCTATGACGAATACTTCCCCTTCGGCGAGAGTTGGGTGAGTGAGAATTCGAACACCGAGAGAGTGCCTTATCTCTTTACCAGCAAAGAATGGGATTCTGAGACAGGCTTATATTATTATGGAGCGAGGTATCTGGATCCTAGGACGAGTGTATGGTTGTCTCCTGATCCAGCATTTGTAAAATATATTCCCACAGCCGAGGTAAATAGAGCAAATATAGAAGGTATGATACCTGGAGGTGGGGGTGTTTATAAATCATTTAATTTAAATAATTATAGCTATTCACACCAAAATCCTATTAAATATGTAGATCCTAACGGGAAATGGGTAAGAGGTATACATAAGAAGATGACAGAACAAGTATTAAAGTCTCTTGGTGAAAATAAAGAACTAATTGATGCTGCTGTAAAACAACAAGAGATAGTTCACCAATCTGGTAAAAATATTATTTTCTTGTCTGGATAAATGTTTTGATGTGTAAAAGACAAGATTTAATCCGACAGTAGGGTATTTTCTCCTGTA
>DKAT01000057.1 GCA_002450905.1 Spirochaetia bacterium UBA6919
CCAATCAGCCAAGAAACAAAGTGGTGTGAAGAAGTTGAATCATCTTGAGAGGTGGGGATATTACTTAAAATATGAAGGAATGGAGGATAAAATGAAAATAGTTATTAAGGATGATGAGGTATTTTTAAAGGCACATAAGGTATATGAAAGGTTTACACAAGATGATCTTCTAAGGCATTTGTATGAATCAAGAATGGAAGCAGAGTGATCCCATAAAACAGATTTACTTCTTGCTGAGGAAAAGGGAATGGAGGAAGGTATTGAGAAAGGGAAGGCAGAAGGATTATCAGAAGGTATGGAGAAAACAGCTCGTGCAATGTTACTAGAAGGATTGGATATTAATATAATAAAAAAGGTTACTGGTCTTTCTGAAGGGGAGATTGAGAAATTAAGAGGGAAAAATTAATAACTCATCATCAAAATACAAGGTAAAAT
Source organism: Spirochaetia bacterium UBA6919 (assembly GCA_002450905.1). GTDB lineage: Bacteria > Spirochaetota > UBA6919 > UBA6919 > UBA6919 > UBA6919. Next base: position 436 of record DKAT01000057.1, read on the forward strand.
AATTCAAGAAACCAAATAATATATTTACTTTGATTTCTTTAACAAGTTATTTAACTTCTAAGTCATTATACAAGACTCATTTTTTAAGGATCTATCTATAATTAAAAAATGGAGGGTTTTTCTTACTCGAAAAGAAATACATTACAGACATAAAATGACAATCATTTTATTTATATGATATTAATTCTTCAGTGGTTAATATATTATATTCATATCCTTGTTCCGTTAAAAATAATTGCCGATTTAAAGCAAAATCTTGTTCCTCTGTCTCTAAAGTTACCAAACTATAAAACATGGCTTGATTCCTTTTGGATTTTGGTCTTAATATTCTCCCCAAACGTTGAGCTTCTTCCTGTCGAGAACCAAACTTTCCTGAAACCTGTATGGCAACTGAAGCATCAGGTAAATCTATAGCAAAATTAGCAACAGAAGATACTACCAATACAGTTATTTCACCATTTTTAAATTTGCTATAAAGTTCTTCTCTACGTTTCTGTGATGTTGAACCAGTAATGATAGGTATTTTCATTTCCTGAGCAATTTTGGTAACTTGAGCAATGTATTGACCAATAATTAAAATAAGTTCATTTTTGTGTTGAGACAATAAATATTTAATAACAGGTATTTTAGAACTTGTCTCAGAAGCAATTCGGAACCTCATTTTCTTATCTGCTGTAGCATAAGTAAATTGTTCTTCAGAAGCAATGGGAACGCGAATTTCAAAGCATTTAGCTTGAGCAATCCATCCTTGTTTTTCAATAACCCTCCAGGGGATATCAAAGGATTTGGGTCCTATTAGTGAAAAAACATCATCTTCCCGTCCATCTTCTCTTACTAAGGTTGCTGTTAAGCCTAAGCGTCTGACACCTTGTAAAGAAGCCGAAAATCTAAACATTTGTGCGGGTAACAGATGAACTTCATCGTATATTATTAAACCCCATGGATGGTTATTTAAAAGCTGGAAATGAATAAACTCATTGTCTGTTTTTTTTCTATGGGTTAGTATCTGATATGTTGAAATAGTTATAGGTCGAATCTCTTTTAGTTCTCCACTGTATTCACCAATTAGATTCTCAGTTAAAAAAGTCTTCTCTAATAATTCTCTTTTCCATTGTCTGATAGCAGTAATTCCTGTCGTTAAGATAATAGTATGTGTTTTAATTAAAGACATGGTTAGCATACCGACAATTGTTTTTCCTGCTCCACAAGGTAAAACTATAACTCCATTTCCTCCTAAAACTGTACCTCCTTTATAAAAGGAGTCCCTTGCCATAATCTGATATGATCGTGGACTAAATACCTCTTCATTGATATTGATTTCAAGAGACTCTCCTTGAGTATAACCTGCTATATCAATGGCTGGATAACCGATTTTTATCAGAGCCTGTTTGACAACTCCTCTATACAAAGGCTGGAGTAGACAGGAACATGGACTGATTAATTCACCCAGATAAGGGGAAACAGAATCCGTGTGTAAAAAAAGTTCTAAAAGTACCTGGTTGTCTGTTGACAGCTGAAAATTCTCTTTATCATAGTTTTCTATTTTAACTCGCCCATAACGTCCCATCAGCTCTCTGATCCCTATAATCAGATTGTGAGATATTTCATAGCGACTGTATTTATTAAGCCGCTCAATAACCTGATCAGGATTTAGACCAGCAGAAGCAGAATTCCAAAGGGATATAGCGGATATTCTATAGGTGTGAACATGTTCTGGAGTTTTAACAATCTCTGAAAATGGAACTATAGCATCACGAACCTCTTCATAGAGTGGAGAATTAACTTCTAAGAGCATAGACATATCCGATTGTACGATCAAAGGATTTTCAGAAATATATTGCATCTTATGCCTCTTCAATAATAACTATATCGTGTAGTTCTATTTTCAATTGAGTTTCGTAATTATGACGATCCTTTGTGGTTACTTCAACATAGTGATCACTTAGAGAATAGATATAACAGGGATTGGTTATTTCTAAATTTTTGCCATTTCTGTAAACAATTATCAATTTACCTTTATATTTATTGTCAAAATAATTTCTGAGCCTATCTTTTATGGCTGAGTTTGAAATTCTAGCGTTCTCATGTTCAGCAAAAATCCCTTTACTTTTTAGAAAACTAATGGTATCAATAGATTTTTTTCCTGTAACAATTAGAATATTATCATTTCCTTTTAGTGGCTTGCAGTTTATTTCTTTCAATGAAAGGATTTTTTCTTTGATCTCGGGTCCGCTACATTGTATCAGTGCAGAACTCGGTATAATAATTGCCTCTCCTTGTTTATTTCCAATGCCATTAATAAAGATTTCTACTGGTTTAGGAATACCTGTAGATGAATATTCTATCAGAAAATCTTTTAATTTCTTTACAGTCCACCCTAAATCAAAACAGTTTAACAAAGTGTTTTTTGTGAGTTTAAAGTGTATCATCTTATCCAAACTGGTTATTTCTGAAAACTGATATAAGGTTTCAATTAAGTTAATTTCTGAATTAAAAGGGATAAGTAACTCCAAATTCGGTTGAATCATTATTGGTCTGGCATCTCCTTTAACAACAGGCATGGAACTTGGGTCACTGATAATCTTTTTTAATAAGGAACTGGGTCTTAAGACTTTTCTATCTTCAGATAAATCGATTAATCCCCCAAATACAAATTCCTGAAATACATGATGCAGGTTAGATCTTGAAGCATTTAATTTTACAATCTCCTTATCAAGAAGCAAATAGGGAATTACCTTGTCTATACTGACCCAACCTTTGAGCTCGAATACAATGATTAACATTTGTCTGAATAATGGATTATGAGAAAAGGATTTCTTCATTAATTTCATAAGATCATAATCAACAGCATGTTCTAAGATTATATAATTGGATTTTATATTATGGGGTATAATTCGTAGAAGATTTATAAGATATTCTTCTGTAATATTTAAGAGTTTGGTAACAATCGAGAGATTTTTTTTCTTGATCTCCCTTTTCTGAGTTAACTCCAACATCTTGCATGAGAGGACTATTTGTAATTTTAAAATATCATCCAGTATTCTGCCACTGGGAGATTCAAGTATCTTATCAGGCTCTTTTGTTGTGTATAAAGTCTTTTCCAGCTCTTTTCTTTTTTGGATCAACTCTATATCAAATTGTTCCTCCAGAAACTTTTGAACTTCATCAGGAATAAAATATTCAATTTCATTTGAAAAATACCGTGAGTATTCTCTGAATCCCAAAAACCCTTTAGAAATAAGTCCAAGTAAGTCTTTATCCATCTCATTAAAAAATATAATGGATTCTATACCCCAATCTTCATTATGACTCACAAAGTGATTTAGAAATCCATATTCACCTTTCCCCCTTTTCTTAAAGCGTTTTATATATTTACTATAAATTGTGTTTAACCTGGTATAGAGATCTTTAGCAGAAATACAATTATTATATGATATAAAATTTTGAATAATTTTTAAAATCTCAATTTGAAAGGGAGATAATGAGGAATAATTTTCTTTAACATTTTTAAGTAAAGTAAGATACAATTCAACATTCAGGGATAACTCACTTTTATTTTCCACCTCTATTTCATTAGCAAGAGCTATGTTCTTAATTCCAGGATTCTTTAGATATTTCAAAAACCCCATAAGAGAGTGTATAGAATAAACTTCTTTAATTGGTAAAGAAAAGCACGCTTCTAGCGGCATCACCAGATACGGTTCACCGTTAACATCCCAGGGAAACAAAAGTCCATTGTAGTTAAGATCTTCAATCCAGGGAGATTGAATTTTATCTTTTCTAATACCGTTTTTAATCAGAAATTCCTGAATTGCTTCCTGATGTTTTTTTATTACTTTATTTGTCAATGATATTATATTTTTAGATAAGTTTAATTGGTCTAATAACTTTTCAGAAATTATCTTCCTGTCCGAAATCTTTGTTTTAGGAAATTGTTTATTAAAAACTGAATTATTAATATATTTGAGAAAGTCCTCATCGGACATGGAGTTAAAAATATCTTGATAGCTAGGGGGTGTATGTTCAATCTTCATAGTTGATAATTCTCGAAACAATAAAATAGTTGAATAAGATAATTTAACCTAAATTTAACTTTTGAAATTTAGCCAGACTATATTATTTTGTATCGACTCCAACTTCATATTAAATAAAAGATTAGTTAAAAGTGGGGTCATTTCTTTAGCTAGACGTTGTTTCGTTAGAATAATACCTCCATGTTTTAGTCCTTTATTTAACCACTCTGAATGAAGTTTACAGTAATCTACAATATCAAAAGTAAGAATAACCCTACCCTCTACAGTTGTATATGTTAATTGCTCAACGTCAGATAAACCTTTGTTTCCAACTTCATTTGTAGTTACAACATAATAACCTCTTAATTTTAGAGCTATAGCAACACTCTCAGGAATATTTTCATCAAGATAAAGTTTTATCATTGAATAATTCTTCGTTTTCTAATATATCATTTTCTATCTCACTTTGATTATCATAATAATATGAAAATGCATCGTGAATCTGAGCAGGGGTAAGCTGAGTATACTCTTGAATGATTTCTTCTATACATAATCCTTTCTTATACCAATTGATGATCACCCAAACCGTAATCCTTGTTCCGTCTATAATACTTCGTCCTCCACATACGTCATCTTTATGAGTTATATAAGGGTGAATAATTTGTCCTTTTATCATGTTGATAATCCTATATATAAAAGATTAAAATTAATTTTTAAAAGGAAATTTTTTCCCATATAATATTTAAAAGTACAAGTCAAATAATTTACAATAAATATAATAAATTAATTCTGGAAACAAAAAAAATATATATTTACTTTGATTACTTTAACTTCTAAGTGATATAAATAACCTCATTCTTAGAAGTTCAGATATGGATTAAGAACAGGAGGTTTTTATACTTGAGTAGAAATATTATTGGGGTATAAAATAACAATCATTTTTAACTGTATTGTGTTCCAGTAAAAATCTCTTCCAATCTATATTTCAACCCTTAAAATTCAAAGTAAGGGACATGAAGTGGTAGGGGTAGTAAGTCAAGTCGGTGAATATGCCAAAGGTGTTAAAGTTGGAAATCGTGTTGGTCTTGGATGGTTTTCACATAGTTGTATGCAATGTAACCAGTGTTTATCTGGTCATCATAATTTATGTAGTAGTAGTGAATCCACAATTGTAGGAAGGTTTGGTGGGTTTGCAGATTATGTTCGATGTCACTGGGAATGGGCAATTAAATTACCTGATAATTTAGAAGTAAGTAAAGTAGGTCCTTTATTTTGTGGAGGTATCACTGTTTTTAATCCAATAGTGACCTCAGGAGTTAAACCTACAGATCGTGTTGGGGTCATCGGTATTGGAGGGTTAGGGCATTTAGCTCTCCAGTTCCTTAATAAGTGGGGGTGTGAGGTCATAGCATTTAGTTCATCAGCTTCTAAATCTGAAGAGGCAAAAAAAATGGGTGCCCATCATGTTATTAATTCAAAAGATGATAATGAAATGAAAAAGTTATCAGGATCTATTGATTTTATTTTAAACACTACCAATGTTAACCTAAATTGGCAATACTATTTAGAAGCATTGTCACCCAACGGTCGCTTACATACTGTTGGAGCAATACCAGAACCAATACCTGTGCCTGCGTTTACTATGATTATGGGGAACAAGTCAGTCTCTGGAAGTCCTCTAGGAAGTCCAGCCCTTTGCCGAGAGATGTTAAATTTCTGTGAGAGACATAAGATCCATCCTATTACAGAAGAATTTCCAATGTCATCCGTAAACGATGCGATAGAACATCTAGAATCTGGAAAAGCAAGATACCGCCTTGTTTTAAAAGCATAGTAGTTTTTATGCATAAAAATAGGTTAGAAGCATTCAGTGATGGTGTCATAGCTATCATTATCACAATTATGGTTCTTGAATTGAAAGTGCCCAAAGGGGATAATATTATATCTCTTCAACCCCTTCTTCCAGTGTTTCTAAGTTATATTTTAAGCTTTCTTTTAATCGGAATTTATTGGAATAATCATCATCACATGCTCCATGCAGCAAAATATGTGAATGGAAAAATTCTATGGGCAAATATGCATTTGTTATTCTGGCTCTCACTAATTCCCTTTGCAACTGCGTGGATGGGTGAAAATCATTTTGCATCCTTTCCAGTAGCGGTGTATGGATTTGTCCAACTTATGGCTGCTATTTCCTATTTCATTTTAAGTAAGGCTTTAATAAAACATCACGGAGATACATCCATGTTAGCAACCTCTATTGGAAGTGACATGAAGGGTAAGCTCTCGTTAGTTATTTACATAGTAGCTACTTTTACTGCATTCTTAAACGAATGGATTGCTTTAGGGTTATATGTGACAGTTGTTATCATTTGGTTTATTCCTGATCGGAGAATAGAACAAGTTATCACGAAGGATTTATAAATCTTTCATAAATATATTCATTATATTAATTTGATTTAAAGACTATTTACTAAATAAACCTTTATATTAATTCAATTTATAATAAAAAATAGAGTATATTAAAATCTAAAATATTTACAATGCTAATAGATGTATTCAATAAGCTTAAGAATATCGAAAATACTATTTTAAATGATAAATACAAAGGCTTCGTTTCAATAATTCTTGCGAATATAATTTTTGGATTGAATATTCCAATCACTAGTTCATTAATGGTTCAATGGATGACACCACTTGGATACACAATAATCCAAATGCTATTTGGAACAATAGTATTTTGGGTTATTAGTTTATTTTCTCAGAAAGTAAAAATAGATAGAAAAGATAAGCTTACAATTATAATTGGTGGGCTATTAGGTTTTGTTATAACGGAATTTTTATTTTCGCAATCTTTAAAACTTACAACCCCTGTAGTTTTTTCATTACTAATCACATTAGTGCCAATTACAACATTCCTATTATCTGAGATGGACTAGAATTTCAGACCACCTCAGTATGTTCCGTAGGCCATATACTTCCTGACTTTTGCCATACTATTATTCACACAAGCAACAAGGTATCTTCATGAATTCTACTCATGTTAGAACAATGATACAGCTTGCGTTAGAATTTATTTTTTATTCTCATTAAAGGTTCCTTTGATGAGACAACTTTTACCTTCAAAGTTTATTACCCTAATTTTATAAAAAATAGTTGCAAATACTCATCTCATTTATTATAATATTATAAACTCATTCATGAATAGTAATGATGAGAAATTATTAATATCTTAAGATGGAATTATGAATCAACTCATTGGTTATGCCCGTGTAAGTACTGAAGATCAAGATCTAAGGTTACAGATAGATGAACTACAAACTGCTGGATGTAAACATATCTATCAAGATAAGATCAGTGGCAGTAAAGAAAACAGAAAAGGACTTGAAGAGTGTCTTAATAAATTAGAACCAGGAGATACTCTTGTAGTTTGGCGTTTGGATCGTCTTGGGAGGTCAATGAGTCACTTAGTATCTTTAATTACCAACTTAAAAAAGAATAGAATTGGGTTTAAGTCACTTCGAGATGGTGCTATAGATACAACAACAGCATCAGGGGAACTCATATTTAATATCTTTGCATCCCTGGCTCAGTTTGAAAGAGGATTAATCAGAGAAAGAACCAATGCAGGATTAAAAGCAGCAAGAGCTAGAGGATTAAAAGGAGGTAGAAAGGCAATTCCAAAAGATCATCCAAAAGTTAAAATGGCTAATATGATGCACCAGGACAAATCCATGAGTATCGATCAGATCTGTGATACCTTACAGATCTCAAGAGCAACATTTTATCGTTATCTGGCATTAAATGATAGGTAAGAGAAAAAGATGTGTTAACTTAAATCATTCAATGGATGAGAAAGGAAAAAGTTATTTTTGCTGTCCAGTAATCGTGGTATCGCCATTTTTTTTCAGCACACTATTATCAAATTTTTTATTGACATCCTACCCATC
>DKAT01000010.1 GCA_002450905.1 Spirochaetia bacterium UBA6919
GAGGTTCAAGTCCTCTCACCCCGATAAAATGGGTCGATAGCTCAATTGGATAGAGCAACAGCCTTCTAAGCTGTAGGTTGCAGGTTCGATCCCTGCTCGACTCACATGACTTCGTATAATAAATGTCATACTAAATTTGGTAAAGTATGCTGAATTATACTATAAGAGTCTTTCGTGGGGAGTATAGTTCAATTGGTTAGAGCGCCAGATTGTGGTTCTGGATGTTGTGGGTTCAAGTCCCATTACTCCCCCATACACGCGTTCGTAGCTCAACTGGATAGAGCATCTGACTTCGGATCAGAGGGTTGAGGGTTCAAGTCCTTCCGAGCGCAAGGTATTATATTATGTATTGTACGGGCCGTTAGCTCAGCTGGTAGAGCAACTGACTCTTAATCAGTTGGTCGTAGGTTCGACTCCTACACGGCTCAAAGGTATTATGGATTAATGATTGGAGAATCAACTAGTAATTAGACCATATCAAAACAGCGATGAGAACAGTGTTGTTAGCCTGTGGGAAATTGTTTTCCCTGAATCAGTGCAATGGAATAATCCTATTAAGGATATCCATTTAAAATTAACTATTCAGAGCCATTTATTCATCGTAGCTCTGAGTGATTCAAAACTGATTGGCACAGTGATGGGTGGATTTGATGGACATCGTGGGTGGATATATTATTTAGCTGTTCATCCAGATCATAGAAGGCAGGGGTTTGGATCACAATTGTTAAAAGCTATTGAAAAAGGACTTAAGGAATTAGGCTGCCCAAAAGTTAATTTACAAATACGATCTGATAACCACAGAGTAGAATCCTTTTATCACAAGTGTGGTTATGATACTGAAGAGCGAATCAGTATGGGTAAGAGAATAAAATAAATGCTATTATAATTATTATCCTGCGAGAGTGGTGGAATTGGTAGACACGCAAGACTTAGAATCTTGTGCAGCAATGTGTGTGGGTTCGAGTCCCACCTCTCGCAAAATTATATTCCATATCACCTCCCCCTTCCACAAATCCTTTGAACTATACTGAATATTATATTATAAACGATCTATTGAGTGTAAATTATTTATCCGATATTCTTTCAACGAACCGAAGAATCTTCCAAATCATATTAGCTATGTGGAGCTTAGTCCCATTGATAACAGCATCACAAGGACTTTATACAGAATATGCAACAGCTGTATTACCAGGCTGGAGTGTTGAAAATACTTTTAGAGATATACATAGAATGAATGAAATGGGTCAATTCGTATCTCATACTATCCAAAATGAATACTTATCACTGATGTTTTTAGCTTATCCTGTTTTATTATGGCGGATGATCCCCAGAATAGAGAAGTACACAGCCTCATTTCGAATTATCATTTTTTTTGTCTTTCTGGGAGGAGTTTTTAAACTTGTCGGATGGAGTATCAATTCAAATATCTTAGACATAAATCAATTAATCTTACCCATACTCGAAATCCTCTCCATCCTGTTTATCCCCTGGCAATACTTTATAGCAAAGAAATCCATACAATAGGATCCATCTATTCAAAGAAAAGAAGATTTCATGAAAAATATATTATGGATGGTTGATTTTAAAAATAATGGGGTTATCTTATAAACTATAAATTATGTAAGGAGCTTATATGAAAACGATTATATCCATTATTTTATTCTCAATGGTATTTTTATACGCCTGTGGAGAATCTTCCAAACCTCAAAATACCCCCCCACAAACGAATAATAACAAAGAATTTAATATTCCCAAAGATTCTTTAACAGTTATGCAAATCTATGGTAAATGGAGTGTCAATGGCAAGAAAACAGCTAATCACAATTCCTACTTTAAGAAAATGAGATCCCGCCGTCAGAAAAAACAATTCATCCAGATGCTCAATGTATGGGTTTATGCCTTCTCTCCCAAACAAATTATGATCCAGGGCTCAGGCAGACTATCCTTTCACAAATGGAAAGTCCTTAACATCAGTGGTAAAACTATCCACATCGAACGCCAGCGGATGAATGGAACATGGGTTAAAGAGAAAATATTAATTAAATCCAAAAAAGAATTAATCTATATAAAAAATAATAAATATCCTACCTATTTAAAGCCCTATAAATTCCCGACTAATTAAGAAAGTATTAAAAAAAACTATCACCTGAGCGATTTTTTGATTATATTTTGTGTACCTGAAATTGCTCAGGGTATAAATTAATTGGTTGATAAACCATCAATTCATTTTGCGGGAATAGTTCAGTGGTAGAATAGTACCTTGCCAAGGTGAAGGTCGCGGGTTCGAATCCCGNNATGGAATATAAAAACAGAAGCGCTTGAACGGGTTGTCAGCAGGGCAATTGATAAGGCTGTTCAGCAGGAAAATATCCATATCGTCTCCTCTCCTGATCTTCAGGATGTTAATAAAGTCTTTGACAGCTTAGATGAAGACAAGGATCTATCCTTTCAGGTTACTGTAGAAGTCTTTCCTGTTGTTGATCTTGGAGACTATAAAGATATTGAGGTTTCTATCCCGAATTTAATTTATAATGAGGATGACATTAGCAATAAACTTAAGGATATGCAAATTGGCATGAGTGAGAAGCATCTTAAAGAAGATGGTGTGGTGGAACAAGGGGATCTTATTGATATTCAGTATAATTTCTATGTTAATGAAAGAAATGATTACGAGAATCACATTGGAGAAATCAATTTGAGTGAACCCAATGATTGGTTTGATTCTTATAAGGAATCCTTTTTAGGAATGAAAATTGGCGAGGAGAAAGAAATCCCTGCTAAAATCCCTGAAGATTATAAAGATCCCATTAATAAGGGCAAGGATGGGACATTATATATTAAAATCACAAAGATTCAATCCATTGACATGCCAGAAATTGATGATGAGCTGGCCAAAGATTACAATTATGATAACCTCAATGATATGAAAGCCAAGATAGAAGAAGATTTGAAAAAGATTTGTGAAAAAAAGAAGTCCGAAATGATTTATGAAAAATCAATTGAAAAAATAATTGAGAATTCTCAGTTCACCATCGGGGAAAAAATCATACAAAATCATGTGGATAGAAAATTAAATGAACTCGAACAAACCCTCGAGAGATTTAGATCTAACTTGGATGATTATTTTTACAGAACAAAGCAGTCTAAAGAAGAATATCAAAAGACATTAGCTGATGCCACTCAAAAACAATTAAAACATGAACTGGTCAGAGATGCCATTATTGAGAAGGAAAATATGCAAATCTCAGACGATGATCTTAAGGATGAAATACAAAATTATGCTGATTATATCAAGAAATCCTTTGATGAAGCTAAGGAAATAGTTTATAAAAGTCCAGAATTAAATAATTTAAAGCAGATGAAACTCTTTAAGAAACTCATGGATCATATCATAGATATTACTAAAGTTAAAATGGATAAAGATCAACACATTTATGAGCATCACCACGAAGATCATGAATAAATAATTATAATGAAAACACTTATTGTATCAACAATAATAATTATTTTCCTTTCCGCATCGACTACTGCTCAAAATAATTTCATATGGTCTTTCGAAATTGAACAAAATGATACGACAATACTTCCACAAAATAACACTTACACCCTAAAGAAATACCCTTTCATACTTCGATTTATTTTACCAAAAAATTATCCTGTAATGATAAACTTATCTTCAAAGCAGGATAACTTTAAAAATATTAAGGCAGGATTAAAATTTGATAGTAATGAATTTCACTGTTTTTCGTTTGGAACAGGTATGGCAGAATACCCAAAAAATCGAACTGAAAAAATGTACATTAATGATTCAGGCCATCATTTCATTTATTTTACAAATGTATATAATCATCGATGGTCTAGTTTTCAAATTACAAACGATAAAGCTATATTCGAAAGAAAGGTATCATATTTGATGGAAACTGACGGTAAAGAAAAGTCAATTCCAATTAAAGATATACATTTTAAACAATTATACATAATAATGATTATTGAAATCAATCAAAAATATATTCATAAAAATGCAATAAAAAAGATTATATTAAAATACAATAAGAATTAAAGGAGACCTTATGGCTGAGTTCTTTCAATCCCTAACCCCTGAGATTAAAGATTTTATAAGCAAACAAAATATATTTTTCACAGCCACAGCCCCTAATTCCGGACGAATCAATTTATCTCCCAAGGGAATGGATACTTTTCGTATTATTGATGACAATACAGTGGCTTATCTAGATCTCACAGGCAGTGGGAATGAAACATCTGCACATATTCATGAAAATCAGCGAATCACTATCATGATGTGTAGCTTTGATCAAAAACCCCTAATTTTAAAGCTTTATGGTACTGGAAAAGTCATCCAGCCACACCACTCAGACTGGAACACCTGGATAACGCATTTTAAACAAATTATTGGTCAACGCCAAATAATTGTTATTCATGTACAATCAACACAAACTTCCTGTGGATATGGAGTCCCACTCTATGATTTTAAAGAAGAACGACAAACCCTTATCCAGTGGTCTGAAAAAAAAGGGATAGATGGTCTGAAAGAATACCAGGAACAAAAAAATGTTATAAGTATTGATGGACTCGATACAATGATATTCAAATAGGAGTTATATATGGAATTTATTATATGGTGGGGTGGTGGAATAATTTTTGTTTTCCTTGCATATCGCAATTTTACCTATAAAAAAGTCGAACCATCCTTATTCATCATATCGGAAAAATTAATTAAGATTTATCGGGAGCAAAAATCCTTTTCCGATGAACAAATCATAAAAGCAGTTAAAATGCAGGGAGGTATTATTTTTGTTCTTGGATCTATTTTAATTATAATTGGTTTAGTTCGTTATCTTCTTACTTTAAAATAGGAATATCTTTTCCAATTCCTTGTGAACTTAATTTTAAAAGACTCTTTACTAAAGGATATTCAACACTTATTTTGGGATATTCTTTATAAAAATCCACCATACTGCGGTTCATTTCATCTTTAACGGATATTTTTACATGATTCCGTAAATATGTTATGATAATATCACCAATATAATTTATCCGATTTGGTAGGATTACAAAACTGTTAGAAGGAAATCCGTGATTTTCTACATCCTGAGCAAATCGATAAGTAACGTTATCAAAATTATAAACCCCACTTTTTAAAAAAACATACTGATTGGATTCTTTCTTTGTCAAAATAGCGGATATAACAAAGTGATAAGTTTTTCCATTATTCTTAACTTCCCTAAAATAAATCTCACTAGGCAGACGTATGGAATCACTACTGACAAAACGAAAATATGCAATTCCCTCATCCTGTTTTGGTCTATCACTATCTTTAAAGGATGGTGTTTCTGTAGCTAAATTATATAACGAACATTTCACAATAAATATTGGTAGTAAAAATATTAATATTTTAAAGCTGAAGATTTGAATATACATATTTCCCCACGATGATTAAATATTATTTTCACACATACTTTTATGAATAACTCAAAGATATATAATATCACTTTAATTTTTCATTAATATAAAATAACTTTGTTATAAGAAATATTCAATAGTATTTTTTTATTTTGAAAGTCAATTTTATTATTTTTAATATTTTAAATCTAATGATAAATTAATTATATAATATGCTTCAAAGCCATTTTCCAATAGACAATATAAATATAAATGATTTTATATATAACTTTTCATACCCCATCGATAATACCACTAGTATTTTAAGTTATAATAATAATTTCTACTACACACCAATCATTATTGAGAAGCATAATAACTCATATCGAGTCATAGAAGGCTATTCAAGACTTAAATTTCTCATTTCAAAAGATGTTAAACATATCCAGGCAGTAATCCATCAGGATGATAACACTCTAAATCTTTTTATAACAGGAATAATTTCAACACTTAATCATCGCAAACTAAATATCATCGAGAAAGGTATTATACTTTCAAAATTACAATCTCAATTCAATCAGGAAAAAGATATAATTATTAATAAAATATTGCCTCTCATCCAGGAAAATCAATCTATTAACCTTTTTAAACAATTCATTCAATTGAATAATCTCATAGATGACCTAAAAATGTTTATAATTAATCATAATATACAGCTTTCTATAGCACACCCGTTATCAGAATATCCTGTGAGTGATCAGGAAATCATCTTTCATTGGATCAACCATCTAAAATTATCTGTAAGTCAAATAAAAATATGGCTCGATACCCTGCACTTTTTAACAAAAAAAAATAGATTGAATGCCCTCGATCTATTGAAAAATACTTCATTCAACGATATATTAACTAATGCGAAATCCAATAAAACAAGTCTGCAAAAGATCTTTTTTGATGAGTGGAATAAAATAAGGTATCCAAGATATGAGCAACATAGCACAATTGTACATAATAGGATAAAAGATTTGAAATTACCACAAAAAATTAAAATACAACCCCCAAAACACTTTGAAGGACAGGGAATTGAAATAAATATAAAAATATCATCAATAGAAGATTATAACCAAATACTCAATAAACTCATAGAAATTAAAGAAAATCAAACAATGAATCATTTATTCAATGCATTATAAAGAGGTTTTCATGACATTAAATGATGCTCAAATTCAGGTAGATGAATATGTCTCACAGTTTAAGATGGGATATTGGTCACCACTCTCGAATTTAGCCCGTCTCATAGAAGAAGTTGGTGAGCTTGCAAGAGAATTAAACCACCTGTTTGGCGATAAACCAAAGAAATCATCTGAAAAAATTGCTAACATGAAAGAAGAGATGGGGGATATTCTATTTACCCTTATCTGTATAGCTAATTCCCAGTCCGTAAACCTGCAGGAATGTTTGGATGAGGTCATAGCAAAATATAATCATAGGGATAGAAATCGATGGGAACGAAAGAACTAAGATTATTCCTGGCCATACAAATAAATCAAGAAGTGATAAACAAAATAGAACAGTTTGTAAAACCCATTCAGAAAGAATTCCCTAAATTAAAATGGGTGGCGATTCAAAATATTCATATCACTCTAAAATTTCTGGGGAATGTCGAAATAACCAAAATTCATTTACTGAAAAAATCTCTGGAAAATATTAAAATACCCTCCTTCAATCTGATGATTAAGAATACAGGCTGTTTTCCAAATAGTTCTAAACCAAGAGTCTTATGGATAGGCGTTGAGAATCCTGATAACAATCTAAAATCACTATATAATCAAATAGAAACCACCCTACAAGCACTCAATTATCCAAAAGAATCAAAGCCATTTGAACCCCATCTCACTCTCGCAAGAATAAAGGATAACCCACACAAATCCTTTTCTGATATAATAACCAGACATCAATCTGTATATTTGGGAGAATCAACGGTAAATCACTTTGATCTGATGGAAAGCACTCTAACTCCCAAGGGGGCCATTTATAAAACTCTATTCCAATTTCAGTTAGTATAGCTCTTCTTCCCAGTCCATTTGTTATAAACCCATTTCAAAACAGAATTTTCTTTCAATCTCTCTTGAAACATCAAATTATTTCCATTATCCTCATGAATCTTCCTCTCAAAATCGGATTCCTCAGATAAAATAATCTCATCTTCCTTCTCATTATAAGAAACATACCACATTTTTTCAGACATAAAATCCCCCTTATTAATCCTTCTATCGTGTTGAACAAGGGACAATATTTAATCAGTGATAAAAAATTATTTATTCCAATAAAAAAAAATCAAACTTGACAAAACAATATTTCCGTGATATACTTATACTAATAAAGAATAGTGATAATTAATAAATAACACCACCCTGATTTTCCATATTCTGAGTAACATCAAGAGGTTATTAAGATGGTTTGTTTAATTCCAATAATCACTGTCAAAATCGTTTTGTAAATAATGGAGCATGGGTCATGGTCTTAAAAAATACAATGGAAAATATCGTTTTAGAAGCTGTAAAAGAAATGCTGAAAGATACTAAAGAAGATTTCTGGAAAGACGAAATCCATAAAATAGAACTGTCAGCCTATGTATTAAACCGGGTCAAACCCCTGTATATAACAGGGAGTAGAGGTATTCTGCACAAAGAAATGGAGTTTGATAAAAATATCCAGGAACACGTCGATATATTTTCGCTAGTAGCCCAGGGAATGCGACTGATTACAACCCGTAGAAAAGAATCATTAAGTAATAAATCTGTCGTTGACAAGGAACAGAATATTGAAGCAGATCAAACAGACGATTACTATTATAATTTCCCCTATATCATGGGGAGGGTAATATCAATGTCCACTTGGGAAGGTATACCAAACGCAACTGTAACTTTAAGGATTAAATTGGCTAATGATTACACCATAGCAAAAATGATTAACACCCAATGGTCCAACCCTTATAATACTTCTGACAAAACAAATGGATATTATACCTTCCTGATAAATCCCATAAAAAATGAAAAAAATCAAAAAGAAGCAAAATCATTTGATATGCAAATAATGATTGGACACCCAAAAATTGAGCCCATTGAAAAATATATTTCTATACCAGTAATCCCTGAAAGATCCACTATTTCATCCATTAAAAATGCTAATGTCCATCGTATTGAAGATATTTATATTAATTTGAAATAATTATACATAATGTTTAAAAGAAATANNACAATACGGAAATCTAATCGCAGGTACTTCTCTTAGATCTAACAACCACAAGGATTTTAACATGAGTTATTCCTCTGGAAATCCCTTGGAATCCCCAGCTAATCGTCAGGAATTATTTAAAATGTTATCAGCAAGCCCAGAAGATGCAATTTTCCCGCATCAGATACACAGCAATTTTGTAGAGATAATCTCCCCCCAAAAAAATAATCCTATCCCTGAATGCGATGCCCTAATTACTAATGATTTAAATACAATTTTAACAATACAAACCGCTGATTGTTTTCCTATATTTATTTTTGATCCAAATCAACATACAATTGCACTAATTCATGCGGGTTGGCGTGGTACTCATTCGAAAATTCTCCCCCAAACAATAAATAAACTTTGTACCCACTTTCAATGTATTCCTGGAAATCTTATTATCTCATTTGGACCAGGAATAAGAGCCTGTTGTTATGAAGTATCGGATGATTTTATGAATTATTTTCCAAATGGATCTCTAATTCAGATAAATCAAAAATATCATCTTGATTTAATAAAAGAAAATACTAACCAGGCAATAACTAATGGGATACATCCTAAAAATATTCTGTCTGGATCAAGCATATGTACATCTTGTAATAATGATTTATTTTATTCTTACAGAAAGGAAAAGGGTCAATGCGGTAGGATGATTTCCATTCTTACAATGAAAAAAAATAATTAGGATATTCAAAGTGTCAGCATTAAAAACAATTTACGTTTACTTAGGAAAAGATCACCAGGAAATTAAAAATCAAATTGCATCCCTTGAAGAAAAAATAATTCCTGATTTAACATCAAGAAAAATAAATATTATTCCCTATTTCGCAGAAGATATTGAAGCAGAACAATTAATTTCTGAATGTCAGACATATCCCGTATTTTCAGAATATAAAATAGTTAAAGTATTTGATTTTGAAAAATTAAATAACAAAATATTCTTAAATTATTTAAATAGTCCATCCAGCAATACTATTCTAATTCTTGTCTCTCAAAAACTTGAAAAAGAACTCCCCAAAGAACTTTTAGAAATCCTAAAAAAAATTGCCCATTTATATATTACAAAGGATAAATACGATAACGATGCACAGGAATATATTTCAAATCAACTAAGAAATATGGAAATCAAATTTACACCAGATTTTATAAAATACCTGGTCGAACAGGAAAATACTAATATATCTCATCTAAACACACTCTGTGAAATGATTAAAAATTATTATACAGCAGACTATGCTCTAACTCCTGATGATATACCAAATTTAATGACTTCCTCAAAAATCCCAAATATCTTTGAATTTATTGATACTTTGTTTTCAAAAGATCTCTCAAAAGCACTCAGAATATTTCATCGTATGCAATCAGAAGAGTCAAATGAGTTTTTTATATTATCAATGATTTACAGACAATTAAAATTGTTATGGATAGCTAAATCGTTATTGAGTAAAAAAATTTCAACAAATCAAATAGCAAGTCAGCTAAAAATACAACCATTTCAATTACAAAAAATTATAAAACAAACAAATAATTTTTCTTTATATCAAATACAAATTCTGTTTCAGAAATTATCCCGAATGGACTTTATTTTAAAATCCCTTGATCAAAGCCTCATCGCAATCCATTTCGAAATGTTTCTAATGAGTTTTAAAAATGAAAAAATCATTGACAGATCAGATAAAATTCCTTAAGTTCTTTATCAGGAATTATAAAAAATGAATAAGACATTTAAAAAATACTGATAAAGTGATTAAATCTTTGAAAAGTATTTAAATTTAATCTTTAATGATAAAGAAGTTTAACTGATATTAAACCTTTAATTTTCAAATAGAATATGAAGTGTTAAACAATAATTTAGGAGGAAATTATGCGAAAAAAAATATCTGTTGTTGGATCTGGTCATGTAGGAGCCACAACTGCACTATATCTTGCTCAAAAAGAATTAGGAGATGTATCATTAATAGACATTGTAGAGGGTCTTCCTCAAGGGATTGGACTAGATATTTTTGAAGCATCCCCTATTCAGAGATTTGACTGTAATTTTAAAGGATCAACAGATTTTGCTGAATTAAAGGATTCAGATATTGTTGTAGTTTCTGCTGGTCTTGCCCGTAAACCAGGTATGGATCGTCTTGATTTGCTTAAAAAAAATGCATCTATCATTAAAAATATCACTGAAAACATCGTTAAATATGCACCTAACTCTATGATTCTTATGATATCAAATCCGATTGATGTAATGGTCTATCTGACTTACAAGGTAAGTGGTTTCCCTAAAAATAGAGTCTTGGGTCAAGCAGGTGTATTGGATTCTGCAAGGCTGGCTAGTTTTGTAGCTTTGGAACTGAATATTTCTGTGAAAGATATCTCTCCAATGGTTTTAGGAGGACATGGTGACTCCATGATTCCTCTGCCAAGATATACTACTGTCTCAGGAATTCCAATTACAGAACTTATATCCCCTGAAAAAATAAATGAAATTAATGTACGAACCCAAAAAGGGGGGGCTGAAATTGTAAACCTCCTCAAAACTGGAAGCGCCTATTATGCACCTGGAGCAGCAGCTACTGCCATGGTGGAATCTATTTTAAGAAACGAAAGAAGAATTATGCCCACTTCATGTTATCTCAATGGGGAATACGGTATTGATGATGTTTTTGTCGGTGTACCAGCTGTGTTAGGATCAAATGGTATCGAAAAAATCCTTGAACTAAAATTAACACAAGAAGAATTAAAACTTTTACAAGAAAATGCCAATTTATACAAAAAAAATATCGTTGAGTTAAGAAATGAAAAGGAATATAGCTTTATCTAACATATTTTGGACTAATAACTTTTTAAAGCAGATATAATTTTTCTATATTCACATTGAGTCTGTCATTTAAAGACTGGTGGAAGTTTTACAAATTATAGTATTTAAACTGTTTGTAGATATCTTTGTGTTTTTACACTTACAAATATTCAACTTTTTCTTGTGAATTATGGTTTGTCTGTTTCACTAATTATCCATGGGAGAAAGATGGGAAAATTATGGGAAAATCTATTTGAAACTCTTGGATTAAACTATTTATTTGAAAACTTATTCTTTTGTTGATTTTTTTCAAGTTTAAACTTAATTTCTTTTAGTTTTCTAATATTTTCTTCTGTGGTTTTAATATGTGGTAAATTATGGAGTTTTTGTAGTGAAAGTGACTCTTGATACACATCGTATGCTTCATTAATTCTACCTAATTTGGCAAGAGCCTCGCCGTAATTATTAAGGGATGCGGATAAGTTTTTATAATTGTTTGTCAACTTTGCTAATTTTATAGCTTTTTCAAAATTATTTTTAGCCTTATCAAACTTTTTAATTGAAATAAAAGATAATGCTATGTCATTGTAATTTATTGATATAATATTAATCAGGGGAATATCATCTCTGTTTATATTTTCAATTTTAATATCAGAGCTCAGAAAATCAATAGATATCAGCTGGTCAAGGGATTTTTGAGACGCTTGAAAAGATTGGATAGCCATTCTCCAATTTTTTTTTGACTGATAAACTTTTGCAAATCCCCGATGAGTTAATCCTGTAATATAAATAATTTGTTTTTGAATTTTTGGATCTTTTGAACTTTTTAATTTTCTCAAACTTACTAAAGATTTTTCATATTGTTGAAATGATTTATCAATTTCACCTTGATTATATAAAATATCACCAGTATGCCTTTGGGATTCAGAATATCCAATAAAGTCATCTGAATCTTCATATAATTTAATTGATCTTTCGCTATAATTTAATGCTTTTTTATATTCTTTAATTTTTAAATATAAAATACTTAATTGATAATATCCTGTAGCTATTTGTTGAGAATTTTCATCTTTTTTAGCCATTTTAAGATATTTTTCAAAGGATTGAAATGCCAGACTAATTTTTTTTTCTTTTAAGAATGATTGGCCAGTAACTAATAATTGTAATTTTATAGATTCTCTTTTAGGATCGATGATTACAGGTTTTTTATTACAATTTGAAAAATTATATACAAAAATAATAAGCAATAGGAATGAAAATGTATTAAAATGAAAAAGTTTTTTTGTTGCCATATTCTATAAATAATATATATATTTCGATAATTTAGTCAACTAAGATAATTTGATTATAAGAGTTTTAAAATAGATTTATTGCGATAACGTTTGATCCATTATGGAGAGGAGGGAATTTAGTTTTTCATTTGTCTGATCCTGTTCTGCATGGAGTTTAAATAATTCGTCAGCAAGATTGAGAGAGGTCAAAATTGCTATTTTTGCTTTGGTATAGGATGGAAAACGCTTTGATAGGCTCTCCATTCTTTCATTAACCAGAGATGCAATCCTTAAGATTCTCTCCTGATCTTTGTAAGTTGATACTAATTTATATCTTTCACCAAAAATGATAACTTCAACAAATTGATCATCATTCATCATATATCCTCTTCAGGTAGGAAATTGATTGTTGTATCACTTAGAATATCGTCAGACAGGGGTTTTCTTAGGGCTTCGGATTCCTCAAGGCTGAGTTGGGGTTGAAGAGAAATAGGTCTTGCTTTAAAATTTGTTTCCTCCTCATCCTCTTCGGATAGTTGATCAATAAGATTTTCTATTTTCTTTTTAACACTTCTTTTAATTATATCAAATCGTTCATTTTCCATTTTGAGGGTTTCTATTTTTTTCTCTAAATCTTTATTTTTCTTTTGTAAGAGATCAAATTGATCTTTCAGTTGGTTATTTTCATCGGATAATTGTGTGTATTTCATCATAAGGTGATGAATTTTATCTTCTAATATTTCGATATTTTTAATGGGATTCATCATATCAACCTCATCTCACCACCACAATTTTTGCTCAGACGGCTAATAATTTGATCCATTTCTTTATTTACCAAATCATCTGAAAGTGTTTGTTTACTGTCCTGGAAAGTGATTGAATAAGCAATGCTCTTTTTGCCTTCTGGGATATGCTTTCCTTGATAAACATCTATAATTTTAATATTTTTCACATATTTGGAGGATTTATTGATTTCATGAACAAGATTCTGTGAAGGTGTTGAATGATCCACTAGAATAGCTAAATCCCTTAGTGTTTCAGGGAATTTGATAATCTCTTTGTATGATATGTCTGGTGTAACTAATTTTTCAAGATTATGTATATCTAATTGGGCAAATAGAACAGGGTATTTAAGTTTATAACTTGAGATAATTTCAGGGTGAATTTCACCACAATAACCAATAGTATGATTATTGATTGCAATACTAGTACATTTTGAGGGATGGAGAAAGGATTCTGAGGATATTGTCCATTGAATGTCCTTTTCACCAAGGCTTTCTATGAGATTTTCAATGTGTCCTTTCAGGTCATAAAAATCATATGGCTTTTCAACATGATATAAATCTTTTTCAGAAGATAATCCATATAGGAGCATACCAAGATTTTTCTTTTCAGTAAAATGATTTTTTTCATGATAAAAGATATTTCCTATTTCAAATAAGGATATCTGGTGATTTCCATGATGAATATTTGTTATGAGATTATTGATTAAATTGGGGAGTAAATCATTTCTGAGTGATTCATTATCTGATGTTAAGGGATTTTTTGTCTTTATCAGAGGATGTGTATTTAATTTTAATTTGTCCGATTCTTTTTCAGAAGCAAAAGAATAATTTATAACTTCATTTAATCCTGCACTACTGAGGATATATCGGATTGATTCATCAATTTGTCTATGTGTATTTATATGATCTGGATTTAGTTGGATTGGAGGAATATTTTCTGGAATCTTATTATATCCAAATATTCTTGCAACTTCCTCTGCTATATCAATTTCCCGATGAACATCTGTTTTAAATGTAGGTACTTTTATAGATAAATTATCATCGTTCTGATCATTGATGATGAATCCAAGTGGTTCAAGGAATTGTATGATTTCTTTTTTAGTTAAATTAATGCCAAGGCGTTGATTAATAAATGATACCCTTACTGGAATTATATGATGAGGTAGTTTATTTGGATATATATCAACAAAATCAGAAATTTCACCTCCACATATTTCTTGAATAAGATAGGCACATCGGTCAAGAGATCGGATAATACCTTCAAAATCCGTACCCCGTTCAAATCGATAAGATGAATCCGTTTGGCAATCCAGTTTCTTTGACGTAACCCGTATTGATTCTGGTTTGAAATATGCGCTTTCCAAGAGGAGGTCTTTTGTATTTTCATTTACACTTGATAAATGTCCACCCATTACTCCTGCAATTGCAACGGGATCCTTTTCATCTGCAATAATGAGCATTTCATCTGAGAGCTTTCTGTCTACCTGATCAATTCCCAGGATTTTTTCGTTATTATTAGCTCTTCTAACAATGATTTGCTGACCATTTAACTTATTCAAATCAAAGGCGTGAAGGGGATGTCCCAGTTCAAGGAGAACAAAATTGGTAATATCTACAACATTATTTATAGGTCGGCTTCCTAACTTAATCAAAGCCTCTTTTAGCCAATCTGGACTTTCTTTGATCTTTACACCACGGATTATTCTGGAGCTATAACGGGGGCAGAGATCTTTATCAAGTATTTTTATTGATGGAGTTTTAATCTGGGGGTTTATTTTTATTTCATTTTGTGGATACTTAGGAGATTTACCAGTCATGCCCCCAATTTCTCTGGCTACACCTAATAGTGAGAGACAATCTCCTCTGTTTGCAGTGAGGGAGATATTGAAAATATGATCTTTTTGAGGGAGAAATTGATTTATGAGATCCCCATTTTTAGAGTCAGGGGGAATTATCCAGATACCATTGCTTTCTTTCTCAAGGTGGAGCTCTTCTTTAGAACATAACATACCGTAGGACTCGATACCACGTATTTTTGATTTCTTTATTTTTAAGCCATTCGGAAGTTCTGCACCAATTTGGGCAAGACAAACCTTGTCACCCACTTTCATATTGGAAGCACCGCAGATAATTTGCAGGTCTTCATTGCCGTTATTAACGGTGCATATAGTCAATTTATCAGCGTCTGGGTGTTTTGACATAGCTAATATGTGTCCTACAACAACATTTTGTATTTCAGAACCATATGGGACAATTTCTTCAACTTCCAGACCCTGCATGGTAAGCCTGTCTGATAGTTCATTGATAGATATATCAAAGTCAATATAATTTTTAAGAAGGTTATAAGAGATCAACATAAGGCGATTTTATTATTTACAAGATTATAATATTTTCTGAAGTCCATGAAAGCTACTAGAATTTGTATCAATTGTCAATGAAATGTTATGGATTTTTTATTTTAGTCACTAAAAACAGAAGTGGATTCATTTGTCAGAATAAGAAAATCATTGATCGTGAGTGAGAAGTTTGGGTGAGTCTTGTGTATTTTGTTTTAATTCTTTAATTTCTTTTTTAAATGTGCGTATTTTTCTTTTATAATCTGACCTTTGCTTTAAAAATATAGGGAGGAAGATTATTATACCAAGTAAAATCGATACAAGGCTTGTCAGGACAGGTGGAATCGTATGTCCCAGGATGATAAGAATATTATTATCCTTTGTGAAGAAGGACAGAAATGTGAGAAATACAATAAGTAAAATTAATTCAATTAAAATATACATATTTCACTATCCTGATTTAAAGAGAGAATATTTTGTCATTTATAATCTAATTTTATTATTCAATATAGTTTATTCTATTCGGGTTAAGATTTCAGGAACTCCATTCGATATTAAGATTGTGTGTTCAAAATGAGCAGAGGGTTTGCGATCTTTAGTGGTTACCGTCCATCCATCTTTTCCCACAAAAATTTGATGAGTACCAATATTAACCATCGGCTCTATAGCAATGACCATACCCGATTTTAGTCTGGGACCTTTACCCGGATCGCCAACATTGGGTACTGAGGGTTCTTCCCAGACGTCCAAGCCGACACCATGTCCACAATATTCTCTGACAAGGGAATAATTATAACTTTCTACAAAGGATTGAATAGCATGGGAAATATCACCTACACGATTTCCATGAACAGCTTTCTCGATACCAATATAGAGGGATTTTTCTGTAATTTCAAGTAGTTTTTGTTTTTCCTCACTTATGTTACCAACTGCATAAGTATAAGCGGTATCACCGTATCCACCTTTATAACTCATTCCTACATCAATTCCTACGATATCTCCTTCTTCTAATTTATATTTGTTTGGTATACCGTGGATAACATTTTCATTGACTGAAGTGCATGTTGCATTGGGGAAACCGTGAAAACCTTTAAAGGAGGGCAAACCATTTTTTGAGCGAATGCGTTCTTCAACATATTGATCGATTTCAATAAGAGTTACTCCAGGTTTTATAAAGCCTTTTAGATCAATTAATAATTGAGCCAACACCTGACTACTGTATTTAATATTATCGATTTGGTTTTGTGTTTTGATAATAGACATATATTTAATTTTGTTCAGGATTTATTTTGTTTCTTTCAATTACCTGACCACTTTGATTATAGATAATCTCAAGAAAGAGTTTTTTGAGATGATTAAATCTCAATTCCTTATGCAATTTTCCATTATTATAATATTTAAATATAATAGTCCCCAGATATTGCCCTCTTCGATCATATCCATCTTCCTGAATTCTTCTCCCAAATTTATTATATTTAAAAAAAGAATAATTAACTAATTGATTTGCTTCATCAAAATATTCTTCTTTAACGACCTGTAATCTTCTATTATATTTATATTTTATAGTTTTGTATAATTTGCCGTTTCTTCCTAATTCCAATTTGATTAATAATTTATTTTTAAAATGTTTAACCTGGACTAATTTCAAGTTTTGGTTGAAGATCCTTATCTGAGAAACATTATTTAACTTATCATAGAAATAGACATGTCTGTAAACTAATTTGTTAAATTTATCAAAAAAGTCTTCACCAATTACTAAACCACTTTTATTATAGTGGTATTTCCATGTACCTAATTTCATTCCGTAGGAATTATATTGGATAGTCTGGGTGATTTGGAATTTTTTATTATAAAAGAAGTTTACAATTGCTGAAATCCTATCTTGGATGTATTTGATACTTTTCACTAACAAACCTTTGTCATTATATAAATGTTCAACCATTTTTTTTTCGTAACTATAAATGATTTTTTTGTTGATAATACCATTTTTATATTCATTTTTCATTTTGAATGATTCTTCACCTTTCGGATCATATTTACTTGATTCCTTCACCTGTCCGTCATTATGATAAATTGTTCTTTCAGTGATGCGATCATAGCGATCAAACCACTTTTCTTCAAAACTTTCTTGCTGGTAATTAACAGTATTATATGCAACAATTTTTCGATTATTATCCAATACATTGATACGTGTTTTCCTACCTTGTTTATCATATTGGGTCTCTGAGTGCAAAACTCTTTTTCCATTGTAGTTCTTGCTCTTTATTACGTATCCATCAGCATCATATACAAATACCCTGAACCTTATAGGACGTCTATATCGGTCATACTCTTCTTGCCCTCTTAAGAATTTATTTTGATCATATCGATAATCAATGAAATAATCAAGAATACCATTTTTATAATAGGCTTGTCTGACCAGTTGATAATGCTTATTATAAAATGCAACTGAAACAATTTGGTTATAGAGAGTATACCAGCTTATTTGAATACCTATTTTAAGATATCGAACTTTCCCAATGTGGCTGGTTACTCCACTGAGATTAATTTTAGATGCTCTGATTATGGTATTATTTTTAAAATGGTAAATAAGATCAACAGGTTTGTTCTCTAAATAGCTCTTGATTTGTTTTGTATTACCATTGGGATAATATTCAAAGAGATTAATACGACCTAATTTATGAAAGAGGTATTCATCAACACGACTGATTTTTTTGGTATTTTTTTTATAATAGACCTTAAAATATTGTGATTTTGATTTAGCTTGATTTTGAGTTAATTCATATTTTTTAATATATTTATATTGTTTAGATTTATAAAAATAGAGGGGAGCAAAAAAATATTTAATATCATAATTCGTTGAGTTATAATCTTTCTCAGATAAGTTAATCACATTTGGATTTTTAATAATTTCACTGGTTGAAGAACAATAACTAATTGCTATAATATTTAATATCAGTAGAATAAAAAAAACTTTTTTTGATTTAAAATAAATCATATTTCACCTGTTTTAAAAATAATAATTTAGTATATTTATACTCTGAATGGAAGCTAGAACACCAAATAAATCTAAGAAAAGGTATTTGACATGTTTAAATGGACATCCACATTTATACTCATTTTTTTAATCTCTGTGAGTTGTTCTAAAAATAATAACAATCAGGAAAAAAAACAAAGTATACCTGAAAAAAAAGTTTTAAATGATATTATTAAAACAAATTACTCTCCAAAGAAAATTGATTTGAATGTCCTTCAGGTTGTATGTAGTAATATACCAGTATATTTAAAACCAACTGTTTATAGCCGGAAGATTAATATGAAACTTCCCCGGGGAACTCAGATCAACATGAATAAAATGATCTGGATACCTAATTTACGCTCATTTGATTTTGTAGAAACCATATTTAACAATCATAAATATTACTTACCCTATCAATATCTTGGCCCTCTTCCCACAGAACAGAACTATGAAAACAATAATATCATTATAGGGAAGGAAATTGTTGACAATAAGCAAGCTCTCCCGTTGGATTACAAACCAGATGATTTAGAACTAATTCCAGTTAAATATCGTGCACAGGGTTATCAATGGAGAAAGATGTATCTCAGAAAAGAGGCTTTAAATGCATTTCGTCGGATGTTAGATCACGCTTACAAGGATGGAGTGGATATAAAATTAATATCTACATTCAGATCTTCGTCATTTCAGGAAATACCTTATAAACAGACCATGGCTGTTGTGGGTCCAAAGCAGAAATCCAGTGCAAAACCAGGGCAATCTGAGCATCAACTTGGAACCACTGCGGATGTCAGTACTAGAGCTATAGGATATACTCTCTCACAATCCTTTGCCCGAACCAAGGCGTATTTTTGGATCCTAAAAAACGCTTATAAATATAAAATAAAAATCTCTTATACCAAAGATAATTATCATTTAAAGGGATATATCTGGGAGCCCTGGCACTTAAGGTATTGGGGGAATTATTTTACTAAAGATTGATTTATTAACTGATAGGGGGATGTATCATTGAAAGTTATTAGATTATTAATCATTGTGTATTTATTCTTTATCGGTTGCTCCAGTCATATTACACTGGATAAGATTGATGAATCCACTCAAAATATATCAAAAAGTACTGCTGAAAAATATATCCAACGAGGTGATGAGTTATATAATGATCCTAAAAGTATTGATAAGGTGAAACAAGCGTTAAAATATTATGAACAGGTGATTCACAGTAAACAGATCAACTTAGAAGCCTGCTGGAAAGGATCTATGGCGTGTGCCTATATCAGTGAGAACTCTGGGAATGAGGATTTACAATCCCAATATGCTAAGAAAGGTCTGACATACTCAGATCGGGGTATTCAAATCAGTTCAAAAAGCCCTGAAAGTCATTATTATTATGCTGTCAATCTAGGTTTATATGCTGAGGTACACTCCTTTGATGCTCTTGGATTGATACCAAAAATGGAAGAGCACGCCCATCGGGTGATTCAATTAAATCCATCCCTTGATTATGCTGGAGCCTATCGGTTATTAGGCAATTTATATTATAAAGCACCTGCGGTAATTTCAGTTGGAGACAAGAAAAAAGGGTTATTCTATTTAAAAAAGGCATGTGAAATAGCCCCTGATTATCCACCCAATCTCCTCGATTATTCTGAGGTTTTGATCGATAGTGATAAAAAATCCCTTGCAAAAAAATATATTGATCAGGTCTTGAGATTGAAAAAATCTCCTTCCGAAAATAACTTATTACCTAAGTGGAAAAAAAAGGCCCGAAAGTTATTGAAGAAAATGGGTTAAATATTTAATTTTAAGAAAAAAAGAAAACGATGATATATTAATCTGAGGTTATTGAGAAAACACAAAGAATTATTCTTTTTTTATTTACTAATCTAAATTATTATAACTTTTGGTATAGGTTGTTTTTTTTATTATTACCCAAGAGCAGAGGAAGAAGAAAGTGCTTATAAGGTGATTGAGGATGCACTAAAAGATCCTGATACGGTGTATAAATTAGACATAAGTGATTTTAAATTAAAAGTACTCCCCTCTGGTCTTTTTAAATTAACACATCTTGAAGAACTAAACCTGAAAGAAAATTTACTCTCCGAGATACCCTCTGACATAAAAAAATTAAAGAATCTAAAAAAGCTCAATTTATCGATGAATCAATTCCGTCAATTCCCTATTTAAATATGTAATCTAGAGAATTTAAAAGAACTACAATTTGGTTATAATTACATAAAGACTATCCCCAAAGAAATATCAAAACTAAAAAATTTAGAATACCTCTCATTTCATCATATGAGAGGTGAACGAATAGAGCATCTCCCAGAAGAAATAGGTCAATTAAATAAAATGCTTATCTAGTTAGCTCCGAGTATGTGATTCCCTTTGAGGATAGACAGGCATTTAAGAGCCTTTCAAAGATTTCACCCTGCCATTTTCTGCGGTTAAGACGATAACAAAACTCGTCTAAATATCTCTGGAGGTGCTTTTCCTTATATTTGCCATGATAAGTCCCCTTGATAAAGGCTTTTGCATTGGATGCCAGAATATGAACCCATTTCAGAACAAGATGAGCCTTCTT